>CAZMBE010000078.1:1240-2944 GCA_964564625.1 uncultured Syntrophaceae bacterium | reverse complement strand
AAAAAATGTAAAAATAGTCGTAAGTAGTTGATAATCAGAAACAAAAATTTACACTTTCTTATGGTAGCGTTTATTTATGATCTTAGTTTTATTGCCATTCGCCTCAACAAACGAATTTAGTCCATCGGAATCAATTGAGTTGCTGATGGTAATGCTGCTGCTTTGGCTCGATTTTATTCCACCTGATTTTTTGCCTGCTAAAAGTTCATTGGCTTGCTTTGGGGATACTTTACCATAGAAAATATTTTCTAATGCTGGTCGGTAGGCATCTGTTGTGGACTTGCTAAAAACAGATTCACCAGGCATTAGATAAGCTGGAACTGAATCTTTATTCGGAACACCACCTTGAACATTCATGGTACCTTTTGCGAACTTTGGAATTGGTTGGGCTGCTATCAATGCAACTTGAGCCGCCCCTGCTACACCCGCAAGTACCATCGCTGGAATATTACCAGGATAAGGAACTGTATTAGCTGCTGCAATCGCAAGAGCTGTATTGATTATTGCCTGTATAATTGCGGCTGCCTTTGCTTTTTTGGCTTGCTCAGTTTTTAATTGAGCTTCTTTTTTTCGTTGGTTTTCTCTCGATTGTTCAAGTTTTTTCTCTAAATCCTCCGTGTTTTTGCCTTGTGATTTTCTAAGCTCAATACTTTTCATTATTGCGGATTGTTCAGCTCCAAATTCAAGTGCGACAGCATTTAAAGCGGCTTCAAGTCTTGCTTCACGTTGTTGGCTCAATATCTCAAAGGCTGCATTGCTAACCTCCTGAGTCGCTGCAATGGCTGTTTTTTGAATTTCAAGCTTTTGCTGTTCTTTGGTTTTTTCGGCTTCAATTGCTTTTTTATTCCCTTCTTCGGTAGATTGAAATAATGATTGTTGCAACTTTTCGGCGGCATCAGCCCGTTTTTTGTTGTTATCCTGAATTGCTTTAGTTAGCTCTAATTCATACTTCTTTTGAACGCCTGCAACGGCTTGAGCGTATAATTCAGTATTAATTAGTCCGTTCTTTTGAAAATCCTCCTGCAACTTTAAAAGTTCATTGTTTTTTCGTTGTGCAATATCAAGTTCTTTAGCCGCAAATTCATCAGTTAAAGCGAGTTCGCTAACTAAATTGGCTTCGTATTGGCTGCTGATTTGTTGTTGAGCTGTTAATTCGGATGCTGCCCGCTTATCGTTGATTTCTTTTGTGAGTTTTTCTTGCTCCAATCTATATTTATCCTGAATAGCTAATCTTGCGTTTGCATATTCCTGAGTTCGCAAAGTGCCATCTTTTGTGGCTTCCTCTTCAAGCTTCGCAAGTTCCTGAAACTCTTTTTGAGCTATTTCCGTGCGTTTCCGTGCGTTTTCGTCAACTATTTTATTCAGATTATTCTCGTTTCGCAAGTCGTTCAATTGCTTTTGAAGATTCCTTAAACCATCGATATAATCTTTGTACGCCTTTTCACGCTGTTTAATTTGTTCTTTGGTTAATTCAGTGGTTTTTGTCTCGACTTTCTGCAAGTCGGTGATTTCACCTTGCAACTCTTTGATTCTATCTTGTGCGAGCTTCAACGCATCGGCTTCATCTTTGTATGCTCCTTTGTTGATATTGGCTGTTAGTTTCGTTATTTCAGCGTTTTTTTGCTTGATTTTAATTGCATTTGTTATTTCCTGATTGGCTTTTTGTTGGCTTTTCGCAATTTCTCCCAATCCTGCATTTTCAAG
>CAZMBE010000078.1:0-1140 GCA_964564625.1 uncultured Syntrophaceae bacterium | reverse complement strand
ACAGACCTTACAACCTCAGCCAATCCAACGACTACACCCAAAGCCCCCAAAGCTGCAAATGCACCCTTGAACGCACTCCCAAGCGTAGTGGCTCCGCCTTGTAATTTGCTTATTTGTGCCTGGGTTTGAGCTAATTCAGCATTAAATTTCTTTATTTGCTTTGGGTCAGTGGACTTTTCACGGTCGGACATCAATTGTTTTTCTTTCGCTCGTAATTGCTCCAAAAGCCCCAATTCCTGTTTAATACCATCGTTCATTTTCTTGAACGGGTCTGAACTTTCCAGCGCTTCTGGAATCCTTCCTATTTCTTTTTGAAGCTTTTTGACTTCGCTGTCATCAACTTCAACTTTAATAATTACACTATCCATATGCAAAGATAAAAAAAACCCCGCTTATTTAGCGGGCTTGTATTTTATTCCAAGTTAAATTACTTTCATCAACTTCGATACAATATTGACCATTTCGAAAATCAACCCTTACCCATTTCGCTAAAAAATCAACTTTGCCATTTCTCTCTACCCTATAAACCATCCCCTCTGGAAGTTCGTCGCTTTTTATAGAATCTGTTTTTTTATTTAGGGTTGGCAATAACTCATCTACTGTAATTGGCAAACCTTCGTGTAATTTTCTGGGGAGTGGTAATCCGTACTCTAATACTTTTGCCTCAAGGTCTTTGAATATCAGTCGCTCGTTTTCAGGGTTGAAATAATCAAAAAAAACTATTGGATCGCCAACAATTTCATATTTCAGTCCGTGCGATTGCAATAACCATTCGCCAGCTATTCTTTCGTTGTCATCAAGCAAATCCATAAACAAACACTCTTTGGATTTTACCCAATCAGCATATAAATGATGCTGTTTAAATGGGCTTGTTTTCGCTTCATAACCTGAACGTGTTATGGCGTATATTTTATTGTCCTTTTTGCAAACACCAACATTCGACCCATCATACTTCTCAAAAACAAGAATATTATCATGTCTGTCACGTGGTTTTTGCGTAAGTATAAATTCTTGACCACTATTAATATAATGATCTCCGTCTCCTAATTTTGAATTGCTCAAATGCGGTATTGAGCCATAATTTTTAAATCCTAATATTTTCATATTTGATGAAGCTTTTCAATGTTTTGAGCGGCTTTT
>CAZMBE010000077.1:0-3020 GCA_964564625.1 uncultured Syntrophaceae bacterium | reverse complement strand
ACATTATCCGAATTTTAGAGAAGTATCAGCTGCTGCCGGCCATCTTTTTCCTCAAATCACGGTCGGAGTGTGATGCCGCCCTGAAATCCTGCGGGAGGCTGCCGGACAATGATGCCGACAATGCATTCAATTATGCTCTGGAGGAACTCGTCTCCCGTTTTCCCTACCTGGAAAATCACAAACAGCTTTCCCACCTGAACACTGCAAGGGTGGCTTCCCATCACGCAGGACAACTTCCCGCCTGGAAATTCCTCGTGGAAACCATGATGAAAAAGGGGCATCTCCGCGCCATCTTCGCCACATCGACTGTCGCCGCAGGCGTAAATTTCCCCGCCAGAACCATTATCCTTTTTAATTCAGATCTCTTCAACGGCCGTGAATTCAATCCCTTGAAGGGCACGGAATTTCATCAAATGACGGGAAGAGCCGGAAGACGCGGCCAGGACAATATCGGGTTCCTGCTTGTGGTTCCCGGCAGATTTATGGATATTGAACACATACGCCGTCTTCTCTATAAAAAACCTGAAGATATCATAAGTCAGATAAAAAATGATTTTTCAATGGTCTTGAATCTCCTCCTCTCTCAGACACCGGAAGATATCAGGAACATTTTTAAAAATTCATTCGCCATGTACCAACACTCGCACAGAACAAAAAGAGGAGATGAGCCGGCTGAAAGCCAGAATCTGTGGGAAGATTTTCTCAAACATTTACATTTTCTCAGAGCGGAAGGATTCGTGAATGAAAATAACCGGCTCACGGAAAACGGCTTCTGGGCATCCAAGCTGAGGCTTGACCAACCCCTCCTTATCGCCGAATGTCTGAAACAGCAGGCTTTCCCGACGTTCGATGACAAACTCCTGGCAGCCATGATCGCGCCTTTCGTCTACGATGGTGATCAGAACATAAAAATAACCGGCAAAAAGCTTTCACGGAAACTGCTCCGTGCTTACAACCGGATTCTCTCGACACTGCGACCGCTCTCTGAACGAATGAAAGCCGCGGGATTTTCCGCATCGCCCCTCTATCTGTGGACATCTGCCGTGTTATACGATTGGGCAAGAGGCGTGGACTGGGACGAAATTATCGTAAATGCGGGGATTTCTGACGGGGATATGGCGATGCTGGTTTTGAGGACTGCCGATAACCTGCGGCAGATCACATCCCTGAAAGAAACACACCCCGAAATTGCGGCGCTGGCAGCGAAGGCAAGGGAAGCCATTCTGCGAGAGCCGGTGATCATTGAATAGCGTCCACGTAAACTACCATCGGCTAACGCCGATAACTTGAGCACTTATGGATACAAGGGGTCCGGTGCTTAAGGGAAACTTCTTCTTTACTCCCCTCGAATCCTGGAATCCTCGACCCCTTGAACCCTTGAGTTATACTGAAGTCTTCGCCTCAAGGTAAGAATTCTTTTTCCATCTCCCGAATGGGACCGTACGAATGTGGCATAAAATATGCTAATATTTCTCTTGTCCGTTTTTTCGAAAGGAATTACTTCTTCATGATACCTGTTCATAATCTTAATGACTTGGAATTAAAAAGAATTCGAGTTGCCTGCTCGTATCTTTTTATGCCGGAGCTTGCGAGAAACGATGATTTTCTGAAAAATGTAACTCCTGCCTCCGTCAAAAAAGCGTTCCGTGACAAGGCAAAAATGTATCACCCTGATCTGCATTCCCACGAATCCAGGGATATGCTTCATCGACGGAAGGAGCGGTTTTTAAAAATCCAGGAATCCTATGAGCATCTGCACAGTTATTTTCTCGAGAATACATTGACAGTTTATGAACAGGGATCCGGGTGGGGAGATGTTATCGCTGTCGGAGGGGCAAAAGGAGGCATCGGCAAGAGCATATTTGCCGTAAATTTGGCGGTACTCCTTGCATCCATGGGCAAGAAGACCGTCCTGGTCGACCTTGATCTCGGAGGGGCAAATGTTCATCTCTATTTAGGGGAATTAACCCTGAAAGGGTCGATCAATGATTTCCTGCACGGTACTGTTCCGAGGTTCCAGGATATTGCCATTCACAGCAGGTATGGGCCCTTTTTTGTTGGAGGAGACAGTTCACAACTCGGTGCGGCAAACATCACTTTTGCGCAAAAGCTAAAATTACTGAAAGCCGTGAAGAGCATGGATGCGGATTATGTGATTCTCGATCTCGGGGGGGATACCACTTTCAACATCATCGATTTTTTCCTCGCGGCTGATCATGGGATTGTAGTGACAACCTGCGATCCGGCATCATACTTGGAGGCATATACGTTCCTCAAAGTGGCGCTGTACAGAAAATTGAACAGGATTTTCGGGGCGGAATCAGTGTATCCAGAAAAGAGGGATGAGGGTTTGCGGGATCTCATGTATGAATTTACCACGCCGTCTAATGGATCAAGAGAAAACACCATTAGAGAATTGTTCACACTGATAAAAGAAAAACAACCTCGTCATTTATCCCTTGTGAAAGAAGTGGTTTCCTCATATCATCCGCACCTGGTTGTTAATCGGGTTACAGGTTCATGCAACGTGGATGAAGTGGTCGAAAGGATCAAGGCGGTTTCGAAAAAAATGCTCTCCGTGAACGTGGATTATATCGGCAGCCTTCCGTATCAGCAAGAAATAGAAGCAAGCGTGAGAGAACTTGTGCCAGTCATTGCAAAATACCCCCAGGGAACGATTACCAAACAAACACGCCTAATTGTCCACAAGTTATTGTCGTGAAACGTATTGCGCTTTCCAACCGTTAAAAAAGGTCTTCCTATGAATCCAGGCGAATCCTCCTTGTATCGTGAGTGAAAAAGGGCACTCGTAACAGTTTGTCATTCCGGTTAATTTTTTCAAAATCCCCTTTTTTATCATTTGATGCTTGACTTTTTTGTGAACAATAGGATAGAAAACCCCTCTTACCGAAATAAACTCAGATGAAATCGACGTCCCCATCGTCTAGAGGCCTAGGACACCGGCCTTTCACGCCGGTAACCGGGGTTCGAATCCCCGTGGGGACGCCAAAATACAATAA
>CAZMBE010000076.1:0-3312 GCA_964564625.1 uncultured Syntrophaceae bacterium | reverse complement strand
GATTGCGTTTGATTTCTACAATCTCTGCATCTTCCTTTTCATAAAGAACTAAATCACCTTCACTGAAATAGTGCTTGTTGTATCCAGCAATAATTTCATGCGTCATTCGGCCATGTGCTCTTGCAATATGGTTTGCAAGGTGTTTATTTAATTCATCAGTTCCACAGGCTTTATTAAATGGAATGAGAATTTGATCCTCAGTTGGATCATACTTCTTTGTATCATAGGCTTGTTTAAAGAATGCGGCAATGGTGAGTAATGCAGAATCCGCGGATATTTTCTTTTTCCATTGATGAAGTTTTAATTGTCCCGGAATATTCCATTCAGGGAATTCGGTTACTGGAATACCCTTACCTGAAAGTATTCTATGTGCAAGTCGGATAATTGGAGATTCCAATGCTTGACGATAGACTTGTATTAGTTCAGTGGTAGGGTATTGCAGTGATTTGAATCCAAGAATTGCAGAGCCAAAAATTGGAGGCAGTTGTTGAATATCACCGAGAAAGATATATTGTGGATTGTGCGGCAATGCCGCTTTTAGTTGTGCAAATAGTTCCACAGATACCATCGAAGATTCATCAATGATTACTACTTTAATTGTGTCAGGCAGAGGATTGTAGCGATGTCGCGCTGGTTCAAATCGCATTGTTTTCTTGTATTCTCCCGTTATTGGATCTTCAATTTCATAGAAATTAGGTTGATATTCCAGTATTTTGTGAATAGTAATACAATTCCCTTGTAATTCTGTAGGCATTGCTTTGCGCAAATTTTGTACTGCTCTTCGTGTATAAGATACTGCAACAATTCCAGGTGAATTTGATGCTAGGTATTTGTGTGATGCTGCAATAGTTGGAATATGACGAGTGCGGAGAATCTCTTCTATGGTTCCACGCATTGTGGTAGTTTTACCTGTACCTGCTGCACCAATTAGAATGGCTGAGTCACCTTTTGCGGCAGTAGTAATGAATTCCCATTGTTCAGTATTCCATTCGATGGATTTACCATAGCGATCAACTCCAAGATGAATTGGATTTTGTGGTATTGATGGTACTGATGGTACTGATGGTACTGATGGTTCTTGTACTGGTTTTGTTAGTTCTGTTATATTGTGTTGTTGCTGTTGCTGTTGCTGTTGCTGTGAATGAATATGAATAGGTAATGCTTCTGCGGCTGCTTTTTCTCTTGCTTTTTGAATAAGTAGTCGTAATGGTGAGGTCATTTTGATTCTCCAGAAATTCTAATATGAGACATTGGATAAGATACTAGAACCACATTATGCAATTCATATTCTGGTTTTACTGCACGAAAAGAGAGTTCTAATTGGTCCATGTCAGCCATCAGTAACATTTTTCCGCGAGTCAGTGGAACTAGATACTCCACATGATATAGTTTATCTTGGTGTAAGATTAGATTGCTCACACACTGTTGTTGAAAATATGCTTTACTCCAGTACAGTTTGTAATACTTTTCTAGGCAAGCATCTGTGAATCTAGTAGAGAGAGTTGGAAGAGTACGGATGATATCATTCACAATCAATCTTTTTATTTTCCTTTTTTTGATTTGTTCGATTGTCATTTGGATTCCCCTGATTGGTGAGCTAATTTCCATTTCATCTTTGCTTTCAGAAATGCAAAATCTGATGGATACTCAGTTCTCTTTGGTTCATTTACTGGTGCCGATGCAATTAGATTAGCTAGATTTGCTGATTCGATTGCATCTGGAGTTGGTGAGTTAGTATCCAGTAGTGTGAAAGTGGTGCTTCCAATACTAAAGAATCCACGAATACTATCTAGTCCATCTCGAAGAGTATTGAATAGATGGTAAGAAAAAATAGAGCCAGCTTCTATATTATCTTCACAGTGAGTGAGAAGTTCTACTAGATCAGATTCTGGAATTGAAAGCATGTCAATCTGATTATGGCATCGGATAATTAAATCTTGCCAGTATTCAGAACAGGTTGTGATTTCACCAGTTTCTAGTGTAACTGCAAATTCTGGAAATTCACCTGCTTCAGATGCCCATTGTGCCAGAATATGTGCATAGCGTTCTGGTTTAATTGCATGGTTTTTAATTAGCTTCTCTAATGCCGCTTCTCGCTTTTGCAGTTTCGAGCGTAACTCTTGCTCTTGTAATCCATTACAGAAAGCTGAATATGCTGAATCCCAAGACTCTAACCAATATCTTACATTAGTAAGTGTGCGAGTCTCAGAAGATATTACAAATCGCGGCACAGCAAATTTTGGATGTCTAACTTGTACTATTGTACCAACTGTACGGAATAGATGCTCCATATTATGAGCGATAATTGCAGTGGTTTGTGTTGTTCGTAGTACTGGACAACGCCATTCTACTAATTCAGTTTGCTTGAGAATCCCAAGAAATAGCAGGTATGAATCTACTTCTGTAAGTTCTCCTGCTTTCCAT
Source organism: uncultured Syntrophaceae bacterium (assembly GCA_964564625.1). Taxonomy (GTDB): domain Bacteria; phylum Desulfobacterota; class Syntrophia; order Syntrophales; family UBA2185; genus UBA2185. Next base: position 888 of record CAZMBE010000076.1, on the reverse strand, counting down.
TTAGGAAGATATTTCCAAAGTTTGGGAAGTGGAGTAGCGAATACCGGATGAGCATAATTTCCAGTGTCTAAGACTCCTGGAAAGTATTGTGTCTGGAATTCTAATCCAGAATATGAGCATAGGATTTTCATGATATGGTAGTATAGAATCAGTTAAGTTGTGGAATTATGGAATTATGGAATTATGGAATTATGGAATTATGGTGGTAGAATGGTGAGAGCTTACACTGTAATCTCACTAATTCCCCACACAATACCGAGTATGGTTTTGATATATTTGTAACTATAACCTCTCCTTCTGGCATTATAGAAATAATTGCGCGGTGAAAGAGTCATTGCAAGCTCAATCTCTTGTTTCCTAATAGTATCTGCATTCATGATTTAATCTTCTCCATCTTCCGAATCAGTGAGAGAGAATATTCCAAGCACTGCATTTATCAGTATAGGATATACTACAAATACTGTGAATACTCCAATTCCAATTATTTCCAATGATTCCTTATCTAGCCAATTCATTTCTGATTCCTCTGTATTTGTGGTGATGGTGTAACAGTTGTAATTGTTTCTCTTTCAGCATCACTCAAATTTGCCATATCATAATATTGTTTTGATGCATATAACCATTGACCATTGTTGCATCTCTGTATTGCATATACTTTACCCGATCTATTTGCTGCATCTTGTGCATATTGCATTGCCTTTTCTTTTGTTGCCATGATAATATCTCCTGTTTTCACTTTCAATTAGAGTAAATCAAAAATCGGGGGAATGGCAGAAAACCAATTAGCCAATGGTCCATACACCATACCATATCCCCTTCCCTCTGTCAAGTCCCTCTATACTACAAGGTATTTCTACTCCCAACCTCCCAACCTCCCAACCTCCCAAC
>CAZMBE010000075.1:0-4284 GCA_964564625.1 uncultured Syntrophaceae bacterium | reverse complement strand
GCGCTCGTCGCGGTCTTCGCCGCGCGCCGCGGCGCGGCGCTCGCGGCCGTGGCCGCGCTCGCGTTCGCGAGCCTCGCCGGAACGCAGGTCGTGATGCTCGGCCACCAGACGCTCGCGCCGCTGAAGTCCGCACGCGTCATGGTCGAGTCCCTGCGCGGCCGCATCGACCCGTCGGCCCCGTTCTACTCGGTCGGCACCTACGACCAGTCGCTTCCCTTCTACCTCGGGCGCCCGGTCACGCTGGTGGCGTGGGTCGACGAGTTCGCGACCGGCATCCGCATCGAGCCGCGGCGGCAGGTGCCGACGTTCGACGCGTTCGAGCGCCTGTGGCGGGCGCAGCCGGGCGCGGCCGCGCTGATGGCGCGCGAGGGCTACGAGCGCTTCGAGCGCGCCGGGCTGCCGATGCGCGTCGTGTACCGCGACATGCATCGGGTGGTGGTCGTTCGGCCCTGAGCGGGCGGCGCGCGCCTACGCGTATTCGAAGCCCTGGTACGGATCGAGCACGCGCGGGTTCATCGGCGGCAGCGTGCTGGCGAAGTCGTGGAACGGATTGTCGTCCTCGACGCTGGACGGCGCCCCGCTCGAGCGGGCCGCCGCGCGATGCGCCGGGTGGACGTCGGTCGCGCTGATGCGGTCGAGCCAGAAGTGCGGGATCTGGTGGTACTCGCAGCACAGGTCGGCGCCGTCGGGCGACAGGAACGACGCCGGCGAACGCGTCGGGCTCACCTGGACCCACCCCGGACGCCGCTCGGCGTGCCCGTAGCGCAGCTTCACGTCGCGCTCGAAGAACCCCGGCGGAATGAACAGCGGCGGGATGCGGTCGATGAACCGGTAGCCGTACCGCTTCAGGAACACCTGGTGCGCGAAGACGTGCGGGTAGCCGTCGTAGTGGTCGCACAGGCGGCGCTTGGGGATCAGCGCCAGATTGCCGACGTTCGGGAACGGATACGGGTAGCAGTCCTCGCCGCGCGGGCAGTAGCCCTCCTGCAGGCTGCCGAAGAAGTACGCGAGCAGGTCGTCGACGTGCGCGACGTAATAGCTGTCCCACGCGTAGAAGGCGCGCCGGGCGACGACGAAGTCGGGTCGCTCGGCGACGATCTCGCCGCCGAGCAGGAACATGTTGCGGATCGGCGAGCCCTCGCGCAGCGCGAGCAGGTTCTCGAGCTGGTGCGACACGCACACGCGCGTCACGTTCTTCGTGACCTCGCGGACCTGGCGCGCGAAGTCGACGTACTGGCCGAGGATCGACGGGTCGCTCGCCATGTACACGTGATCGTGGTTCGGGCAGAAGTAGACCCAGCCGTCGGGGTGCTTCGCGCGGATCGCCTCCCACAGCTCGATCCACCCGCGGCGCGTGCTCACGCGGCGCCCCGAGACCGTCGCGTTCGGCAAGAGCGCCCGCGCCTCGTCGAGCACGCGCGCCTGCTCGTCCGGCGTGTACGCGTCGTCGAGCTCGATGTTGACGATCGCGTCCGTCCAGGGGATCGTCGCGAGGCTCGCCAGCGAGTAGCGGCAGATGTCGACCTTCGACTGCGTGCGGAACACCGAGTCGGCGCCGCGCACGCGCGCCACGTAGCGGTCGACCTCGGACTGGTACGCCATGCCCGCGTAGCGCGGCTTCGACGTGAGGTAGACGTTGAAGACGAGGATCATGGTCGGTTCGGTCCGTGCGTGAGTGAGCGCGTCGTCGACGGGCGTCAGGTCGCTTGCGGCGCGGTCCGGCGCGCCTCGCCGGGGGACGCCCGCTCGAGGCGGGCCTTCGTCGCCTCGTACTCGGCGGGAACGCCGGCCAGCCAGACGTCGGCGGCGGGCACCTCGACCCAGTCCACGCGCAGGCCGCGCGCGATCAGGTGGTTGTACAGCGGCGCGACGTACAGCTCGGGCGACGACGGGCGCGCACGCTCGTCGTCGAGCGCGCGGACGAAGTCCTCCGCGTGCGCGAACCGGTACAGCCCGGTGCTGCACAGCTCGCCGATTCGGACCTTCTCGGTGCAGCGCCTCACCCAGGGGCTGGCGGCGGCCTGCGGCTCGACGAACGACCAGTGCTCGCCCGGGGCACGGAACACCTCGAGCGTGCCGGACGAACCGGCCCGGCGCGCGATCCGCAGGCCGGGCCGGATCGTGTCGACGTTGAAGATCACGAGCTCGTCCGCGCCGGGCGCGCCGATCGCGCACAGCCCGAGCTCGACGGTCTCGGCCTGCCCGCGCGTCGGCGCATCCAGCACCGCGACCTCGAAGCGTGCGATGCCCAGCGCGCGCGCAGTCTCGGCGACGAACGCCGGAGCACCTTCGACGTCGCGCACGACGAAGAGGAACGGATCGGTCGCGAAGTACGCGTCGAACGACCCGACCGCGCGCTCGAACAGCGTCGCCCCGGCGAGCGGCAGCCGGTGCTTGGGCAGCGCGTAGCCGGCGTCGGTGAAGCGCCGGCTCAGGCCCGCCATCGGAATGACGATCATCGACGCACGAAGTGGTCGTGGAACAGGCGCAGCGCGTTGGCCAGGAACGCGCGCTGCCGGTCGGGCCGGTCAGAGTGCAGCGGCAGCATCGACAGGAACAGGTGGACGACGATCGCGATGATCTCGGTGTCCCACGGCGTCATCGACTCGACCACGATCGCGTCGGCGAGCTCGCGCTGACGTCCGAAAGCGTCGTCCTCGGGGAACTCGAGCCTCGCGTCGCGCTCGTCGAAGCCTTCGAGCCGGTAGCGTCCGGCGAGGATGTGGTCGTAGCCGCCGACGAGCGAGTGCGACAGCTTTGCGAGGTCGTAGCGCCAGTCGCCCAGGACGGAGTTGTGGCGCCCGTCGAGCGAGCCGCGCGGGTCGATCACGCGCACGCGCTGCGTGCGGAAGTCGTAGAAGATGTTCGTGAAACAGAAGTCCCCGTGCACGATGCTGCGGTGGCACGCCGGATCGCCGCCGACCGCCTGCGCGGTGATCCGCGCGATCTCCTCGAGGGGCGGCAACGGAGTTCCCGCGTAGCGCCAGCGCGCGCCGGCGCTCATTCCCCGCTGGCGCAGGAACGCGCCCAGGCGCTCGTCGGTCTTGCGCGCGATCAGGTCGCGCAGCGCGGGCTCGCCGGCGACCGGCGCGCCGCTCATCGCGCGGGCGGTCTGGCGGCAGTCGACGAGGAACTCGGCGCAGGCGCCCAGGATGCCGCGCCAGGTGCCGGACGCCAGGCTGCCGAAGACGTAGAGCTCGTGCAGCGTCGGCAGCGGCAGGTACTCGAGCGAGTACCACGGGCGCCCGTCGCTTCGCAGCCCCTGCCCGAGCAGGGCGGGCGTGTACGAGCGCAGGCTCGCGGGAAGGTGCTCGAACCAGTCGGCCTCGGCGCGGATCTTCGCGCCGTCGCGTCCGCTCTTGCGGATGCGTCGGAAGTCGATGTCGAGCTCGTTGAACTCGCGCTGGATCGACACGCCGCAGCGCGCTCGGTAGTAGGTCTGCAGGTGCCCGAAGTCGAGCCAGCGGCCGACGCGCACCTCGGCCAGCGGGTGCACGCGGTGGTAGCGCGCGACGGCGTCGAGGAAGCTGCCCTGCGCCATGCACAGGCAGCGCCTGAACTCGGCGACGTCCGAGAATGCGAAGTACCCGGCGAGCACGCGGTTCGGGTCGGCGTCGCCGTCGAGCGCGCTCAGCCGGCCCCACGCGTAGCCGTCCTGCGGCTCGCCGACCGCGACGACGTCGGTGCGCGCGAGCGGCGCGTCGAGGATCAGCGTGTCGCCGTGGAGAATGCGAAGCCCGGCGCCGATCTCGCCGATCAGGTCGAGCGCGAACCTCAGCGAGTCCGACAGCGTGAGCCCGTCGGGGATCTGCAGGATGCGAACGCCCGCGCGCGCGAGCCACGCGCGATCGGTCTCGGGCACCTTGAAGCTCGCCGGCAGGCTGAGCCAGACCTTCGAGTCGGCGCCGACGACCTGGAGCTGCAACTCGTACAGGCGCCGGTGCCCGACCGGCAGGAACGCCGGCGGCACGCGCCCGTATTCCGCGGCGAGTTCGGTCTCGACGTAGGCGGCCGACGGGATCAGGGTGATGGCGCGATCGCCGTCCGGCGCGGCCGGCGCGACGCGACCCTCGGGCAGCGAACTGCCGGCGGGTGCTTCGACGGTGACGGGCTGGCGTGACATGGCGGATCGATGGCGCTGCGGCGATTCTCGCGCGCGGGCGGGCGTCCCGATGGGCGCGAAAGCGACGATTCGCCGCCCCAATTCCCGCCGCCGCGACGCGGGCCGGGCCCGGCGCGCCGGGCCGGATCGCGCCGGGCCGGATCGCGCCGGGCCGGATCGCG
>CAZMBE010000074.1:0-4317 GCA_964564625.1 uncultured Syntrophaceae bacterium | reverse complement strand
CCCGCACCACATGACGGCTGACTTCCGCCAGCCCGGCCAGCGGCCCGGCCTCACCCGGCAGGAGAAGCCCCTGCCTCTTGTCCGCCTTGCCCGTTACCTCGGTCTGCCGCATGGCCTCAATAAGGGGCGCCACCCCGGCCCAGGTAGTCGTCGCCGCCTGGAGTCCACCAATCATGGTCAGTGCCAGCGCTGATTTCTTTCTCATTCTTCCTCCCACCTCTTGGGTGAGAGTCTACCCCCTCGTGCGCCAGAAGGGAATCCGGCAACCATTCACGGATTCGGGCTCCGTTTGCCGGATTAGGCCGCGCGGCTGCATAATAGAGTGCTGATCGGGGCCACTTGGGGAGTTCCTTTGACGAGGGAGACCATATCCGCGGCAGAGCCCGGCAGGCTTGAACGCTAGATAGAGAGACGAAGTGACATCGCCCAATGACCAGAGGCTGAATGTATCCGCCGACCCCAAGCTGGAGAAGCTGTCCGGGAGCGAGCTTCGCGACTTGGTGAAGCTGTCTTCCCGGATGATGATAATGCTGGATGGCCTGTGGTACCTGTCCTTGAAGGACGCTGCCGGCAATGACACGGCGCTGCAGGCCAACGTCCGTGCGTGGGACAGGGTAATGCAGTTCTACGTCGGAAGGCTAGCGAAGCTTCTCGGCGTAGAGGGCAGGGACGTGGCCGACTACATGAAGGTGATGGATGCCAGGCCCGATGGGCTGGTGCTGGAGGAGAGCGTCCGGATACTGGACCGCAATGATGCCATCAGAACCGTCGCCTATTGCCCCACCATAGCGGCGCTGGAGAAAGAGGGCCAGGGGAGAGACGCCATCCACTGCACGGCGTCCTGCGGCATAATGCGGGAGAAGCATTCGAAGCTCTTCAACCCGGCCATCGAACTGACCTGCATCAGGGTTCCTCCACGCAAGAACCAGAACGATATCTTCTGCCAGTGGCAGTACACCATCCGCTAAGTGTTTGCCGCCGCGCCCGCGCCATTTGGGCGTATTCTGTTCCGCATCTTCCCCAGGGGTGAATCCCCCGTTTGCCGGATTGCCGGCCACCCCACATCGCTTCTAGGATCAGACCATTCGAGGCGCTCCAAGGCTCCTTCAAGAGAGGAGGACGGATGTCTGACAAGGTCAACAGAGTCGGATTCATCGGGCTGGGCGACATCGGGTTGGCCATGGCCGGGAGGATCGTCAGCGGGGGATTCCAGACGACGGTGTGCGGACATCGGCGGCGCGAGCCGGTGGAGGAGATGCTGAAGCTGGGCGCGAAGGAGGTCAAGACCCCGAAAGAGGTGGCCGCCAATCCAGACGTCACCATCATCCAGGTACAGACCGAGACAAGCAGGCCCAGGAGGTCATCTTCGGCCCTGACGGCCTCCTGGAAGGCCTGAAGGAGGGAGATGTCGTCCTGCTGATGGGCACCTTCTCCCCGGATTTCTGCCGAAAGGTGGCTGATGCCGCCGCGTCCAGGGGCGTGGACGTATTCGACGCCCCGGTGGTCGGCGCCCGCATGGGAGCTGAAGCGGGAACCCTGGGCATAAGCGCCGGGGGCGACCAGGGGGCGCTGGAGAAGTACCGGCACGTTCTGGAGAGGCTGGGTAAGATCACCTACTGCGGTAAGCTGGGGACCGGCCAGATACTCAAGCTGGCGAACAACATCGCGGCCACCATCAACGCCCGGGTGGCATACGAGGCCGTCGCCTGGGGCATGAGGAACGGCGCCAGCGAAGAGATGCTGATCAATCATATGAAGAACGGATCCGGCAACAGCTTCATGGTCCAGAACAGGGAATGGATCAAGTCCATGTTCACCGATCCGCCGCTGCCAAGCTACTACGTCGGCTCCAAGGACCTCAGCTACGCCCTGGCGATTGCCCACGAGCTGGGGCAACCGTGCCCCATGACGGCGCTGGGATGCGAGCTGAACTACCTGAGCCCGCCAAAACTGCCGGACATGAAGAAGGAGTCCTGATGATTGAGGTTGATATCAAGCTTCTGGGGATCTCGGGCACGCCCATCAACGGCGGCAACTGCGACATCATGGTCCAGGCCGCCCTGGACTCCGTCAAGGGCATCCCGGGGGTGAGCCCGGGGGTGAGCACCGAGTTGGTGACCCTGGCCGGGCTGAAGATAGCCCCCTGTCAGCACTGCCAGTGGTGTATCGAGAACCGGGCGCCCTGCAAGATGGAACGTCGGTGCGGCCCCGATCTGGCCGACACTGCTGTCGCGTTGGAGATACTATCTCTTCTTCACCACCAAGTTCAGGAACAAGGTCAGCGGGACGCTGAGTGTCGGATTCCTCGGGATCGGGATGGAACGTGCCCTGGAAGACCTGGAGATTGCGGGCAGGGGAGCGGGATTTGTAGTGGCCCGCGGGCATGCCATCGCCAGCAGGACAGCGTTCGGGGAACGGCCGGCGTACCTCGAGCACGGGGTGCTGGACGACAAGGCCGGGATGGCCCGAGTCTACAGCGTCGCTGCGAAGGTGGTAGAGATAACCAGGATGATCAAGTACGCCACCGCGGCCGGTATCACCATGCCCGAAGAGTACATTCGCACCTTCAGGGGCGCCCGCGTGCAGGACACGAGCAAGAAGGTGCTGGTCGACGGCGTATGGCGTGACCGCGTCGATTGAGAGGCCCGGGGGATTGAAGATGCCGGCGCTGAGCTACGAGAAGAAGGGCCGGGTGGCCCACATCACCCTGAATCGCCCGGAGGTCCACAATGCCATGAACGCGGAGGCTTGGGATGGCCTGCTCAGGTCGTGGAAGGATCTCAGGGATGATTCCGCCGTGTGGGTGGCCATCATCACCGGCGCGGGCACGAAGGCCTTCTGCGCCGGGAACGACCTCAAGGAACTGGCTGAATGGATGAACATGCCACCCGGGAGTCGCGAGGGGGGGCAGTTGGTGCCGGACGAGAACCCCATGCGAGGCATGCCGGTCTGGAAGCCGGTCATCGCCGCCATCAACGGCGTATGCACGGGAACCGGCCTGGAGCTGGCGATGGCCTGCGACATCCGCATTGCGGCGGACAACGCCCGCCTGGGATTGGCGGAGATGAAGCAGGGCGTTATACCGGGCAACAGCGGCACCCAGAAGATCATCCGACTGGTTCCTTTCGGCCGGGCCCTGGAGATGCTGTTCACCGGTGACTTCATCGATGCGCGGACGGCCCTGGAGTGCGGCCTGGTCAACCAGGTAGTGCCCTTGAATGACCTGATGAAGGAAGCAGCGGCCTTGGCAGCTAGGATCTGCCAGAACGGGCCGGTGGCGGTGGGGGCAGTGAAGCGGCTGGCCTACCCGGGCATGGAGATTCCCCTCGCTGAGGGGCTGCGCCTGGAGACGGAGATCAGCCGCTACGTGGCGCTCTCCGAGGATGCCCCGGAGGGGGCGAAGGCCTTAGTGGAGAAGCGCAAGCCTGTCTGGAAGGGGAGGTAGCCGCTGCGCATGCCACCTCTACCCGCAGGGTGGCGCCCTCCCCAGGCTTTGAGTCTATCTCGAAGCTCCCCTCGATGAGTTGCGCCCTCTCCTGCATGCCCACCAGCCCCAGCTTCCCCTTGCCGGCCAGATCCCCCAGGATCTCAGGCACCGCGAACCCCCGGCCGTTGTCCCGCACCACCAGCCGCACTCGCCGGGCGGTGAACGTCATGCTGACGGTGGCCCGGCCGGTCCTCCTTACCCACGCAGCCGTGGGAGGCGATGCAGATCCAGCCGTGGGACGGGTCCCGCCAGAAGAAGTGCTCTTCCTTCCAGAAGCGGCGCCGAAGGTTGCCGCAGGTGGTCCCCTCCAGCCGCAGGGCCCCCACCGGCCCTCCCACCACCCTGTCCGTGTAGGGGCAGCTCACAGTGACCCCGCCCACCAGCCGCCGACAGCAGATGTCGTCGGTGCCGCGGCCGTCCATCGGCCGCTCGGCGCGGAGCTCGGCGCCCGCGTTGTCCATCTTGAACGAGCATACGTAGGTGTCGGTGTAGCAGAGCTTGGTCGCTCTCCACACCATCACGTCCTCCGTCGGGTAGCGCGCGGGGTCATCGGGGTAGTAGATGTGGCGCACGGTGAAGCGGCTGCGGTCCTCCAGCCACTCCTGTCGGATGTGCCCGCCGGTATCGTAGACGAAGGTCCGTCCCGGCGGGAACGGCCAGAGCTCCCTCATGTCGATGGTGATCGGTCCGACCTGCCCCGGCATCTCAGCACCCCCCATAGACCCTGGCCCCGCGGCGATCCTGGAAGCAGACCGGCTTCGCAACCACAGCGGCTCCTCAGAAGCGCAGCGGCGCCTGGCCCTGGACCAGCTTCAGGAACTGGCCGTGGA
>CAZMBE010000073.1:0-4379 GCA_964564625.1 uncultured Syntrophaceae bacterium | reverse complement strand
GTATTGAGGCCACGAGGCAGATCGACGGCAAGACCACGACCGACGTGCGCATCTTCGCGTTGTCGCGCAAGCTGTCGCCGCAGGCACTCTTGGAAACCGCGCGTGCGCATTGGCAGATCGAAAACGCGCTGCACTGGCAGCTCGATGTCTCGTTCGGCGAGGACGCGGCGCGCAACCGCAAGGACAACGGTCCGGCCAACATCGCCGTGCTCCGCCGCCGTGCGCTCGACGTCGCCCGCCTCGATCAAAGCAAGGGATCACTGACGACCAAGCTCAAGCGCGCCGGATGGAACAACGCGTTCATGCTCAAGCTGCTCTGTCAAATGCGATAGCCCTGGCAGAGCCGGGGGAACTCCCTTCGGTATTAGTTTAGAAGAAAACCGCTCACCCGAACGGCCAACCAGACGATAAAGCCTAACCAGACAACCGTTGAGCAAAGCGCTGCGCCGATAACCAGAATTCTCCAGTCAAGATGCAACTGTTGCTTGCTGTTATCGGCGCAAGCAGCGGGCAAGTAAGTTATAGCAGCTGTATCGGTATTGGGCTTGTCGGTCATAAATCGAGCATCAACAGAGCTGTGGAACGGTCGAAATAGCTGATCGCAATCAATACACCCAGATTCACTACGTAATCTGACAATAGTCAAAACGGAGATTTTTATATCGGGCGATAAGAGAACATCTGCCAGCCGGCACGGACAGGATCCGTATTATTTTTTGCCAAATACGGTTGTCACCGACAGCATCGGACGATGAAATGGCTCGTATCTTAATCGTAGATGAAAGCAGCGTGTATAGAACTGGTCTACGAATAATAATTAATGCTTATATACCGCACTCGGAAGTTCTTGAGGCGAATAGTCATCTAAACGCTTACGCACAGATCCGGACTAAGGAATTCATCGACCTTATCCTGGTAGATATGGAAGATTCTCACTTTCAATTTATCGAGGCATTGCGCCGCGCTTGCGACGCGTCTACAGCCACGCGGTGGGCGGTCATCTCCGCATCGGAGTCACGAACACACATCCTAGCGACCCTCGCAGCGGGGTTTTATGGTTTTATACCCAAGCACGGTTCCGACACTGAAATTCTCAATGCAATCATGGACGTTTTGTCGGGACGGATTTATGTGCCTATATCGCTTGCGAATACGGACGCTTTTTCTCCTGGTAATGATAGGTCGATCATGCGGCCCGTCGATAAGGAACGATTCATGTTGACCGCGCGTCAACAGGAGGTGCTTTCGCTTATTGCTCACGGCCTGTCAAACAAGGAAATAGGACGCGAACTGCATATCACGGAGGCGACTACCAAGATCCACGCTGCCGCGCTTATGCGTATACTGGGCGTCCGTAACCGCACGGCAGCTGCCTCTAAGGCCGCGACTCTCATCGATATCATCGATAAGCTGGAACTTCGAACGAGTCTTCATCCCATGGACGCTCAATTCGGGGCATCTCGAAAAATGCGCCTATCGAATGGAAACTAAGGAACCTCTGAACAGCCTTCCGAACGTGGCACACTGAGGTCGTTGATTCGAGGAGGCGGTTGATGGCGAACCAGCCTAGCTTTTCGTCGCTCGATTTTGCGTTTAAGAAGAGGCGGACGAAGCGGGACGTTTTCCTCGCCCAGATGGCGGCCGTGGTGCCGTGCGCCAAGCTCGAAGCGTTGATCGAGCCGCCCTATCCCCGGTCGGCGCCCAGGGAGGGCGTCGGCCATTTCCGCTTTCGACGATGGTACGCATCTACTGCCTCCAGCAATGGTACAACTTGTCCGATCCCGGCGCCGAGGAAACGCTGTACGACATTCAGTCGATACGGGCTTTTGCAGGGCTGGAGCTCGGCCGCGACGCGATCCCCGACGAGACGACGATCCTCAACTTCCGCCATCTGCTCGAGCGTCACGATCTGACGAAGGCGATCTTTACGGCCATTTCCGAGCATCTGGCGGCGAAGGGCGAGCTCCTTCGCGGCGGCACGATCATGGACGCGACGCTGATCGCGGCCTCGCCCTCGACGAAGAACAGGGAGCAGAAACGCGATCCCGAGATGAGTTCGTCGAAGAAGGGAAACCAGTGGTACTTCGGCATGAAGGCGCATGTGGGCGCCGATGCTGAAAGCGGGCTCGTGCACGCGGCGGGCGTGACGACGTGCAAGGTGCACGGACCGCCTGATCCGCGAGGACGACGCGGCGGTCTATGGCGACAAGGATTATGCGAGCGCCAAAAAGAAGCGCGCGGCGGAAGCGGCCGGCGTGTTGTGGGCGGTGAAGAAGAAGGCGAAGCTTGTCTCACAAAGCGCGCGGAGCGCCGCCGTAAAGTAGTAACAAAATGAGTCAGCATCTTTTACTATTTCATCTAGTTAGCTCGACGCATGGATGACGAATACCAACCCAATTTGTCTACCTCTTCAGTACAATTGGCATGCGTCAGCTTTATGGTCAGTATCTTGATGTGGCGGGGGCTATCAACGAGTATGGGTGCTTATGCGCACACAATCCCTAGCCCACGTTGTCGATGATATCGAATTTAGCCGCTCTGAAAATATCAGCGCGTCGCCCCGCCGTTGGATAGCTTTTCCTCTATCGTACAGAGCAATATCGCCGACTGTCGCGACTCTCGACGCGTTTTGGATATTCCTAGCCGGGATTGGATCGGGCTTTCTGTATGACGCGATAGCTTACACAAATGGCGACCCCAGCACTTATGTCGGATCTGGATTTGCGATCGCAGCGCTATATTCTGCCTTTGCGCGCTCCGCCGAGGTCCATCGGCCGTCAAATTTATTGCGAATTTGGCTGCAGATCAGGCGAGCGACAACCACTTGGATTATTGCTTTCGGGTGCGCGGTGGGGATTGTCTTCGTGCTAAAGATCGGTGCAATGTTTTCGCGTGGCGCGACGCTGACTTTCTTCTGCGGAGGGCTTTTGCTTCTCGTAGGATCCCGCGTAGTTTTCGCGCGGATGTTAGCATCCGCTATTGCAAGAGGAGCTTTCGCCCGTAAACGGGTCGCGCTCGTCGGCATGGCCGATCAGCTAAAGAAAAACGATTTGATTCGCAGGATTGAGCGTTCTGGTTATTCGATTTCGCATACCTTCGCGCTTCCAGGAGTGGACGCTCCAGCTGCTGAATTGAAGGATGCGGTCACCGCACGCATGCGAGAGGTGATCGCTTATGCGCAATCGGCCAATATGGATGAAATCATCTTGGCGATCCCTTGGTCGGACGCCGACCTTGTGGATGATGTTATTTCAACACTTAAGGTCTTGCCGATTCCTGTGAAGTTGATACCTGAAATGACAATTAGCCGGCTTCTGGCGCGGCCGCTTTACGAATTTGGAGATAGCAAGGCGGTTGAGATCCAACGCGCTCCGCTTAGCCCGTTACAGCGCAGACTGAAACAGGCTCTCGACCAGTGCCTCGCGGCCGCTTGTCTATTTTTCTTGTTCCCACTGTTCGGCATCGTAGCGCTCGCGATCCGATTAGAGACGCCGGGACCCGCATTCTTCTTGCAATCTCGGGTCGGCTTCAATGGACGTCGTTTCCGAATTTTCAAGTTTCGAACGATGTCGACGTTGGATAATGGGCCAGTTGTCCGACAAGCTCAACGAAATGATCAGCGCGTCACCGGACTCGGACAGCTGCTGCGCAAGCTCAGCATCGACGAGTTGCCGCAACTCCTCAACGTGTTGCGCGGCGACATGTCGCTCGTCGGGCCGCGCCCCCATGCTTTGGCGCATGACGACGAGTATGATCGGCTGATCACCACCTACGCCATGCGCCGCAAGATGAAGCCCGGAATTACCGGCTGGGCGCAAGTCAACGGTTGCCGCGGCGAAACGCCTGATGTCGGCTCAATGCGACGTCGGATTGACCATGATATTTGGTATATTGAGTATTGGTCGATTTGGCTCGATATACGTATATTGCTGATGACCTTCGTTCAAATTATGCGGCCGAAAGACGTGTACTAACCGTCCCACGTTGCCTAACGCCGCGGATGCGCCCGCCCAGTAAATTCGTTAATAATCGTTAAGGAGCGGCTTAATAGCACGCTTACTAGCACTGCGAGGTGACGGCAAACTCGGTTTTATCGGTTGGTATAACGTTTTGACTGCTGCGGTGGGTCTTTTGAGGCCGCGCTCGCATAACCCTTGTCCCCATAGACCGCCGCGTCGTCCTCGCGGATCAGGCGGTCCGTGCACCTTGCACGTCGTCACGCCCGCCGTTTGCACGAGCTCGCTTTCAGCATCGGCGCCCACGTGCGCCTTCATGCCGAAGTACCACTAGTTTCCCTTCTTCGACGAACTCAATGTCAATCAGCACTGAATGGGGACCCGCGAACGGCGTCCAAAAGGGCCCCCCTTTAGACAAGAGAA
>CAZMBE010000072.1:0-4394 GCA_964564625.1 uncultured Syntrophaceae bacterium | reverse complement strand
CCGTAGGTGTAGTGGAACGACTCCTCCGCCATGAAGCACTCGCGTCGGGTCTCAGTCGCCTCGACCCAGGGAACCTCGACGAGCAGTCGGTCGATGAGGCCGGGCGGGAACACGCCCGGCACGTAGGTAGGGGTCATGTGAGGGAGATTAGGTTCGACCGCCCCCCGGAGCTGAGGGGCGGGACGTAGGTTCCGAGCGGTTCGAGCCGTCCGTCCGGCACGACCTCGTAGCCGGCGTACAGCCCCTGGGACACGGCCTCCTGCGCGTCCTTCTTGCGGCGCAGCACGTAGGGCAGGTGGACACGGTCGCCCTGCCGAGAGATGACGGGCTTGCCCAGGCTCACCCAGCCGTTCTTCTCGACATCCCAGACCCCGAAGCCTTCGATCAGGAAGGCGCAGCTCCGGACCTGTAGCTGCTTGTTGTGGATGCGACGCACCTCGAAGTTCGAGGCGGGAACCAGCGGGCCGAACTGCTCTTGGCGTGAGGTCGTCATACCTCGTAGTCGAGGTAGATCAACGATCTGGAGCTGACTCCTGCTGGAGCTGCTTGCGCTCCTTCTGCTGGAGCTCCTCCAGGTCGTCCTCCCGGTGGACGGCGTACTCGGTGAGCCCAACGCGGTCGAGCTTCTGGAAGAGGGCCGCGAACTTGTGGTAGTTGGCGACGAGCTTGGCGTACTGCCCGCTGCGCACCGCCTCCCTGCGCTCCTCGATGAGGGTCTTGGACTCGCGAGCGATCTCCGCAAGGGCGCGCGCGTCCCGCTCCGTGACGATCGGGAGGTTCTCCATCCACTGCGGAACCTCCTCGAGGTCGAATCCCTTGGCGATCCGCTGGCTGGCGAGACGTCGTGCGATCCGCCGGTCCGCCTCCGTATGGTCCTTGATGCTCATGATCGAGGAGCGGGGATAGGTGTCGCATCCGATCGGGAGGGGAGGGTCCCAGCTGCGGCCGGGGGCCGTTGGGTGACCTCAACGAGAGTAAGGCGCCGCGTGTGCCTCCGCTCCCACAGGAGGATCTCCCTGCACTGCGCCTGAACCGCGTCCGTGTCGCACAGGAGCGCGTCCTCGATCCTGCCGCTCCACCCCCCGACGCCTCGCTTCCAGTAGTCCCCGTTCTCGTTGCGGATCGCGTACCGCACAACACTCATGGGGGACACTACCCAACGGGGGCGCGGCCCGCTTGATCCTGGCCAGGCCGCACGAGGGCTACCAACCCGTTTTGTCAACCCTCCCGCGGAGCTCCGAGCCGTCAGCTCTGCACGCGGAGGGACCGACAGGTCTCCGCATGGACAAGGCCCCCATCAAACAGGTGCTCGTCGTTCGCCGCGACCTCAAGGTGCGACGCGGCAAGGAGATCTCGCAGGGCGGGCACGCCGCCCTCGCGTGGCTGGCCACGCTGGTCACCAAGGCGCTCCAGCCGGACGGGACCGCGACCATCCAGCTAGACCCCGTGGCCGTGGAGTGGTTGACCTCGTCGTACCGCAAGGCCACCGTCCACGTGCCCGACCTGGCCGCGCTGCTGGCGCTGCACGAGGCGGCGCTCGCCCGCGGGCTCCGCTCCTTCGTCATCCGGGACGCCGGCCTCACCGAGTTCCACGACGTCGAGACCGTCACGATGATCGCCATCGGCCCCGCACGGGACGAGGACGTCGACGCCCTCACCGGCAACCTGCCGCTCTACTAGCCTCAGCTCCACGCGCGGCCCAGCGGGCGCCGTATCCGCATGACCCTCACCCTGTCGTTCTGCACCCGGGCCGGCGAGTTCGTCGTGCGCGCGCGACCCCCGACGGGCCTCCGTGCCCTAGAGACGGCCCGCACGGTGATCGGCGACTCGTCTCTGACGGCCGAGAACCTGACCGGCTACATCCAGGACACCCTCCTGGGGGTCACGGGGTTCCGGCTGGAGTTCCCCGTGCCGGTGTCGGGCCGCGACGAGACGTACGAGATCCGGCAGCCGCGCGTCGACCTGAGCCTGACCCGCGACACAGCAGCCCAGTGCGGGACCTGCTTCGACCACGCGGACCAGATAGAGGTTCGCGTCCCGCCGAACGGGCTGCTCTGCTACCTCACCTTCACCCCCTACCTGATGGTCAAGAACCGCGGGACGCACGTGGGGTGGCGCGCAGACCTCAACGTCAACCAGGCGTTCGTCGACTGGGTCAGCGCGGGCTGCCCGCCGTCGTGGGACCCGCTTGGGGATCGCGGGAGATCCCCGGTCGGCGTGTGGCTGAGCGACGGCCTGTCTGTCTACAAGCTGCGCGAGACGCGTGGCGGGGACGGACACCGGGGGGTCGAGAACGCGGTCCACTTCACCCTCAGCGGACCCGAGGCGACCCCGCTGCTCACCGAGCGGATCGCCGACCTGCTCCGCCGTGATGACGAGCGGAGCGCCGAGCAAGCCCGCAAGGAGGCGCGCTCGGCGCAGTTCGAGGTGAACGCCTCTAAGGTGCGCGCGCAGCACCCCCGCGCCGACCTGATGTTCGGGGGCCATGACTGCGAGGGCTCCCCCACCGGCCAGTGCGTATACGACCTGGACAGCGACGGGGGCGACGACGACTGCCTCTACTGCCACGGCCCCAACGATCGCCAGTAGCGGTAGCGGGGTCATCACGGCCCCTGCTGCATGACGCGCCCGACGTTCCTCCTGCTCGCCCTGCTCGCCCTGCCCGCCTGCCCCGGCTTCGTCAACGCGGTCGCCGCGTGCGCCGGGGAGGTAGCGCCCGCCGTCCTCGGGGAGGTGCGGGGGGCTCTCTCCGACCCTCAGTGGGGCGGGGGAAGCGCCCTGGACCGGCTGTTCCGCACCCTCGGGTCCGTCGTGGTCTGCGCGGTCCGCCAGATCGCCGCCGAGAAGCCTCGTCCCCAGGTGGGGGCGGCGTCGCGGCCAGACCCGCGCCCGGAGCGCGCCCGCGAGTGGCTGCGGACCCGCGGGTTCGCTACTAGGGCTTCGGCTTCAGGACGTCCTTGAGCAGCTCGCGGTCCGCCAGCGACTGCTTCTCGGCGATCGCGAGGAGCTCCTTGCCGAGCGCTATCAAGCCGGGGAACCGCAGGGCCTTGCCCGTCTTCTGGAGCCCCATTGCTCGCGCTTGCAGCATGAAGAGCGCGCGGACGAGCTCCCCCTGGTCGCGGGTGTCGCTGGCCTTCCGGCGCGCGGCCTTCACCTCGTCGAAGTCTGCAACGACCTTCTTCAGGTCCGTCATGGTCCGGAAGCACTTCATGCGGAACGCATGGAAGTCGTCTGGGTACTCGTCGATATGGTAGAAGGGGTCGCGCGGGTCATGGTTCAGCGGCGGCGAGGGGGGCTCGGTCTGGGCGGCCAGCCTACGAGCAATCTTCTTGTCTGCGGGGGAGAGCGGCATACAAGGGGCCGACGTATCAACGCCCCACGGGGCTACCTCGGCATCCAGTCGTCGTCGGGGTCTCGGGGCTTCGGAGGTCTCGGGTGGAGAGTGACGCTGTCGTCCCCCACCTCCACGGAGCGCACCGGCCGGTCGCCCACCATGAGGGTCCGGTCGAGCTCCGCGTCGGACAGCCCTGGGGGCAGGTCCCGCCCTATCAATGTGGTGAGTAGGTCTCTGACTCGCATCGTTCGTCCTTCGTCCCCCGAGGGGGACTGCTTGAGGCGTCTCGTGCTCGACGGGGGCCAGCCCCCATGGCACCGAGGGTCTGCTCAGGTTGCGGGCTAGTGGTCCCCCGCCGGCCCCATGCGGTAGCCGTCGGCCTCGAAGCGGACCCCGCGCACGCCGTCGCGCGTCTCCAGGAACTCGGCTGGGACCGTGGCGGTCATGTGGACGATGGCGTCCGACACCTCGTGCGAGCTCGATTCGATCCCGTGCATCGCCTCGTAGGGGACGAAGACGTTGATCTCGGCCTTCCAGTCGGGCATGTGGGGCGCGATGAGGGTGCGCCACACGAGGTTCATGCGGTCGTGGTGGTCAGCGGCTTGGGGGGAGAGGCTCATGAGCTAGGGTCGGCGCGTCGGGTGAGATCGGAGCTGACTTGCCGTGTCGATTCTCCCTATCAGGCCACCCAGGGTGTGGACCGCCGTGGAGCCGAGCATGCTTGAGCAGGACCAACGAGTCGCCCGCCGAATCCTGCGCGCCGCCCGCGCGGACCTGACGCCCCTGTTCGCGCAGGTCGCGGCCTCCTTCCCCTCCCTGGGGGAGCGGGGAGGTGCGCGACTCGCCTCCCTGTGGGAGGCGGACATGGGGGACGCCCGCTGGCTCGACTACGCCGAGAAGAAGGACTTCAACGGGGACGTCGACCTCAAGCACCGGGTCGTTCAGGGCGTCCCCACCGCGACCCAGTACGTGTATGTCAGCTACTTCGTCGAGGTCCTCGACGTGGTCGTCGACATGCTCAAGCGCGCCGGGGCCGGACTGCCGGAGCTCCAGGTCAAGC
>CAZMBE010000071.1:0-4781 GCA_964564625.1 uncultured Syntrophaceae bacterium | reverse complement strand
ATGTTCCCTAATATTAGGGTAAATGTTATTTCCATAAATGAAATACCTAAAGAGGTTCAAGCTAAAGTTAATGATTTAGGAAAACAGATAAATTCATTTTACCACAAAGGACAAGTCTATATTATTAAAGAAAGGGTATCTAAAGATATTACAATTGAAGAATTTCTACACCCTTTTGTAAATGCTCTTGAAAAAGATAATCCTGAATTGTTTAAATCTCTTTTAAAGGAAGCTAAGGAATTATTTCCAGAGTTGAAAGATAAAGTATTTTTAGAGTATGACAAAGTATACGATTCTATATTTGATAAAAACAGAGAATTTTTAACACAAGCTCTTACTCAAAAAGTATCTGACTTATTACCCGAACAACAAACTTGGTTTGATAAATTTAAAAATTGGCTAAAATCCATTTTAGATAAAATGTTTGGAAATGATTTTGTTCAAAGAGATATTTCTCAATTAGATGAAAACATGTCACTTACTGAACTAGCATCTGTTTTAGCAGAAAATAATACTTCTTTCGACATAAAAGGAGATGAAATGACTTATTATTCCCTTTCCAATGAAGAAGTGGATGGTTATTTAAATACTCCTAATATTTCTCCTTTACAGAAACAATCTCTTACAAAAGTATTAGAGAACAATAAAATAATAGAATTTCAGGAAGATACCCATCAATATTTTATCAACCCAGATGGAGAAAAAATAGAATTGTTTCCCGTATCTTCATTTGTTTATACTAAAAAATTCACATCAGATTTTTCAGAATATAGTAATTTAGGAAATTTAATACACGATTTGGTAAAACAAGTTAATACATCATCCTCTACATTAACAGATATATTGAATAGATTTAAACAATCTGAATTAGCTGAATTTTATAAAGCTAAGGGGTATCCTGATATTTTCTTAGACCAGATGTTTACATCTATTTATGATTATATAAAAGCCTTAAAATTAAATGGAAGTGTATTAGTAAGCGAGGTTTCTATAGGTAATCAAGAAAATAAGATTGCTGGAACAATAGACCTGTTAGAAATAAAAAAAGATGGTTCTATTACCATTCACGATTTTAAATCTAAGCTATTAGGTAAAAATTCAGTAACTACTTATGGAAAAAAACAAACTCTTGAAAGTAAATTTAAAAGAGAAGAAAATAATCATTCTAAACAATTGACTTTATATGCTAAAATGTTAAAAGAAATCTTAGGATATGATTCAAATATAGAATTACAAATAGTCCCATTAGGATATGTAGGAGAAGGTAGTGTTACAGATGGTGTAGGAAAATTTGAATTACCTACATCTTATGATTTGAATAACTTATTCTATAGTCCTATTAATGATAACACTTTAAGTAATTACAAAGTTAAATATCTTACTGACTTTGGAAATAAAATAATCCCTTCTTTTATAGAATCAAAGGTTACAAAAGTAAAATCACAAGAACAAATAGATAGAGAAAAAATACTTTCAACCCTCACTGGAAAATTACAAAATGAAAATAGCGTTGAATTTGAAAAACAATTAGAAAATATTTTTAAATCTATTGTAGACATTTATAAAAAATATGGAAGTTCAAAGGATGAATTAAATAAAAAACTTTATCAAGTATTTGATAAGGATGGTTTATTTACAAAAACTAAGATTCAATGGGGGGAAATTTATGACAGGTTATCTGAAGTTGGTAAAGATGACCCAGAACAGATAAAATATTATTTAGCTACAGTTGTTCAATATATAAATTATATTGAAGAAATGTCGTTAGGTATAAAAAATATAAGGAATAATTTTGTCAAAATAGTAAATAATGAAGAAAAGTTATCAAATCAAGAAGTTTTATCCTTAATGAAAAAAAGTTTTGATTTGGCACAAGTAAATAAAACTGCTATATCTAATACGCTATATGAATTAAAGGATGAAGATGAAAATAATTTATTTGTGAAATATCTTAAAAATGCTCTCTCGGATATAGAAGGTATTGAAAATGAATATTTTAGAAGAACTCTACCTCTTATATCAGAAACCATAAATAAATATTTTTCTGAAGAAGATAAACAGAGAATGATTGACGAATATTCACAAAGACTTGCTAAAGCAAAATATGATGCTGATAATTCTACAGGTTCTGCAAGAGATAAATATTTGGCAGAAGTAGAAAAATGGCAAAAAATGATTGATTTACTTCCTTCTCCAAATATTATTGCTAAAGTTATACAAGGTGAATTTGGAGATTCAGATTGGTTTTTTAGCAATCTATTTGCTAATATTAATAACGATGATTATGTAATTGCAGGAACTGAAAAGTATATGCAGGATATAATGAGAGATTTGTCTAAAATAGCTATAATCAATGAAGAAAAAATGGGCAAAGCTCATGATGATTTAGTAAAAGCATTAGGGGTAAGTAAAGATACCCCAAAAGCCCTTAATGAAGATTTAGTATATGAAGTAAAACAATTACATAGAAAGGCAGACGGTTCTACAGAAACTACTATTAGATTAACGTATGTTACAGATGTTGACCAAAATGTTTATTATGAAGAAGATGTTTTAAAACACAAAGTAGATACAACAGAAGGAGATGAAAAAATAAAAGCAAAAAAAGAATTATCTGACTTCAGAAAAAAATACTATGAAAGTAAATATAGTCCAAATTATCAAAAAGTATTAGATAGTATTGATGTTGTTGTTAGCGATGGTAGAAATGTAAAAGATGTTTATAATGAAGTAATGCAAGAAATTAACGACATTCACCTTCGCAATAATATAAAAGATTTTAATGAGGGAAATTGGGAAGATAGTGAATACACTGCTCTTAGAGAAGCGTGGAGAAATTATAATAACCTATACTCCACTTTTGATAGATATGGAAATAAAAAAACTGGAGCAGATTTAGAAATCTCTGAAATTCTTAGAGAAAGAAGAAATAAATTAAATGATTTCAGAGTTAAGGTATTTAATGAGACAGCGTGGGAATCAGCAAAAGCTAAAAAAATATCTCAACTTTTAACTAAATATGGTTCAACTGAAGAAGTTCTTAAATCTGAAGAATATAAAGAGTGGCAATCTTTAAATACTATTATTTCCCCTATTCCTGATTTTTATGAAAAAAGAAAAGAGTTATTAGAAAAAATAAATGAGTTATTAGATAAAAGAGAATATAAGGATGAAAAATTAGCTATAGGTTTAAAGGAGAGTCTAAATAGTTATTGGGAACAAATGTTAGCAATAACTAAGGAATATAGAGATTTTGAAAGAGAAATACAGGTAAATGACTTGCCAGAATCTGTCAAAAGTCAATTAGTTGACTTAGAAAGAGCAATTGATATAGCTAACAATCAAATAAAATCTTTGAGAGAAAAGATGTCAATTTCAGATTCAAAAAAACTTGGGGATTTATATGAACAATATAATTCTATGGTTGAATACAAAACTACTAAGTATTATGAAGATGATTTTGAAAGAGCGTTATCAGAATTTGCAATTCTAAAAGATTTATCTATAGCAGAAGTAAAATCTGATAATGAATTAATGAATGAATTTAAGACTACAAACGAATGGTTTATTAATAACCACATTCAAAAATCAAGGTATGATTCAACTATGGGAGAATCAATATTAACTACAGAACCAGCTTATTATTATAAAGTAATTGTACCTACTAATCCTGATTATATAAAAGAACAACCTGCTGCTCAATATTCTTCTTATGAATTAAAGCCTGAAGCTCTTAACTCTAACTATTTAGACCAATTTGGAAGACCTAATGTAAGAAGAGATTCAAAATTTGTAACAGAAAACTTTAGATATCTGAAATTAAAAAATGCTACAGATGCGAAGGGTAAAGCTAAATATCAAGCTATAAAACACTTACAGTCATTTTTAGAAGAAAGACAAAAGGGATTAGATTCTAATAACTACATTTATTATTCAGTGCCTTCTAAACAAAAAACTGTATCTGAACGAGTATTAGATGATAAAGGAAAAGGTATTTATACAAATGTAAAAAATAAGTTTGTTAGAAACGAACAAGATGAAAAAGAGTTTGGTACTCGTTCTACTTTTACAAATATGGCAGGAGAAGAAGCTAAATTCATTCCAGTAGAAGGAAAATCTAAAATTGATATAAAAGATCAATCTTATGATATTTGGTCTGCTGCGTTAGATTATGGACTAAGTGCTGAGAAATCTAAATTGTTTACAAAGCACATGCCTGTAATGGAGGTCTTAATAGACCAATTAGAAAAAGCTGAAAATCAACCAAATGAAAAAGGTTTAATAGATGTTTTAGGGAAATCATTAAAGGATAAGGGTTTATTAAATGTATCCACTTCTGTAAAAGGTAAAACCAATACAAGACTTAGAAATGTGCAAAACATTATTGATAGATATTTTTACGATGAATGGCAAAAAGAATTAAAAACTATTTTTGGAGTTAGTGATGTAAAATTAACAAATACTCTTTTAGGTGCAGCAGGTTCTAATATGATGATGGGTAATATACCTAACTGGTTTGTAAACTTTGCTTCTGGTAATATTCAAATAATGATAGAATCAGCAGGAGAAAGATATTTTACTAAAAAGGATGTTGCAAGTGCTAAAGTTGAGCTTTATACAAAATTAAAAAAAGATATGCTTTCCGATATGAGTAAAACTCATAACAAATCTCTTATTGGACAGTTGACTGATTATTATGACCCTATGAAAGGGGAGTATTTAAATCAATATGGTGAAAAGTTTACTTGGTCTAAAAGAACTAATCTTAGAGAAGTATTATT
>CAZMBE010000070.1:3844-5030 GCA_964564625.1 uncultured Syntrophaceae bacterium | reverse complement strand
TTCGACCCGCAAAGACGACCTCAACTCCTTGGCAACTTTTATTAACATCAAAAATCGGAACCGAATCCGCTACGACGAGTAATTGCGATCCAACCAAGAGTGAAGCTAGAACGACCACGACGCACCTCCTCCAGTGACATTAGAATCCCAAATATTGCCGAAGGTCATCGCGCGCGACCAAGAGGCTCTGCGCTCTACTCCGACTTATGAGATGGGCATGCCTATTGGGCCGCTGCCGATCGCTTCCTCGACAGCAATCCCCCCATGGCATGGCGACCGGTTTGCGGTTTGCGAGGCGCGGCCTGACTGCTCGCGACTCAAGAGCATTTCGGCTGTTTTGGTAGAATGTACCAAGCCCGTGACGGCCTTCGTGATCAACGGGTAGCAATCACGGAGTCAATCTTTCCAGGCTCGCGCCAAGCCGATTCGTCCCAAAAGAAGTAACGCCCATGCAAAGTTCCTAGAACAAGGGGCGCGGTCGAAGCTGCTCTATCTATATGGTGACGGCGGTCGCGTTTCAGCACCAAGGCGCGCTGTTTCGTCGCTATCCCCGCGCAGTGGGATCACCGCTGCGGGGGCGTCGACCCGGGCCGTGGGGTCTGGGAGGCGAGGGCATAGGCGAGCCCCGTTCTCGCTCGCGAGCGACCTATTCTTCCGGTGACGATTTTGCAATGAAAGTGGCCCAATACCAATAGCTGCCGACGCCGAGCAATAGACATAGCCCCAAAAGGGGAGTGCCGAACGTCTGATCTGGGCGGAATATTTGGAAGAGCAGCCACAGGCCGCCGCCTGCTGTCAGAACGGTCGCGAGGATGAATCCGATGGCTCGACGCATGTCCGATCCCAGTGGCGCAGCCGGAGCGATCCACAATCTGAAAGCCGCCGGTCAAACGTTCCCATCCCCCGAGTCGCCAAAGCCCGTCGCTGCTTGAGCCGATCGGCGCCGACGCCAAGGAAGGCCGCCTCCGGGCAGCTTTTTTTACGTACGTCGAGCGACGACCTCGAGCCCCGGGCGCACAAAGCCCCGAGGGGGCGTGCATGTTCCGGCGAGCAATGTTATAGAAGGCGATGAACATCTCCAACACTCCGCGCCTGCTAGGTTTGGCGATTGCGGTTGGCATTGCAACGGCCATCGTTGCCATTGCAGTGGCGATCTTCGCGCTTGGTCCGGTAATCTTGACGATGA
>CAZMBE010000070.1:1764-3744 GCA_964564625.1 uncultured Syntrophaceae bacterium | reverse complement strand
ACATTGT
Organism: uncultured Syntrophaceae bacterium; assembly: GCA_964564625.1. Taxonomy (GTDB): domain Bacteria; phylum Desulfobacterota; class Syntrophia; order Syntrophales; family UBA2185; genus UBA2185. The sequence goes on along the minus strand of CAZMBE010000070.1, from coordinate 3,737 downwards.
TTGAACGAGGATTGAACCGAGGTCCACATCAGGCGGGTTTGAGCCGAGCTCCGATGCGCGTTGTTGCATCCATTCCCTCGCAACCCGAGTGCTCTCGTCTACCACCGCGCGATTTTGGCTTACTCACCGCGAGACGGCGTGCCGCGGTTAGAACCCAAGCGTGTAACTTACTGGTCCCAGGGCTGTTCGCCATGACCGCTTCGATTTCGGTCTTGCGTCGCTCCAAAAGATCGAAAAGCTCGTTGTCTCCCGGCCCCGCGCATGCCCGCGCGACCGTGTACATTGGATCTTCTCCTCGATTAGGCGGCGACCATGGATGACTCTCCCGAGAATGCAATCGAAGAGAACGTTGATCTTTTCGTCAATCGGTACAGACCGCTCGCGAGCAACTTCGGTTTTGTGAAAGGCTTCCTGTCGGCGGCAGTCGGCCATGCCGCGAAGACCTCAGATCGAACGGCAGTCTGCGAACTCTTGCTCGATGCGGCCGCCGCTTTAGACAGACGCGAGAAGTGGCGTTCGCGGCATAGCCGACCGGCGCCGTGGATGCCGATTGGTGGCGAGCCGGGCACGGTGGCGCTCAGCGCAGAAGAGGTAACCGGCACCCTTTCGACCATGCATGAGGCTCGTCCCGACGCGGAGCGGGCAATCGTCAATACCGCGGCATTGTGCGCGGCATTTGTCATGCTGGGATGGCATGATCACAAGGCCGCCGCTTCAGTTCTTAGGGCGAAGGCGGATGAGCTTCGCGCAATCGTCTCTGATTAAGTCCGCGCGGTCGCTTGCGGTGACTAATTGGCCAGGCAAGCTGGCTGTCACACTATGGCCCGTGGCGTTTCCTTGTCGCGCACGCGCCAGAGCTGGAAGCCGCCCGCATCGATCGCTTTCTCAATTGCGTCACGAGAAAAACGGTGGGGTGTAGCGCAATCTGCCGCGACGACTTCGGTCGCGGTCCAGGGGCCATGCTGCCGGGGGAGTTTATCGCCGCTCGGGTCCCCAGTAAAAGCGCGCAACTCCTTTCTGGTCTCCGACTTGAAAACATAGATGCGCATGGCCCGGTCCTTTCTCCAAATTCTCTCGTTATCCAGGCGGCTTCCCTTCCATCGTCCAAAGAATTCTTCCGGACTTCCTGTGCGGCAACCCTTATCCCTGGCGCGAATCGCCTTTGACCGGCGAACTCGCATTTTCCCGACTCAACGGCGAAGGAACTGGCTGCGAGGAGGTGCGACCGACGCTCGCGCGTTCATTCTTTCTCAGGTTCGTAGGGCGAAGCTCGCCGGGATCCTTCTGAGGTCACACAAGAAATATGTGTGCAAAGATGTGTTCGTTTCAAGACGCCAAATTGCCCGCGCCAAGCCGACGGCCGTTTCAAATCAACGAATTCGTGGCCGGAACAGTCCGACCGCCAAGGAAGCAGGTGCCCTCGCTTTACCCTACCCGCCTCACCATATTTGCGTGATCGGTGCTTTTGTTTCCGGTGGACGGCCACGCTCGGTCTAACGAAATGCATCAGGATAACTCGTTTGACGATCAGCACGAGAACCGTGCAGGAACGGGCGTCAAGCAGCCTTAGGAAGATAAGGAAAGCAACTCGAAGAGTGGCAGAAAGCGTGAGCGGAATACGGGGAACAGGGAGCTATGCGCTCGCTCGCAGTGCGGAGAGACTGAGAGTTGGGGGCGTTGTGGCTTGCGCATGAGACGCGCCGAGGCGGGCAGAATTCGCGGCGGCGACAGCACGGGCGCCCGCGGGGGAAAAGGACTGCCGTAATCGGCTACGGATAGGAACACTTTAATCTTCGCGCCAAACGAGGGGACTGACGAGCACACGGCCGCCAAGCGCTGAAAGTTGGTTCCCGGCGAGTTGCTTGGGAGTTTTGGATGGCGAAATCTTGGGAAAGTTTAGCAGGCCGCAGCGATTTCGTCTGCGAAAGCTGCGGAGCTTTGTATTCAGTCGAAGTGAGGAACCTACACGTCCA
>CAZMBE010000070.1:0-1664 GCA_964564625.1 uncultured Syntrophaceae bacterium | reverse complement strand
CCGCCCGATGGCCGTGATGCGAACCATGCCGCCGCGCGCAGCATCTCCAGGCTCTCCGCGGTTTCGAGGATCGAATCGAGGATGGCGGTGACCTTTGGATTGCTCAGGGCAAGCAGTTTGACGCCTGCCGCCGCGAGATCGGTGATTCGCATGAGTGATGATTCCATATCACCGAGAGTGCGGTGCGCGATCATTGTTTGGCGTGCGTTGATGGGGGCTGGTGAATTCACTTTGCGCTCCTCTAACTAAATCGGCGGGAGCTCAACGGGTCTCTCAGTCACCAGCGGCCCGCAGCCTCTCAGCCGGTGATACGGGTAGGATGATCCCTCTATTGGATTTTAGCGAGCCCTATTTTAGCAAGGCAGAGATAGAATGACGGCAAAGCGAAAGACAGAGCGGCCGAGGTCGGCTCCCGGCCGCTCACTGTCCACCGTTCCGAAGTCCGAGCAGGGGGCGAACAGACTTGGCCTGTTACCCTGATGGGAATTCGATTCCAGTTGTCCAGGATCATTAATTGATAATGTGGCGCGCCACGGTCGATGATGATGGACACTATTGCTTCACCCTGCCCCTATGGTGCCAGCAAACTGCCACGCGGTCTAATCGGTGATGCTGTCCGTCCGCGCGTAGCGTGCCGGCGGGTGCCCTAAAGCGCACGAGACTGCTCGCGGCACAGGTTCAGGCCACGACCGCTTTCCCATAGCGGAGCGCAGCCGCGACGCCGCAGTCCCACGCCCGACCCGATATGCTATCCGCATCGTTTGGGTTGCGGCAGTCGCCGTCCCGAAAAGCCGCGAAGCCACGGCTGAATTCGCTGTGCGTATCGTACGGGTGGTATTGTTGCTTAATGAAGTCGAGAACCAACCTGTCGGTCATTTTACTCATTGCATCCCCCTCGTGTTGTCCCGGCACCCTAGGGCCTCATTTGAGGCGGAACAGCGGCCCATCCCTTGCTTCGGCGCTTGTACGTAGCGCGTGTTGCGCTATGGCAACGGCCCGCTCCGGTAGCTATGGCTGGCGGGCGGCTATCTCGATGCAGAAACGGCGCCATGCGCGCCCGTCTCTATGAGAGAGACCATGAGGCTGCACCAAGCAGCCTTGCTACCGAGGCACGCCGGTCGAACCACTAAATGCGCTCCGGCTTGTCTCCGGAACCGTCCCGGCGCAAACTGCCAGCGCTCCCTGCCCGCACAGCGCCGGATGCGAGTTCCGACCTTCGTCGCCACACTGCGGATTACGAGAATTGGATGAGGGTCGACATGCGTCGGGCGCGATTTGCTTTTTATGGCCTCATCGTTGCGCTCATCGCCTCGTTTGACGTCGCGCGCGCCGATCCCTGCCTGACTATTCTGGAGGAATTTAAAACGTTGTCCGACCGGGCGAACCGCGAGGTTGAATCGGCGGTCGCGAATTTGCGGGAAGCCGTCAGCGACGTCCGAGATGACAAGACGCGGATTGAGTTGGTCGCGCGATCTTGTGTGGCCGCGGCAGAGGCGCTTGGAGTCTTTAAGTCGTATCGGATCGCCGTCTCGGGATGTATGGGCGAGCGGGCAGCCGGTCGGTCGAATGCCCTCGACACGCTCGACCGATCAATCAGCCGGCTGCGCGTATCACTCGACAAAGCGTGCCGGTGATCGTTTTTTGCGGCGATGTCCGAACCTATC
>CAZMBE010000069.1:0-5128 GCA_964564625.1 uncultured Syntrophaceae bacterium | reverse complement strand
CCACCGTGGAAGATTACGCACCTACCCCGAACGGCCATAAGCCCAAAGTGGTCAACTACGAGCCGCGCCGGCGTGAAGAACTGCTACCCACCGCGCCCGAAGCTGAGGAAGCCGTTATAGGCGCGATTCTACTCGACCCCGCCGCGACTCGTCGGGTTGCGACCCTGGTCACCCCCCAGGACTTCCACCGCGACGAACTGAGATGGATTTACGAAGCCGCCGTGACGCTCGACGGCTCTGGCGCGCCGGTGGACTACGTAACCGCCACGCAGGTGTTACGGGAGAATGGCCGGCTGGCAGAGTTGCGCGGCCAACAGATTGATACGACCCTGGTCAACCAGACGCCCGCAATCTTCCACGCAGAGCACTACGCCAAGATCGTGGCAGAGACTGCCACCCGCCGACGGCTGATTCTCAGTGCTCGTGATGTAGCCGCCGCCGCGTATGAAGAAGCCGACCTGAATAGCGCCCTGGTCAAGGCCCGCGCCGCACTCGACCAGGCTACCACCGGTGCGCGGCCCAAGCCTGAGGAAGTAGACCTGAGGGACCGGTGGATTGAGAGCCACCCCGATACGGTCTACAGCGCCGGTGCTTTTTGGCGCTACACCGGTCAAGGTCTCTGGCGCAAGGTCGAGGACGCCCTGGTCGAGGGTGAGCTGCAAGACGTTCTAGACGCCGCCCGCGCCGAAGGAATCAAGCCCACTGGCCGGCTACTGGCGTCGGTGGCGAAGATGGCCCGCGCCCGCCTGGTGAAGCCGTCCACTATATGGGACAGTAACCCGGCGATCCTGGTCACCGCCAATGGCGTTGTGAACTTGCACAGTGGCGAATTCCGAGACCACGCCCCCGCAGACTACGCCACCGCCGGCGTTCCCTATGACTACGACCCCGCAGCCGAATGCCCGGTGTGGCGCTACTTCCTCAACAGCCTACCGCCGGACCTGGTCCCCTTCCTGCAGGAGTGGGCGGGCTACTGTCTGAGCACTGACACGAGCCACGAGACCGCCGTTTGGCTCTATGGCCCGCCTGGTAGTGGCAAAAGCACCTACATCACCGGCTTACAATCCACCCTAGGGCCACGAGTGGGTAACCTGTCACTACGCGACATTGAACGCAGCCGGTTTGCCCTGGCGCGCCTACCCGGTCGCTCGCTCGTGGTAGCAACAGAAGCGCCTGAGACCTTCCTAAGCGCCACTGATATTCTAAACGCCATTATCTCTGGTGAGCCGGTCGAGGTGGAAGCCAAGTTTAAGGACAGCTACACATTCGAGCCACGCGCCAAAATCCTATGGGCCATGAACGCCCTACCCCGCGTAGGAAACGTGGAAGATGGCCTGTTTCGTCGCGTGAAGGTGGTGACGTTCCCGGTGATCCCCGCCGAACAGCGAGACCCCGACGTGAAGGAAGGAATCAAGACCGAGGGTGCAGGTATTTTGCTCTGGGCTATGGAAGGACTACGCCGCCTACGCGCCCGTGGCCGATTCGACGTTCCTGAGACCGTCACCCGCGCCACCGTCGAATTCCAGAACACAAACGACATAGTATCCACGTTCGTGGCTGAGAAGTGCATCACCGAGCCGCCCGACCCGAATCGCAAGACCCAAGCCAGCGAGATATACCGCGCCTATAGTGACTGGTGCTTTGCCACTGGACACAAGCCACTCAGCTCAACAAGCCTGGCTCCCGAACTACAGCGCCTAGGCTACACCCGCAAGCGAGAGACCGCCGGCACATTCTACCTAGGAATCGGCCTATTGGCGTAGGTTATGGCAGGTTGTATGGCAGGTTGTATGGCAGGTTGTATGGCAGGTTGTATGGCAGGTTACAAGCCGATTTGACGGCTAAAATGGCAGGTATGGCAGGTTATGGCAGGTTGAATCATTATTTAATGTCACACACTTTTTGAGCCGTTCGGAAAAGTACACTCTTAAATGGTGCAACCTGCCATAACCTGCCATAGTTGCCATTACCTGCCATAGTAGTGGCGGTGGACCGGACAAAAGCGGCCAAAAGCGGACATTTTCGGAACGAACACGAGGTGAACAGTGAGCACGAGAGACGAACTAGACAAGCTGATCGAGGAAGCCGCCGCCGCCGGTGCGATTGCACCGCGCCGTAGTGGTGGCCCACGTAGTAGCGCCGGCCGCGCCACGAGCGCCGCCAACAGCATAACCCACGGCGTGACCTGCAAGACACCGGTGCTACCGCGCCTGGGTGAGAAGGTCGAGGACTGGACAGCCTTCGAGTCTGGCGTGATCGAGAGCCTAGCCCCGGTGGGTGAACTAGAGACCGAGTTGGCGCGCCGTGTTGCCCTGACCCTCTGGCGTCTGAGACGGTGTAGCAGAGCCGAGACCGCCGCGATATGTGACCAGACAGAGGGACATCTGGTGGACATGGACAACGTAGGTCCTGACGTGATGGCTCACACCCGCGCCGCGCCACTGGAGCACCGCAGCGGCCATATCCTGAGATACGAGGTGAGTTTGAATCGTCTACTCAATTCGACCCTGGTGACGATTGAACTCTTGCAGCGCCGTCGCGCCGGTGATCGGCCGGCCGTGGGACGGCTCGACCTGACCACCGGTGAATAGTCAATTCTGCAAAACGAACACGAGGTGAGACATGAACAACAACATTGACGGCTTGCGCGCCGTGATCGAGACGCAGCGCACCGAGGTGCGCAAGGTGCGCGCCGATGACAGACTCAGTGATACCTACCGCCGCCAACTGATTGACCAGGTGAACGCCCGCGCCGCCGATGACGGCCACCACGAGGCCCAAAAAGCCTGGCAACGCGCCAACAAGCGCCGGGACGCGGCAAGGTCGAGCCTGGCCACCGCCGCCCAACAGGTAGACCAGGTGAACTGGGAAGCCGTCCAAGCCCGCGCAAGCTACTATCGCGTCAGTCTCAAAACTCAAGAATACCTTGGCGCGCCGGTCGAGCAGCGCCTGGCCGCGCTTATGGCGCAAGCCGAACACTCACCAGAAGCACGCATGGCCGTTCAAACGGTGGTGGGTGAACTGGACCTACCCGCCGACGGTCGAGAACTGGCGTCCACCGGTGCGCTACTGGCGACCCTGGCCAGGTGGGAAGCCGAACGGCTCGCACCACTGACCGCCGCCCAAGCTGAGCTGAGCGCCGCCGAACAGGACGTAGCAGAGACCCGCGCCGCCATTCTGGAAGCCGAGTCACTCGTGACCGGTGTACGGCGCAACCCGTCATGGCCCACGGTCTCTGAGTGGGAACGCTCGGTACTCGGTGAAGATGAGCGCAGTCTAGGCTACATCGTTGACAAGCCCCAACCCGCCGCCGTCTGAGGGTGTGTAGGCCGGTGCGTGACGACCCGGCGAGAGACACACAATTGCGGAGACGGTGGGACAACTGAATAGCAAGGTGACCGGTCAACGACGCCCGGTCACCCCACCCGCCAAAACTTCCAAAAGATCGCGCCCTGTTTCGGGCCTGTTCTGAGGGTAGCACCGCCCTACCCGGCGATTGACGCCACTGCAACTTTTGTTAAATTAGTTCCCTGGAACTTTTCTAACAAAACGTTACACCGCCCTACCCGCCGATGACGCCACTGCAACCCTTGCCGTTGTCACCGGGTACAATTGGTGGTGGAAAATTTTCCACCACCAATATGCCCTTTGGTACTTCCCTGACTGCATCTTGCCGCCGCCGGGCGCGTTGTTCCACCGGGTAGGCGGTGATCCACGCCACTGCAACGCCAAAATGTCCCCTCTCATGTTACATGAGGTAGGACGTTCCACCGGGTAGGCGGTGATCCACGCCACTGCAACCGATGCTATCTGCGGCAAATCCGCAGATACAAAGCGAATTAGCACCGCCCTACCCGGTGAATCACGCCACTGCAACCCGCCCGCCCTTCATATAGCGCACCGAGCGCCACCCTAAGCGCCATTCGCAAACCGATTTTAGCCGTCAGAACGCGCCGATTTGCGAACGTCGCGCCACTGGCGTTTGACAGCCGCCGCCACCGTGGTAAACTCGACCCATGCCCACGCAATTATTCAGCGCCGACCAGGTGGCCCGCGCCCTAAGCCTGTCGCCTAGTGGACTGCGCAAGCTATCCACCGAGGTGAGCGCCTACCTATCCGACCACGCCCAAGGTCGCGCCGGTGGCACCGGTCGAGCGCAGCGCCGATACACTGAGCAAGACCTAGAACTGCTACGCACCGTCCGCCAGTGGACCGCCGCCGGTGCGACCTACCCCGAAGCCCGCCGCCGGCTGAGCGAGATCCGCCCGCCTGGTGCAGGTGGGACGGTCGAGCCGCCACGAGCTGAGACCACGCCAGAGCCGCCACCGGTGGGAACGTCCGAGACCGCCTTGGCACTCGATTCAATGCGCCTGGCCCACGCCGCCCTACGCCGCCTGGTGGACAGCCAAGACACCGTGATCGAGATGCAGCGCCGCGAGATCGAGCGCCTTACCCGCGAACTCGACCAGGTGAGAGCCGCACCACCGCCCGCGCCGTCCACCGGTGAATCAGCACCACCGAGCGCACCACCCGCAGCGCCGTCCACCGGTGAACCACGAGGTGAAGCACTCTCAACCCTACCGGCACCCGGCGAACAGCCACCAGAGCCGCCCGCAGGTGAGACGGTCGAGCCGTCCACCTGGTGGGACAAACTACGCCGCGCCCTACTCGGTTAGCCCTCGCACCGTGATCGAGCCGCCCCCGGTGATTGCTACTCACTATTAAAAATTGATAGTGACTTGCGGATTGTGCTCGCAACGTGATCGAGCCGCGCCAAGTGATTGCTACTCCTATAAGTGTCAACTTTCGTCAACCTGGTGAACCTGCTACAGCTTGTAAAGCAAGATCGGCCCTGCCGTTTACAGGTTTTCTCAGGTTCTAGCCCTGTTCCGCCCTGCTTATCACGGCTCGACCTGTTTAACAAATTTGTTAAGCAGAGCGCCACCGCGATACCCCGCCCCCCCTTTTACCAACAATTGCTAACATTCGAGAGCGCCACCGCCGCCACCGAGCGCCCAAGGTTGAGCCGCACCGACTCATACGCAAACGTTTGCGCGGTGCAAAATAGGTTCATTAAATGACCGTTTTATTGCGCTATCGCCACCGCAAGTAGCGAATATCGCCACGA
>CAZMBE010000068.1:0-5317 GCA_964564625.1 uncultured Syntrophaceae bacterium | reverse complement strand
CGGGCAGAAACGAAAAGGCCGCCCGGGTGGGGCGGCCCTTGGTGTTTCGGTCCGGGGTGTCAGTCCGCGATCGCCTGTTCCGGCGTGGCGCCGCTGTAGCGCTTGCCGTACAAGTTGTAGAGGACGATGGAGCCCCGCGGGTTGGTCGCGGCGTGACCCGTGCAATCGACGCGGATGCAGTCGTAGCCGTTGGCCTGGTCTAGATCGCTGGCCGCCACGTCAATCACGTACAGCGAGTCCTTGCTGTTCGTGGTCTGCGTCGTGAAGGTGCTGCTGGTCACTGCGGTTTCGGTCAGGTTCTTCGACGCACTCAGGTCGGTATTGGCCAGCATGCGGGTGAATGCCAATTCCTTTTCGCTTCCGCCGCCAGCTACGGTAGTGGCCTGCTTCAGCGTCACCGTGGTGCCGGTCACCGTGGTGCCGTCAGCGATGGCGATGATGATCTGGCAGCGGGCATAGCCCTTCATCGACACGTAGTCGGTATCGCCGAGCGTGCTGGTGAGCAGCAGGCCAATGGCGCCGACTACCGGGGTCACCTGCTCGTCCAGGCGTGCGTTCGTTCCGATCATGGTGGTGATCCTTTCAGGTCAGAGGTTCATCAGCGCGCGCCCAGGGCCACGGCGCACGACAGCGTGTTGCTGCCGTTCTTGCGGCCGATCGGGGCGCTCAGCCACGGCTGACCGCCGATGCGCAGCACGAAGCGGAAGGCGCGCATGTTCTGGTCGAAGAAGAAGTGCATCGACTCGTCGGCCTTGACGCCGCCCTTGGTGATGGCGATGTAGGACTGGAAGTCGATCAGCGCCACGTCGCCAGCCGAAGACAGCGCGGGCGATGCCTCGGTGATGACAATCGGACGCCCCAGCAACATGCCGTAGTCATTGCCGTTGGCGCCGGGCGGCGTGTAGATGATCGGCGGCAGCGCGATGCCGCCGACGTTCTCCGACCCGGCCACGTTCTTGACCTTGATGTTCATCTGCGGCAGCAGCGGCTCGACATCCTGGTTCATCACCCAGACGGCGCGCTGACGCATGCGCAATGGCATGCGGCTGAACATCTTCAGGATGTTCTCGGCGTAGAGCGTGCTGGCGGGCTGCGAGGTCTCCTTGGCCACCGTCACCAGGCACGGCGCAGACAGCAGGCCCAGCGGCATGCCGGCGCCGTTCCCGTTGAGGATGGCATCGGTCACCTTGAATGCCATCTTCTCGCCGGCCTCCATCTGAATCCACGCGCCCAGCGCGGCCGAGTCTTCGAGCGATTCCTCGGTGACCGGGCACAGCGCGGTCAGACGGTCGAGCTTGATGCTGCCGTTCTTGAACGCGGGCTTGGTCTGGTTGATGGTGTCGGCCTCACCGTCCCAGTAGGCCTGCACGCCGGTGGTGCCGTGTGCCGTGGTCTCGTTGGACGGGTACTTCCACTCGTTGCCAGCCACCGGGATCTGGCGCACACGGGCCAGCAACTGCTCATCGGAGTTGATGACGCTGAAGATTTCGGAGGCGTAGCTGGGCGGCACCAGGAATCCACCGTCTGCGCCGACGGACTCATTGGCGTAGGTGCTGGCGCTGGCGCCGATCATCAGCCGCTCGTCGACCGCGCTGGGACGCAGCGCGGCCGCGCGCACGGTGGCCAGGTACTCCCCAAAGTGCGCGAATCCGCGGGCCGAGTCGTTCTGCACGCGCGGACCGAGGTTTTCGACGCGGGCGTTGTCCGGCAGCACGAGCGTTCGCTCGGCCTCGATGGCGGCCTGCTCCTGCTCGATGGCGGCCTGCAGGCGCTCGGCCTCGGCCTTCGCGTCGTTGAATGCCGCGGTTTGCACGTCTGTGAAGATGTCGTCACCGGCTTCGGCGCGGATCGTCTTCATGCTCTCGACGGCCGCGGCCTTGCGCTTGAGCAGCGCTTGGAGTCGCTTGTTCATGCTGGTCCTTTCGGATGTGAAAAAGCCCGCGCGTGGCGGGCCGGGTTGCGGTGACAGGTGCGGCCGTCGGGCCGTTGCGAGCCGTCGGGCACGCATCGCGGAGGTCTGTCATGCCTCCAGGATCTGGATATCTCGGTCCGCCAGCTCGGCGCGCATGCCGGCGCGGCTGGCCCGCCCGCTGGCGTAGCGGGCGATGGTGTCGTCAAGCGTGCCCACGCGGTCGGCCATGCCGGCGGTGACAGCTTCGGGCGCCAGGCGCATGCGGCCCTCGCCGAAAGCCTCGCCGCGCACGGTGGACACCGGCACGCCGCGTCCCTTGGCCACGGCCTTGGTGAAGGCGCCGTAGTAGGCGTCGACCATGCCCTGAAGGTGGGCGCGGTGGTCGTCGGTGAGCGGGCCGTCGGTGTGGCCTTCACTCTTGTACCGGCCGGCGGTGATGTACTCGGTACGCACGCCCAGGCGCTCCTTCATGGCGCTGGTGTCGCTGTGCGGCACGATGACGCCGATGCTGCCGACCATGCCGCTGGGCGTGACGACCAGCTCGTGCGCCTGGCTGGCGATCCAGTAGCCGCCACTGGCCGCGGTGTTGTTGGCCACGGCCACCAGCTTCTTGCCGCTGTGCTCGCGGATTTCGGCGAGCACATCGCCAAGCTCCTGCACGCCGAAGACGCTGCCGCCAGGGCTGTCGACGTCCATGATGATGGTGCCGACCTCGGGGTCGGCCGCGGCGGCGCGGAACTGCGCGGCAAGCGCTTCGGTGCTGGTGAGCGGGCGGCTCGTGTTGGCCACGGCATAGGCGCGATGGGCCAGCACGCCATAGACTGGCACGACGGCCACGCCGCGGCCGCTGGCGGCCTGGGCGGCACTGCGGCGGGCGGCTGCGGCCTCGGGCGCATCGCCGATGGCTGCGGCCACCTGTTCGGCGCTCAGCCGCGCGCCCTCGGCCCAGCGCAGCAGGATCGTCTCGGCGGCGGCGAACACGTCCGGCGCCAACGCCCAGGGGGTCGAGTAGAACGCGGCCAGCAGGTGGATCATGGTCAGGGCTCCAGGCGCAGCAGCGCCGAGGTCTGGACGTCGTGCACGTCGGATTCGAGGACTTTTGCGCCGGCCGCCACCCACGCGCGCGCACGGTCGAGCGTGGCCTCGAGGTGCTGGCGCGCGCTGTCAGCGGACACGGCCATCACCTGCTGCACGAAGGCTGCATGGCCGTCGAAGAGTTGTGCCAGGTCATCGCCCTGCCGGGCCGCGCGCGCGATGAGCGCCACCTCCTTGCGGGCGACGCGCTCGGCGGCAGCGGCAAGGATCAGCGCCTGCCGCTCGCCGCTGCCACGCTGCGCGGGTTCTCCGCGCTCCTGCGCGGCGCGGCGGCTGCCGGCGGGCTGCATGTTCAGCGGCTCGAGCGGCACGTCCAGGCCGTCGATGGGGTTCAGGTTCTCCATCGCGCGCGCTTCGTTGCGCAGCAGCCAGCCGTCCTGGATGCCTTTGCCGTAGGCCTCGTACCGGGTCTTGGTGTCGCCGCGCAGCAGCATGGCGACCTTGTATTCCGCGAAGTGCTCGTCGCCGAAGTCCAAATCGCGCAGCAGGGCCTGTTCCCACGCGACGCAGCTCGGCAGGATGGCGTCGGTCACGAAATCGAGCTGCTGGTGTTCGATGTTCCCCCAGGTGGCGCGATCGAGGATGCCGAGCTTGTGCGGCGGCACGCGGAACAGGCCCGCGATGTCGATCTCGTGCATCTTGCGCTGCTCAATGAACTGCGCATCGGCGTTGCTGACGGCCAGCGCGTGCAGCTCCATGCCCTGGTCCATGACGGGCACGCGGCCGGCGTTGAATCCGCCGTACTGGCGCGAGAACTCGTCCACCCAGTCGCGCTTGGCCTCCGGGGTGGAGAACTTGCCGGCCATCTTGACCCACACGGGCGGCCGGGCCGAATTGGCGAAGTACCGCGTGCCGTAGTCGCGCGCGGCGATGGCTGCGGAGAAGGTCTCGCGCTCCAGCTCGATCGGGTTCATGCCGACGTAGCCATCGGCGCTGAGGCCGGCGACGTGCAGCACCTCACCGAAGACGAGCGTGCGCGCGCTGCCGTCCTTGTCGGTGACGCGGTAGCGCGGCACGCCAGACGGAAGAACTTCAACGGCCACGCGATCGGGATGCAGCGGCACGAGCATGTCGACGCGACCGGCACCGCTGTAGACGATCTGGCTGTAGGCGTTGCCGCGCAGATCCAGGTGCGACTGCATCATGCTGCGCCACTGCATGGCGGTCTGCCAGGGGTTTGGCTGATCGTGCAGCAGGCCAGCAAGCGGGTGGCTGTCGTCGGCCTCCTTGCCGCCGCCAGGCAGGCGCCGGTACACCTGCATGGGCAGCATGCCGATGGTCTCGGCCCGCACGCGCACGCACTTGTAGACCGTGCTCAGCCGCATCGCCGAATCAGCGCCGACGCGACCGGGGCGGCCGGGCGCCGCTTCGTACCAGAAGTCGTGTTCCGGCCCGTATCGGCCGGTGGCGCCAATGTCGTGTGCGATGAACATCAGCCAGCCCGCCCGGCGATGCGGGCGCCGGCAATGGTGAGGACGAGGACCAGCGCGCCGCCGGTGATGAGGCCGGCCGGCAAATACACCATCCCGGCACCAACGCTGATGAGCGCGACGCCGCAGGCGACGGCGACGTTGTAGACGCTGGCCTTCATGTGTCAGGCAAAGATGGGCTGCCCGTCGTAGACAGGCACCGCCGGTTGCGGATTGGCGCTGAGCAGCGCCACCGCGTTGAACATGGCCATCAGCGGGTCGATCTTGGCCGCGCCGGCCGCCTGCTTGGTGATGGCGATCGCGTTGCCCTTGGGCTCGACCTTGGCGTTGCCGGCGGCCCAGGCCATCAGCCGCGCGCCACCGTGGAACAGGGTTCCCTCGGCCAGCTTTCGTTCGGCGGTCTTGATGCTGCCGGCCATCTTCCAGCCCTGGCTGATTGCGACGATGCGGTCGGCCTCGATGCCGCGCTCGACAAGCGCATCGACGATGGCGCCGATGCCCACGGCGTCGACGCCGATCTTGTCCATCCGGCCGGACTCCTCGACGCGCAGCACGAGGTCGGCAACCTCCTGCACGTCGTCGCCGATGCGCTCGACGATGGTCAGGTCGCCGTCGGCGGAAAAGTCGCGCAGGCGCGGCGCTTCGGCCTTGCGGCGCTCCATGACGCTGGGGTGCGCCCAGGCATGGCCCCAGTGCAGCCAGTTGCCGGTGGCGCTCTCGCGGCCCATGACGGCCATGCCCAGCAGGTCGTCCAGGCCGCCGCCGTCGATGCCGACGACGACGACCTCGCAGCGGCGCAGCAGCTCGTCCAGCGTCAGGCCGGCAGTGCCCTGCTGCTCCCAGTAGTCGGCGCCGGCCCAGCGGTCGGACATCAGCGCCA
>CAZMBE010000067.1:0-5930 GCA_964564625.1 uncultured Syntrophaceae bacterium | reverse complement strand
CCATCCTGGTCGGCGCGACTCCGGTGAGCCTCTACAACACGCTCAGTCCCGAGCAGCGGGAGTACGTCGCCACCGACACCGGGATGCGCCTGCTGGTGGTCGAGGCGGGATTCCTCGACAGCTGGAAAACGGTGCTGCCCAGGCTGACCCGGCTGACCCGGGTGGTCGTGGTGGACGGATCGGGGTCCGACGACAGCGCGCTCGGCTGGGCCGAGGTCCTCGAATGGGGACGCCGCCTGATCTCGGAGGGTCATCGGGCGCCGCTGGACGAGGCCCGCGCCGGCATCACCGCGGACGACCTGGCCACCATCGTCTACTCCTCGGGCACCACCGGACCGCCGAAAGGCGTGCTGTTCACCCATGGCGGCATCCGCTTCACCCTCGACATGGTCGACGGCTATTTCCAGCGCCAGGTCGAAGCGGACGCGAAGAACCGGAAGGCGGGAGCCCGCGACGATCCGACGCGCAGCGGCGGCCGCCTGCTGTCGTATCTGCCGATGGCCCATGCCGCCGAACGGTTCGCCAGTTACTACCTTGCGCTGCAATGGGGTTCCCATGTGCACTACGTCCGCGATCTCGAGCAGCTCGGGATGCAGCTGCCCGCGGTACGGCCCGCCTTCCTGATGGCCGTTCCTCGGGTGTGGGAGAAGTTCGCCGCCGCGATGAAGTCCGCGACGTCGGAGGGCGGGCCGAGGGCCGCGCTGGGCGCGGCGGCACTGGACACGGCCACCCGGATGGGCGAACACCGGATGAACGGGACGCCGCCGGGAGCGCTGCTGCGCCTGCGGCACAACGCATTCGAGAAGCTGCTGTACCCCCGGATGCGTCGCGCGATGGGCTTGGACAGATGCGCGCTGGCGCTCTGCGGTGCGGCTCCCATCGACGCCAACCTGCTGTGCCTGTTCACCGGGCTCGGAGTCCCGGTCATCGAGGGCTACGGCATGACGGAATCCGGTGGTATCGCGACGTTTTCGTCACTGGCCGAGCTCAAGCCCGGTTCGGTGGGCAAGACGTTCCACCCGGAGGTCGCCGTCCGGATCGCACCGGACGGCGAAATCCTGGTGCGCGGACCGCACATCACCCCCGGCTACGACAACCGTCCGGAAGCCACCGCCGAGGCGATCGACGCCGACGGCTGGCTGCACACCGGGGACTTGGGACAGCTCGACGCCGACCGGTGTCTGCGGGTGACCGGCCGCAAGAAGGAGCTCATCATCACCTCGGCCGGCAAGAACATGTCCCCCGACGCCATCGAGACCGCCGTCAAACGCGAGTCCCACCTGATTTCGCACGTGGTCGCCATCGGTGACCGGCGCAAGTACCTCACCGCCCTGATCGTTCTCGACCCGGATGCGCTGGCGCAGTGGGCCGAAAGCTCGGGCCTGCCGGCGGGCACGTTCGCGGAGCGGGCACGAAGCCGGCTCGTTCACGACGAGATCGAGAAGGCGGTGGCCGCCGGCAATGCCCGCCTGGCCCGGGTGGAGCAGATCAAGCGGTTCGCGATCGTCGACGAACCGTGGGCCCCCGGCTCACCGGAACTGACGCCGACCATGAAGTTGCGCCGCAGCGTGATCGCCGAGCGTCATCACGACACCATCGAATCGTTGTACACGGGCGCGGGGGCGCCGGCGTGACATCCCTGAGCCGGATCATCACCGATCTGGCCGCGGAGCAGGCCGCGCTGGACGCCGTCGTCGCGCCACTGGCACCCGACGCGTGGATGTCGGAAACCGACAGTCCGCGCTGGAGGGTCTTCGAACAGATCGCGCACCTGACGTACTTCGACCGCGCGGCCGCCATCGCGATCACCGACCCGAATACGTTCGCGGGCATGGCTGAAGAGCTGAGAGCACGGTTTCCCCTCGGACCGGAGGCGATCGACGATCTGAGCCTGGCGCCGTACCGGTCGATGTCACCGGCGGAGTTGCTGACGGCCTGGCGGGATGCGCGCCGGATGCTCGCGGAGGCCTCTGCCACGCTCGCCGACGGCGACCGGGTGCCATGGTACGGACCGCCGATGAGTGCCCGGTCCTTCCTGACCGCCCGGCTGATGGAGGTGTGGGCGCACGGAGCCGACGTGGCCACAGCGGTCGGGACGACCCGTGCTAGCACGGACCGGGTGAAACATATTGTGACACTTGGTGTTCTGACCCGGGGCTGGAGCTACGCCAACCGCGGGATGCAGCCGCCGCAGGCCGGGGTGCGGGTGGAGCTGACGGCGCCGTCGGGTGAGCTGTGGGTCTTCGGGCCCGACGATGCCGAGGACTCGATCGGCGGCGCCGCCGAGGACTTCTGCCTGGTGGTCACCCAGCGCACCCACGTCGACGACACCGGCCTGATGGTGCACGGCGCGGCGGCGCGGGAGTGGATGCTGCTCGCGCAGTGTTTCGCCGGGCCGGCCAGCGACGGGCCGGCTCCGGCCACATCGTGACGGGTCAAGGTCACAGCAGCGACGCCGGAATCGGAACGACCCTGGAGCGCAACCATTCTCCGAGCGCCTTGGCCTGGCGGTCCTGCCGGCTACAGGCCGCCACCCCCTCTTCCAGCAGCGCCTCGATCACGAAGTTGACCGCGTTGAGGTTGGGCAACCGGTAGCGGTGAACCGTGAGCGGTCGCACCTCGGGCAGCAGGTCCTTCAACCTGTCCACGGTGAGGAACTCGTCGAGCCAGCCGAACTGGGCCGCCTCGCGGACGAAGACACCTAGGTTGGCGTTGGCGCCCTTGTCGCCGGATCGGGCTCCGACGACGGCGCCCAGCGGCGCCTCGACGGTGGGCTGCGATGACCCGCCGGGGTCGGGTTTCGGCGGATCGCTCACCGCAACGGAACTCGCCGAGGGTGTCGGCACGGGCGAGTTGACGACGAGCGGCGGCCCGGCACCGATGTGCACCTGCTGCGGCACCAGGTCGGCCGGCACCGACGCGGGGCGATAAACCCCGAACGGCTTGGCCCCGGTGGGACCGTCGCCGAGCAGGTACATGCCGGCGATGCTGGAGAGCGCCGTGTGGACGATGGCGTCCGAGAACACCCGGCCGACCTTCGCCTCCTCGCGCGACTTGACAGTGAGCCGCCACGTCGCGGTCGCCTCGTCCTGGGTGTCGGCGTCGGGACGGTCGGTCCGGGCGACGACGCTGGAGACCTCGTCGAAATCATCTGGGCCATAGGGGTTTGCGTCCCAGAAGGTGCGCTGCGCCAGCTCCAGCTTGGCCGGGATGTCGAGTCCGGTCAGCGCGACGGTGAAGGAATTCCGGTAGCCGCCGACCTCGTTCATCGCGACCTTGAGCCGGTCCGGCGGCGGTTCTCCCGTGACCGCGCTGATCCGCACCCGATCGGAGGCGATCTGCTCGAGCGCGATGGTGTCGAACCGCGTGGTGACGTCGGGACCGACATAGCGCGGGCCGCCGATCTCGTAGAGCAGCTGCGAGATAACGGTGCCGACCGAGACCACGCCTCCGGTGCCGTCGTGCTTGCCGATGACCGCCGTTCCGTCCCAGGCGATCTCGGCCCACGGAAACCCGAACCGCACCGGCAGCATGCCGCGGTCGGCGAGTTCCTCGGCGAGGAACGAGTAGTTGCCTCCGGTGGCCTGGGCGCTGCACTCGATCACGTGGCCGGCGACCACGGCGCCCGCCAGTTTGTCGTAGTCGTCGTGTTTCCAGCCGTGGTGCCAGGCGGCCGGACCACAGGCCAGGGCGGCGTCGGTGACGCGACCGGTGATGACGATGTCGGCGCCCGCACCGAGCGCCTCGGCGATGCCCCAGCACCCGAGATACGCGTTGGCGGTGAGATACCCGCCCGGCTCGCCCAGGGGTGTGTCGCTTTCGAAGGGTTGCAGCGCGCCGCTGCCGTGCAGTTCGGGCAGCCGGTCCATCAGGTCGTCGCCGGTGACGTAAGCGATCGTCGGTGACAAGCCGAGCCGCGCGGCGATCTGTGCGACCGCCTCGGCGCAGCCGGCCGGGTCGAGCCCGCCGGCGTTGGACACCACCTTGATGCCGCGGTCCAGGCAGGTGCCCATCACCTCCTCCATCTGGGTGACGAAACTGCCCGCATAGCCGCCGCCCGCGCGTCTGCCCCTCGTGCGGGCCAGGATCAGCATGGTCAACTCGGCCAGCCAGTCACCGGTCAGCGCGTCGATCGGACCGCCGTCGACCATCTCGCGGGCCGCCGACGGGCGGTCACCGAAGAAACCGGAGCAGTTGGCGACCCGGATGGGCCGCGTCGTCTCGGCCACCGGCTAGCCCTGCTCGGCTGCGCGCAGCGCGACCAGCAGGTCGCCCTCGTCGACCCGGTCCCCGACACCGAAGCACACCTGCTCGACCACCCCGGGTGCCGCGGCGATGATCTTGTGCTCCATCTTCATCGCCTCCACCACCATCAGGCAGTCGCCTTCGCCGACCCGGTCGCCCGCGCTGACGTGAAGGGCGACAACGGTTCCGGGCAGCGGGCAGCGCGGGCCGCCGCCACCCTCGTCGGCGTCGTGGTCCTGGAACCTCGGCACGCGCCGCCAGGTGAGCGCACCCGCCGGCGACGAGGTGTGGGCGGTGGCGCCGTCGTCGGCCAGCATGACGTGAACGGTTCGGCGGCAGCCGTCGAGTTCGATCACCTGCACGTCCGCGCCGCGGCGCAACAGCCGCACCCGATGACGTGCCCTGCTGTCGCCGGGCAGATCGCCCCGCTCGTCCGGTGTGGGCGGATCACCGACCAGTACCGTCGCCGAGTTACCGGTCAGGCTGTACTCGACCCAGTACTGCGTCTCCCCCGCGGACCACTGCTGACGCTGGCCCCGGGTGGCCAGGTTCCGCCATCCGGTTGGCGCAAAGCCATTGCAGCGGTTGGCTTTTCGCTCGTCCTGCTCGGCGGCGAAGACGGCTCCCAGTAGCAGGGCGATCCGGTCGTCGCCCTCCGGCGCGCCGGCGGTCAGCACTTCGGGATGCTCGTCCAGGTAGCTGGTGTAGGTGGCGGCAGCCAGGTAGTCGGGTTCGGCGAGGATCGCGGTCAGGGTTGCGGCGTTGGTCTGCACACCCGAAATCCGGCTGCCGCGCAGCGCCCGCGCCAGGATGCCCGCCGCCCCGGCCCGCGACGGCGCGTGCGCAATCACCTTGGCCAGCAACGAATCGTAGTTCGGCGAGATCACCGACCCGGCCCGGACTCCGGAGTCCACCCGCACGTCCGCCGGGATGTCGAACTCCTCGAGCACGCCGGTGCAGGGCAGCCAGCCCGCGGCCGGGTCCTCGGCCACCACGCGGGTTTCGATGGCGTGCCCGTCGACCGCGATGTCGGCCTGGGTGAGCGGCAGTGGCTCCCCGGCGGCCACCAGCAACTGCAGTTCCACCAGGTCGACGCCGGTGATGGCCTCGGTGACCGGGTGCTCCACCTGAAGCCGGGTGTTGACCTCCAGGAAGACCACGACACCGTCGTCACCGACGAAGAACTCGACCGTGCCGGCACCCTGGTAGCCGACATGGACGGCCAGCGCGACCGCCGCCGCGCAGAGCCGCTGCCGGGTGGCGTCGTCGATTCCCGGTGCGGGCGCTTCCTCGACGATCTTCTGGTTCCTGCGCTGGATGGAGCATTCGCGGTCGAAGAAGTGCAGCACGTTGCCGTGCGCGTCACCGAGGATCTGCACCTCCACGTGCCGGCCGCGCACGATGTAGGGCTCCAGGAACACCGTGGCGTCGCCGAACGCGGCGAGCGCCTCCCGGGACGCGGCCTCGACGGCGACGGGCAGATCCTTGGGATCCGACACCACCCGCATGCCGCGGCCGCCG
Organism: uncultured Syntrophaceae bacterium; assembly: GCA_964564625.1. Lineage (GTDB taxonomy): Bacteria > Desulfobacterota > Syntrophia > Syntrophales > UBA2185 > UBA2185. The sequence goes on along the minus strand of CAZMBE010000067.1, from coordinate 164 downwards.
CCACCGGCGGCAGCCTTGATCAGCACGGGCAGGCCGATCCCGTCGGGCACGCGGCCGTCGCGCAGTTCGACGATCTCCGTGGTCGACACGCCGGCGGCCACCGCGATCTTCTTGGCGCTGATCTTGTCGCCGAGCAGGGCGATCTGCTCGGGGGTCGGGCCGAC
>CAZMBE010000066.1:0-6275 GCA_964564625.1 uncultured Syntrophaceae bacterium | reverse complement strand
CATCATTCCACGCGGCGCGCAGCATCATCACATTGCCGACGTTGACCTGCGACGCAAACGGCTCGGCGCGCGTGATCTTATCACCACCCTCCGGGCTGCTGCGCACGGAGCGCCCGGCCAGTTTGCGCGTCAGGTCCAGCACCTGCGTGCGCCCGGCCTGCCCAGGATCCTGCGGGATGCTGATGCGGCAATGCACGCCGTCGAGGGCGGCGGTATTCGTCAGCGTGCGGTCGCGCGCGTCCGGTCCCTCCTGCACTCGCACCATGTCGGCGATCACGTAGCGGCCATCGGGATAGCGGCCCAGCTTGGCGCCTGCCGTCCAGTCGCCAGCGCCGTCGAGGCTCGCCAGATCCCAGCCGCGCACCCATTCGACCGCGCCGGCCGGGATCGCGTCAACGATGACGAGCTGCGCCGGCCGGAAGATACCGCCAGACGGCGGCGCTGGTAGCTGCCGGTACTGGCCCGCGAACGTGTACGGGCTCGCAAGCTCCATGCGCCGCAGATCCTCGGCGCTGTGCTTCTCGGGCCACAGCGGCAGCCCGGCGTCTTCGTCGGCCCACGCCGACAGGCACAGGTGTTCCCATTCCTCGCCATTGCCGCCACGCAGTAGCCAGCCGGCCAGGTCGTCTTCGTGCAGCCGCTGCATGACCAGCACAATCGGGGTCTGCGGCGCGTTGCGCCGGCTCTCCAGTGTATTGCGGAACCACTCGATCACACCAGCGCGCACCACGTCGGAGCGCGCCTCGTCGGCCTTGTGCGGATCGTCGATCAGGATGGCCCCGCCGAACCCGTCGCGGTGTTTGCCGGCGCCGAAGCCGGTGATGGTGCCGCCCGCGCCGGCCGAGTACATCACGCCGCCGGCTTCGGTCCGCCAGTGGTCACGCGCGCGCGAATCCTGCGCCACCCGCACGCCGGGGAAGACATCGGCGTATGCCTCATGATCCAGCACCCCGCGGATCGCGGCGCTATTTGTCGCGGCCAGCGTCGCCGAATAGCTGACGTGGATCCACTCGCTGTCCGGCTGCCGGCCCATCGCCCACGCCGCGAAGTTGACGACGGCCAATTCTGTCTTCGAGTACCGCGGCGGGATGTTGATAATCAACCGCCGGCACTCGCCGCGATAGACGCGCATCAGGGCGTCGCTGATCACGCGATGGTGCGGCGCGCGTTGCCACTGGTAGCCGCGCCGTTGTCGGAACATCCAGCGCGCGAAGAAGTACATGTCGGCGCGCGCCATGTCGGCGGACACGATGCGCTCGATCAGCTCGCGGTCGGCGTGCATGGCGTCCCGTCAGGTCTTGCCCGCCACTTCTTCGGCGATGGCCCGGTACTGCTCGGGCGACACGCTGACAGCGACCGGCGGCGCCCCCTCCAGGCCGCCCAGGGCCTTTTTCTCCGGCGCATCCAGGCCGAGCAGACGCGCGCGACGCTCCATCAGGCGCAGTACCCTATCAACCGCCCCCAGATGCCCGCGGCGCGCGTCCGGCCAAAGCCCGGCGAGCATCGCGTCTAGCCGGCTAACCTCCTCCGCGCGCAACTCGGCCGCGTCGGCCGCTACCTGCGCGCGCGCTTCCGCAAGGCCGTCCTGCACCAGCTTATGCGCCTGCGATCTGCCCATGCCGAGCGCCGCGGCAATCTCGTGATAGCTCTTGCCCATGCGGCGCAGCTCGAGCGCCTTCACCTGGCGGTCCAGGCTGCGCGCGCGCGCTGCGTTTGTTGCGTTGCCGGCTGCCATGTGCGCGATTACCCCGAGTTGCTCCGTGCAGCGCTAGCCGCTACTGTCGCCCGCATGGCTACTACAAAACTCGCGCAGCTACGCGCACACTTTGCAGCCGGCGATCTCCGCGCGGCTATTGCAATCGCGGCGCGTTTCCCCCGCCTGGGCGCCATCCGTAATGCCGTGCTGGATGCGCACACGGCATTTACAAACCCGCGCTTCCTAACGCAGCTCGGGCGCGATCCGCAGGCGTGCATCGATGCGGGTTGTTCAGCTCTCATTGCCGCCTTCCGCTTGGATGAACGCGTCTAGCACCGCATCGTCAACCGCAACCGGGCCGCAACGCGCAGCCGCCCGCTTGCCGTCGCCCTTGACGAATACGAGCACGTTCTGATGCGTCTTCCCCAGCTTGCGGCTATAGGCGAACTGCTTGCCGGCGCGGATCGGCAGGCTGCCGACGGCGGTGACGAGGATTGCCTCGTTGTAATACGCCCGCCCAGCATCGCGGAATGCCTGCACGGTATCGCCCACGAAATCGACATAGTCGCCGCGGCGGTCGCGTACCTCGCCGACGATGCGCGAGCGTAGCGCTGCAGATCCGGGCCGTAATGTGTCCGATGTCATCCGTTGCTGCCTCCATGCTCGGAGGGCCCCACCGCCTCGCTCTCAAACCACACCTCACGGATCGCCCCGGCGGCCTCCGCCAGCGACCCGCGCCGCACCCCGCCCGCATCCGCCCACCACGCCACCCACGGCTCGCGGCTGCGGCGGTACAGGAGCATCGGCCGGCAGCCCTCGCGCTCGGCCTGCGCCACCGCTTGCGCCCACCACCGAGGCCGGCTCAATCGCTCGCAGCGCTTGACCTCGATCGCCCACCCTACGACCTGCAGGCAGTCCGCGCCGCCATCTCGCGACTGTAGCAAATTGCGGGCCAGAACCTGGCCGAGCTCATCGCCGAGCAGCCGCAGCACTTCGCGCTCTGCTGCGGCCCCCTTGTTTCGGCTGTGTCTGCCGCTCATGCGCTCCTCGTACTAGCTATCGCCAAGTGCCAGCGGCGGCCACGGGCGGCCACGGGCGGCCACGGGCGGCCACGGGCGGACGTCATTCGCACCAACTCCACGGCACAGACGCGACATTTTCTGCCGCGATATGCGCGGCCTCGATGCGCTCGGCCCAGCGCTTGACGAGCGCATGCCCGTCCATCCATTGGACGCCGAACGCCGCACGCAGCGCATGCCGATAGCTCGGCGTCAGTGCGTCCGCCACTGACGCAGCCCAATACATCGGCGAGTGTGCCAGGTGCCGAGCCGCGCACTCCGTGCAGCCGGCCGCATACGCACCAGACAGCGGCGTGCGCATCGCCTGCTCGCACGCAGTGCACCGCTGGCGCGGGTCGTCGGGCGTGTGGGTGCCGCGGCGGTGGTTCACAGTGCCGCCCCCGACGCATCCTCGAACAGCCGCGCCTGCGCCCAGAGTGCTGCCGCCGGCGCCGGAAACGCGTCCGGCGGCAATTGCAACGCCACGAGGCCGCTCCGCGTCTGGCCCACCACGCGGAACCCGGCGCGGCGGAAGCACCGCCCCACGTCGCGCTTGTGGCGCACGCGCGTGGCGTCGCAGAACGTCACCATCCCCTCCGGCGGCGGGTCGCCGAACTCCGCGCGCGACGCGGCGATCGCCTGCCGGATCAGCGTGCTGCTGCGGCCCTCACCCTCGTTGCGGAACAGCGAGCACACCCACGCGCCCGCCCACGCATGCCGAACGTACTGCGGCAGTTGTCGCAGCGTCACCCACAGCGCCAGCGGCGCGCGCAGCACCAGGCAGCTGCCCGGCGCCACGAACTGCGGCGCGCCGACTCGCTGCCGGCTGTAGTGCCGATCGGCCATCACCCGTGCCGCCGGATCTGCCCGGTGGCTCATCTGCCACGGCATAGTCATCACCGAGCCCTCCGGATCCGCTTCACCGCCCGCAGCACCGCGCGGTCGTCCCAACAATCGCACCCCCACCACGCGATGACCGCACACGCGGCCTCGTCGGTCTCAGCGTACTTCACCGCACGCATTTCGTCGGCGATCGCGCGTGCGCGTGGGTCCTCGCCATGCCATACCGGGTCACCCGGGAACACGCGCCGATATACCGCCAGCGCGCGATCGTCCGACCATTGCTCATTCATCGACGACCCCCTGCGCTGATTCCGCGGTCGCAGCCGGCATCTGAACTGTCGTCGCATCTGTGTTCTGGCGACAATTGCCCGGCAAGGCCTCTATCTGGCCGCTGGCGGCGTTTTCGGCCGCTGCCGCTGGCACCCCATCCACAGGCTGGCGATCGTCGCGTGGCGCCCTGTTCTCGTGCGTTGGCGAGGCATCGGCGCCAGCGATCAGGGCCGCGAAGCGCGGATCGGCGGCGAGGGCCGGAGGCAGCGTCGTGCCCGGCATGCGCAGGCAGTGCTCGGCCGCGTGGCGCTGTGCGGGGCTTACGCCTGCGCCGCGGGCGACTACGGCGCGGGCGATGCTGTCCAGGCACTGCTGCGCGGCGTTTGTCGGCCGGCCATTCATGCGGTCGGCGAGTGCGCGCACCTCTGGCGGCGGCGGCGTCTTCGGGGGCGGCAGTTGTGGCGCGGCCGGGGCCGGCGCACGCCGCGCCAGCGCGCGGAACTGCGTCGCGTTTGGCGGCGCGTCCGGCAAGTTCGCCAGCGCGTAGGCCAGCGCGTCGCCGTGCTCGCGGAAGCCGCCGAGCACATCGGCCCAATCCGCTTTGACGGCCACGGGATCGGCGTCGCCGTACTGGCGCAGGAAGGCCACGCCGTAGCGCAGCGACAGCCGCGCGAACAGCGCGTCAACCCAGCTTTGCGGCAGGGGCATGGTGTGGCTCCTCCAGGTCGATCGTAGCGGGCAAAGGCGGCGCCGCTGCTGTGGCTGCTGCCACTGCCGCGCGCGCCTCGGGCGATGCCGCGGGGCCGGCGAAGGCGACCCAGCGCGCGCGCTGCTCGGCGCGCCATGCGGGCTCGGGGGCGTGGCCGTTGCTGCGCTGCGGCATCGGTCCGCGGTGCAGTCCGGCGGCGGTCTTTGCCGCGTCGGTGCGCTGCTGCCGCAGCATGCCGACCGCATACGCGAAGCCCTTTCCGCGGCCGGCAGCCGTCGTTGCGGCGCCGACAAACTCGGCCTCCGTGGCGCCAGCGTCCAGCAGTGCCAGCAAGTCTGGATGGCCCGGGTTCGCATCGGCGATGCCGGCGGCGCGCATCGCCATGCATGCGCTCGCTGCCGCGCTCGGCGGCGCCGCAGGCGGCGGCGTTGGGGCAGGGGCCGCCCCTGTTCCGCCGTCCGGATCCGGCGGTTTTCGGCTATCCGGCGACGATTGCGTCTGACCAACACGCGCAACTTCCGGGGAAGTAGCAGTGCGTGTCTTAGCTGTATTTGGTGATTGGTGATTGGTGACTGGGGACGGGCGCGCGTGCATTGCGTTCGCATTGCGTTCGCTATGCGATCGCATATGCGTTCGCATGTCATCGGCATGTGCCTTCGCATTGCGTTCACCTTGCGCCCAGCGCGCGCGCGCGGATGCGGACGCCTTCGCGCGCTTGCCCTGCAGACGCTCGATTTCGGCATCCGCACGCCGCTGGCGCCACAGCCCGTCTCGCAGCGCGAAGAACTCGGACAGCACGCTTCGAAGTGCCTGCTTCTCGGCCGGAAGGCGGGCGCCGACGAGGCGCCCGGCGTCGGCCTCGGGGATTCCGTCCTCGCGCGTGTAGTACACGTCGAGCAACCGCGTATAGACGCCGTGTTCGAGCAGCGTCAGGTGCGCGGTGTCTTTGAGGTAGTCTCCGATGTGGCGTTCGTAGTAGTTCATGCCACTACCTCCTGCGCGCCCGTCATTTCTCGCCACCCGCGCTAGTCATCCATCCCGGTCTACGATGCCCCGGCGTGCGCGGCAACGCAATCGTCCCGGCGCCCCAGCCGACGCCCGTCTGCGCGCGCCGCTCGCGCTCGGAGTGCGAATTGCCCTGCTGCAACCCAGCCGCTTGCGGCCGCGGCGGCGGCAGCGCGCGGAATGCGCTCGGCTCCCACAACGGGCCGAACGGGCCAACCCAGGCACGCACGGGTTCAATGAAATACCCGGGCGGGTACTCGCTGCGCCCGACGCCAGCCGGCTTGCGTCGCTTGCGCGCGGCTGGCGGCGGCGTCATTCGCGCCACCTGCCGCCGCTGCTCCTCGGCGCGATCAGGGGCCACAGCAGCCGCACAGTCGATACTCGCGGGTCTCGCGTTTCGCCCCACTTGATTTTTGCAATCGTAGGCGCCGGGACACCGCTTTGCAGCGATAGCGCGCTTACACCGGCGACGGAGTACGGCGCGAGGGCCGCGCGCACCTCCTCGCCGCTTGGGATTTGTGGTCTCTTATCCATGTGTCCTGAGTGTACCCCAATCGGTAAGTTGGCGCAACCGCTGGCGGTACCGCCCGGACGGGCCGACTAGGGTTTGTCCGGACTTGCGCCTGGCCGCCACTTGCCCTAGTATTAGGGCATGCGCAGGGCAATAGGGCCCGCGCGAGATGGCAAGGAGGCC
>CAZMBE010000065.1:0-6543 GCA_964564625.1 uncultured Syntrophaceae bacterium | reverse complement strand
GAGATCCGGGTGAACGCCGGGTTCGCGTCGACGATGCGGTTGTCGGCGTCGGTGATCAGGATCGCATCCGACGCGTTCTCGAACACGCTCGCGGCCATCACGAGGCGCTCGCGCGCGACGTGGCTCCCGGTCACGTCGACCATCAGCCCGCGGACGAAGCCGGCGCCGTCCTCGCGGTCGTGCCAGCGCGCCGAGTCGTGGACCCAGAGCACCCGGCCGTCCGCGGTCAGCACCCGGTATTCGAGCGTGTACGCCCCGGTTTCGCTCAGTTCGGCCTGCCGGCGCCGCCCGACCCACGCGGCGTCGTCGCGATGCACGAGCGCGCGCCAGGTCTCGGGCTCGGCGAGCTTCTCGGCCGAGTACCCGAGGATGCGTTCGCACTGGCCGCCGATGAACGTCGGCGTGCCGGTGCGCGCGTCGACCTCCCAGACGATGCCGTCGAGGCTGCGCAGCAGGTCGGCCTCGCGCGGCGGCGTGCCGGGCGTCCGCCTGGCGGACGCCTTCGACGAGCCGGACGGTTGCGTCGCTTCGGGCGTGAGCATCGACTCCTTTCCCGTGGGAACTTCGACTTCGGACGAGAAACGCCGCACGCGGCGCCGCGATTCCTCGCACGGCGTCGGCCATGCTCCACAAATTACCTGCCGGCGGGCCGGTTGCGGCCGGGGATCGTCAAGAATTAGGGGGATCCCCAGGGAAATCAAGCCCACCCCCGGGGGCCGTTGTGTTTGCGCACACCCGGAGAGGCCGTGCATTCGGCGTTGGGCGCCGGCGCCCCGGGACCCTGACACGCCGTTTCGCGATTTCCGGAACGCTTCGGCGGGCGGCGCCCGCGCCGCGCACGCCCCGAGGGCCGCAGCTTCGGGCGTACCCGCTACTCGCGCCGCGGAAGCGCGCGTTCGCGGCCGTCGGCGAGCGAGGCGAGGATGCTCGGCAGCACCGGCATGAACTGGCGCGCGTGGCCCAGCTGGCTCGCGAGCCGGTAGAGCTGCGTGGCGGCGTCGGCCATCGCCGTCGGCAGCTCGGCGGCGTCGGCCATCTGCCGGTAGTAGCGCAGGTCCTTCTCGCCGATGCGCATCGTCGCCTGGAAGTGGGAGTCGTCGCCTTCGAGCGCCCAGTGCGCGAAGCGCCGGTACATCGCGCTGTCGGCGCCCCCGGTGCGGACGGCCGCGTCGAAGACGGACAGGTCGACGCCGAGCGACATCGCGGCCGCGAGCGCCTCGCCCACGACCGCGCCGGTCGCGAGCGCGAGGAAGTTGTTCAGCAGCTTGATCGTGTGGGCGCTGCCGAGCGGCCCGGTCTCGACGACCGTGTCCGCGTAGCAGCTGATCACGGGCAGCACGCGCTCGAGCGCGGCGCGCTCGCCGCCGACGAAGCTGGCGAGCCGACCTTCCTCGGCCTGTTTCGGCGTTCGGCTCATCGGCGCGTCGACCATGTCGGCGCCGCGCGCGCGCAGCGCGGCGCCGATGCGCCGCGTCGAGGCGGGATCCGACGTGGTCGCGTCGACCAGCACGAAGCCGGGGCGCGCCGCGCCGAGCAGTCCGTCGTCGCCGAACACCGCGCGCTCGACCTCGACGCTCGAGGGCAGCGCGAGGAAGACCGCGTCGCAGGCGGCGGCCATTGCGCGCGGGCTCGCGGCCTCGCGCGCGCCGCGCCGCACCAGGTCCTCGACCGGCGCGCGATTGACGTTGCCGAGCACCTCGAGCGCGTGTCCCTTCTCGAGCACGTTCTTCGCGGCGCCGTGGCCCATCAGGCCGACGCCGATCCAGCCGACGCGCATCCTCGCCTCCCTCGCCCGCGCCCCGCTCAGCGGTAGACCCGGGTCGCGACCGCGTTGGCGCGGATGAAGTCCCAGTCGTACGTCACGCCCAGGCCCGGCCCCGACGGCACCTCGACGCAGCCGTCGGCGCCGCAGCAGTCGAGCTGGTCGGTGTAGCCGCAGGTGTAGACCGGCGCGACCATGTTCGGGCAGTCGGGCCCCACGAGCGCGAGCTCGTAGAAGTTGCTGTTGCGCATCGCCGACATCAGGTGCCGGTGCGCGGGGCCGCACGCGTGCACCTCGACGTCCAGCCCGAGCGCCTCGCCCAGGTGCGCGATGCGCAGCCCGCCGGTGATTCCGTGGTCGTACTCGGGGTCCACGCGCAGGAAGTCGGTGCCGTCGGCGATCGCGAAGTCGGCCTTCGGTTCGATGCCGCGCACGTACTCGGTGATCAGCAGCGGCGTCCTGATCATCTCGCGCAGCTTGCGGTGCATGAACGCCGACTTGCCGTTGTCGCGCATCGGGTCCTCGTACCAGAAGTAGTTGCCCTCGTCGCAGGCCTTGCCGACGTAGAGCGCGTCGGAGAACTTGCGCAGCTGGTTGGCGGGGTCGAGCATCAGCGTCATGCGGTCGCCGACCTTCTTCGCGACGTGCACCACGTTCTCGGCCTCGCGGCGCGCGTCGCCGTCGTTCCAGCCGTGGATCTTGTATGCGCGAAAGCCCATCGCGTAGCACTGCTCGGCGAAGTCCGCGTACGCCTCCTTGCTGTTCAGGCCTTCGTCGTCGTCGCCGAGGTAGGTCGACGCGTACACCGGCAGCCGCCTGCGGTAGCCGCCCAGCAGCTCGGAGACCGACGCGCCGTACTTCTTGCCGGCGAGGTCCCACAGCGCGATGTCCAGCGGGCCGTGGCCCATGCCGGACCACTGCCGGATCTCGCGCTTGAGGTCGTCGAAGATCTCCTCGCGCGCCATCGCGTTTCGCCCGATCAGGAACGGCGCGAGCATGTCCATCTCGCCGCGCGTGGCGGGGGTGGCGACCCAGTTGGTCACGTACTCGCCGCGCAGGCCGTCGTCGGTGGTGATCGCGATCGCGTTCTTGGTGACGCGGATCGACGAGCCGCGCTTGAACGTCACGAGCTGGCCGGTGCCGACCCGCTGCTTGTTGGGGGAGTCGAACTGGAAGTCGACGATCTCGACGCTGGTGATGGTGCTCATTGACACGCTTCCGTTGAGGCGGCCGGCCGGCGGCGCGCGCGGGCCGGCGTGGTTTCGATTCAGCTGAATCCCGCGACCGCCGGCAGCCACAGGCTGAGCGCGGGCACGTAGGCGATGATCCCGAGCGCCACGAGCAGCGCGATCAGGAACGGCCAGATCTCCTTGAACAGCGGCCACAGCTGCACGCGCGTGATCGCCATCGAGACGAAGCACAGCACGCCGATCGGCGGGTGCACCTGCCCGATCACGAGGTTCACCAGCAGCACGACGCCGAAGTGGACCAGGTCGATGTGCAGCGCGGTGAGCAGCGGCACGAGGATCGGCACGAGGATGATCATGATCCCGAGCGTCTCCATGAACATGCCCGCGATCAGCAGCAGGATGTTCAGGATCAGCATCACGACCAGCGGGTCGGTCGAGATCGACGTCATCGCCGCGGTCACGAGCTGCGGCGCCTGGCCCACGGCGAGGATCCAGCTGAACGGCGCGGCCGCGGCGACGATCGCGAGGATCACCGCGGTCTCGCGCGCAGTCTGCACCAGGATCGGGGGAAGGTCGCGCAGCCGGATGTTCCGGTAGATGAACATGCCGACGACCAGCGAGTACGCGCACGCGACGCCGGCGATTTCGGTGGCCGTGAACAGTCCCGCACGGAAGCCCACGATGATCAGCACCGGCATGAACAGCGCGAGCGACGCCTTGCGGAACTCCACCCACAGGCGAGCGAGCGAGAACGCGCCGGCGGGCCTGAAGTCGCGCATGCGCGCGAGGATCGCGATCGTGATCATGATGCAGCCGGCCATCACCAGCCCCGGCACGATGCCGGCGACGAAGAGCTTGCCCAGCGAGACGTTGGCCTGCCACGCGTAGACCACCATCAGGATCGACGGCGGGATGATCGGCCCGAGCGTGCCGGCGATCGCGGCGAGCGCCGCGCCGAACGCGCGCGGGTAGCCCATCTTCTCCATCTGCGGCACGAACACCCGCGACGCGGCCGCGGTGTCGGCGACCGACGACCCCGAGATGCCGGACAGGAAGATCTCGCCGACCACCAGCGTGTGCGCCGGACCGCCGCGGATGTGGCCGACGAACGCCTGCGTGAAGCTGAACAGGCGCTCCGAGATGCCGGAGGCGTTCATCAGCGAGCCGGCGAGCGTGAACAGGGGGATCGCGAGCAGCGGGAACGACTGCACGCCGGCGACCACGCGCTGGGCGACGACCGTGAGCGGGATGCCCTCGGACCAGATCGCGGCGACCGCGGACGCGACCATCCCGATCCAGATCGGCGCGCCGATGACCAGCAGCACGCCGAACACGGACAGCAGCAGGGTGACCATCGCCGGCTACTCCCGCGTCGTGATGTCGGACCAGAGCGCGCCGTCGACGCCCTCGTCGACCAGGTTGCGCACGAGGTGCAGCAGACCGAGCGCGGTGCCCAGCACCAGCGGCGCGATCGCCCACGCGGCCGAGATGCCGAGCATCGGCGTCTCGTTGGGCAGCTCGCGCAGCATGTACTTCGCGCCGAACCACGCGAGCACGCACAGCACCGCTCCGGTCGCGATCGTGGAGACCGCGCCGAACAGCCTGCGCAGCGGGCGCGGCGCGAACAGCACGACCACGTCGATGATGATGTGCGTGCGCATCCGGAACGCGTTCGCGACGCCGAGGAAGATCATCCAGCCGAACAGCAGGATGATCAGTTCCTCGGACCACGTCAGCGGGTCGTTCAGCGCGTAGCGGAAAGCGACCGCGGCGCACACCAGCGAGGCGACCGCCGCGTGCAGGAACGCCAGGCACGCGTCCTCGACGCGGCTCAGCCAGCGGTCGACGCGCCGGATCGTCTCGAGAAAGCCCATGCGCCGCGGCTTACTTGCGGCGGGCGGCGATCGCGGTCAGCACGCGGTCGAGGTTCGCCTTGCCCCAGCGGCCTTCCATGTTCTTCAGCACCACCTGCGAGCGCTGCGCGAACGCGTCGCGGTCGACGTTCTCGATGATCTTCGTCTTGCCCGTCTTGCGGATGTCCTCGAGCATCGACGCCTCGCGCCCCTGCTGCAGCGTCGTGTTCTTCGCCGACACGCGCGCCGCTTCGTCGAGCAGCAGCTTCTGGTGCTCGGGCTTCAGGCGCGCGAGGCTGTCGCGGTTGATCACGATCATGTTGTTCTGGAGCATGTGCCGCGTCATCGACACGTAGCCCTGCACCTCGTAGAACTTGCGCGCGAAGATCGTCGGGACCGGGTTCTCCTGGCCGTCGACGGTGCGCTGCTGCAGCGCGGTGTAGACCTCGCCGAACGGCACCGGCGTGGGCGACGCGCCGTACGCGCGGATCATCTCGACCCAGACCGGGCTCTCGGGGACGCGGATCTTCATGCCCTTCATGTCGTCGGGCTTGCGCACCTCGCGGTCGAGCGTGGTGAGCTCGCGCCAGCCCCAGTACCACACGCGCGTGAGCGGCACGATCGAGTGCTTGTCGCGCAGGTCGGCGAAGATCGGGTCGAACGCCGGGCCGCGGATGACCGCCTCGGCCTCGGACCAGTCGCGCCACAGGAACGGCGCGCTCGCGATCTCGAGCGCGGGCACCAGCGACGACGCCGCGGCCATCGACGGCGCGGAGATGTCGAGCGCGCCCTCCTTGACCTGCTTGATCAGGTCGATCTCCTTGCCGAGCTGCTCGGCCGGGAAGACCTTGATCGTGACCGCGCCGCCGGTGGCCTTGGTGACGTTGTCGGCGAACTCCTGGAAGAGCTCGCCGGCGATCTCGGCCGACGTGTTCGCGTGGCCGAAGCGAAGGGTCTGGGCGGCGGCGCCCGCCGCGAAGGTGAACGCGGCCGCGATGCCCGCCGCCAGAGCCAGGATTCGTGTCTTCTTCATGTGCGTAGCGCCTCCTTTGCGCTGTTGCCCGATTTGACCCGACGGCGCGCGGGAGGCGCGACGGGCTTGCCGATGAGCAGGTCCTTCGATTCGTTCAGGTGCTCGCGCATGCGCTCGGCCGCCCGGGGCCCGTCGCCGGCGAGGATCGCGCGGTAGATGCCGTGGTGCTGCCGGCGCGTGTCCGCGGTGTGCTGGTCGCGGTCGATGAACAGCCGCGACAGGTGCAGGTGGATGCGAAGGTCGTCGTACGACTTCAGCGCCGGCGCGTTGCCGGCACCGGCGATGATCGCCCGGTGGAACGCGGCGTCCGCGTCGGTGAAGCTGCGAAAGCGCCGGTAGCGGCGGTCGAGCGCGGCGCCGTCCATCGCGGCGAGCAGCGACTCGAGCTCCCCGAGCAGCGCCGGCTCGCGGCGCGTCGCGGCAGCCGCGGCGGCCCAGGGCTCGAGCAGCAGCCGGAACTCGTACAGCTCGCGGTACCACTGCTCCGGCGGCATCGGCGCGACCGAGAAGCCGACGAAGGGCTCGGAGCGCACCAGCCCCTCGGCGACGAGGCGCCCGAGCGCCTCGCGGATCGGCGTCGAGCTGACCTCGAGCTCGCGCGCGAGCGCGTCGATGTTCAGGCGCTCGTCGGGCGCGTAGACGCGGTCGACGATGCGCTCGCGCAGGACCTCGAGGACCTGGTTGGGGAGCATCACGCGTTCGATC
>CAZMBE010000064.1:3978-6598 GCA_964564625.1 uncultured Syntrophaceae bacterium | reverse complement strand
TGGATCAGGTTCTGGTCAAGCAAGTTGTTGACAAGATCGTCTATCCACTGAAGCGACTGTATGTCGAGTCCGCAAAAAAGCGTTAGTTTAAGCTTGACATTAACCAAGCGGCTCAGATGCTTGATCGGAAGTTCAACATGGACTGCGGGGATCAGCGCGACTAGCCACCTGGGAAGGAATTGAACCGTGAGCGATGGAGTCAACGCCCAAATCGCTGAAGGTTGCAGCGCCGACGAGCTGCGTGGAGCCTGTTGTGCGGCATCGAAGACCGCCAAGAAATGCGTCTTCCTTCGCGCCGAGCGCTATCTGCGCGGCAGGGGGTTTGTGCGGGGGGAGCATTGGAAGACGCGGGCTGATCTGCTCACTTTGGCCAGTAGAGTGCAGGCCGAGCAAGATCGTAAGCGGGTCTACGGCACCGAAGAAACGGTGCGCTGGGAACCCGCCCAGATGAACTGCCCGCAAGACTGCGGATGGGACGGTCGCAGTCCCACCTGTGAATGCGGGCGCGTCCACTTCCGTTCTGGAGTGCGCGGGCTCTATCCCAGGGCGACGTTCAGGCCGATCGTCGATAGCTGCGCTCAAAGCTGCGGAAAGTTTTGGGTAGATGTCTGCCGCAAGTGTGGTTGGCGTCTCTGTCAGACATGTCTGGCACAACATGGGGAGGAGTGCAGATGATCGAAATACCGATCCCTCAAGAAAGAGTCCACGTCTACAACAACCGCCAGGAATGGCTGGACGCGCGCACCGATAGCGAGCACGCGATTGGTGGCAGCGCGGTGGCTCGCATCTTGGGTATCAGCCCACACGGAGGACCGTGGAGCGTGTGGAGCGAATGGCACGGCGAGCGGCGGCGAACGAATGACGACATCGAAAAGACGCTGCGCCGGGGACGAGCCCTCGAAAACGTGGCGCTGTCGCTTGGGGCGGAAGACTTCGGGCTGCATCTTGAGCTGCCCAGGAACATCTACGCCGGGGGCAACCCGGAAGCTGAGATCGTGATCAACGGCGACGAGCCATGGATGCGCGTCACACCCGATGCCTTTGGGGTGTGCCTTGCCTCGAACATGGTGATCGGCGCTGAAGCCAAGACGAGCGGCATCCCAGAAGATTGGGGGGAGAGCTGCGAGATCGTGCAGTGGGGGGAAGGAGCCGAGAACCTGCTGCCGCCTCATTATGCGCTCCAAGTCTACTGGTACTTGGAGGCGACCAAGCTGCCAGCGTGGGATCTCTGCGCACTCATCCTCAACCGGGGGATGACGATCAAGCGCTTCCGGCTGTGGGCCGATCACGACGTGCAGAAGCGCCTAGTAGACCGGGTGGGTGAGTGGCGCCAGCGGCACCTCATCGAGGGGCATGAACCCGATCCAACAGGAGAGCGGGAATGCATCAGCTGGCTCGCCAAGAAACACGGGCCGAGCGTCCTCGAATACCGGGAACCGACAAACGGCGAGTTGGCCATGGCGCGGGAGTGGCGAGAGATCTCCGAGCGCCAGAAGGCTGACGAGGATCGCCTCAAGCAGCTGCGGGCCGAACTGCTTACCAGGATCGGACCGCTGGCCGGGCTGGATCTGGGGATGGGCCAAGCGATCAATCGTATCTACCGGGCTGGGTACAAAGTGGCACCCACGCCCTATACCGTCGAGCCGACTGCATACGTGCAGCTTGGCCGACTCAAAACCAAAATGCCGAAACGGCGATAAAAAAGGAACGCACATGGCAGACGCAAGCAACGGCAACACGCCTCAGAACAACATTCTCAAGCCAGGGCTCGGAGCACTTGGCCTCGCAAAGACCGAGGTGGCGCCCCAAGCCAAGCGACGGGGAGGCGGCACCGACATCGAGGAGTTTGTGGCGCTGTGCCAGACCTACCGGACGGTCATCAACCGGGACATGGCACACCTCATCAGGGTGGCTCAGGCAGTCGGAGAGCAACTGAAGGACGATGGCTACTACCGCTTCCCAGCGGGAGGAAAGCACGTCGAGGGTGCATCGGTGTGGCTCATGGATGCTCTCGCCGCTGAGTACGGCGGTCTGAAGGTCCAGATCGCGATTGTCGATACCCATCGGACCCCTGGTGATGATACCGAGCGGGTGGTGATGGCGGCGACGGTGATCGATGGCATCAAGATCACGCAGATGATCCGGCAGATGGAGTACATCTTGGCGGCTCCCCCGGCGAAGTTCGGCAAGGACGCCGAGCAAGCGGCTCGGTGGCGCTCCATGCAGCTCAATAGTGCCGCGTCCAAGACCGTCCGCACGACGATTGAGCACGCCCTTCCCGCCTGGTACGTGTCGGCAGGGCTCAAGGCAGCCAAGGCGGCCTTCTCCGACAACATTCTCAAGGGCACCACTCTGGCTGAAGTCATCGCCAAGCTGGCCGACGCCTACGAAGAGATGGGGATCACGCTTGAGGATCTGTCGCTGCACCAAAAGCGCGACGCGAAGGCGTGGACCACGGCCCAGATCGTCGACTTGCGCGACCTCTACAAGTCGCTCAAGAATGGCGACGTGACAGTAGAGGAAGTCTTCGGAGCCATTCGTCGGCAGAAGGCCGAGGACGAAGACAACCGCCGCAAGGCCACTACCCAAGCAGCGGTGCCCGATGCCGAAGTGGTGGACT
>CAZMBE010000064.1:2032-3878 GCA_964564625.1 uncultured Syntrophaceae bacterium | reverse complement strand
ACCGCCGCAAGGCCACTACCCAAGCAGCGGTGCCCGATGCCGAAGTGGTGGACTCCCCAGCGGCGCCGCTCAGTCTTCCGCCGCCGACTCCGAGCGCCGCCGATCAGCTCGGACTTGGGCAGTCGAGCTTTGGCGCAGAGATGGCAGCCGTAGACTCGGCGCGCGGAAAGAAGGGGAAGTAGCTTTCCTATGCTCCCCCCAACCTACGGCTGCTGTGTCGCGCTGCGCACCGCTCATCATCTGAGCCTGCCAACCGGGTCACGAGTGGTCTACGCAGTAGTGCAGGCAGCGCGCTGTAGGTTGCGGTGGCTTGGACCGGTGGAAGTCACAGGACAGGATTCGCGCAAGCGGCTCTACAAGCAGCTCAACGAGCTGGCAAAGCGTCGACGGTTGCCGCTGGCAGTGGCGCTGGTCGGCCCTCCGTGCGGAAACTGCGGGGACGATCGGGTGATGCGCCGCTCGCAGATGAGGTGTCACCCCAAAACGAACATCCTCACCGAGACAGTCGTGCTGGTCAGAAAGGACAGCACGATTCAGTCCGAGTTCGAGCAGATCCGAGGACGTGACTACAAGCTTCGACTCAAAGAAGAGTGGGACCGGGTGAACCTTGTCCCCAAACCGACGAAACAGAAGATCAGCCCGATCGCAGCCGAGCTAAAACACGCGCTGCGGTACTGCGGTGATGAGGCGCGGGCGCACATCCACGCCGCGTTACAGATGCTGGCGAGCAGACGCAAACGAAAGAAAGGGACACATGCGCAAGAATACCCCCACCAAGTACAAGAACTCGAAGGACAAGGGCAGCAAAGACAAGAGCCCCAAGCAGCCAAAGACGCCCCCGTCAGCAAAGCGAGATGGTGGAACCGAGAATGAGGAGAGCCAGATGGACCTCATGAAGGGCGACGACGATACCGATGATGACGGCGGCGGCGAGGAGGCAACCGAAGAGGGAAAGCCCTCGCTTCCCGAGCCCAACAAGAAGCTCAAGCCCACCGCTGACAACCCCTACCCTTACGCGGAGGTTCCGGCGTGCCACCTGGGTGTGATCATCACGCCCCCGAAGGATTACAAACAGCAGAGAGAGCTGACCGAAGCCGACAAGGCAGCAGCAGCGGAAGAGATGGGCTTTGTGTCCGAGCAGTACACGGACTGCAAAGCGGCCATCGACAAGTTGCAGGACGAGGTGAGCCGCATCGAGCAAGCGCTGAAGGACGAGCGCGCCCACATGCGGCACCTCGAAAAGCGTCGGGTGGATCTGGCCGATATCTTGTCGACCTACGGCAACGAAGTACGTTCGGGAAAGCGTAATTTCGTTTACAAGGTCGTCGAGACGCTCACCCCGGATAACCAGATCATCGGCACCGACGCCGCCACGGGTGACGAGCTGTACCGCCGCGAAGCAACCCCAGGCGAGATCGACAAGGCCAAGAAGAAGCAGACCGAGATGAAGATGCCAGCCGGTACTGCCCCGGCCCAGAAGGTCGAGAAGGGGACCGGGGACACCACCCACAGCGACAGCCCCACCCCAAAGGGGAAGGCCGGCGATGAGTTAATGCCCGTGAGCGTGAGCAAGGCCAAGTGGGATGCTGCGCTGCCCCGGCTGCGGGACAACTGCACGACCATCGACATGGACGAAAAGAACCCCTACGTCATCGACTGGCAGGACATCGGGACGGGTCGGATCGTCGCGAACATCCCGCGCCGCCACGTCGGAGCGCTGCGGACCCGCGCCAATGGGGAGCTTGATTTGGTCGTAGGCAATCCGTTCGAGCCGAAGCCCGCCGAGAACACCAAGACGATGTGATCACGCGGCCCGCTGAAGTGGGGGGAGCGGGCCGTCACGACT
>CAZMBE010000064.1:0-1932 GCA_964564625.1 uncultured Syntrophaceae bacterium | reverse complement strand
GCATGATTCAGCGCATGGCGAACCTTTCGCAGCGCCTCTTTACCCCACACCCCGCCAGCTTCGCCCATTGCCACCACGGAGCGCGTGACACCGGCTTTGCTGGCAAGCTGCGCCTGGGTGAGTCCTGCGGCCTTGCGCGCTCGCTGGATGTCATGGCCAGCGTTTCGCCGCGCGCTCACCTCGCGGGCCTTGGCAAGCTTCAGTCCCTCCGGTCCTAGCGGCAGCTCGTACTCCAGTCCCATCGGGCAGCCTGGCATGCGGGCCCGTTCTTCGTCTGTCCGAAAACCAATCCCTCCGCAGCGGTCGCAGCGTGCCCCCCACTCGTGGACTTCCCCAGTCGTCACTTCGCTCATCGTCCGTGCATCCATTTCCGGTCATCCTTTCTCGCTGCGCACAGGTGGCAACCGCAGGCGCCCGTCAGCTTGTCTTCCTTCAGCCGCCGATCGGCTTCGGCGCGGCCCCGCTCAATCCACTCGGGGCACGGAGTTTGGTGTAGCGCAGCGTCAAATCCCCGAATGTCCTGCCGAGATAACCCAAGTGCATCCATCAACCGGTCCAGGCAGCGCTCCTGATGGGCAACGTGGTCCACGAAGATCGGTCGTTTGTTGCCCACATGGGGCTCACGCTTCTTGGTGCGCTTGACCCGCTCCGCGCGCTCCTTGCGCAGCCGAAACTTCACGGTCCACAGGCGCTTGAGCGCAACGGACCATTCCTCATAGAGCGCAGCCTTCACCCTGTCTTCGTGTGACAGCATCGCCTACCCATGCACCGAGTAGGGCCAATCAATCGACAACTCGGCCACCCGAGCGCACGCCTCATCCAAGGTCGGGTAAATCGGAACGCCTCGGCGATGCGCATGATATCGATCCTGCCCCGAACGGAACGCATCGGGCGGCATCCCCAGCACAAGACCAGGACGCCGCTGGTCCGACTCAATGGCGCGGGCTACCTCTCCGCGAGTCGATAGCCCGGTCCAGTGGCGGGGATCATCAAACCCGGTGTAGGGCATCCACGCCAGCATGATGGCGGCATTCTCGATGCAGGTTGTCTCCCACTGCATGATTCGCTGGCTGGAACGCGACATGCCAGGAATGGTCGACGGCTGGCTATCGTCAAACCGGGACTTGTCAAAGACACCCGAACGGAACTCAGGGATGATGATCAATCCAGTGAATCCATTTGTGCGAAGCAAGCGCACCGCATCGGGACGCCAGCGAGCCTCACTGGACGGCCCAGCCAGGAAGACGGACGGGCAGCCAAAAAGCGTGCCGGAAAAAGCTGGGTCGTCATAGAAGAGAAGGTCCGTAGTGTCTTCGTAAGCGGTCATTGCGAGGTGTCCTTGTCGTGCAAACAGAGGTACGACCAAACACCGGAAGTGTCAAGCATGGAAAAACAAAGCGATCTGGCAAAAGTGTGCAGCAAGAAAAAACACTCTTGAAAAACACCGAACACCGCCGCATGCTATCGGCACCATGAAAAAGCCGGAAAACACCAAGAACGAGTGGTCAGCGCCATTGGCCACGGACAGAAACAGCGCTCATCACATCAACCTGAGCAGCGATGCGTACCCAACCGAGCGCGGCACTTCGGCGCCGATCGTCGCGGCTCGTATCAAGTGGGCGATGGCCAAGTGCCGTTGCTCCTACCGCAAGATGGCCGAAGCGATCGGGTGTTCGTACACCTTGGTGGCCTTCGTGGCCAACGGCAAAAACAGCAGCACAAAGGGCCCGGTCATGACGAGTCTCGGGATGATTGAGCTGATGGCGCAATATTTGGGGGTGAACCCTGAGTGGCTGGCCTTCGGCCTGGGAATCCCATCGGACAGCAAGGATCGCAGTGAGCCGTCCTGGCTGATTGATTACTACGCCGCAGACGCAGCGGCGGTTGAGGCAGCGCGTCGCAAGAACGACCGCAAGAGGTGAGCAGATGGCG
>CAZMBE010000063.1:0-6872 GCA_964564625.1 uncultured Syntrophaceae bacterium | reverse complement strand
GGTCGCCCCAGATTTGCCCAGCCAGGTTGCCGTAGTATTCGAAACAGTTCGCGGACGAGACGACATCGCCACGGGACTCGACGATGATCTTGCCAGAGTTCATTGTTTCCAGCACGCTGATTTCGTCGATCCGCTCGCGCAGGATTTGCGCCATCTTGTGCAACGCCCTCGACCGTTCCAGCGGAGTGAATCGGCTCCAGGGCCCCTGCTCGAACGCCCGGTGAGCTGCTTCGATAGCCGCGACTGCATCCGCCTTCCCTGCTTTGGGTACGACCCCGATGGCCGCATTGGTCGTGGGACTCACGGTCTCGAAGGTCGCGCCGTCGGCTGCTGACACTTCCTTTCCGTCGATGATGAGAAGGGGTTTCAGGACCTCGGTCTTGCTTGCAGTGGCGCTCATCGTCGTGCTCCCTGAGGGGTAGTCGCTTATCCGTTTCGACCGCAAGGGTAGCACTGCCAGAGATCGGCTAGAATTCAGCCAACCACCTGGCCGGGGTGGCGAAATGGCAGACGCATCGCACTCAAAATGCGACGGGGCAACCCGTGGGGGTTCGAATCCCCCTCCCGGCACTACACACATCGAGGTCCCGATACCTAACGGCGCGGTTGCGATCCAGACTGGATCCACCGCGTGTTCGCGTCACCACTGGGCCGATCCGGATGACGAACATCCAGCTTCTCGAACGCGCGGGCTTTCTCGACGAGCTATCGCGCCTGTTTGCGTGCGCCTCGGCAGGGGCCGGGCAGGTCGTTCTTCTGGGGGGCGAAGCGGGCTCCGGCAAGACATCGCTCGTCACCGCGCTCGTCGATTCGTTGCCTGCAACGGTCACGGTGCGATCGGTTTCCTGCGACGCAGCGGGGATTCTCGGCCCCCTGGGACCCGTGTTCGACATCGCCGATTCGTTCGGACCCCAGGTTGCCGCTGTGGTGGAGCATGACACCAGCGTCGACCGCATCACGCGGGCAATCCTTGGAGAGCTACGCGGCGAGAGCGAGGCGAACATCCTGGTCGCGGAAGACGTGCACTGGGCCGATCAAGCGACGCTCGACTTGCTGCGCTTTCTCGCCCGGCGACTCGACCGCACCCACACGCTGTTGATTGCCACATTCCGCGATGACTCGCTTGGGCCAGGGCACGAGCTGCGGTTGTTGCTGGGCGAGCTGACGAACCAGGCAAACGTCGCCAGGATTTCCCTGCCACCGCTTTCCCTTGCTGCGGTCTCGGTCATGGCCGAACGATCCGGACTCGATCCCCGCGCCGTCTACGATCTGACCGGCGGCAATCCCTATTTCGTTTCGGAGATCGTCAACGCGCGAAGCGAAACGATTCCCCATTCCATCAGAGAGGTCGTGCTGGCCCGGGCAGCGCGGCTCGACCAGGAAAGCCGCGTGGTGGTCGATCTGGCCGCAATGGTCGGTCCGGTCGTCGACGCTCGGCTCCTGCAGACGATCTGCCAACGAGACATCGCTCCCGATCTGGAACGAGGCATGCATGTGGGCCTGCTGCGTTCCACCTCGGACGGAATCATCTTCCGGCACGCCCTCACACGCGACGTGATCCTTCAGGAGATTTCGGCAGTACGGCAGGTCAGCTTCGCTCAGCGGATCCTGGAAACACTGGAAGCCGATCCGGCACGAGCGTCGAACGTGGCGCTGCTCGCCCACTTTGCGGAACTCGCGGATGATGCAGAAGCCGTGCGCCGGTATGCCATCGCGGCCGCGCGCGCTTCGGCAGAACGAGGCGCGCATCGACAGGCGGTCCTGCAATACGACCGAGCGTTGCGTTTCAGTCAAGGGATGGACGATGCGGAAGTTGCCTCCCTGTTGGAGGCACGCTCATTCGAGTTGCATGTCACCAGTCAGAACGATCGAGCGATCGAGGACATTTCGCGGGCCATCGAGATCCGATCCAGAAGCGGAGACGCTCGCCTGCTCGGCGACGACCTTCGCCGGCGAAGCCGCTATCACTGGATTGCAGCCCGTGGCGACGAAGCGGAAGCAGATGCGTTGGCCGCGCTGGGTGCGCTCGACACCGGGGCAGACTCCGTCGAGTTGGCGATGGCCTACAGCAACCTCGCCCAACTCCGGATGTTGTCCCAATCGTCGGCAGATGCCGTCGAGTTGGGACAGCGCGCGATCGAGATGGCTCGCCATCTCGATGCTCCGCATGTGGTGGTGCACGCCATGACGAATGTCGGCACTGCCCTGATGCAAATGGATGGACCTGGGCTCGAGCTGCTCGAAGAAGCTGCGCGCGAGGCCATGCGCCTGGGACTGCACGACGACGTCAGCAGGTCGTACACCAATCGCGTCTTCCTCTTGCTGCAACACCTCGACCTGGAGCGCACGAAAACGCTTGCGCTCGAAGGCATTGGATACACCGACGAGCATGACATCCTCTCTTTGAATCAGTATCTCCGGGCCCTGCATGCGACAGCGCTCGTCGAATCTGGCGCGTACGATGCCGCCGAATCGACACTGGTGCAGCTTTTGGCCATGCCGCTCTTGCTCGCGCCCACCCGCATCGTGACGTTGACCGGTCTTGGGCTCCTCGGAATGCGCCAGGGTGGGAATGTGGAAGCAGTTTTGGACGAGGCGCTCGAGCTGGCTCAACAGGCAAATGAGGCGCAGCGGCTCGGGCCGGTCCGTGCAGCCCGGGCCGAAGCGGCCTGGCTGGCCGGAAACCCTGAGACAGCGCTCCACGAGGCGCAACGCGGGATCGACGTCGTTGCTCCGACAGGGGATCGATGGTTGGGCGGCCTTCTCGGTGCGTGGATAGCTCGCGTGGGCGGTGATGTTCGCACGGACATCCCGATGACCGATCCGTTTCGACTCGAAACCGAGGGCAAGTATCTCGAGGCAGCCGACCTCTGGCATGTTCTTGGCCATCCGGTCCAGGAAGCGAGAGCACGCGCCGCAACCGGGGACGTCGACCAGCTTCGGTCGGCTCTGCAAATGCTCCAGTCGATCGACGCGCGCGCCGACGCCGCGCGCGTGTCGAAGCAGCTTCGCCAGTCCGGCGTGAGCAGCGTGCCGAAAGGTCCGCGCGAGCGCACTCGCGAGAATCCAGCCCAGCTTACAGACCGTGAGATGGACGTGCTTCGCCTGCTCGCGACGGGAAAGACGAACCGGGAGATCGGCGAGGCGCTCTTCATCTCTCCGCGAACCTGCGGCCATCATGTCTCCGCGATTCTCGCCAAGCTCGGCGTGCAGTCCCGATCCGACGCGGTGACGGCAGCTCGGTCGCTTGGGTTCGAAAAGTAGGTCACCCCACTCCGAGAAATAGGTCGGCCGGACCGATGTCCCGAACTCCCTCTCTGCGCGAGGATGGAGGTGTCCCAATGTTGGGGACGCAGCGACATCGGAAAGGAAAGTAACCAATGAAAACGAAAGCAACGGCTGCGGAACTGGTGGCCGAAGCTCGGAGCTCGATCGAGAACCTTTCGGTCGAGGAGGTGTTCGCGGAACGCAAGGGCGGCAATGCTCTGCTGGTGGACATCCGTGAAGCAGAGGAACTGGCAGCGACCGGCATGATCCAGGGCGCGGTCCATGCCCCTCGCGGCATGATCGAGTTCTATGCCGATCCAGCGAGCCCCTATCACCGCAGCGAATTCGATCCCGGCGCACGGGTCATTCTCTATTGCGCGTCGAGTGGCCGTTCGGCGCTCGCGGTCAAGTCATTGCAGGAACTGGGGTACACGAACATCGCGCACCTCGATGGGGGTCTCAAAGCCTGGAAAGCTGCGAGCTTGCCACTGCAGGTCCAGTAGCCCGCAGTATCTGAAACATGCTTTCCTGATCGAGATCCGCACCTGTTCGACCCGGGTCGGGAACAAGAAAACGCACCTAATCGATCAATGTTTGCAAAGAGTTTGCGTGGAAATAAGGAGCAACTACTGTGAGCACGAATCACGAATTCCCAATTGCCCGAATGATGCCTTGGCGCTTGCCGTTGGCCCTGATCATTGGGTTTCTCATAGCGATGAGCGCCTTCGCCGTTCCGGGGGCGCGGGCGGCCGACAACGACACCCAGGTGGCCCTCACGCTGCAGATCCTTTCGCGGGCCTGCGAAATCGAGGGAGGCACCTTCGATTACCACATCTTCCTGAACGAAGATGGCACGATCGACCATATCGCTGGGGCGTGCAGCGTGAAGGGCAGCAAGATATGCACAATCTGGAGTGACGGCGATTTCATCTGTGTCCGAAGCAATCCGGAACAGACGGTCCAGCAACAAGTTGCGCAGCCACAGTCTGCTGGGTCGCAAGCTGCGATGACCGAGGGCCCTGGCACTGAAGCGCCAGTCCAGTCCCAGGGCGACACTGGCGACAAGGTCGAATCGCGAACGACGGGCTCGCCCCCGACACCTGAATCGACGGCGACGGCCGGTCGCTGATCGCCCCGCCAACCGGGCGCCCAAACCAAGTCTCAGCGGCCCAGACGATCGTCTGGGCCGCGTTCGCGTTTCCCGGTCACAGGAGCAGCACCGAGGAGGGAAAAGCCAGCGCGTCCGCTCTTTCGGAACCCAATCTGACAGCAAGTACTCCGGAGATTGGCATGTCGCCCCCTGGCAACACTCTGCGCTCGCCGATCTCGGCCAGCAGATCGTCGGTCTGTGGTGAGTTCCCCTGGACGGGAGACGCTAGATTGGAACCGTACCAGTGACTCGTTTGTCGATTGCAAGTATCGCGAATCCAGACGGCGGACCTTATGTATACACGACGGAAGAAACTCGAATTGACACGTCGTTCGGTACTCGGTAGCATCGCCAGTATCAGCACAGAGAAACTTGCTTCCCGAGCGGGTTCGACAGAACCACATTTAGGTGAAAGGATCTCGGCAGATGAACAGGCAAGACGAATCGCTTCGACAGTTGATCGACGACTATCGGCTCGCGCGCATTTCGCGCCGTGACGCCTTCAAACGAGCAGCGGCGCTCGGCATTGGGAGCTCGGCTATTGCCGCCGCGCTGCTTTCGGTGCGGACCGAACATGTGTCGGCCGCAGGATCGTCTGGTTCGGTTGCGTCATTGCGCCGCCTTCAGGATGAACCGGTTCAGGGTGGCACCCTGCGTGAGGGATATGACCTCGACTTCTCCAAGATGGATCCGCTGTTGACGAACTGGTACGACCCGGCGTTTTCCGCGCTGTACGAGAACCCGATCGTGAACGATCCTGAGGGCGCAAAGGTGCCGCAGATCGCGGAGAGCTGGGAGGTGTCTGAGGACGGCAAGACGCTCACCCTCACCTTGCGAGAGGGCCTGCTCTTTCACTCCGGGGCCCCGTTGAACGCCGCCGCTGTGAAGGCGGTCTACGACGACATCAAGGAGGGTGGAGTCCTCAACGGGTTCTTTGCACCCGTCGACTCGATCGATGCGCCCGATGATCGCACTGTCGTGCTCAACATGGCGCATCCGTACTACGACATTCTCAACGTCATCGACACGGGCTACTGGTCGATCTACAACGCTACTGCCCGCGACGAAGCCGAAGCCGCCGAAGCCGGTAGTTATGGTCAGAGCGTGATCGACGGTAGCGGGCCATTCACGTTCGGAGAATGGGTGCCAGGCAGCCACGTGACGGTCAACAAGTGGGCCGAGTATCCAGGTTCGATCGTGCCCTACTTCACCAACAAAGGACCCGCCTATCTCGACTCCATTCACTGGACATTCATCGGCGAAGCGGCGCAACGCGCGATCCAGATCGAGAATGGCGAGATCGACACGCTTCGGGGTCCAGCGCCGCAGGACGTGGCCAGACTGCAGTCGAACTCTGACCTGAACGTGATCAGCTTGAAGGAATGGTCAGGGTATATCTTCGGTGTCAACTTCACACGCACTGATCTCGACTTCCATGAGACCAAGATGCGTCAGGCGCTTTCGCACGCGTTCGATCGCGAGGCTATCGCGCAAGGCTTGCTCTTTGGACAAGGCGAGCCGCTCTATGGACCGATCACTACTGCCGACCGCTACTACACGCCGGATGTGGAGCAGTTCAATCACTATGATCTGGACCTGGCGAAGTCGCTGGTGGCGGAACTCGGTTGGTCACCGGGCGACGATGGAATCCTGGAGAAGAACGGAGTCAAGCTCTCGTTCACGATGCCGGTGCAGGATGAATCGTTCAACAAGCAGCTGGGCACGGTGATTCAGGATCAACTCAAACAGCTGGGCGTGGAGGTACAGCCACAAATCCTCGACCGAGGCACGTACTTCGGAACATTGCAGAACGAGAACCCTGATTCGTACTTCTTCTACTACCTGTGGCCAGTGCCGATCGACATCGTGACCCTTTTTGTGAGCTCTGCCACGAAGGGAAATCCGAACTGGGCGCAGGCCGAGGTGCCGGAAGTCGACGCAGCCATCGAGGCATGGCAAAACGCGGCCAACGAGGAAGAGCTCGCGGCCGCGGGAGCGCAGTTCCAGCTGGCGGTGGCGGAGTATCTGCCCACGATTCCACTGGTCAATCGATATGCGTTCTGGGTAGCGCGTTCCAACGTGCAGGGATATCTGCCGCACCAATACATGCTCTATCCCTTCTACAACGACGTCTGGCTGTCCTGACACCTGGGCGTGCGACATTCGACACTTGTCGACCGGGGAGCAAGCTCCCCGGTCCCCAGGTAGCCTTCCATGCTCCCGTTTCTTGCCCGGCGCACGGTACGGATGCTGTTCATCTTGCTGATTGCGTCGATCGTTGTCTTCTATTCACTTCGGTTCGCGCCTGGGGACCCAACCGGGGCCGCGTTGAATCCACTTGCCCTCGAGGAGGTACGCGAGGCATATCGACACCGCCTTGGCCTCGACAGGCCGGTCTATGAGCAGTACTTCACGTTCCTCCAGAATCTCCTGCGCGGCGACCTGGGCGTCTCGA
>CAZMBE010000062.1:0-7524 GCA_964564625.1 uncultured Syntrophaceae bacterium | reverse complement strand
CGGCGAGAGCGGCGGTGAACACGTTCATGAGTGAAGCCTACAGGATGGCATGCCCACGGCGCGCCCCCTCGAATCGCGGACTACCATCACGAGCGAGTCACGAACCAGCCTGCCCGACCAGCCCGGTCTCCGCCCGTCAGCCTCAACATCGGCAATCCCATTCTCAATCAGGGCGCATGCCGACTGCCTCCTCGCCTGAAATGGCTGCATTCGCGCCAGAAGCGATTACGCTGCCGACACGTGAGACGCCCTCAGCAAGCGAGAGAAGGATCCTGATACACGACTCGCCCCCCGATGACAACATGGCTCACGAGAGGCGCGCCCCAAGCCAGTCCCAATTCATCCGGATGCCCACAATCAAGGATAATGAGATCACCTCGACGCCCCACATCCAACGACCCACGATCGTGTCCACGTCCGCAGACATAAGCGGCGTTCAGCGTAGCGCCCACAATCGCCTGCGCAGGGGTGACGTGGTACCAAGAACAGGCTACCCCGATGGAGAGAAGCAGCGAGGTGGCGTGGATGGACGAGCAGTAGTCGGTGGCGATAGCCACTGGTACGTCCTGAGAAATGAACAACCTGGCGTTGGCTCGTCGTTCATCCAAATAGACCTGCTCGGCGATCGGCAGCAACACCGCGATTGTGTCAGTAGCCCCCACCTCGCGGATCTCGTCATCGGGTGTATAGGTAAGATGGTCTGCATCGACAGCTCGGCCCTCTACCGCAGTCTGCCAGCCTTGCGATGGGCCGGATGCGTCAGCGTGTACTCGGGCAGGGATGCCCAATCGTCGCGACTCCGCAAGGAGCGCGGCCGCCAAGCGTGGCTCGAAGACATCCGCCTCGCAGACCACGTCATGGAACTCGGCGATTCCCTGCTCCAGAACCGCCGGCAACATGACAGTACGAACCGTCTCCGCGTACTCCTCTGCCGAAGGGGCGTCTGCCGGGACCAAATGGGCTCCGAGGAATGTGTACACGAGATCCATTGGAGTCGAAGCCGCGGACTCACGCAGCAGCCTCAACGCACGCAGCTCCTGCTCCAGGGAAAGGCCGTACCCGGACTTCACCTCGAGGGTTGTGACTCCTCCGGCCAGAATCTGGCGATAAGCACGCGTGGCCTGAGCAAGAAGCACCTCATCCGAGGCTGCGCGACTGGCCAGCACGCTGGCCCAGATGCCGCCGCCCTCGCGTTTGATTGCTGCGAAGTCCGCACCTTGAAGCTTGCGCACGTACTCCCAATGCCGACTCCCCGCAAATAGAGGGTGGCTGTGGCACTCCACCAAGCCGGGAAGAACAGTCCTACCCCGTGCGTGGATGGTCCTCTCGGTCGGCCCATGCTGCTTGAGCACAGTCTCAGTAGAGCCGACTCCGACGACGCGACCGTCACGAACTGCGACTGCGCCATCACTGATCAAGTCGAGTTCGCTTTGCTCAGTGCCTCGCCTGGGGCCGCCCCGGTCGCGCACACGGACGAGAGTCCCTGCATGAAGCACGTTGAGATCGCCGCCCGTATACTCGTCAACCTCAGCGTCCCGGACGAAGGGCGGAACGGAGTCCTGAGATCTCACAGTATGTCCTCCAGCGCGGTCGCGACCCACGTTGTCGCACACAAGACCCTCGCCCCTGCATTAGACGCCTGCGAACGGTGGTCGCTCGTGAACGCCATGTCGTTCAGAAACACGAGAGTCGCTCCGCGGTCCACAAGGTCCGCGACTGCTACACGCACCTCGGTGATCGCCGCGTACGGGGATGCCGCTGCGGTAATCACAGTAGTGGCGTACTCCTGCCATCGTCCTGGTGCCTCAGACATATCTGACTCCGGACCCACGATGCCCAGCACTCCACCGGCGCAAAGTGCCCGCACAGCACCGCGAAGCATGTGCACGGGCTGAACCACCCCGGGATGAGACAGCGTGAGTTCAGGGAACTCTCCAGAGCACAGAAGGAGCGTCAGGTCGGACAATCTCTCAAGCCTGTCCGCTGCAGCTTGGAGACGTGGCATCAAACGCTCCTCTGCGACGACCACCGCCCCGCCGTGGCACCATGTTTCGAGTGGCGTCTCGCCCTCGTGCGGCGCTAGTGCTCGCAGATCCTCCTCGGTGAGTCCGTCCAGCGCCCCGCTTTCGCGAAGATGGACGGACTCACCGAGGATTGCGCGAAGAGTAGGCGTGACGTCTTCACGCGGCGATTGCCCCACGGTGAGCAGACCGAGACGGAGGCGATCACGACGCATGCAGCACTTCCTCGCGGGTCGCCGGGGGTGTACTCAGTGGACGGAACCGTTCACGGTAGCCTCCGTAACGGCCGCCTGACCGACGTTCCATTCGTCCAGGATCGCTTGATACGTGCCGTCATCGATCATCTGCTGGAGAGCCGCTTGAACGGCGTCTCGAAGCTGCGCGTTCTCCTTGGCGAAAGCGATGCCATAAGGCGCAGGCTTGAGCAACTCACCCACCGGGACCCATTGACCGGGCTCCTTGATTTCCATGTAGCCGAGCACCTCGGGGCTGATTGCTGAAGACTCGGCTCGCCCCTGCTTCATCTGCAGTCTGGCGGTGGGTTCCGAATCCACTCCGAGCATCGTGATACCCGGCTTTCCTTTTGCCTCCAGGTTGTCCTTACTCCATTGCTCCATCGTAGTGTAGAAATCTGTGGCAGCAGAGACTGCGCAAGTCTTGCCGCTGAGGTCCGCGAGCTCCTTGATTTGACCGGAGAGCTCTTTGGTGGTGAATGCCTGAGTGCCTGAGTTGAAGTAGTCGACGAAGTCTAGCGTCTCTTGTCGCTCCAGTGTGTCTGACATGCCGGAGAGCACCATGTCGTTACGCCCAGTGGCCACCGAGTTGATGAGCTGGTCGAACTGCTGATCGTCGAACACCATCTCAACGCCGAGCAGCTTGCCAAGGGCTTCGGCGATGTCGATATCCACCCCGACGAGCTTGTCCGTAGCTGGATCCTTGTACTCCATGGGGGCGTAAATGGCGTTGATGCCCACACTGATCTTGCCGGCCTCCCTGATGTCGTCCGGCAGCATGGCGTTGAAGCTGCCTGCGCCGCCCGCGGTCGTCGACGGACTGTTCTCGGCGGTCGGCTCGGCTTCGCCTCCGCAGCCGATGACACTGCCGGCCGCAAGAAGTATGAAAGCGATCAACGTGACCACGGCAGAACGTCGGAAACTGGTGTGCATGTTCTTCTCCCCTCTCGTGTCGATCAGCTCAGACCGGCACCTTTGACAGAAACTCCCTCGTGCGCTTGTGCTTGGGATCGTCCAGCACCTGCGCGGGACTGCCTGACTCCACGACGACGCCTCCATCGATGAATACGACTGTATCGGCGGCCTCTCGAGCAAAGCCGACCTCGTGCGTAACGACGATCATGGTCATGCCCGACTCACCCAGGTCCTTCATCACGGCCAGAACCTCTCCAACCAACTCCGGGTCGAGTGCGCTTGTCGGCTCATCAAAGAGCATCAACTTCGGCCGCATCGCAAGTGCGCGCGCTATGGCCACACGCTGCTGTTGACCACCGGAGAGCTGACGAGGGTACGCGGTGGTCTTCTCCGACAAACCCACGCGCTCCAGCAATTCGTGAGCGCGCTCCACGACCTCGGCTTTGGGCTCCTTCTTGACCTTCACAGGGCCCACTATCACGTTGCCCAACACAGTCATGTGCGGGAACAGGTTGAAGTGCTGGAAGACCATGGCGGTCTGCGTGCGGAAGCGGCAGAGCTGCCGATCAGTCATTTCGTGGAGCTTGCCTTTGTGGCGCCGATAGCCCACGCGCTCACCATCGACCCACAACCGGCCACCGTCGATTCGCTCCAAGCGGTTGATACATCGCAGAAAGGTACTCTTGCCGGACCCTGAAGGTCCGAGCAGACACATGACCTCGCCGGGTGACACTTCCAGGTCGATACCTCGCAGAACCTGGTTGTCGCCGAACGCCTTGCGGACGTCTTCAGCCAGAAGCATCGGAACGGGAGTCATGGCAGATCTTCCTCCCTCTCTGCCTGGTCCAGACTGGGTGCAGGCAAGACCGCGTGTGTCTTGAAAAGCGTGCGAAGGAAACGTTTGGTCCACGATGTCCGTGCCGCGTGTGCCTGTCCCCGTCCGAAGTACCGTTCCAAGTACATCTGGCCGATAGTGAAAATCGAGACAACAATCAGATACCAGGCAGCCGCGACGATCAGCAGCTCCATCACTTTGTAGTTGACGAAGTAGATCTTCTGGGAGGCACGCAGGAGCTCTGAGTAGGCGATCACGGCAGCCATCGACGAATTCTTGAGCAATCCGATGAACTCGTTGCCCATGGTCGGGATGATCACGCGCATGGCCTGCGGCAACACCACCCGCCCCATGACGCCTGTGTGGGTCATTCCAAGCGTCAGCGCCGCCTCTGTCTGACCCCTCTCCACAGAGAGGATTCCGCCACGCACGATCTCGGTCATGTACGCGCCCTCGTTGATGCCCAGACCGAGTAACGCCGCGAGGAATGGTGTCATGACATCAACCATGTCCGCCCGCCAGAACCCGAGATTGATGGTCGGGAACACCAAGGCGATATTGAACCAGAGCAGCAACTGCAGCAGTACCGGAGTTCCGCGGAAGAACCAGATGTACAGGCCGGCGACGGCGTTGGTCACCGGGTTGTGACTCATGCGCATGACGGCGAACACCACACCGAGGACGACACCCAGGACCATCGCCAGGATGGAGATGATGATGGTGTGAGAAAGACCGCGCATGATCGCAGGCGCCGAGAAGAACTCCCCGACCACCGGCCAGTCGATGTCACCCGCTGCAAACGCACGAATCAGAAGCGCGAGCAAGACGAGCACTATGACCGCCGCAACCCAGCGACCCCAGTGACGGAGCGGGACCAACTGCTCGTCGCGGGAGGCGACCAGGTCCTCCTTGGTGAGCTGCGTGGATTGAGTCACCTCGTCACCCCCTGTGCCCAGGCCCCAGCCACCCGGACGGCCTCCTCGAGTTCGAGTAGCTGCTCTCTGACACGAGCAGGCGCAGTACCTCCCACACCGCACCGCGCCTCCAGCGCTTGACGAATGTCCAGCACCGAACGGACGGACGGCGTCAGCCGCGAATCGACACCAGCCAGCTCATCATCCGTCAGATCGCCGAGATCGCATGCGCGCTCTTCACAGACCCGCACAAGCCTACCCACGATCTCGTGCGCCTCACTGAACGGCACTCCCTCACGGGCCAACCAGTCTGCGACGTCCGTGGCGAGCGTGAAGCCCTCGGCCGCCGCCGCGGCAAGCGCCTGCGAATCGACGCGAAGTGTGCGGATCATGCCGGCCATGGCGGGAAGGACCAAGAACAGATCATCGATCGACTCAAAGATGAGGGGCTTGTCCCAAGACAGGTCGCGGTTATACGTGAGTGGCAGCCCCTTGACGAGGGATAAGAGAGCCGTTGCGTTGCCCGTGATCACTGCTGCCACTCCTCTCGTGAGCTCTGCGATGTCCGGGTTCTTTTTCTGCGGCATGATCGAGCTGCCCGTCGCGTAAGCATCATCCAGCTCTGCCCATCCGAACTGGCGCGAGGCCCACAGGCAGACCTCCTCACCGAGCCGGGAGAGATGGGCGGCGCACATCGCTGCCACCATGCCGAACTCAACGACGTAGTCGCGGTCTGCCACGGCGTCCATACTGTTGGGGCACGGCGCGTCGTACCCCAATTCAGCCGCTGAGAGCTCGGGGTTCACGGCGATCGTGGATCCCGCAAGCGCGGCAGCACCGAGCGGAGAGAATCGATAACGTTCGTCCCAGTCACGCAGCCGCGAGAGGTCGCGAGCGAGCGCCTGCGCATGCGCCGCAAGGTGATGCGCGAAGCTGACCGGCTGCGCGGGCTGAAGATGGGTGAAGCCCGGAGCCACAGTATCCAAATGGTGCCGCGCCTGCTCGACCAATGCGGACAGCAGATCCACTATGGCAACGCTGAGGCCACGAGCAGCATCTCGCAGGTACATCCGGAGGTCATTGACCGCTTGGTCGTTGCGGGAGCGCCCCGCTCGCAGCTTGCCTCCAAGCGGTCCCAGCGACTGGATCAGGCCACGCTCCAACGTCGTGTGAATATCCTCGTCGCCGGGGAGAGGAGTGAACTGGCCGCTGCTGACCGCTTGCTCGAGTCGGTCGATGCCACCGAGGATTCTGGCGAGTTCATCGTCCGTCAGGATCCCCGCACGCCGCAGCTCACGCGCGTGGGCCCGTGAGCCCCTCAGGTCGTAGGCCGCCAGCCGCCATTCGGCACCCGCCGAAGCCGAAAGCCGCATGAGCTCCTCTGAGGGACCATGCTCGAAACGGCCACCCCACAGCCGCATTGGGCCAGACGCCATGGCTCTTCTCCCCGTGTCCGGTCATCATATTGTCTGACACGCATACTATCGGTCACTGCTGACGTGTCAATACCCTGCGGGTGCGGACATGTTGCAGATGCGGTCGAATCTGCTCTGCAGCACGATGCGGGCGGTACGGTCGGGTGATCCTGGATTCCGAATGCTGAGCGTGCGCGGTCAGCCTCAGTCGATTTCAGGCGCATCCACCGCGTACTTGGCCACGTAGGCTTTCGTGTGGTCGAGGTGAGCTCTCGTAAACGCTACAGCCTGGTCAACGAGCCGCTCGCTGAGCAATGCGTACAGCTGTTCGTGCTCTTCGATTTGCTTCGGGAGATCGTCGCTTGTCCGGTCAATGGATGCGATGGGTAACTGCGTCTCCCGCATGAGCGCCCTCTCGGTTTCCGAGAGTCGTTCGCTTCCGATGAGAGCAACGATAGCCGCATGGACATCTTCGTGAGCCCGGGCGATGGAAGAGGGTCGACCCGTCGAAGCCTCGACAGCATAGCGGTCCATGGCAGACCCCACCACACTGAGTGCCTCGTCAGGGCAGAACGCCGCCGCCCTCGCACCCTCAGTCTCGAGTACCAATCTAGCGAGGAAGATGTCATCTACCTCGGCCACCGTGAGTTGGCGCACAATGACACCGCGATTGGGCAGTCGCGTTGTCAGTCCTTCTCCGGTGAGTACGTGGAGCGCCTCACGCACCGTGCTCCGCGCAACCCGCAATTGTTCGGAGAGGTGGACTTCCGGCAGCTGATCCCCGGGGCTGAGAATGCCATCGAACATGGCATCGCGCAGGACCTCCGCGACTTTGTCCACGGTGCTGGCCCTGTCTATTCGGATGTCCCCCAAACGCATGGTGCCTTCTGTCGTTGTCGTCATATCTTCAGACACCCTAGCACACAGACAATGGCGTCGACAGCCGCATATAGGCAGCGACTCCGTACAATTGCACCACACAAGGACGAGGAGGCCGGACATGCCGAACGGCGGTGGGACCAGCGGCGGGACCAGCGGCAACGATGCGGGTCATGCAACTGACATCGGCACCTTGAGCGCACAAGGCAGTGCACAAGGGTCTGGGACGGAGGGCCCCCGGAGGCCCGTAACGGTGGTCGGGGCAGGCCTGACCGGTGCGAGCTGGGCGGGCCTGTTCGCCGCCGCCGGCCT
>CAZMBE010000061.1:0-7790 GCA_964564625.1 uncultured Syntrophaceae bacterium | reverse complement strand
TGGGTAGAGGGGTTGATGTTTTTGGTCTCAGTTTACGTCTGTATGATTCTCCTTCCATGATTAAGTGATGAGCGTGGTGCGCCAGTCTGTCAAGGGCGGAGTTCGCCATCACGGGATCCGGAAACAGGGGCACCCAGTCTGGGGGCGGCCTGTTACTTGTAATGATAATTGAGGATTTGAGATGCCGTTCCGTTACGATTTCGTAAAAGTCATCTGCCTGGAGAGAGTTGAGGGGAGAGAGGCCGAAGTCGTCAATGATCAGAAGATCGGGCGCCAGATATTTTTTCATGCGTTTTTCCCATGAGTGATCCGCCCGCCCAGCCAGGAGGAAGCGGAAGAGTTTGAGGGCCTTCGTGAAGAGGACGTCATGGCCAAGGCGGCAGGCATAATGACCAATGGCCTGCGCGAGATGGGTTTTCCCCACGCCGGCTGAGCCATACATCAAGATATGCTCTTTTCTTTCGACAAAGTTACAGTTGCCGCGGTCCCGAATGAGTTTGGCGTTCAGTTTCGGGTTGAAGGAGAAGTTGAACCCTTCGAGGGTTTTCTCTTCTTCGAAGGAAGCTCGGGAAAGACGGAGGCTAAGTTTTCTGGCTTCCCTGCGTTCGATTTCATCCTGGACAAGCAGCTGGAAGAACTCCGTGTAGCCCAGGGAATCTTTTTGCGCCTGTTGAAGCCTGAGATCGAAGCTTTCGAGAAAGCCGCTTAAGCGCAGGATTCTCAGTTGTTCCTTGAATTGGTGATCGAGGTTCATGGGGTCACCTCCGATCCGGAGGCGAAGTAATCCGGCGGACGCAAAAATCTCTGGCCGAGGGGAGAGAGGTTAACCGGAATTCGGGAGGTGGGTTCCGGGGCCATCTTCCATCCTTTTTCCAGGATATCTTTGATGCTCCGGTAGTGGAAGTTTCCGAAAAAGAGCGCTCTTTCCGCGGCGACCTCCATGGCGGTGTTCCCATATTTTTGGGCCAGGCGTAAGACAGACTGGGCTTTCCGCAGGTTGCGCATGGCATGATCGCCCAGAATCTTCCGGATCAGGGCCTCGGTCTGGGGGCCGATCTCTGCCGCCTTTGTTCGGCAGTAGGTAGGGGCAGGCATAAGGTAGGCCAGTTTCTCCGGCGGATAATCCGAGTAATCGGTTCCAAATGTCCCGGGGAACAACACCCGGCTGTGGGTCTTGATCAATTGTTCATCCAGAAAGATATGAACCAGGCGGCGGCCTCCCCGCACCCAAACCTGCTTTCCGATAAAACGGGTGGGGAGCGAGTAATACGAGCGGTCAAAGACGATATGATGATCGGGATGAACAGTACACTTTTTCCACTGGGGACATTCGAAAGGTTCGGCAGGCAGCTGCCTCATAGAGGAGGCTTCTTCTTTCTGGAAAACCTCAAAGGGCCGCCTCTTCGTGGTGCCGTGAAGCTCCATGCCGATCTCCTGCCTGCACCAGGTAAGCGCCCGTTCGTTGGCCTCATCGATGTCGCGAAAATCTCTGCCCGCCAGAAGATGCCGCCGCACGACAGCCACCATCCTTTCCACCTTTCCCTTGTGTTTGGGTTTCCTCACCTTGGCCGAATCGGCTATGAATCCATAGTGCCTCTCCAGATCGGCATAGGCCCGGTTCAATGTAGGGTCGTAGATGTCTGGTTTAACCACGCCCGGCTTTAAGTTATCCAGAACGATGGAACCGGGAACACCACCGAGAAAGGCAAAAGCTCTTACATGGCAATCTATCCAGTTTCTCACATCTTGACGAAAAACAAAACGGACAAACCGGTGCCGGCTATAGGAAAGAATCATGATAAAGACCCATGTTCTGCGAAGCTTTCCCGTCTCCGGATCTTTCATCATCCCTGCATATCCAAAATCAACCTGGCCCTGGCTTCCCGGCACTGCCTCAATCCTCACCGTCACGACGGGTCTGCCCCATTGAAATTGAGATTTAAGATACCTGAGCATGGTACAGTAGCCGATCTTAAGACCCGTCCTTTCCTGAAAAAGGCGCCAGACCTGCTTGGCATCTATCTGCTCGTTGTGCAAAAGGTCAGTGATCCATTCCTGATGGGGAGCAATACGATCCCGAACAGGGGTTGCCCTCAAAACCGCCGCATCCGTGGCTGCTTTCAGCTTTTCTGCAAGATCTCCTTCCGGAGGAAAAGGGGCTCCACGGCTCACGCCGACGGCTTGGGCGAGTCGTACATACTTGCGGACTTTGTTCCGATCAAAACCAAGGGAACGCCGAATCTCCTGCAAACCGACACCCTGGTGCCACTGATAAATCATTTCTATAATCTCATTCATCGTTACCTGCCTCCTAGCCACCGATATCACTCCTCCTTGTCGAAGTTTTTAAAACTCCAGAAGGATATATGGGCTGTGATATTTATCTCTACCCGAAAGCAGGGGGTGAATTAACATGATACTCGACACCTTTCGACCAGAAATCGTTGAAACATCCTTGACTTTTTATTTTTATTAAGGGTAGTAAAATAATACATATTAAGGTGATGTCATAAGTTTAATATTTTGTGGAATCCGTATTCATTGAAGTAGTGTCTCCCGGCACCCGAGGCATGGAAGCACTGAAAGACATAAAATGGCAAATTTCTAACTCTGAATGTGGTATATGTTCCGGGGGCAGGTAAAGTGAGCGCAATGAAAAAGTCATTACAATGTTTGTTGCTCTTATCATGCACAATATTTTTTAGTGGGTGCGGTGGTGATGGTGCTAATGGTGGTGCCTATATCTATCTTTCTGACCTTACAGTGTCTTCAAGGACTCTTACCCCACTTTTTAATCAATCCACTATCTCATATACTGTTGAGGTAGATTATGATGTTTCTTCAATTACTGTAACTCCAACCATAGCGGGTGTTGGGGAAGCGGTCACTGTACAGGGACAAGCTGTTACTTCCGGTACAGCTTCACAGCCGATTAATCTTGATGTTGGTCAAAATACTATTACGATAATGGTTACTGCACAGTACCCAGCTACTACTAAAACTTATATAATTGTAGTGACGAGACTTAAAGCTCTGAGCAATAACGCCAACCTCTCTGGACTTTCTTTATCAACAGGTGCTTTGTCACCAGCACTTGACGAAAATACGATTTCCTATACTGCTGAGGTGGCACATGGTACTTCTTCAATTACTGTAATACCCACAGTTGCAGGGATTGGAGCAACCATTAAAGTTAATGACGTAACAGTCACATCCGGCACTGCTTCGCAATCAATATATCTTGATGGTGACACAAATATAAGCGTTGTGGTTACTGCACAGGACACAACTACTACCAAGACTTATACCATAGAAACGAAATTCATCTTTTGCAGTAACCAAGATAATGGACTTGTCAAATTTACTTACAATGGCCAAGAAGTTACATATGGAACTGTGGTCAGTGCAGAAAGCAGATGCTGGCTTGATAGAAACTTAGGTGCTTGCCCAAATACTGATCCAAAAGAATACTCTGGTTATAATGATGAAAAAGGATACGGAGACCTTTTTCAATGGGGAAGAGGAGACGACAGTCATCAAAACAGGGACAGCAATATAACAACCACTCTTTCCGAGACTGATGTGCCCGGACATGGCGAATTCATTTCAGCACCTGATTATCCTTATAACTGGCGTAACCCCAAAAATGACAATCTTTGGCAGGGAGTAAACGGAATTAACAATCCCTGTCCTCCCGGGTGGCGAATACCAACTGAAGCTGAATGGAATACAGAAATTTCAAGTTGGAGTCAAAAAGGCTTCACCGGGGCTTTTAACAGCCCTCTTAAATTAACAGCGGCTGGCTACCGTGGTATCAGTGATGGTTTGCAAATCAGTCCTGGTTCATTTTGGGTGGTGGGCAGTTTTGGTTTGTATTGGAGTGACGGCAGAGATAATGATGGTAGGTCTGCACGATACCTAAACTACGGTAGCTCCGGTGCGGTCTTAAGCAGAATCTACCGTGAGTGTGCGTTGTCAGTGCGCTGCATCAAAGACTAATTTGTGAATTTAACACACAGACTGGGCGAATGTTAGTGGACCATCAACACGACCATGAGGTGGGTGCTGGACTGAAGAAATTGGTGTTTATTAATGGTAATCATTACTTCAATTCCAGATCAAATATCGTGGACCAGCGTAAGAAAGACAAGATCACCAAGAGTTACATAAAGAGGCTCAATAGCCTTGGATATACCGTCACACGCCATGAGGCAGCATAAGTAATAAAGAGCAGAGTAATAACTATGTGAAAAAAGGTCGACACTTACTGGTGGTGAAAACCCGTTCTTGAAAATGACATGAGCCAGTCATAAGAATAAATCAATGTTGCCTTAAGAGCACGCAGGGTAAATTTTTAACCCGGACTGGCTATTTCACATGGTGAAGCAGAGGCAAGAATCTATGAAGATTAAGAGAACATAAATCTATTTTCAGGGGAAAGCGTTAGATTTGAGTTACGTAAAGAGAGACAAGACTTCAATGCGTTATGTTCACATTTAGAGAAACCAGCAATCCTCCTTGAACAATTACATGGAAGCATAACGCATCGCAAAAAGAGGCGTGAAGGAGAGGTCTGCGCGAATGGCACTCAAAAATGCCTTCCCGACGAGGGACTCGACCGAAAAGTGAGCTGGCTGCTCAAAAATGACTGCCGCCAATCCGCATACCATGCCCAACTCTATCGTCACCCCTGATTTTTGATGGCAATATGCCTTGTCACGAGAAAAAACCCCCTATACTCCGAACCGTCAGAAGCAATGTCTTAATTCATAAAGGAAATCGGTATCAAGGACACATAAATATTTACCGGACGTGTCAAGGAATTATGGTGAAACGGTGAGTCTTTCTGATTTGGTGTGTGATTCGTTGGTGGTTCATATGGACGCGGTTGAGGAGGATAGGGGGGAACAGCGATAAAGGAAACAGTATTTCTCGCTTCAATGCTTATTGAGAATATGTTATTGAATAATAAGGGTTTATTATGTGGAAGGATAAATTGAACATATAATCTTGGAGGTATATCAATGAATAAATATTTCTTAAGAATAATCCGATTACATACTCTTTCAATTAAAATATTTGTTTGCGGCATGGTTCTTTCGATCACGGTTCTACTGAATCAATCTGCAAATGCTGAATCGAGAACTCTGGTGGTTCATAATAACACCGGTGCTACCATTACGGTTATTGCAAAAAGCCCTTACACCGGCAGTACCAGCGACAGGGGCTATTACCGTAAAGAAAAGATTCCTCCAAATACGAGAAGATCTCTTTTTCATATCTTGGATTTTGGAAGAAATGTGGTCATTTTTGATGCACAGATGGTTCGCCCCCCTACCAGACAGTTGGAAAAAACATTTATAGCTGAGAGAGGTGGAAAGAAAATCAAGGAGGTGGAGATATTCCCTAAAGACTTTGGTAGAAGCGTGATGTTTGACGCAAGAGATGGTAATGATACACATGGCAGCATCAAAAAACGAATCCCCACTTGGAGTTGGCAGAAGGTCGGAACTGGAGACTGCTCAGGCCATGATGTGGCCAGTTCCAACGGGTTTACCCCCGAAAAAGGAAAGGCTGTCAAGGATCGTACCGCCGTGTGCTGGGATGGAAAATACTACAAAAACAAAAATAGTCGTGCCTGGTGTACATACAAGAACATAGAGTCCAACAGATGTTCAGGTGGGGATAACCGCGGGGTGATGTATAAGGCTGTAGTCAAGCAATGAGTGTCAATCTGCTTTATATCGTCCTGGCTTCATTCTTCCAAGAGCGGATGCAGTACCTGGATCAGGAGGCGAAGGTCGTTTATACCTTCAAGGACGGCAAGTCGACCAAGGTCTTCGATGCCCTCGAATAGTTGACAGCGATGTGTTCGTATATTCCAAACCGGGGTGAGCAGATGGTGCGTTACTACGGCTACTACAGAAACGTCTCACGGGGAAACGGCAGAAGGAAGGCGGCGATGACATTATCCTCTGCATTCTCAAATCACTGGGGGATGAGGCCTTTCGCCAGAGCTGGCGCGCCTAATCCGAAAGATATGCTCGCCTTCAATGCATATTCTTCAGCTCTTAAAGATGTTTCCTACTGTTGACTCGTAGGAGGTGGATACAGCGATTCCGGCGGATGGCGATCTTGAAAATTTTAACAGGATTTTTTACTGACAACTTCCTCTTCTAAAGAAGATAGCAAGTATTTTCTTCAGTCATACTGTTAAAGTCTTAGATGGTTGTGGTGGTACTTCAACCTTGTTTCCTTTTCGCCTAACCTCTTTGATTCTGCGGACCATCTGCCCAACTTACCTTATGCAGGCCGAAAAGGGTGGTGGAAGTTGACCAAGCTGAATCCTACAAGTCCTATGACTTACGAAGTTATTCGGTCCTTCTTCCACCACAACCACTTTTATATCTGTACTTTTACGCAGCCACCGACACCAAATCTTCGAAGTCCCGTTGGTCCCTCAACAACGCAAAGATTACTTTGATCAGTTTGATAGCTACCGCACAGAGAATTTCTTTTCGCTTAGGCTGCTGACCGACTCTGTTTTTTACCTCTAATTTTCGTTGATAATACTCCTGAAAATATTTGCTCTGAACTACGACCCTCATGCTCATAAAGAAAAGATACTTTCGTAAGAGCCATCGTCCCTTCTTGGAAATAAACTTACGACTGACCCAAGACCCTGAATCATTCTCCTGAGGATCATACCCGGCGTACTTCACAATCTGACGGGCATTATGAAAATGTGCAGGGTCACCCAGTTCTCCGAGAAATACGGCAGCGGAAAGGGGTCCTATGCCCGGGATGCTTATCAGATAGGATGCTGACTGGATTTCTTTTACCATGAGCTTTAATTGTCGATCCATGTCCTTGAGCGCCAGGACAGTCCGCTTCACTTCTTCCAAACACACCTTTAGCCGGTATCGGTCAGCAATGCCTATCGACTTCACCCCTATACTTCTTTGAGCTGCTTCGTAGAGTGTTTTCGCCTTCTGGGCAGATCCTGCCTTCTTTCGTGAACTTTGTGCAATCAACACTTCAAGAGTTGATACCTTCTTCAACAAAACATCCTTTGGGAAAGGACACTGATCGAGGATCGCCCATAGGCTCCGCGATCCCATTGACCAAAATATCTCATGCAGCTCTGGAAAATAATCGTCCAGGGTTGCATGTAGCGAGTTCTTCGCACTGACGCTGTATCGGAGGAGCCGCTCACGTGCCTTCGATAAGGCCCGCAGCTGTCTCAACTCGCCATCCTCGATAACAGTATCAATATATTTACCCTCGCGAGTAATGTTCGCTATGGTTAATGCATCTCGTTGGTCACTTTTGGCGGAAGAACTCTCATCCAGTTCCCGATGATGCTTCAGCGCCGTAGTCCGTACAAAACGCACCTCATACCCATGATCTTTTGCCAAATAGGCGAGCTTTCTCCAGTAATGACCCGTTGGTTCCATCCCGATGAGGACGTCCCTAAAATGATGCCTTGCTTTGAACCCTTCGATCATCTCAACAAACTGCTCAAATCCTTCCCGGCTATTGTACAGCTTTGCACGGCTGCCCAATACTTTGCCGTCCTTGTTCATAAAACCTACCGCATTGAATGCATTGCCAACATCCACTCCTACGATCAGGGTCGTTGTATTGATCCTTTGACGCTTGGCTAACTGCTTGTTATAATCTCTCTCGGACATGGTCTCTTCTCCTTTCTGCTATTGTTGTTTGGGATATTCAACTTTAACAGATTGAGAATACCATGTCCTCACTTCTCTTCCTTATAGTAAGCTGAA
>CAZMBE010000060.1:0-8411 GCA_964564625.1 uncultured Syntrophaceae bacterium | reverse complement strand
GCGATTTGAACGCCGGTCACAGGACCCCCAGTCCTGTAGGATACCAGGCTACCCTTAAATGTGCTTTCTGATAGCGATTAGCTTTCTTAACGTTACAGAATTGTGTCCTTTCCAGCAGGAGAGAGGATAGGGCTTGCAGAGAGTAACTGTAGATTGGAGTATGGGCATAACCACCGACTTTGAACCGTCCTTAAAGAGATTCCGACGCTACCTTGAAGATCGCGGGATAAGGGACGCTACAATAACAACTTATCTCGGAAACGTCCACCGATACCTCAGATTTGCGGAGACGGTTCATCCTTCTACTGATGACCTAGAACAGTTTCGCGATCATTTGGCCGAGAAGAAAGCTAGCAGATCTACAAAGAACCAGTATAACTATTCCATCAGGGCATATCATTCTATGCTTGGTGAGACTATTGAGATGAAGCGCCTTGAGCCAAATAATGAGATCCCTTACTACTTCGAAAGAGAGGATATAATAAAAATATTTTCTGTAATATCCAATATTAAGCATCTAGCCATGCTGCAGACAGCTTTTTTTGCTGCCCTTCGCGCATCAGAGCTGTGCAATCTAGATGTTTCAGATATCGATCTTAAGAACCTGACTGTTCGCGTCCGTGGTGGCAAGCGCGGCAAAGACGGTATATGCCTAATAAATGATGACTGTGCAGCTATACTTCGCCGCTATCTTGACGTACGTCCATCATTCGCGATCAATGGTCTCGAGCCTCTCTTTTATACCGACTACGGACAACGCTGGCAGAGGACAGAGGTTCACCGTTTATTCACCCACTATAAGGCAAAAGCAGGCATACAAAAGATAGGTGGGATACATGTTTTCTCAAGACATAGCCCGGCTACATTGTTGCTTTCCAATGGTTGCGATATTTCCATAGTCCAAAAAATATTAAGGCATACCGATATAAGGACAACTTTGCGCTATACGCATATTGCAGATAAAGTGAAACGAGAATATTATGAAAGATGCATTGACCTTTAGTAAGCCATTTGGCTCAGAATCGGATCAAAGTAGCTAAGCCTGGTGGTGCCTAGTTTTTATTCCGACACACGCCGGCTTCAATCGCGGTCCAGAATGGCTGCGATCTACTGACCATACAACATGTCCTGCGCCATCGAGACATAAAGACGACCATGCGCTATCTGCACCTTGCCGACGATACCAAGAGATCCAATTATGATCGGTTCCTGAAGCTATAGAGGCACCCAGGACAATAACTCACGGATACCGACATTGTGAGGCATATCCCTATATTTCACTTTGCTTTTAGCTATCGGGTCAAACACCTGCAAACGTAAAGCAAACGTAATTTTTTTAACTATTTATATAATAAGGGCAATACCGGCCCCTCTGCAAAATATGAGGTTTGGATCATGATAACAGGGGCATTCAGTTATGCAATGATAAGACCATCGTCGGGGGCTTCGCGTGTCTTATTCCAACATGCTTCTGAATCAATCATGATACAGAACGGCTGCAATCTTTTTCACTGTATCGATTTCTTAAACCATGAACACCATCTTAAGGGAATGCAAACGGCTTCCCTTCATTTCGCTTTAAACTCATCGCTAACTGGCACTTAACT
Organism: uncultured Syntrophaceae bacterium; assembly: GCA_964564625.1. Classification (GTDB taxonomy): domain Bacteria; phylum Desulfobacterota; class Syntrophia; order Syntrophales; family UBA2185; genus UBA2185. The sequence goes on along the minus strand of CAZMBE010000060.1, from coordinate 6,804 downwards.
TTGAAAAATTAAATATGCTCAAAGCCGATCTAACTAATCAACTCGATTTTCATTTGGAATGAAACAATAATGGGAAGCTAGACTCAATCGCGCCTTATATTTATATAATATATTAGTTAAATTAGTTAGATGGCCTCTATTAATAGCGATTTATTACAGTTATATGCCAAGTTAAGCTCTACCTAAATAAGCAAGATACTGATTCAGAGGCCAATGGTAGAGGAAAGGGATCTCTCCACCTCTTTCCAATAATCCAGCTGGACATGTATCAATCTTCATAATCTCCAAATCTCTTTCAACTTCTGCAACAGTTCCTTTTGGCGCCTATCAATTACTTCAGGAGTCCATTCTGTTTCATCCACTACTTGCCTCGTCAATTGAAATGATACACTGCCATCTTTCTTTTTAAAATACACCTCTTTTTTCTTAGCAAATCCAAAATTTCTAGCTTTTGGTTGCATCTTTCGTGTTAGCAGGACTAGATTGCCAAGCTGATGTACATATTTCTCATGGACCGATGGATCTTCAAATTCTCCCCAATCATCGCCAAGCGTTTGGGGTAGAACATGTTCAATCGTTACTATTTTGTAATTATATTCGGCACCACCATCTGAAAAGGCATCATCAAGCCGAAGTAAAACATATAATCTAAACTGAGTCTCAAGATATAGATTTCCATTGAGCTTTGCAGCGATTTTATCGCGTTCCTCGGAGCTCAGCTGTAATGGTGACGTTTCTTCAAATAAGTTTCCGCTATTCCCTATCTTCTCTAAGATTTCTCCATATCTTTTTATTCTCTCATTTATATCCGCGCGGCAAATCATTAGTCCAGCTGCCAAACGCTCTAGATCAATTAGAAAACGATTTAGATCGTCTGGATCCTTAGCATCCAAAGCATAACTAATAGCTGGCGGAATCCAATCTCTATTATCGATCCTGTTCAGCCAGCTTAGGTTTTTATTTATCTCTTCTGCACCATTGCTACTTTGGTATTCCTCTTTCCTTATAGAATCGTAGACATCTGAATATTTTACAATATCCTCGATTACTTGCCTTGGATCAGAACCTGGCTTCTCGGAAACAAGCTTGCGAAACTCATTTAAAATATCTTTTCTAAGTTTTTCAGGATGCTTTATCATTCTAATATGATAAAAGAGATCCCCAAATGCATTGCGCCCTAATTTATCTTCTGTCTCGTTCCATAATCTTGCATAATTCTTTTGCTGATCTTTTGGTATCTTGCCGATTATTTCGGATTTTAGAATGTCGGTATGGGAAAGATCTAATCCTGTATCATTTAAAATTGAGAAGATTCGATAAGCAGAGTCCGAATCAGGAGTAGATACTGTAACGAGATAGGTTTGATTCGTAATAAATCTTGCCAATCTTTCAATTTCTTTTTTTGACTTAAGATTTAAAGTTTCATAAAGGAATTTAGCATTTATTTGTATGTTCTTTTGACTATCTGTCTTGCATATTGTCAAGTCTGAATTTATTAGCTTATTTATCTTCCCATAGGTCTGAATATAATCTTTGAAAAACTGTTCATCCTCCTCTCTCAAGGTTAAGCGATATTGGTCTGGGATACCTTGGAGTGGCTTGCCCTTTTGCACAATAAAATCGGTTAAATTCGCTGCGATATCTTCATCTTCTTTATAAAAATTACGAAGAATCGAGAGCAAAATCGTTAGAGTCACCAAACGCTGTTGACCATCCACGATTTGCGATCTTGGCTTAGTAATATCGTCTTCCTTGATTAGAACAATGCTCCCCATAAAATAGGAATTTTGATCGGATGAAGAATTATTATCATCACCCATAGAATCTAATAGACCCTTTAGAAGTTCCATTGCTTGTTCTTTTTTCCAGGTATATGGTCTCTGATAGAGGGGAACTTCATAAATAAAATGACTGCTAAAAACCTCCTGTATAGGATATTCCTGGCCTTTGATCTTTGCACGGCTCATTTTTACCCCTCCATTTTAAAAATTCCTTCAATAATTAACTTACATAGACATAAATCAAAATCCATATGGTATTCCTTCCTTAACTCGATTAACATTATCGAAGTTGATTTCAAACCATTCTCTTGCCTCGGTATGGATAGGTACAATGCAATCTGGATCCACTTGATCAATCACCAATGTGATTTCTTCGCGTGAAGCATGCCCCGAAGCATGGAACCGCTTATCAAAGCACGGCTTGTACTCGCCACCATCTTCTTTCTCTACAAAAAATCCCGCGGGCTCAATATCAAAGAGCTCAAGCCAGTGCCAGAGCCTTACAAAATCTATCTCCATCTCTTCGCTGAAAGCCTCACATGCCGAGTAGATATATGTCCCACCATTCGGCTTTATGTCCAACAGATGTTTCATGTCGAAGAGCGAGAAACAGAGAATAAAGTTATCAGGATTCTCGCGGATCGCAGCATGATCAAGATATCGTTCGCCATATAGGGACTGAACTACTTCTTGTTCCCATTTCCGCGCGTTCTTACCTATCTAATCATAGATCCTGATGGAATTCATTTTACAGGCGTTGTCCGTGCAAGCCAGTGCTTGAAGCATATAAATGTCCTTTGCAGGCACAACAAGCTCCTTCCCCGTCTTCTCCGCGATCTCCTGGAAGGATTCCAGCCGCTCAAAGTTCCTAGCAGAGAAATCAGCGACAACAAGACCAGGAGACGATTCCACGGTTTCCCGACAGACCTCGCAGACTGATTGCTCTGTCGTCGTTTCTCCATTTACGGAATCCTCCCGGCTTACTCGCGTGCCCTCTGTGATAAGTACCGACGCCTCCTTCGCCTGTCTAACGAACTCCCGGGTAGAATCGCCATTCTTGCCATGCAGGCGGAAATCCCCGGTATAGGCTACCGTGGTGTCGCCTCTCAGGATGTATGCATTGGCCCCATATAGTGAATGATCCACCGGATGCGCGGATATCTCGAATGGCAGTTCAGCTTCATCGTAGAAGCTGCATGTCCCTGGCTCCAGCTTCTTGCGTGCCCGAGGTGCATCTTGCCCTGGGCGCCGGGACATAAAGGAAGTAAGTTCTTCAGAAGGCTCCTTGGTGCAATAGAAGTCCCTGCCCAGATAGTTCATGTTGGCTGCTGAGCCCAGGTAAAGGCCCATCTCATCTCCCGGCTGGCGAGGAGAAAAGTATGCGGCATCAGTTTCAAGGGATGATACGCCAGTGTCCTGCATGCCTTTCATGATAACGATGCTTTCAGGCGAAGCAATAATCGGGATATCTTTGCGGAGAAGCCCGATATTGCCGCAATGGTCCATATGAGCGTGACTTAAAAGGACTGCAGCGACATTAAGCGCTGGATATTGGCTCATCGAAAGGTCAGATGGAATAATGTCCGGGCGATAAACATTAAGCTTCGGCACAAGCCCTAGATGTATAAGATCATGGATGCCTCTCGTATCCCGGTTTTTCAGGAACTCTTCATAGAAGAAGCCATATTTGCCGAAGTTCTTACCGAAATCTAGGAAGACACCTTTGCCCTTGTCTTCCAGATAAAGCTTGTTGCCTCCTATGCCATTGGCTCCATCATAGACCGTGAGTGAGACCATCTTTCCCTTCCTACGGATAAGGGAGACGCAGAAGAACAATAAAAGCTTTTGGAAAAGGGACCTATTTCCAGAAGAATCCTTGGTCTAAATTTTGAACGCTGCAATGCTACCAGGGGATCATCTTGTCATCGCTCGAATATCTTTAAAGCCTTCAGGCCTTCAGTCATGCTTAATGGTAAGCCTAAATGGGCTGCGGCAATCAGGGGTCCCGCAGTAGCTGCATAAGTATCGGCGTCGTGGCCGACCATCGCAGCCCATGCCAATCTGGATGGCCCTTCCGCATCAAAGACTTCCTGGGGGAAAGCCTCTGGCACATTTGGTACATCCTCCCTTAGGCTCCAATAGAGGCACCATACCGCGATCTGCAGAGTCAATAGGCAATAGCCGCCATTACCTCGAATATATGTATCGAAGGGATTGAACTCTTCCATATTCCATTTGGCATGGGTGAATTTGTCCATCGCTTGTGAGTAGTGATCGCCTTCTGAAACTTCATGAAACCAGCTTGTGATTTCTGGATCTCGAATCTTTCTAAGGTACCCTTCCAAGCTTTCCTGGAATCCTGCCATCCAGGTATCAGTGAAGCTCTTTCCACTTAGCAGCTCCCATAATAGGTAGGTTTGGGCCAGGCAGCATATCTGGGGAAGCGGTGCATAATGCGTGATCATGCCGTGCTTCAGGGTCATATCAAAAGCGTTTTCAAGAGAATCAGCCATACCTGCGATGACGCCATTTCTCATGAGTGAACCATTGGCAGCATGTTCTGGCTTCCTTGCCCAGAAGGCATATCCACCATCCCAATAGTTGGCGCTGTTCTGGCAGATCTGCAGAGTCTCAGTGGTAGAAATCCCGATATCCAAGGGTCTGCTGTTCGCCCAGTTTATGAACTCCCTTGCGATCCTTGCCGGATCAAAATACCTGGTTTCCATGAATGACCGCACGATGCACAGCGCCATTTGAGTATCATCAGTGGGATCTCCCGGAGTCCATCCATGAGTGCCGCCCCCTATCTGCCTAAACGGCCAGCCACTGGCTTTAACGTCGTCATATAATGCGGGGATCTCTTCCTGCCGAACGAATTCCGATGTGCTTCCCAGGGAGTCTCCTGCAGCAAGACCCAACAAGAGTAATCTGACTCGCTCTGATATATCGTCCATAGATAATGCAAGTGAATATCGCGCCAGCATTAAGGATTCCTGTTTGAACTCGCAGTCCTCTTGCAGCCATTAGCGAAATATCCTTCATAGAATAGATCAGGTAGCCCACGAGCGGAGAGGACAACTAACAGTAGATCACCCTCTCGATACGCCATATATTATAATGGGGTTGCAGCATACTGAATTATTGAAATCAATAATTCAATAAGTAAAAAACCGCTATGCTCCGCTGAATTATTAAAGTTATTGAAAATTCAGCTCAGTTTTGTACTAAATATAAACCTTACTATGGGTCATTTAAACTAAATAATAATAACTTAAAAATTAATAATATCAATAATTTCAATAATTGGCTTTGGAGCATAGCGTTTTTCAAGTTATTGAAAAGTTATTGAAATTATAGTTTAAGATATCCCTTCCAATTCTCGAAATCTCCTTCTCTGAATTCGGTATCAGGCCAAATAGCTACCGACCGCCCCTCAATTGTTTTCACCTGACACTTTCCATTTAGCCAATCAGCATTTCCACGTATATAGCGGCCCAACTTATTGTCGGATTCTGGAGTCACACCAATAACTTTACAAAACTCCTGGTATTTCTTAAATAAATCTGCCTTCTCAATATTATTTCCCGGTGAATTGTTGATAAAATGATCACAAAAGTACTTTATGGGATTCGAGATAGCTTCGTAGGCTTCTGCCGTATCTTCCCGTGACGTCTCATTGGTAAAAGCATTCCGTTCCAGAAGACCCGGCAATTCTCTTATAGCCAGATTAAACAAGCCAGATAGCTCTTCCGGGGATGTCAGCTGGGCAATAAATTCCTTGGATAATTCTGTGTCGCCTAGCACGTGTTCCATCCGGATTATTTCAATCCTTCTGTACCACCCTGTTGTCTTGTCGCTTGTCTCGGGTAAGGCATTAAGCCCAAAAATCATCTTAGCATAGTTTACGAACTGAAAGGCATCCTGATTCTTTCGCTGCGCTCTAACTGTATCCGTATGGCCCGTCAGAGCCTTTATTGCTGCAGTCTGATTGAGCTTCTCACTCCCAACATCGGGGACTGCATCAAGGAGCTTTCTATAGAGATCGGCTGCAGCGAAGCGATCCTTGGTAAGGTCTTGAGGATTAACACTAAACGTGTTCTCTTCACCCACAAACCTTTTTACTATATCAATGAAAGTAGATTTTCCAGTTCCACCAGGCCCGAGCAAAATAAATGCCTTCTGAACCGGATAGCCTTTATATAGACAGTAGCCAATGAACTCTATTATTTTTAGTATGTCATCCGGCTTGAAAACAATTTCGAAGAACATTTTAATGCTAGGACATGTGGCATTCGGCTCATACTTGACGGGTATCTGTATGCGGCTCGCATAATCCGGGCTATGTTCACTGAAAGTTCCTGTTTTCCAATTGTATAGCCCATTTTCCATATTGATTATGTTCAGATCAGCATCAAAATGACGGTCTAGCGTAGGAGTAAGCTCAGAGATTCTGGCTAGAATCTCGTTCTTTTCATGCGTGGAGTATATCGATTGGCCTTTCTCACCTGTTACATTCAAGAAAGCGCTAGCCAATAATTTTTTAATAACAAGATCGCCATCATCTTCATATCGGCCATTGCGATAGACCAGTATGCCTTCATTTCGGTCCGATCTTACTGACGTCTTGATATGCAGCTTATTAATTAAAGTGTGAATAACACAAGGCCTATTGATGCCAATTATGAATTGCTTCGTCTTTTCGTCATAGTTTAAACATTCTAAAAGTTTTTCTCGCACAACCTCCAATGTCGGCTCTGATCCTACCATTTCAGAATGCCTCCGCCTTGACCGCGATTTTATCGGGTCCTCCACGTCTTTCTGGCTGGTGTTTGACCATACCAAAGCCGACCACACAATCGAGCCGCGCTACAAGGGTTCTGCCGTCTCGCATCTCGATCAAAAAGCTTTCATCGGTTACTTCGAGGAGCTTGCCTATAAGTGGTCTCTCCATAAAGGTCAGGTTCCAAATGCAGACTTTGCCCTTAAACTTTTCCAATTGCTCTTGCGAGCAAAATATGCTATT
>CAZMBE010000059.1:4436-8423 GCA_964564625.1 uncultured Syntrophaceae bacterium | reverse complement strand
TTTGGACTCCGATCTGACTCGTGGTTATCGGCGAACTCATCATGCGGTTGTTCCATGCTCGTACGGCAGCGCACGTACTACATCTGCAGTCGCGCAGGTACTCCGAACACATGGCGCTCAATACCTTCTACGAAGAGATTGTTGGACTGACCGATGACCTCGCAGAGGCGTACCAGGGTGGGTATGAGCTGATTCGCGAGTACCCATCAAAATATACCCCGTATTCTAATGCTCTCTCACTGATGGATGATTTGAGAGATTGCATCGATGCGCACAAGGGCGATTGGGACGAAGAGGACACGCACCTGAACAACATCTGTGATGAGATTCGTCAGTTGATCGCATCGACTCAGTACAAACTGCGTTTTTTGAGCTAGGGGCGAGTATGCCAATAAATGACCAACTGGCCTCGGAGCAATGGATACGTTTTCAGTACTGTCGTGATCGTGGACATCTCGACTTTATAAATAAAGCGGACAAGTGCGAAAAATTCTTCAAAGGTGAGCAGTGGAGCGTCACAGACCTAAACACGCTCCATCTTCAGCGTCGCCCTGCTCTCACCCTGAACAAAATTATCTCGACCCTCGGCACGCTGTTTGGAGAGCAGATTTATAATCGCAACGAAACGATTTTTCGTCCAGCAAGCGGTGCGAGGGAGGAAACGGCAGAAATTCTGTGCAAGGTGTGGAAGCAGTTCAGTCAACGGAACCAGTTGCCGTGGACACGTAGTGAGTTGTTCGCTGATGGCGTGATCCGTAGTCGTGGCTTTGTGGACATGCGGCTCGACTTTACCGACTCCATGCTTGGTGAGATCGTTCTGACCAACGTGAACTCAAAGAATGTGGTTGTTGATCCTGATGCAGATGAGTATGACCCGGATTCGTGGAACGACGTGTTCACGACCAAGTGGATCACTCCGCAGGACGTATCCATTCTATACAACGAAGATGATGCCGAATACCTCAAGAACTTGGACGGATCAGCATTCCCCTACGGTTACGATTCTATTGAGCGAGTGCGAGACCGGTTTGGTGGGGTCTTACCGCTTGCGGGTTATTACGGAGTTACCGAACCGTACGGCCTGCGACGCAACGTACGAGTGCTCGACCGTCAGTATCGGAAGCTGGACAAGCAGTTGCACTTTGTGGATGTATCTACGGGGGACATGCGCCCCATTCCAAATGCGTGGGATCGCAACCGAATTGCCACGGTCATCGAGAAGGCACAAGGGCGGGTCTCGACCACGAAAAAGTTGGTTAAACGGATACGTTGGACTGTTACTGCTGACAACGTCGTGCTCCACGATGACTGGTCGCCGTACAAACACTTCACCCTTATCCCGTATTTCCCATACTTCCGTTACGGCGCAACCATTGGGTTGGTCGAAAACCTGCTTGGCCCGCAAGAGTTGCTGAACAAGGTCAGTTCGCAAGAGCTGCACGTGGTCAACACTACGGCGAATTCTGGTTGGAAATTGAAGGCCGGTGCTCTGAAGAATATGAGCATTGAGGAGCTGGAGCAGAAAGGGGCAACGACCGGCTTGGTGATTGAGTTGGACGATATTGCAAACGCCGAGAAGATTCTTCCCAATGCAACTCCACAGGGGTTGGATCGGATCAGCGACAAGGCTGAGAATCATATCAAGTCGATCAGTAATATCAGCGACTCAATGCAGGGCTTTGATAGAGAGGATGTTGCTGCGAAGGCCATCCAAGCAAAGGCCAGTCGGGGAAGTATCAACATGACCAAAGTCATGGATAACCTCGAGCGTACTGACTACATCATTGCGAGAAACTGGATCGACCTTGTTCAGGAATACATGACCGAACCTCGGATCATGCACATCACTGGTGACGACGTGAATCGGCAGAGTGAGACGATTGAAGTTAACACGTATAATGAAGCAACGGGGGAAATTGAAAACGATTTAACTCTGGGCGAATACTCCATTATCATCACGAGCACGCCGTTCCGGGCAACGCTGGAAGATAGCCAGTTCGAACAGGCTCTGGAGATGCGCAAAGAAGGCGTTGCCATCCCCGACGAGGTGCTCATTGAGAACAGCCGCCTTATGCGCAAGGCCGATATCGTCAAGCAGATGCAGGCGCAGACGAACAGTCCAGAAGCTAAGAAGCAGCAGGAGTTGCAACTTCGTATGCAGCAAGCGGAAGTGGCTGAGAAGGAGGCGCAGGCTCAGCAGAAGCAGGCGGACGCACAGCTTAAAATGGCCAAGACAAAGGCGGAACTCGCGTCAATTGAACTCGAAGCCTCAAAAGGAGATGGTACAGAAGTGGTACAAATGGAACTGCAGCTCGAAGCGGAGAAGGCTCAACAGGAGCAGGCGCTCGAACGTGAGAAAGCTGAAGACAAAATGTCCATCGACGAACGGAAGTTCCAACATGAGTTGTCAATGAAAGAACGAGAGATGGCCATGCGGGAGGAGGAGCACCGGCAAGATGCACAGCTCAAGTTGGACCTCCATGAACATACGAAGAAGATAGCAACACAACAGGCAGAGTCTCAGGCCCTCGCTGCCCAGACCAATCAAATTAACGCACAACGTTCACAATCGAAGGAGTAATTGAATGACCCTTTATCAAAAACTGTTCGGACTTAAACTCATGGCCCCTGCCGACGAAGATGGTGGCGGAGGAGGGGGTGCGCCGGACAGAGGAGATAAGTTTGTTCCTACCGGAGCGGGCGAAGAGCCAGAATCACCAGATGCCAAGGTGGACGAGGACGAAACGGTCATTGATGAGGTACCTACACCTCGTACCCCTGATGGGAAGTTTGCCAAGAAGGAGAAATCTCCAGACGATGAGCCTCGGATTCCGAAGAGCCGTTTTGACAACGCCATTTCCAAGGAACGCGCTCGAGCAGAAGCTGCAGAACGTCGTTTGGCAGAAATTGAGGCGGCGCAAAGTCAGTTCCAGAAGAACGCAGACATTTCTCAGTTAGAGGGCAAACTGCGCGAGCTGCGTGCGCAAGAACACAAATCGGTGTTGCTTGGCGATACCGACAAAGCTGCGCAACTCGCCGACGAGGCTGATCGCCTCAATCGACATATTGCAATCGCTCAATCGAAGGATATGTCGGCTGCAGATAAAGGGCAGGCGCTTGAGCAGATGCGCATGGAGCTGACACTCGAGCGTATTTTTGAGCAGTATCCGTTTTTGGATGAGAATAGTGAGGATTTCGACCAAGACCTTGTAGACGACATCAACGACAAACAAGCGGGGTTAATTGGTCGAAAGGGTATGAGTCCGTCTAAGGCGCTTGTAGAGGCAGTTCGTCATATTATGGCCCAGCGTGAATCATCGGCACCTGCGACGAAAGGTAAAGCCTTGGGAGCACCTGTACTAGGGCGTAAAGAAGCGGCAGTCGCCAAGAACTTGGATGCCGCGCGGCGTACTCCGGCAAGCACACGAGTTGTTGGAGCGGACAGTGACAAACATGGTCAAACAGGGCCACTGCCCTCAGTTGACGACATGACTTTCGAAGAATTCAATGCGTTGCCGGAAAAAACGAAAGCGAGGCTGCGTGGAGATTTCGTAAACTAATTAGGTTCACTAACTATGAGGAAACAAAATGAGAAAAATCACTGACCACGTAGTCAATCCTGCCAACGACCGTTTGACCATCACGGTAGTGGATGACCCAGGACACGGTGGTGCCAACCATCGCTACGAAATATCTGGATTCAACGCCAAGAGCAATTCTAGCGCCGGGGAGGATGACAACCAGAGGGCTGTCATCTTGTTTCAGAATGGACCCATCGACGTCGACGGAAACGGGGTCAATGGTCTTACCCACGAGGCGCTGTTGGCCATCGTCGCAGACCGTCTGCGGAGCTTCCAGCGAGGCCCCTATTCGTGCAAGGCGAATGCCTGCGCCCTTACTCACATCGAAGAAGCGCAACATTGGTTGCAGCAAAGAACGCTGGAGAGAATGCGCAGAGGGGTGGAAGGAACTCACGCGATATGATCG
>CAZMBE010000059.1:0-4336 GCA_964564625.1 uncultured Syntrophaceae bacterium | reverse complement strand
ATAATAATCTTGAAGTCTCTAACGTTATCTGTTAGAGTTATCAAATCCATGACAGACGGATTGTAGTCTGTCAATCGGGTCGACTCCGTAAAAAGTCGTATTTCGCAGCTTCGTCAGCGACATGGGCGAGCGCTTAGCACAGCGGATTGGTGCCAGTGGGTCTTTTGGACTCTCATGCGAATACGATTGGAGGACCTATGTCTTATACAAATTTTGCACAGCTCACTTCCGAGCAAAAAACTACTTGGTCTCGCGACCTTTGGGCGCAAGCTCGAAACATGTCCTTTGTTAACCAGTTTCTGGGCAAGGACTCGAATTCGATGGTGCAGCACATCACCGAGCTAAAGAAGAGCGAGAAAGGCGCACGGGCTGTCATTACTCTCCTGACCGACCTCGAAGGTGACGGTATCGCTGGCGACCGCACGCTGGAAGGTAACGAGGAGGCGATGAAGAGCTTCGATCAAGTCATTCGGCTCGATCAACTCCGTCATGCCAACCGTCACGAAGGTCGCATGGCCGACCAGAAGTCGGTCGTTTCTTTCCGCGAAGAATCTCGTGACAAGCTGGCTTACTGGCTTAGTGACCGCATTGACCAGCTCGCGTTCCTTACCCTGGCTGGTATCGGCTATACCCAGCGTAACGCAGGGGGCACCCGTGTCGGTTCCGACCTTCAGTATCTCGAGTTTGCTGCTGACGTCACGACACCTTCTTCCAAGCGCTACGCTCGGTGGGACGGTGCAAGTAACAAGGTTCTTTCGTGGGGCACCGGTTCTTCGGCGGTCACTGCGGCGGACACCCCGACTTGGGGTATGTTTGTCCAGGCCAAGGCATACGCCAAGGATAACTATATCCGGGGCATTAAGAGCAAGGGCGGCGAAGAGATTTATCACGCCTTCCTGTCTCCGACCGCCATGGCGAAGCTGAAGCTCGACGATACGTATCTGCAGAACTTGCGTTACGCCGTGACTCGTGGTGACGACAACAACCTCTTCACGGGCACCAGCGTGAAGATCGACGGGATCGTCCTGCATGAGTTCCGCCATGTTCCGAATACTCGTCTCGCAGCTTCGGGAAGCAAATTCGGCGCGAGTGGTACGATTGACGGGTGTCAGATTCTGTTCTGCGGTGCGCAGGCGCTCGGAATGGCCGACATCGGTAACCCGGAGTGGGTCGAAAAGGGCTTTGACTACGAGAATCAACAGGGTATTTCTACTGGCAAGATTCTCGGCTTCAAGAAGCCTCAGTTCTACAGTCAGTACAGCGGCGGTACGACTGAGGATTTCGGCGTGATCTCTATCTACACCGCGCAATAAGGAGGCGACCATGGCTGTTATCAAGCGCACTCGTTCCGCTCAGTACCCACTGGTCGCGGACTTTGTTTTCAATTACAACGACGGCTTCCCGGTTCTGTCGGCGCTCAACTCGGCATCGCAGGATCTGAATCCCCGTCCGACGGTCACGGACTTCGGTTCGAAGACGCAGCCTTCGGGGATGCTTTCCGGGGCGACGTATGTGGCGAACACCAACGCCGCCGCGTGCTACTTCGAGATGATTTCGCTTCCGCTTGGCGCACAAGTCATCGGCGGCGACGTGCAGATCGAGGTTCCGTATGCGGGGCCGAGCACTGTCACGTTGGCGATTGGTGACGCTCAGACTAGCGCAAGTTACTTCACCGCAGCTACGTTGCTGGCGACTAGCTTCACTAACCAGCCGACGACTCTGACTAACGCGGGTAGTGACCCGCGTGTTTGCACGATGGGTAACGCTACGGCCAACGGTGTCAGTGCGGTTGGCCAAGTCATTACGGTGTCGGGCTGTACCGGTGCGTCGGCGGCGTACAACGGCGTTTTCACGGTCGATTCGTACAGTGCCACTCAGGTAGTGTTTACGAATCCGAACCTGACGACTTCGCTGACCCTGGCAGGCACCATCGCTGCGACGTACGCTCCGGTTCGTGCTGCACTGCTGATTCCTGGTATCGAATCTGCGGGCTCGCCAAGTGGTGCGCAAGACGCTGCTGCTGGTTATGATCTGCGCGGTACGCTGACTTTCTCCGGTGGTCAGGCTGCCACTCAAGGTCGAGTCCGAGTCCGGGTGATGTACGTGATCGACGGCAAGGCTAACGAGGTTATTTCCACCTAAGCCTCTTCTTTGCGGGACCGAAAGGTCCCGCTCTTTTATCTGACGGAGATGTGAAATGGCACTGTTCGTGCTGCAGAGAAACTACACCCATGGTAGTTTGAGGGGCCATATGATCACCTTTCGAAAAGGCGAGCCGACGTATGTGCCACCTGAGTGTCATCGGGAAGTGATTCAAATCGGGGCGATCCCAGTTGATGCATCTGGCGAAGTCGATCTGTTGGAGCCTGAAACACCCGTATCAGTTGAGCCTACTGCTGAAGAGCGTACCGAGCAGCTCATTGCTGCGTTCGAATTGCTTGAGGAGCGTAATAGGCGCAAGGACTTCACTGGCCAGGGCATTCCTTCGATCACCGCGCTGGCTGCGATTGTGGATTTCGATGTGACTCGTCGCGAAGTGGAAGACTTGTGGCGGCAGTATCGCGAAAACAAGGGTACTGAGCAGTGAAAGTCCAGGAGCTGTACGATCAGTTTCGCTCTGACGCGATGGACACAGTTGCTCCGTATCTATGGAGCGACACGAACGTCTACCGCTATATGGACGATGCTTACAAAATGTTCGTACGGCTCACCGGTGGCATCGGTGACTTCACGACACAGGATGTTGCTATTGCCACAGGGACATTGACGGTAACAGGTAGCAGTGGGAATTTCACCAAAGTTACTGTAAACGGTGTAGATATTTTGGGAGGGGCGGTGACGTACACCACTTCACCCACAGTGACTGCGGCGGCACTCGTGACGCAGATCAACGCAGCGAAAGTCGCAACAGCGAATACCTTCTTCACTGCCTCGTCAGTTGGTGCAGTTGTAACCCTGACAACGAACCCAGGCTTCGGTGCCATGCCAAACGGCTGGGCTGTCAGTTCGACTGGGACTTGTAGTGCGACGTATACTCCGATGAGTGGCGGGCAGAACGGGATTACTCAAGTGGCGATTGTCGCAGGATCGAATGTGGCCACATACGACACACGTATCTTGCGCATCATAAAAGCTTACCGGGCCTCGGACGGGGCAGAGATCGAGGTAAAGAACCAGGGCGACTTGACCTTTTCTCGAGACAGCGATTACGGCATGGTGCGACCTGTTTACATGGACTCGACTCCGGGGCAGGTGCGTTATATGGTAATTGGTTCGGAAAATGGTAAGTGCCGGTGGGTCCAAGTGCCGTTGATCAACGATACGGCGCAACTTTATGTGTTTCGCTTGCCGTTGGTCAATATCGATCCGTCTTCACCCAATCCCACCTTTGCTTTCGACGGAGTTGATGAAGAGCACCATACGCATTTGGCACTATGGATGCGAAGGTGCGCCCATCTCAAACAGGATGCGGAAACATTCGACAAAGGAAAGGCGGCGGAATTCGACACGCTGTTCCGAGCGTACTGCGTCGAGGCGAAGGCAGAACTCGAGCGCCGCAGAGCTAAAGTGAGGGTAGTGGCATATGGGGGGATCTAGCCCGATGTGGGACGGAGTTGAACGCCGTCAAGGGACGTGGTCTTTGGCCCAGGTAGAGGATGCTTTTGATCGAGGGCTACGTGAGCACGAAAGGCGTGAGAAGGAGTTTGTCGACGGAAAGATCGACATGATTTTGCGAGCATTTCCCGAAGGGCTAGAAGCACATAGAGAGGGGCATTTGGCACAGGCACGGGCAGCTCACGCACAAGAAGAGTTTTACCGTTCTTTGAAGGAGGACCTCGCCAAGAAATCAATATGGGGCATTCTCCAAATCTTTGCGTTCTTTATTATTGCGGGGGTGGCTGCAAAATTTGGCCTTAACCTCGCGAGTTTAGCGTTTTGGCAATGAGCAGCCGCACTTTCCTTCTGTTTCGAGAATCCACTAACCTCGGTAAACTCTATTTTGGTGGCAGACTGCTTTGCCATACTCGGGAAGATGAACCGACTTTGCCATTTGGCAAGTACAAGTTGACGTTGTCGTTTTCGCACAAATTCGACGAGCACTTGCCCCTGATCCATGCGGGGCCACAAGCGCCCGACGCTTGGATTTATGGGGGAGACCCAGTACCAAATACCAAAGGGAGTATTTTCGTCGGACGAATCCGTACAATTGCGGGGGTGCAGAAGTGCCCCGACACGATTCGACAAATCATCTCACTGGTGCAGGACGTAGAAGATAGCGGGGACACCCCACTGTTGGAGATTCGGTAATGGCTGTGGATAGTCAGTGGGCGAATAC
>CAZMBE010000058.1:0-8455 GCA_964564625.1 uncultured Syntrophaceae bacterium | reverse complement strand
GTCGCCATTAACCGTACTAACACTGATAAGATAGGTTATTTTGCACTGTTCATTACTATATGTATGAATTGTGGATATTCATTTTTCATGAGAATTATAGACGGGATGGTCTTGTGTGTCAATGGAATGCTGGCCATCAATTTCCATTTGCTAGGAAGCACTTCTATCATAATTGTCTATTACTCTGTTACAAGGAAGAACATATTGGACAAATACTTATAATTCCGAATCCACAAAGCAACACGAAGTGTTGGTGAAAGAAGTTGAAAACGCAGCAGAATAATAGGGGGAGCAAAATGACAGCGGCAGAGATCTTTTAATTGAGGAAATTCTGCGAAGCCTGACGAGGTGTGCTTCTTGATGGGTATGTTTGTGAGTATTTGCCTTTTCTCCCTCGGGTTGGAAATTGGAAATAGGTTTGGAAATGAAATTGCAAGTGAGGATAGTTACAGAATTCAAGGAATAAGAAATTATCTTTACGGGATTATAGAAAGTTGAGCATAGTGGGTGTTACAGTCCAAAAGGGACAATCCTATAATCTTCTGTCAAGCAAAATCAAAGATACCGCAGAAACAATCGGTCAGAGATAGTCCCTTTATTCACAATAAGGAAAAGTGTGGTCATGTCTAATTTTTGCTTCTACATTGTTGACGAAATCGCTATGCGCGAGTTGAGGACATTTAGGACCTCCGCCTGATTATCTCTGGTCGCTTTTGGCAGGGGATAAATATGAATCGTGATTTTAGCGAAAGGCTTCGGCACATAGCTTTTATTCCAAGTTTTGGGGATCTCCCATTTCCGATCACAGGTTACCAGGCACTGGTAGAGCTGTAATCCTGACTTGTAAGCAAAAAGATGGACCCCGGGTTTACTCACATGTCGGGGGCCTTTTGGGCCATCCATGGAAAAACTGACGTAATAATGGCCTTCTTTCAGCATTCTTAGCAGGGCGATCAAACCACGGGTACCGCCGCGGCTGCTTGAACCGCGAATGACTTTAAAGCCCATGATCTTTAAGCCTGCTGCCATTATTGTTCCGTCTTTTGACTGGCTGGACAGGGTCAAAAACTTCGAATGCTTACCGATACCAATAAGGGCCAATTCATCGCCGTGCCAATGACCGAAGACATAAGATTGATCGGGATTCTTGGTATACAAATCGACAGGATGCGCATTCTCCTTAAAATGAACTCGATAGGACCATGTAGAGCTATAAAGACGGTAGAAGAAACCAGCTAATATGCCTAATAGGTTATATCTATTTAGGAATGACATATCACTCAGCCCTGCAGCTCCTTTAGTGAAGTTGGTTCATTTAGAGAGAAAGCGAATCTATCTGTGTTCCTACCTCATTGTAAATTTGAACTTTCAGAGATGTAGGTTTCAGATCAAATATTGCCCAACAATATGTTTTTAATGATACCTGTGTGTAGCCTCCGGCGGGGGCAGGATCATAAAGCTCCGCTCCGGCGGAGCCAATGGTCAGGTGATAGATGTTGTTCACAAAATTTCTTTGATAAAAGTGATTGTGGCCAGACACAACAAGATCAACGCCATACGGTTCAAAGACGTTTTTGGTCAATGCAATCATGTCGTTGTTTTCACCGTGCCCGCCTGCTGCATAGGCTGGAACATGGGTTATTACGATTCTCCAGGGTTTGGTTGTCGCTTTCAGGTCATTAACAATAAAATTATACTGAGGTGAACCAATCTTATAGCCGCCCTGGTCTTTATAATTCATCACGACCACGTGCAGATCGCCATAATCAAAAGAATAATAACCCTGATTGCCGGAAGCGGACGCTGGGGCCTGCGTAAAAGCCCGCGTGTTTATGTTCCATTTTTCATGATTCCCGGTGGCATTGAAGAAAGGAACATGCGCTGCCAACTTCAATTGGTTAGGACGGAAGAATTGCTTCTTGTATTTGGAGTACGAATTGCCTCTACTACACAAGTCCCCACCGTAAAGCGAGAAGTGGGGAGCTGCGTTCAGAATCAATGGTGCAATCATGTCATGAACGGTTGTGCCGGTTTGGGTGTCACTCATCCAGGCAAAACGGAAGGCTGTTCCAGAATTAGCGGCAGCCTTAAAACTGGCTCTGTGGGACCCTAAACGATAATAGTAAGTTGTATCCGGCTTTAAGCCGACCAGGGGAATCCGGTGAATATAAGTATCACCGGTTGTTGGCATTGTGCTCGCCGTAGTCGCTGAACTTCCATAAATATTTGTCGGCCCATAATCTACCGTTAGAGGCACAGTACTTTGCGATTCCGCCATGACATAAACGCTGTTGGAAGTTACAGCCTGCAAATATATTGTTGGGGAACTTTGAGAGATCGAGCTGAAGTAACAATAGGATATGGTCAGTGTAAACGACAGCACCAAAATAAAAATAACACCAAGCAAAAATTGAATTCTTTTCATATTGATTTTTATAAGATATTTACACCAAATGTTATGTTAGGGTTCACAGTAACCAGTTATATCTGAAGAATTCTCCGTTACCTGTGCAGGTAATGGTTGGGTGTTGATACTGTGATTTGTCCTATTACAAGAAAGGATCAGGATACGAAGCAATAGGAAAAGATAAAAGACCGACAAATATGGATGCAATAGATCTTTATCAGTGGTTTTGCGTCGCATTGTTTCTGATTGTCTGTGTTACACACCGTGGTCGAGACGGCTTCTATTATTAATTTATATAACACACAAAGATTGTGAGAAGATTATGCGAAGATTATCATTTCGTAATGTATGAGCCCATGAGAAAAATGAACCATGATAATGAAAGATAGTGGCAGGGCTTTTCCATCTTGAGGGAAAACAATGAAGAAGCTGACTTTAATTCTGAAATTTGCAATGGTTCTGGGCCTCATGATTCTTGGTAACGCAGCTCTACAGAATAATGGGAATGGCCTAA
The DNA here is from genome assembly GCA_964564625.1 of uncultured Syntrophaceae bacterium. GTDB lineage: Bacteria > Desulfobacterota > Syntrophia > Syntrophales > UBA2185 > UBA2185. Next base: position 5,534 of record CAZMBE010000058.1, on the reverse strand, counting down.
TCTATGACACGGATCTCAAGATTATCTGGTATGAAGTACTCACATTGTATAATACCAGCACACCGACTTGCAAGACTTGGGAAGATGCCAAAATCGGGGCAAGCACTCTAACTGATGGTGACACGATCGTTGGTAGTTGGCGACTTCCGACATCCATGTTCATTTACACTTTGGGGTTTGCAGGTGCCGGCCTTTACAGACGCTTGAGGATATCCAGGTAAAGTGCGTCAATCATTATGAAGGAAGCAAGGAGGAGGTTGCAGATTATTGTACTATTGTAGTGTCAGATGGGGCTTGGATAAGAAACCTCATATACCACTACCGAGGCAGATGTCGGATGTGTGTGGAGTCGACAGGAAAGAATTCTTTTGTTTGCGGTGTGTATGGAGGGGATTCAAAAGGCATCAATGCCTTGAAAAATGAAATGAAGCCATAAACTGAGGTTCAGGGTTGGACGTCCCTTCGTGCAGTCAGTCTTGCAAAGACGGAGGCCTTTTCGGGGTTATGTTGGTTCTCGACGGTGATGAGGACGCTGTTCTCGAAATGGGCGTTGAAACTGGGAAGTTCAGATTTCGGAATAACGGCATACATCATGTGCTTTCCGTTGTTCTTCTGGAAGTAGGCCGCCAGCTTGATCTCCTTGTCGAATCGGGTCACCGGCCGCTTCGCATAAAATGGAATAACTACGGTGTCCGATTTCCACTGGACAACCAGGTCCTCGGCATGGAGGGTCCTCCCAATAGATTCCGCGAATGACTGCATGGCCGCGCGTGATTGGTTCACAGAGGATGGGAAGTAGGCGACTATCCCCGTGACGATGACGACCAGCACAACTGAGGCCTTCAGCAGTTGGGTTGAAAAGAGGCCCTCAGCCCAGGTGGAATCCTTCAGTTCTTGCCGGAGCAGAAGACAGAGAGGAATCACATTCAAGAAAATCCAAATCAGGGAAACATACCCTTTGCCATATATGATCAGCCCCAGGCATAGGACCCCGCTCACGGCAAGGATCACCATCATCCCCCATTTCCACATACTCTGAAGCCCTGGGAACGCCACTGTCTGGATAGCGGAAGCCAGGAAGATTGAAAATGCCGGAAGCAGTGGCAGGAGATACTGTTTGCGGTAATGCCCACCCAGTGTGAAGACAATAAGCATGGCCGCGCTTGCATAGATGAGAATCCGTGTAGGCGCCGTCATTTCTTTTCGGGTTTTCCAAAGGCGGGGGATCATGAAAAGAATGATCAGGCTCGCGGGAATCATCATGTAGAACAAGTTGAGAGGGTAGTAAAAGCTGAGAATCTCCTTCCAGCTGGCAAGGTTGCTAAGCAGCGAACCGGAAAGTTGCGTTTCGGAAAGGTTCACTCGGATCTCAGCCAAACGCTGCAATAGCAGAAGCCACCAGGGGAGTACCAGCAGGCAGAAAATCGCGATCCCAGCAAATGGCCGCATCACCTTGAGTGTCCGTCTCCGGTCTGAACCGCACAGCAGGAACATCAGCATACCAGCCAGAAACACGGCTGGCCCCTGAGGTCCCTTCGTCAATGTCGCGAGGCCGGCCATTCCCCATCCCAGCCATCCGTAGAAGCGCTGCCGCGCCGTCCCATCATCCGCTTTCCATGCATACATCCACGCGAATAACTGCAATGCACAGAACGTTGAATACAGAGAATCCGGCCGGGCATCGTGGGAAAGGTTGACGTAGCCCTGCATGCCAAGCAGCAGCAAGGAAGCGAGTTTTCCGATGGCCGGTGCGAACAGTGTCTTTCCGGCATGGTACGTCGCGAGCACCATGAGAAGACCCGCCAGCAGAGAGATAAACCTCCCGTGCCAAACCTGGACATCCTCGCTGAACGGATCCAGGTATGAAAGTGTTACGGCCGCCCAGTAGCTGAAAGGAGGCTTTCTTAACCTCGGTTCATAGTTGAAACTCGGCAGGACCCAGTCTCCACTTGATTCCATCTCCCGGGCGGTCTGGAGTACAAGCACCTCGTGGTTTTCGAGCGGGATGAAATGGATTCCGGTCAGCGTGATCATCCAAAGGCTGAGCAGAATCAAGAGCCATCGACAGGTTTCCCAGGCCACTCTAATCACTCGATACCCACCTCTTATTCCAACAAGATGACACGCCAGGCATGCTTTACATGGTCTTGTCAGGCTTTAGGTCCAATCACTTCTCTCCTTTCCAGAGAGTTCATTATACCCCATGGGAACCGCTACATTGTCATGACTCTTCGTGTTTGTGGGGAACCACATATTGATGACCTTCCTGGAAAAGATTGATAAGATCAAAAGCACTGTGGCAAAGCCGATCTGCCATATGCTCCCCTTTACTCCTCCACTCCCGTAAGTAGCGAAGACAGTTGCAAAGGGGATAAACCCGATACATGAACCCGCAATAAAAGAACTGAATGATATCTTGCAGCATCCACACAGAAGGCTCATGGCCATGGAATTGGAGAGGGGAAAGAACCTCCCGTATATCACCCACCAGAAGGCATTCTCCTGAAAACGCGCCTGCCATTCTTTTATCCTGTTTCCCATTCGCCTCTCCACGACCCCCGCAAGCATGGTCCTTCCTGCAAGAAAAAGGAGTGAAGAGCCCATAAGCGAGGCCAGAACGGAAAGAAAGGTTCCCATGACAGCTCCATAGATGATTCCTGCCACTGCGCTTGCCCAGAGACGAGGGACGCCCAGCCCGATAAGCCCGCCTGAAGCAAAAATAAAGGCTACAGCCGAAAGGATCTTTCCCGATAGAAGCCCTCCTCCCTGGAGAGTGGATCTGATCGTGTGTATGTCGATGATGAACGTAAAGAGGTCTGATCTTTTCATCATGTAGGCTATGGCTAAGAAAAAGCCCACTATGAGGACAATACGGGAGATGTCTCCAATCAGGTCCTTATCAAACATCCTTTTCATGACTTTTCTCTAACGGTATATAGGAGTGACCTCTTCCCGAGCCAGAAGACACCTGCGAGATCGACGAGGCCGACCCAGAGCCTGCTGTTAATCCCGCCCCCGTACTTGCTCGTGCCATGCGCCCTTAAACGATGGTTAACGGGAATTTCTGCAACTGTGTAGCCAGCCATGATGAACAGTGCGGGGAAAAAACGGTGGGCGTTCTTGAAGAACCGTATGCGTTTCAGACACTCTCTCCGGAATATGCGCATTGAGCACCCCACATCTGTGATGTTATCCTTCAGCACCGAGGAGCGGATGCTGTTTGCTATTCGACCCGATAGGCGCCGAATCATGTTGTCAGCCCTTTTCCGCCTGATGCCGCATATCATGTCCTTCCCGCTCTCTTTTAGGGCGCGTAAGAGCAATGGGATGTCGCAGGGATCGTTTTGGCCGTCACCGTCCATGGTTGTTATCAGGTCCCCTTTCACAGCATCAAAGCCGGCCTGTAAAGCCGCAGATTGTCCACTGTTCGGTGAGATGTGCACTGCTCGGAAGTTTTCATATCTTTGTACAAGGCCATCCATGATCTGAGGTGTCTTGTCATTGGATCCGTCATCCACCATAACCAGTTCCCACTGAAGACCCTGTTGACAAGAAACGACCTTGTGAACCTCATCACATACCCTCTCTATGGATTCTTCTTCGTTATAGAATGGGATAACAATGCTTAACATACTATGCTGATCTTCCATATACAACATACACCCTAAGGTATTACTTGTTGATTCTGAAATTGCCTGGTCAATGGTTCCACATTTTACAATGGCTGTGACGTTCGGCCGCCTTAGTCAAATAGATCAAAATAATCATTGATTGAATCAAGAATGATAAGACCTTACTTCCCAGCCTAAATCCTTTTATATATAGAGTAGGGGAGTTAACCTGACGATGAGCGAAAGATTACCGATTGGTAATGTTCCGGTATTATGAGTGTGGATTTAATGAGTGAAAGGGATGGTTAAGGTAAAGACGCTTCCTTTTCCCTGAAGGCTTGAGACAGAGATATTTCCTCCATGGGACTTGGCAATGGCCTGGGCGAGGCTAAGACCCAACCCGATACCGGCCTGTGACCGGCTTCGATCGCATCGATAAAAACGCTCAAAGATGTGCGGCAGGTTCTCCTCAGACATACCGATCCCGTTATCGATAAAAGAAATAATGCACTCCCGTTCGTTGTGATCTACGGAGATGGCGACTGTTCCCCCTTTTGGGGTGTATTTCAGGGCGTTATCAAGGAGATTGGCGATAAGTCTTTGTAATCTTTGTTTATCCACGCACATTGATATTTCTGCTTTTAATTGTGGGGTCAGACAAATCTCCCGATCTTCCGCAATCGGCTGGAAAAGTTCGCATGCATCTCGGACAAGCTCGGAGATGTTGATTTCAGTCATTTCCAATTTTGACACACCAGCTTCCGCCTCTGAGATATCAAGCATAGTATTTATCATGTTCAACAACCGGTCGCATTCTTCGATGATGCTCCCGGTCATTAATTCATAGTCAGCAGTAATTCTGGCGGTCATAAGCGTGGTTTCAGCAATACCTCTTATTCTCGTGAGCGGGCCCCTCAGATCGTGCGCTATATTATCGGTCATCTCTTTCATACCTTTGATAAGCTCTTGAATATGCTCCAGCATATTATTAAAAGTGATGGCAAGGCGGTCTATCTCTTCCCCTTGTCCTGTTACCGGCACACGACTGCTGAACTCACCACAGGATATGTCAATTGCTGTTCTTGTAACTTCCTCAACACCCATAAGGGCTCGTCTTGCCATAAACCATCCTAAAAATCCGGCAACGGCGATCATGAGGACGATTGTTATACCGACCATATCCCGAAATGTTTTCAGGAACTGCACATTGTCATCCGTGGTCTGTCCTATCTGAAGGATCTTTTCCGAATCTACAACAGTATAGAGGATACGCGCCTTATATTCGGTATGTGGGACGGACAGGGTTTCAAAAACACGATCAGAGCCGTTATTGAGTCTTTTTAAAGCAGACACGTCGGACACAAAGCCCCAGGATGACAAGTCTGACGAGCATATTTGCGTACCATCCCGGGACATGAGACGATAAAAATTTTTTGTAACTCCCTCGGATTCGGCTTCGAGAACCATTGCCGTTTTTACCTCTTCCACGCCTTTTAATGCCAAAACAGAGGAAAATTCTTTTGCTTCATTTAATAAGGACCGATCCATGTGCTCATGAAGAAAGGCGGTTATAAGGATATATGAGAAGATAAAAGCCCCCAAAAAAGAGACAATAGATATCACAGCATACAAGAGTGTTAGTCTGAATGCGAGAGAATGCCTTATTTTAATTGGATTCTTTAAGGACATAACCCACACCTCTAATGGTATGAATCATTTTTTTCTCAAAAGGACGGTCTATTTTGTCTCTCAGTCTGCATATGCGTGCTTCCACAATGTTTGTTTCAGGATCAAAGTTATAATCCCAGACATGCTCCATGATCATGGTTTTGGAGATAACCCTTCCGGTATTACGCATAAGATATTCAAGTAAGGAGAATTCACGTGGCTGTAAATCGATTTTTTCGCCTGCCCTGACAACGT
>CAZMBE010000057.1:0-9073 GCA_964564625.1 uncultured Syntrophaceae bacterium | reverse complement strand
CACGAGCCAACGCACTGGATGCCAGCGCCGACCATGCCTGATGTGGCCTAACGCAAAGCTAACGGGCATTGCCCGCAACGGAGGACCGAATGACCACTGAAGCCACGCCGGGCAATGTCCCGTTGAGCGACCATTTAGGCCCCTGTAACCGGAGCGAGATGATGTTCGAGAGTTTCACCATTCAGCACCCGTATCGCGCGGGGACGATGGAAGTCGTTCCAGCCGCCGACTACGCAACCGCAAAACTTGAGGCGCTGGACTGCCGCACATGCCGACACTTGAGCACCAAGCATCAAGAGTGTCTGTCCGAACTGCGCTGCGAAGGCGGCGACCAGCATCAGCGACAAGGCAAGCTGATGTTGTGGTACACGGCCGACCTTCAGGGACGCGGCTTCTAGGGCCTAACTAGCTTTATCCGACACGTGCAAGGTCTGTATGGTCTGGCGCCCCAGAACGAAGAAGCAAACCGACGCGCTGAAGCGGCGCCTTCGGGCGATGAAGCGCGTGCGCCAACTGCCACAGGCGATTCCACACGGAGGATGTCAGTGGTCATCACTCAGATTCCACACACTAATCCGTTGAGCCGTAAAATCCCTGCAAGCCCCGGACTCCGGGGAGTATGTCAAAGGAGCGCGAGCTTTGCAGACCCGGCGTAACGCCGAACTGCTCCACGCCGCCGGCGCGGCGCTGTACGGACCGCGCTGGCAGTCAGACTTGGCGCGCGATCTCGGTGTCTCGATCCGCACCATGCAGCGCTGGGCTGCCGGCCAGATCAGCCCGCCACGGGGGATCTATGTCGACCTGCTGCGGCTCGTATCTAGGCGCTGCGACGAGCTGGCGTGCTTGGAAGAGCGCCTGCGGTCTGTCTGCCGCTAGCCTGAATTGACCTAACTCGCATGGGCGCATGTGGCTATGCAGACAGGCGCAGCGAGTATCAGCCTCATCAGGGGATGGCGACTGGCGAGTCGAGCAGCCCGGAGGCCATGATGATGGGCAGGTGCGCGCGGCGATGGAAGTGCACGTGCACTTGGCCGGCGGCGACTCGATGAAGCCGAAGATCTCTCGCGCCTCATCGGCCTTGCGCCCTCAGCGCATTCAGTGCCTCGCACACTAACACCGCAGCCTCCTCGCTGAAGCACTCGCACACTGTCGCAGCTCAACCGGACCAGCCTTCGGCAGGCCGGTTAGCGGCAGCGCTAGCGCGCGGGGATGCGTGCGACGTAGGACACTGCGCAGTCCATCGTGCCGGTAATGTTCACGTTGTCCTTGAGCATCCCCTGTTGACGCATCAACAGCTCAAGCGCGCTCTGCTTCGCGAACCGAACCTTGGTCTTTATCCTCACGGGCTCGCCGTCAGCGGACGATTCTTCTACCTCGACGCCCGCCAAACCTCTGCGCGTGTCCTCGTCCAGCTCGGTTATGGGCTTGATAGATCCATCTGGCCGGCATAACTTAGCCGGGTCCAGTAGCGCCATCCTTGCCACTTCCATGATCAGCCGTTCGGCTGTCACGTCGGCCAAGTCCATGGCGCGGTCCCTCAGCTCGTTTATGCGCGCCTTTACGTCCGGCCTCTTCGCCATCTCGCTCGCGTTCACGTAGCGCGCATTCCGCGTCTTCCCGCGACCAGGAAATGTCTGCATGAACGCGTCAACGAGCGTAATACCGCCGCCGGCGACCAGCTGAGCGAAGCGCTCCTCCTCGACGGTCAGCCCGGTGCGCTGGTGCTCGCGCACACTCGCCCTTGTTCCAACCATTTTCCTCATACATGGATTATCTCCTGAAATCTCTGCATTTGATCTTCGCTATGACTCTATTTCCGGCGCGCGTCATCAACTCAACGCTCGGCCTGGCTACGATCCCTTCCGCCTCGAAGTCACCCCACGTTGACATGATCCCGGTGCGCGCAAGATTGATTGCATCATGCAGAGTTCCTCGCCCGATCACCGGCACAACGTCGACCCCTAGCTTGTGTGCAACATCCTCAACGTCAGAGCGCTGCAGCCACCATGACCCGACGCGCACATCGAACAATACGAAGTCCTGATCGGCACGGTAGTTATGACCAACCTTCTGAATCTTCGCTCCGTAGCCCTCGCCGTACATAACAGCGCCATCAGGGAAGACCTCGCAGAGTCTGTCTGATGTCGCCCCGAAGCGCTCGCCAAGCCTGGCTAGCAGCCTAGGCGGCAGTTGCGCATCGTCCGTGCGACCAGCGAACGAAACACGCCCGCCATTGATCACAATGCGGATATTTGTGCCGTCGACCTTTTCCGTGAACACCCACTGATTGCCGGCCAGGAACTCGAACTCAGGCAATGACCATTCGCCATCGAGGATCGCCTTCGATGCTGGATCGCGCTTATAGATCGTATTGATCTTGTGGTACTCGCTCATGTTATGGTCTCCATGTGAAGACAGACGATCCACGCATCGCCAGTGCGAATCGCTTACCTGCCGTGATCCGAGATATCGTGTCAGGCGCAACTCCATACGTGGCAGCCAAGTCGGACCGACTAGCCCCAGCCATCCTAGCTGCACGTATCGCTTCCGCTTGCTCAGGCGTTATCTTGTTCATCCCTCGCGCCAGCGCCGTCTTTCGCGAGCTAACCGAGTGCGCCGCCATGTTTCGGCGTCCGGTCTTGTAGGCGTCGCGTAGGACTGTAGAGCGCGTGCTGATCGACAGGTGCGCAGGATTCAGGCACCTGTACTCACCACATTTATTGGTCACGACATGCGAGCCCAGACGCCTCCCATCCAGCTCGACGACAAGCCTCGCAACAGACGATGCGGCGCAGCTCCCATTGCGAGCCCTCGGCCTGCCGGCATTGTCAGTGCCATATAGCCAGATCCAGCACGCATCGTCGTCTGCCTCATCGACTCTGCACTTGGCGCGGATGTCCGCAATAGTGTGCAGTTCCATCATGGCCTCCAGTGGAATACAGAAGATCCATTCGCGGCGCCAGTCCATGCGCGTCCGCCCGTTACGCGCGAAACCGTGCCAACGTTGACTCCGTACCTCGCGGCAACAACGTACCGCCTCTCCCCAGCCGAACGCGCCTCCCGGATCGCCAGCGCATCTTCAAGCGTGAGTTTGCTTAGCCCGCGCGTGGCAGCGGCCTTACGGGACCGCTGAGACAGACCGCATGCGCTGATGCAACCGCGACTGTATGCCGCGCGCATCGCATCTGAGCGAGTCACTGCGACCATGTGCCTAGGGTTCAGGCACTTGATGTCGCAGCACGAATGCACGATTACATCAGCGCCACACCGGCGCCTATTGGACAGCTCGAAGATCACGCGCGCGAGCGAAACCGGCTTCGCGTAGCCTGCAACGAACCACTTCTGGCGACCCTTGCCGTCCGACCAGCCCATCCAGAGCCAGCACGAATCACTATCTGTAACGTCGATCCGACACTTGCGACGGACATCATCCAACGTCTTCACATTTACCACAAGCAATCATCATGCCATCCCGATGAACGGCGAACCGCTGCTCCGCAGAACAGCCCCAATAACACATATTCCTCTTATTTCCACCCAAAGGCCCCCCCTACCCCCCAGGCGTTAGTTGAGAATGATTCTCATTCCGCTAATATCCTAGTAGGTGGAAGGGTCTTTGAGCGCCACCCCCTTGCGGGATTCCCACCAGGGCCACGGATTTACGTGACACCCCCCCGGCTGTGGGATCGAGGCCGGCCGGCGCACGCCGCCATCGGAACTGCCCCGAGCGTGCGCTACGGTTGTTTTTTGACTATGCCACCGCTACCATAGGTGTTCTGCTCCGCGCGGCCCATGCAGGCCCTTGGTTATGCGCCCGGAGTGCGCTGGGACTTACATCGCGCCTCCGTTGAGTATCGGCATCATCAAGCGGCCAACTTCGACTAGACCGCGCTTAGTGTGCACGTCGTTGGCGTCTTCACCGATCACCTGGCTCATGCACCACGGGAATCCGGTAGCGCGAGCGATCCGCTCGCCGGTTCCGCTTTCGTCGTTGTCCGCGAAGACGCGGCACTGGTGCCGCATGTGGCGCGCGACAGATAGCAGATTGCCTGCCGAGAAGCAGATAAGGACCGCATCACGCAGTCCTCTTGCCTTGAGCGCGGCTGCAACGCTTAGACCGGTCGCATAGCCCTCGACGAGCCATGTTCTCATGGCCGTCTTCGAGCCTAACCTCAGGCATGCGTTTTTCGCGCGCATCCCTGGAAGCATACGCTTTCGGAACGCCATGTCAACAGCATCCCACTTGATCACTTGGATTCCAACCAGTGAGTATGTACTCACATCGCGCATAGGAACCGCCAATGCGCCATTCGGCGTGACAAGTCCTTGTGCGTTAGGAAAGCCCTTACGGTGCAAGTAGTCATGCGTGTCAAGCTTTGCCGATGACAGCATCGCCTCGGCCAGCTTGGCGGCCGACGACGCTGCCGCGCGTGCCCGTCGCTCGGCTTGCGCGGCTCTTTGCGCGTACAACTCTAGTCGCCGACGTTCCACAACGGCGCCTGACCGCCAGACATGCACATGCTGATCGACCGCATGATTCTGTGCCAGGCCGACGTGCCCAAGGTATTTCACGGCGCCGTTCCTCGAACGAGGATGGTCCTCGGTCGGATAGCGCCGCCATACACCGATCGGTGGCACGGCGTCCATCATGATGCCAAGCGAGCGCACGAAGGCCACGAAATCGCTCATGCCGCGCGCTGCTTGGCCCAGGCCGCTTGTTCATCGCGGATGAACTTGATCGTGGAAGCCGATGGCGTCAGCATATCGTCGCGCAGGTTCCTGGGCCAGCAGCCGAACCTAGCCCTGTACTTGTGCGAGGCCCAGCCGCGCTGATACCCGCGATCACAAGCGAAAGCTAGGAGTTCTGACCATAGCCGCTGCTTCTCTGCCCGATCGCCGCGCGCTGCGCTCCCGACGATCTCCACCAGCTCGCCAGTCTCGGCGATCACCTTCGACCGGCGCTGCCTGACGTACCCGCAATGCGCGCATGTGTCAGACCTTGGGCCGAAGATCGCGCCACATGCAGGGCACTTCGCCTCGATCTTCTGCCGGTCCGTTGGCTCTGTCTTCGGCGTTTCCCGCCCGTCGTCAAGTCTGCCAGGCCCATCGCTGTAGATCGACTCCCAGTCATCGGCGAATCGGAGGTAGTTACCAGAGTGGTCAATCCAAAGACCGAAGTCTTTGCCGGGCGCGGACCGCATCACGCGCCCCATCTGCTGGATGTGAGACGACAAGCTCTTGGAGAACGGCCGTGCGGACACGCCGATCATCACGTCTGGAACATCGAAGCCCTTGGTAAGTATGTCAGTCGCAATCAGGCCGTGGATCGAACTGTCAGTCTTGGCGAACTCTGCGATAGCGTCACGCTTGAATTCGCCGTCATCCAAGTAGGATACTTGGATGAAGTTGTATCCGGCCTCGGCAAATCTCTCGGCCAGTTCCTTGCCGTGCGCCACGCCAGCACAGAACACGATGGTCTTCCGCGGGCCGCCGAAGATGGCATGCGTGCGAGCGACCCATTCCGACACCACGTCGCCGACGATGCGGACTCCTCGCTCCGTTGCGTCACGCTCCGACCATTCGCCGGCGATCTTCTGCGCCCCTGTCATGTCGATCTGGCGCCCAGCGAAGACCCGCAGCGGGACCAGGTTGCCGGCGTCGACCAAAGCCTCTGTCGTCGTTGGCACCACGAGGCCGCTGTAGGTCTTGCCTAGCCCTTTGGTGAACGGCGTTGCGGTGAGCCCAACCACCTTGACTCCAGGATGCGCATCTATGAACTTGCGCGTAGCGTCTCTGGTCTGGTGCGCCTCGTCAACGATGAGCAACTGCAGCCCTGGAAACGAGCCCCGCTTCTCGAGGGTCTGCGCCGAGCATACCTGTATTCGCTCGTGCGGCCGGTAGCGCCAGTGTCCGGCTTGCAGAACGCCGTGATCTATGCCGTAGCGATCCAGCCGCTGACTGGTCTGCTCTACCAGCACGATACGATCTAGGATCATCGCGCAGCGAGTACCCTTGGCCGAGGCCGCCGACATCATCGAGATTGCCATCTCCGTTTTCCCGGCCCCGGTCGGCCCATATAGGATCTGCGCACGAGCCCCGGATGCGAACCCTGTGCGAAGGCCGTCAAGGGCTGCCGATTGATAGCCACGTAGCTCGACGTTCATCCGTATCGTTTCCTTGTGAGACTGCGGCGCAGGCCGGCGTTGTCCGCCATCAGCATGTTGCGCGCGGACTTGAGCGCCGCCACCTCTGCTCGCAGCGCGGCGATCGTCGCGCGTAGTTCTGCCATCACGCGCGCCGCAGACGTTCGTTCTTCTTCCGAGGCATCAATCGCTTCGACCGCGAGCCGGTCAGATAGGCGCTCGTTCTCTGCGGCCATGTCACGCACGGCTGCGCGCAGCTCGTCTAGTTCGTCCATCTTCAGCCGACAGACGGTCGACCGCACTCGTGGTACGGCCATTCCTCGTCTTTGTTGCGCTGCCACGTCACATCGGGACGCAGCGCCTCTACTGTGACAACGCCATACGTCGCGGCCTCGATCGCAGGGCACCATCGGTCTGGCACACGCGCTCTGCGCCATTTTCCAATCATCTTCGGGTTCGCGCCGATAGCGCGCGCTAACTTCGCTTGCCCACGGGCAAAGAAGATCGCTCGTTCGAGTGGTGTCATGGCTCTATCGTAGCCACAGGCGGCCATCGAATGTGTTTCAATGTGTAAGACAGACGTTGCTGGTTCGCGCAAGCCAGCATAGGATCGAGTCCACAACAACCTGGAGTCTATCATGGAACATGATGACGGACGCGCGGCAGACGAAGCGTTCCCGCTTCCACCGCCCACGCAAGCCGCGAGCGAGGACGACATCGCAGCAGGTCCGCCTGACGATGATACGCTCGTCGACGCTGCGGGCACCTACATCTGGGACCGCCATGAGTGATGTTCCGCGCGTCTACACTGCGATCTCCGCCGTCTCGCGCTCACTGAGTTCCGCCGGCATCCCGAAAGCCAGGCGCAATCAGCAGCAGGGCTATGCCTTCCGCGGAATTGACGACGTGCTGAACGCCCTTTCTTCGGCCTTGGTGAGTGCCGGACTCGTCATCCTGCCTCGGTGCACCGATCGCCTCGTCGTAGAGAGGCAGACGGCCAAGGGCGGCGCCTTGTTCTCTGTGACTTGCCGCGTCGAATTCGACCTCGTGGCGACTGAGGACGGGAGCAGGCATACCGTAGTGACCTACGGGGAGGCAATGGATTCAGCCGACAAGGCAACTAACAAGGCCATGTCGGCGGCATACAAGTACCTGGCGCTGCTTGTGTTCTGCGTTCCCACCGAAGGAACTCCTGATGCTGACGCTGAAACGCACGACGTAGTGGCAGGCCCTGAGCCTGATGCGCCGTCGTCTGTTGGCATGCCGGCGTCGGCGCTGAACGATTGGCTGGCCGCCATCGCCATCGCGAGCCATGATGAGCTGCGAGACGAAGTGAAGGCTGGGATGGCCGCGGCGAAGGCAGTCGGAGACGCTGAGGCGTTCGCGCGCATCAAAGACGCCGGCAAGACTAGGCACGATGAATTGGCCAAACGGGACACCGAATGAGCACGCTCGCAATGTTGGCAGCCGAGTATCGGGAAGCCGCCTCGATTCTTGCCGACCTTGATCTTGATCAGAAAACCGTCGGCGATACGCTCGATGGTATTTCTGGTGCGCTTGAAGACAAGGCACGCGCCGTCGCGCACGTCATACGGTCGCTCGAAGCCGAGGCCGACTCTATCGCCGCTTGGGCAAAGTCCGCACAAGAGCGCGCGCGCTCAACGAAGAACCGCGCCGAACACCTGCGGGCGTACCTCGCCGCGACGTTGCGGGCGTGCAGCATCCAACGTGTTGCCGCAGCAGATGTCGTGATCTCGTTCGGACACGTTTCGTCCGTAGTGATCGACGATCCGGATGCGCTGCCTGGCGATCTGTTGCGTTACCCGCCTCCAGAACCGAACAAGACCGCCATCGCTGCGGCCATCAAGTCTGGCGCCGCCGTGCCTGGGGCGCACATCGAGGAGCGCGAATACATTCGGATCAAATGAGGCCGCATATGACAGACGCCGTATACAAAGAGGCGCACGAAGCCGTTGCCGTTGCAGCCGCAAAGTGCGCAGCATTGGACGCCACCGGAAGATACGACGGAGCAAGCCTAGTGAGCGAGATTGCAGACGCGCTCCTTGATCTGTTCGAGGATGTAGTTGACGAATACGGTTCTGATGCACCAGTACGCATCAATTCATGCAACCGCGCCAGTATCCACGAGCACGTCAACGCTCTCACGCGCGCAATTTGTAGGAGCCAAAAGTCATGAAGCCGTCGCACCTGAACACCCCGCGCACGCTGGCCGACTGCCAGTGGACCACCGGCTACAGCTCGGCGCAGCCGACGCGCTCGGACACGGCCGCGAGCATCGCGCTTGCAATCTCCATCGGCGTACTGCTGGCGCTGGCGCTCGTGCACTGGTGGGCCTCATGAGCGCGTGCCGCACCGATGCCTGCAGACAGGGCCGCGCGCCCTGCCCTACGCCTGCCGAATGCGACCTGCTCGCCGTCGTTGCTGACACGTCTGAGGAATACGACGACGTGCGCGACGTGCTCGGCGTCACGTCGGCGATCGCCGCCGGCGCGCTCTTGTGGCCGCTTGCGATGCTAGCGATCGTCGTCGCAGGCTTCTCGGCCTATATGTTTGTGTGGTGACTAGGACTTAGAAAAAATGGATACCAACTTTCAAGAATGGTTCGCGGCGCAATATGGCACACGAGCGCGCAACGCTATGCCTAGCTATACAGACAAGCAGTTGCGAGACATGGTGCTCGACGGCAAGCGAGCCGAGAAGGCGTTGGCGGCTCGTGAGGGGTGGGATGCGGTACGGACGGCGGCGCTGTCTGCGTGGCAGGCCGCCACGATGACCGCGAAGGAGTCAGCATGAAGGTAACGCGCGAGCAAATGGCACGCGAATCGCTTGAGCGCATAGAGCTGCTGCAGGAACACACACGCGCCGTCGACGCGGCCGCGTACTGCATCAGCGCGCGAGACAGGCATGCG
>CAZMBE010000056.1:0-9455 GCA_964564625.1 uncultured Syntrophaceae bacterium | reverse complement strand
CAGCGGGATCAGCGCCGAGAGCGCCAGGCCGGTCGGGTCGAGCGGGTCGTACTGCGCGGCAATCTTGCCGTAGTCGGCCCGCTCCAGGATGGCACGCGTGGCCGCCTGCTGCGCGACAAAACCGCCCGGGCCTCCGGCCAGGTACAGCCCAGCCGTGGCCTTCAGCGTGGGCCCAGACAGCGGCAGCACCACCGATGCGGCAGACACCGCCCCGGTCACGCCAGCCGCCTTCAGCGCGGTCGCGGCATCCACGCCCTGCGCACGCAGATCCTCGAAGGTGCGGTCGGCCTCGCTGGCGCCGAAAAGCCCCGCGCCGCCCACGGGGCCCAGCGCCAGCGTGGAGCCAATGGCCTTCGTCAACCCGCGGCCCAGCTCGAACACGGTCGTCTCGGCAGTCGACGCGGTCATCGGGTCGGGCAGCAGCTCGTCGGCAACGTTCCGGAACGACCGGCCGACCTGCGTCTCGTAGTCGCCGCGGGCGATGACTTCGCGCCCTTCGTCGGCGCCGCGGCGCACTGCGTCGGAGCCCAGCGCCGCCATCGCAAGCGGGTTGCCCTCGTCGGCGATGGCCTGCGCGGCGCCGTAGGCCTTGGTCACCTTGCCGACGGTGGCGATGGTCTCGGAGACTCCGGCGCGCGTGGCGTTCCACAGCGTAGACCAGACGCTCCAGTCACGTGGCTTCGGAGGCTCAGGCGGCAGTGACGAAAGAGCCCGAACCTGCGCAGTGTGATCGAACTCCATCAGCGCACCTTGACGATGATCGGCGCGCCCTCGGCGTTGACCGCCGGCCGGCCGCCCACAAGAACCGCGAACTCTCCCGGGCGCACCGGCATCAGCGGCTGCGCCGGCAGCGAGCGCACGAACTCGGCCACCGGCACCTCGACGCCGCCGGCGCGCAGCACGCCGCTCGGCGCCTGGCGGCGCACATCGGCCTCTGTGACAGCTTCAAGGCGCCGCCGCAGCGCACGCTTGTCGACGCCCGCCGGCAGTGGGATGCGGCGCCCCGCGTGCTCCACGATGGTGCCACCCAGGGCCAGGCTGACGGCCCGGTTCATGTCGCCCTTGTCCAGCGCGCCGCCCTGCTCCGCGGCGATGCCGTGCATGATCAACTCGGCGGCGTCGCGCACCTGGCTGGTGAACCGCTCGTCGCCGAACACGCCAGCCAGTTCGGTGGCCGCGTGCGCGCGCCACGCGTTGGCCTTGATCGCCGGTTCGCGCTGCCCCTTCGTGCTGGTGCCGTCGGCCTTGGCCTGCTGGCCGCGCAGGATCAGCTCCGAAGTAAAACGACCTTCGGTGGTCTTGGCTCCCGCTGCGGCCAGCGCCAGCGCCAGCCCCTTGTCTCTGGCATCAAGCTGCGCTGCCAGCCCGGCGGCCTGCTGCGGCCCCAGCACTTCAGCCATGCCCGCCACGACGACGGAACGCTCCTTGACCGGCAGCGCATCAAGCTGCGTCTTCACTGCGGTCGCCTCGTCGCTGGTCAACGGCGAGACCGGCCGACCGGCCCACTGCTGCACGCGCTGCGCCAGCGGCACGCGCGCCTGCAGCTGCTGCATCAGCCCCGGAATGCCGCCGCTCGGGTCCAGCGGCTTCAGATCGGTGATGACGCCGCGTTCAAGGCCGGCGCGCAGCCCGTCGCGGTCGAGATCCTGCTGACTGCCGCGCAGCACCTTCTCGATCTGGTCCTTACGCTTGTCGAGCTCGGGAGAGCGGCCGCGCTGCGCGATCAGCGCGTTCACCTGGTCGAGCAGCATCTGCTGCTGTTGCACCGGCTGGGCCGCCAGCCCGCCCATGTCCTTCGCCTGCTGGGCCAGCGCGCGCACCCCGGACTGGTAGGGCGTGCCCGAGGTAGCGGTGAGCGCGCGGTCGATGTAGGCCGGGTCGAGGATGGTCCCCTTGTCGGCCATCACCTGGAACGTGTTGAACTCGGCCTCGGCCAGCTTCAGGCGCCGCTCGGCCTCGCGCTGCGCGCGCGCCGCGGCGAGCTCCGCCTTTTGGTCGAGGTGCAGCCGGTAGGCGGCGATCCGGTCGAGCAGCGTGGCGCGCTTCTGCGGGTCGATGTCCGGCAGGCCGGTGGAGATGGTCTTCTCGGCCGCATCCAGCATCTTGCGGTCGGCACGGCCGGCGCTCACCAGCTCGTAGCCGGCGGTGTACTGGGTGCCCTCCTTCCACGACTGCTTCAGCTTGGCCAGCTGCTCGGGGTTCAGCGTCGAGTGCGGGCCAAGCTGGTCGACGAGATCCATCGCCTGCTGCGTCGCCTTGGCCGGGTCGGCGCGGTACTGGCGCTGCAGGTACTCGAGCGTCTGGCTGATGCCGCTGGTCACGTCCTGGCGGTCGCGCTGCGTCACCGCCTTGCGCACGCTGTTGCCCAGACGAGCGGCGTCGCGGGTCAGCTCGGCGACCACAGCGTCGCGCTGCTCTTGCGACAGGTCGCCGCCGGCGCCCTGCAGCAGCTTGCCCGCCTCGGCCACGAAGTCGCTCTCCGCCTTGGCCTTGGGCACGGTGCCGTCGAGCACGCCCCGCGTGATGCGGTCGTGCAGGTCAGCCAGTCCGTCCTTGGCACCCGTCAGTGTGGTGATCGCGTGCGTGCGCGCGGCTGCTTCGGCGGCTTGGGCCCGCTCCTGCCGCTCCTGCGCCTCCTGCCGCTCCCTCTCGCGCCGCAGCTCCATGCCCCGCTCGTCGACCACCTGCGCTGCGACCTGCCCGGTGCGCTCGACAGCCTGGCCGATCGGGTTGCCGCGCGGGATCGAAGGCGCCTGCCCAGGCCGCGCCACCGCCTGCCCGAAGTCGCCCAGCGGAATCGTCGCCATCAGGTCCACCCCTTGATTCGGTTCAGCTCGCCCAGCGGATCGGACGACCGGTTCGCCGCGTCCAGGTCGCGCTTCGTCACGGGCCCGGTCTTCCAGCCGCCGGACTGCCGCATGTAGGACTGCACGCCGCTCAGCACGGTGCCGACGGCGTTCACGTAGCCCGCGGTCTTCTGCATGCTGCCGTCGATGCGCGCGAGCTGGCCGTCCAGGCGCAACCCCGCGGCGCGTCGGTCGCCGCCCAGCAGCGCCTGGAACGCGTCGCTCTCGACCCCCTGCTCGATGTAGCGCTCGGTCTCCAGCGCGCTGCCCTCGCCCACCTTCACGCCGGCCGCGGCGTAGGCGGCGTTGGCCTGCCCGACCTGCTTGCGCCCGGCGCGCCGGATGATCTCCGCGGTCTTCAGCGCGTTGTCCTGCTCGACCTGCGCCTGATAGTCGGACATCGCCGCCTGCAGCCCGGCCTGGGCCTTGGCGTAGCGCCCCTGCTGCACGTTGTTGAAGGCAGTCATACCCGTCACTGCCACCCGAACCCAAGACATTGGCGTCTCCTTCAGTCGTTGACCTGGAACTTGCGCACCGCGGCCAGCAGGTGCATCGGCAGCGGCTGGTCTTGCACGATGGTGAGATCCGAGCGGCCGCGCTCCCAGCCCAGCGTCTCGATGCGCACGTTGCCGGTGAAGGGCTGCGGCGCCTTGTCGAGCACCGCGGGCCCGAAGCGGCGGAACGGCACGTCCTGCTCGTTGCCCTCGCCGTCGTAGACCTGGGCCCCGATGGTGTTCAGGAAGCGCAGCGTGATCTCGCTGGTGCGCATGCTGTTGCCCTGGGCCGTGCCGGTGCCGGTTCCCACCTCCGGGGTGAGCAGGCCGATCTCGCTGCGGAAGTGCAGGCCGATCAGCGTGCGGTAGCTGGCGCGCGGCAGCGTGACGTTGCCCGAGCCATCGACCGTCTGCTGGGTCTGCACGGCGCCGTCGGCCACGATGTCGACGGTCTTGCCGATCAGGTGCGGCACGGCGAAGACGGTCTGCCCGGCCGCGTTGTCGAACGACACGCCGCAATCCACGGTGTAGCCGTAGGTGACGATGGCCGGCGCCGGCGGGTAGCCGCTGTACGCGGCACCAGGCAGCATCGGCTGGAACACCTCGTCCAGGATCTCGATGTAGCGCACCGTCGCGCCGTTCACCGTGCGCCGCGCGATCACCCAGGTCTCCTCGCGGTCGCCGTTTGGGATGGTGGCCACCGACTCGAACGCGCCTTCGGTGTAGTGGTTCGCCCAGCCGATCACCGACTGGTCGCGGTCGAAGGTGCAGCTCAGCAGCGCCCCGTCGCCACGCACCGCCCACAGCAGCAGGTCGGGCTCCTGCTGGTAGGCCATGGCAGTCACGCCGCCGCCCTCGGTGATGTGCTCGGCAAGGACCGTCAGGTCGGGCGCCGCGTAGCCGTCGAAGTCGTACCGGTAGCCCATAGCGCGCACCTTGCGGCCCGCGCGCTGCACGAACACCGACTCCTTGCTTACGGTGACCGGGCGCACACCCCTGGACCCATGCGAAGACTCGGGACGGATGCGCACGTTCGTCGGCGTGATCGGCTTCTCGACGCCGCCCTGCAGCGAGAACTCGCCGCCATAGGTGTGCACCACCAGGTTGCGCAGCGACGCCAGGTAGCTGATCGGGTTGATCTCGTCGGCGGCGATGGTGAACGAGTACCCATCGTCGTCGGCCGTGCCCTTGGTGAAGTCCAGGTACTCGCCGATGCGGCTGCCCCAGATCGTCTGCGGGAACTTGGTCGAGCCGGCCGCTACCAGCCGCTGCTCGTGGAGCGTCAGCGTGCGCGGGTAGCCGTTGGCCGCCGACCAGACCGACGCCTCCAGCGACCACGCCAGCGGGGGCGACGCGACGGTGCTGGTCAGCGCCGTCACGATCGTCGCTTTGACCACGCTGGCCGAAGTGAACGCGGTGATCTTGCACAGCCCGCCGTTGATGCGCACGAACTTCCCCACGTCCTCGGCGCGCCACACGCTGTCGGTGATGCCGTACCCGCCGCGCGCGTAGCTGGTCGAGATGAAGTCCGTGCTCGTGGTGGCGCTGACCTGCGTGGCGCTGGTGAAGCCGGTGATCGCCGCGACACCGCTGTCGGCGTACAGGGTCTTGCCCACGTCGCCGGCGGCGAACACGCCGGCCGAGGCGGTGACCGTGATCGACCCCGTCTTGGCCGACAGCGTGATGTCCGCCGCGCGCGACAGCGCACCGGTCAGGTCGATGCTCGAAGCAACGGGGTCCTTCGCCGACGGCTTCACGATGCCCTGCGGCGACGAGTCCAAGCTCCACGCGCCTGACGCCAGCGCCACGCCCGCGAACGCGATCGAGATGTCCACGGTCAGCACCGTGGCCGACGTGTACCCAGTGACCACGGCCAGGCCCGAGCCGCTGACCAGCTGCCGGCCCACGTCGCTGGGCAGGAACACCCCCGCGGCGGCCGTCGCCGTGCGCCCGGCGCCCACCGTGGCGGCCGACAGCGTGAGCGCCGCTGCCAGCGCGTGGCCCTGCTCGTCGAACGGCGTCGTGGTGAACGGCGCGGCCGACAGGTCGAACGCGGTCGGGCTGAACCTCCGCAGGCGCTGAATCGGCACCGTGGGGTGCGCCAGGAACATCGTGTCCGCGCCCTGGGCGTAGTCGATGTCGGGGAGCATGGCCTCGGTGTAGTTCGTGACCAGCTCGCTGATCAGCGCGCCGCCGCCGGCTGGCCACACGCGCAGGTACAGGTCGCCGAACTCCAGCATGTACGCGAAGTCCCGGCTGAACACGAACGGGACGAGGCGGGCCTTCTTCGAGCCGCTCAGCTTCGTCGACGCGATGTACCGCGTGCCGCCGCGGCGCTTGGCCCCGCCGTGGATCACCGGGTAGGCGTTGACCAGACTGCGCGCCGCGTTGGCGTACCGGTCGATGTCGGTGCGCCCGACCAGGCGCGGGCTGATCTCGCCCGCGGTGAAGTTGGTCTGCTGCAGACTGACGCGCGGCATGCTCAGCCCCGGCGCCAGATGTTGCCGGCGCCACCGCGGCGCGCCGCCAGCAGCGGCGAGTCACCCACGGTCTCAGGCGGCTCGTCCTGCCCGTCCACGGCCCGCGCCTGCCGCAGCACGTCCTTCAGCGCGTCCTCGACCACCTGCTCGAGCGACGCGGACTGCGTGATGGGGTACGCCATCACCGCCTTCATCGAGACGGTCATTGCCCACACGAGCATGTCGTCCCAGGTGCCCGGGTTCTCGTTGCGCCACACGTACCGCAGCAGCGCCGGGTTCTCGTCGCACAGCAACTTGCCGCTCTCAATTTTGAAGTCGGCCTCGGCACCGGCCTCGCCCACCGCCAGCACGCGCATGAAGTCTGGCGGCAGCGTGAACTGGAACGCCCAGTCGAACGCCGGCGGCGTCAGGTCGGGCGCCAGCGCCACGCGCTTGACCGCGCAGTTCCACGGGTGCCGGCGCAGCACGTAGTTGCGCACCGCAGGCCACAGATTCGACGCCAGCCGGGCCCGATCGCTGTTCTCGCTGAGGTCGTTGATCGGCTGGCCGCCCAGCATGAGGAGCGCGTTTGAGCAGATGCTGACTTCGGTGGCTGCCATCGCTTCGTCCCTTCGGAATGAAAAACGGGGGGCACGCCGGCCCCCCGATCAAGGAGACGCGCCCGGGGTGGGCGCGAGGAGACATCAGTCCTGCACGTACACGCCCTTCAGCGTGACGACCTGGCCGGCCGGCAGCGCGGCGCCGGCCACCACCGAGACGAGCGTGGCGTCGTCGGTCGAGCTGTTGAAGCCGTTGGCCACCGAGTTGCTGTCGTCCGTCACCTGGTAGCCATCGCCGGTCATGGTCATGGTGTTGGTCGCCGAGGTCGAAGCCGCGTTCGACAGCACCACCAGCATGCCGGGGCCGTAGCCATTGATCGCCGTGATCACGGTGTTCGCCACGATGCCCGTGCCGGTGATCAGGTTGCCCACCTGGAACGAACCGAAGTTGTTCGTCGGCTGGATCACGTTCGAGCCGGCGACCGTGGTGGCCGAGCCGGTGCACGTGTGGTCGGAGGCCGTCGGCGTGGCGTTGCCCGCGGCGGTGACCGACGTGGCCGCGAGGTAGCGCGCGGTGTTCACGTTGTCGCCCAGCGTGAGCGTGCTCGACGCGGCGCCCGCGTTCCAGATCAGGCGCGACAGGTGGCCCACGAGGCGCGCGCGCAGCGGCAGCTTGCCCCAGTAGATCCGGTCCGCGACCAGCAGCGTGCCGGCGCCCACGACGTACTGCGCTTCCATGAAGCGCAGGCGGCCGCCGAGCTTGTCGGAGCGCACGCGCGTGGCCGGCGCCAGCCCGTTGGCCGGGCTGTTGATGACCGACAGGGTGTCGGAGTAGTAGTTCGGCATGTTCAGCTCCTTGGGTTAGGCGCAGGCGATCTCGACGACGCCTTCGTCCTCGAGCCGGGTGGCGCCGATCGACATGTCCGCGAAGACCTGCCAGGCGTTGTTCTTGTCCGGGCGCTTGTCGACCGAGGTGTTGATCTCCTGGCCGATGCCCAGCGCGACGCAGCTGCGCGACCAGGCCACGGCGTAGCCCGTAGTGGCGGTCGCGTCCTTGGCCACGCGCTCGGAGCGCACGAACTTGAAGCCGAGGAACGTGTCGATCTGACCCTGGGCCAGCGCCTTCACCGAGTTGTAGTCGACCGACTTGATCTCGGTGGTGCCGTACAGGTTGGTCAGCATCTTCGCGTTGACCACGATGACGCGGGCGGTCTGCTCGTTCGGCGACTGGCCGTCCATCGCCATGCTGGCGTCGTCGTCCACCTCGTTCGAGTCGAGGATTTCCTTCGCCGTCAGCAGCTTCGCCAGCGTGAGGTTGGAGCCGCCGACCGCGATCTTCTGAGTCGAGGGCAGGACCGACAGGCCGACGTTCGTGCGGGCGTTGCCGCGCGCGGCGTTCAGGATCGCGTCGTCGATCTGGCGGTTCAGCGCGGCCATGGCGAGCTTGGCGTAGCCGTTGGTCGGGTCGGCCAGCAGGCGCACCTTGTCGAGCTTGTCGATCAGCTCGGCCCAGCCCTTGTCGACCAGATCGATCCAGCGCCGCGAATGCGGCACCTCGACGAACTTGGTGTCGGAGTGGCGCGACGTGATGTCGTAGGCCTCGGCCCGGCCCATGCGCTCGACCGACTTGGACTGACCGACGATGCCGGCCTCGATTTGGCACCACGGGCGCAGGCGCGCCTGGTGCTGCTGATACAGCACTCGAAAGTTGTTCGAGAACTGCATCACCATGTTCTCGGTGATGGTGAAGCTCATCTGTAGCTCCTGAGAGTTGAACGGTGGTTCGCCTGTCAGGTTGTCCCTTGCGGGGCCTTCGCTACGCGGGGCTGCACCGGCTTCCGTGCGCGCCCAGGCGGGCTATCGAAACCGGTTGTCCGCACGCCACGGCGGGCCGGCATGGGCGCCATGGTCGTGCGGGTGGGCTGGCGGAATCCAGCCCGATGCTTCAGGCGGTCTTGAAGCTGTGCGTGCGGCCGCCCTGCACGGGGCGCTGGCCGGCGAGCTTGGCGGTCAGGGCCGACACCTTCGCCATCGTCGCGGCGTGCTGCGGGTCGTTGGCGTTGAGGTACGACTTCGAGGCCATGAGCTGGTCCAGGTTCTCCTGGATCTGGGCCTGCGCCTCGGGCGATGCGGGCATGTCCTCCTGCATTTCCTTGCCGATCGAGGCCAGACCGCGGATCAGCCGCGGGTCGTTGCCGTAGTCCTTGACGATGCCGTCGAAGTCCTTGCCGAAGATCGCCTTGCCGGCGGTGAAGGCGGTGCTGACCTGCTGCTTGTACTGCTCGTCGGTCTTCCAGCCCTCGCCCTGGCGCAGCTCAGCTTCGCAGTTGGCCGCGTCCATCGCCGGCATGGCCGCGCGCAGCGCCTGGCCCTCGCGCATGAACGCCGAGATCGCGGCGTCGACCACCTTCTGCGACGCGCCGGCCCCGTGCAGATCCTTCAGCAGCGCCTGCACGCCGGGCGTCTTGGCCAAGTCTTCGGACTTGACCGTCTCCTTGAAGGCCTCGGGCACGTTGACCTTGTAGCCGTCGATCGAATGCGGCGGCGCGTCGCCGCTGCCCAGGCGCTTCTCGAGCGGCAGGTAGCCCTCGCGCGCCAGCTTCAGCGCCGTCGCCGCGTGGTCGATTTGCCCCGCCGCGTCTTTGACGACGAACTTGTCCGGGATGCCGGGTTCGGCACCACCGGCGCCGGCAGCTCCACCAGCCGCTGCGCCACCGCCGCCCTGACCACCGCCCGCAGCCGCGCCGGCAGACAGGGCAGTCCCGGCACCAGCGCCTGCACCAGCGCCAGCTGCCGCACCGTCCCCGCCGCCTGCGCCTGCCGCACCAGCGCCAGCGCCAGCCGCTGCGCCTCCCGCTCCTGCGCCTGCCGCGCCGCCGCCCGAGCCGCCGCCCGAGCCGCCATCGTCCGCTGCAGCCATGAAAACATGATGGTTCCTCCAGTTCATGAGGGTCACTCCTTCGAGGTGAAAAAAGGCCGCATCACGCGGCCGGTTGGGGATCGTCTTCGTCGGGCGGGTCGGCGCCGTCGGCCTGGTTGATCTGGCCGAGGATGAAGTCGAGCACCGCGCGCCGGCCCAGCCGGTAGTCGGTCTCG
>CAZMBE010000055.1:0-10494 GCA_964564625.1 uncultured Syntrophaceae bacterium | reverse complement strand
TACCCCTTACCCTGTATTTTGCGGTGATGTGGTTCATGACATTCTTTTTTGTGAGAAAGATGGGTGCAAATTACGCGCAGACCACGGCAGTGTCATTCACAGCCGGAAGCAACGATTTTGAGTTGGCCATTGCCGTGGCCATCGCTATCTATGGCATAGACTCTGGCCAGGCCTTCGCGACGGTCATCGGTCCTTTGATTGAAGTCCCGGTCCTGATTATTTTGGTAAACGTTGCCCTTCTATTTAAAAGAAAGTTATTTCCTGCGGAAACATGAGTTGTAATGCGGTGAAACGGCCCCCCGGTGAGGAGTAATATGGCCCATCATATATTGAAATCTGGATATGCCGAGTTGACGGAGCGATTGAACCGTTTTCCCCAGGGGGTAACGCCGTCGGCGCTTCTTCAGAAAATTCTCGGCATCCTCTTTTCGGAAAGGGAAGCGGCGCTTGTTTCTCTCCTGCCGATCAAACCCTTCACTGCAGAGAAAGCCGCCACGATCTGGAAAATTTCCCTGATAGAGGCACGTAACATACTGGATAGTCTTGCTGATAAAGCACTTCTCCTTGACATGCAAGAGGAGGGAGAAATGAAGTACGTCCTCCCACCGCCCATGGCCGGCTTTTTCGAGTTCTCGTTGATGCGAATTCGCGACGACATCAATCAGAAGGCGTTAAGCGAACTATTCTATGAATACATGAACGTGGAAGAAGACTTTATCAAGTCCCTCTTTACCGATGGAGAGACGCAGCTTGGACGCGTCTTTGTTCATGAACCGGCACTTACCCCCGAGAATGCCCTTCATGTTCTCGACTACGAAAGGACAAGCGAAGTGATTCGCACAGCCTCCCACCGGGGAATCGGCGTGTGTTACTGCCGTCACAAAATGATGCATGTCGGCCGGGCCTGCGACGCGCCCACGGGCATCTGCATGACCTTCAACAATGCAGGCGAATCCCTGATCCGGCATGGATTTGCCCGCGCCGTTGATGTTCCCGAGGGGCTTGATCTGCTGAGACAGGCCTATGAGAACAACCTCGTTCAATTTGGCGAAAACGTTCGGCAACGGGTCAACTTCATCTGCAATTGCTGCGGTTGTTGCTGTGAGGCTATGATCGCCGCCCGCCGTTTCGGCATGCTCAATCCGGTGCACACGACGAATTTTTTGCCCAAGGTCAAAGATGATGAATGTACCGGTTGCGGCCAATGTGTCCGGGTCTGTCCCGTAGAAGCGATGATCCTCGTCTCGGCGAATGATCAACTCCTGCCAAAACATAAGAAGGCAACATTGAATGAGGAAATATGCCTCGGCTGCGGCATCTGCGTCCGTAATTGCCCGGCTAATGCGATCCGACTGGAATCCCGGCCGATAAGGGTGATCACGCCTCTCAATTCTACCCACCGGGCGGTCGTCATGGCGATCGAGCGGGGAAAACTTAATAATCTGATTTTTGACAACCGGGCGCTCATGAGCCACCGGGCGATGGCGGCCATTCTCGGTGTCATCCTGAAGCTGCCGCCCGTCAAGCAGGTGATGGCGAGCCGCCAGATGAAATCTCGATATTTGGAGACATTATTAAAAAGATTCAACAATTAAAAAAAGGAAATTTATGTTTGAGGATACAGAAAAGGTAAACGACTATCTGAAAGGCGATAGAGATAGAAACTTCATAAATGAAATGAAACAGTAAGATGGAAAGACAATTCTCAAATGATTGAGGATAAACCACCAATGTTAAAGTTGCAAAAATTGTATCATCCGGTTGTAGTGCTTTTTGGATTTCTCTGCATAACGCTCACATTTACAGGATCGCTAACAACGGTGTATGGCACTGAAAGCAATATCGTCCCATCCTATGGTTCCGGCCCATACCAGATGCTTATATTTTCGGACTATTTCTGCCAGCCCTGCCAGAATTTGGAAAAATGGTTGGACAAAGAGGTTCAGGATCTTTTAGGAAAAGGCGGCGTTAAAGTAAGCTTTGTGGATTTGCCCATCTATAAGTTGACCCCTCTCTACGCCCGCTACTTCTTGTATGCGGCAAATGCTTCTCAATCATACAAAGATGTCCTCCTCGCGAGAAAAGTATTGTTCGAAACGGCGTCGCGCATCGGCGCAGTCACGGAACCGCAATTGGAAAATGCCCTGAAGGCCAGAAATGTTCCCCTGAAGCCGTACGATGTGAGGCCTGTTTTCAAACAATACAACGATATCGTGAGGAAATACCAGGTACGGGGGACGCCGAACGTCGTCTTCGTATATTCCTCAACGGATATCCGGAAATACTCGGGGGAGGAAGACATCAAGAAGGGATTTTCCGAACTCCGCACGGCCTTGGATCACCCTTGAATATTCTGTGATATTCAGGGAGATGAAGGCTACCCTCCATGTTTTTGTACAAGTGAAACAAGCGATGATGACCGTTTGTGTAAGAAGGACTGCAGGGGTAAAAAATGAAGAAAGGATAGATTGAAATTGAAAATCGGCAAAACTATCATGAAATGTAAATTAGTATCCTTATCATCCTGGTAAATGTGATCCTTAACGTCAATATTTTTTACATCCTGATTATAGAAAGAAACGACCATTTTCAAATTGACAAATATATCAACATGTTGTAGAAATTAAATCAACAGTTTCAGGAATCTTCTTACCCGCATCAATGGAGATAAATGAATGAATAACGATAATGCTGTGCATTCGCCATGGGATAGGGACCATGACCTGATCATTTCCCGATTATTGAACCGGGGCGGCCTCAGCGGGTTAAAATGGTTGCGGGCCAATATTTCCGACAATGAATTTCACGAATGGATCTTGTCACGATCCGGCGCAGGAATGAGCCCGCAAAGGCTCCGCTATGGGGAAATAATTGTGCATTTGCCCCACCGAAAGGTACGCGCCTTGCTGAAGTTTGACAGAAGGACAATTTGGGACAGAAGGTCTGCTCATTGACATTTCATCCTGATATCGTAACAAATAGGCAAAAAAAGAATTCACGCAAATCAGTCATTAAAAACCAATGTCATCATACAATTTCATAAAGATTCACGATGAGTTCCGCCCAAGGATTTTTCACTACCTGAGTGGTATGGCGGGTAAAGAAAACGCGGAGGATTTGACGCAGGTGGTGTTTGAAAAGGTCAGCCGCGGATTAATTAATTTCCGGGGAGAATCGAGCCTTGCCACCTGGATTTACCGTATTGCGACAAATGTTGCTCTGGATCACAACCGTTCCGCCGTGGCACGAAAGAAGATGATTTTTCTGGATACCATCGATGACGACTGTGATTGTACTATCATAAGCGATGAGAAACCGCCCGGTCCGGACCAGGGCCTTATGAGACGCGAGATGAATGCCTGCATCCACCGTATTGTGAAGCAGATGCCCGAAACCGAACGTACGGTGCTTGTCCTCAGTGAATTCGAGGGGATGAAAAACCGTGAGATTGCGGATATTCTCGACATCAGCATCGACACAGTTAAAATCAGGCTGCACCGCGGCCGTGCAAGACTGAGAAAGGATATCAAGGCTGAGTGCAACCTGGACAGGGATGAGCGGAACGAACTCATATGCTACCCGAAGTAGTGACGCCGACAACTTTTTCTTCAACCTATTATGAGTCCTGAATAATAATAACCTCTTCTCACAGAGTTCATCTGCATCCCCTTTTAAAAAATGAAAAGAATAATGTATCCTTTTCGACCTTCTTGCCGTCTATATGGGTAAAAAAGGGGTGATCCTCAACAGAAGGCAACTTACGCGCGGGATAACCTTTCTTTAATTTCAATACACCAATGTGGTAAAGTAAAATAATTTCAGGGGGAATTACGATGGCAAAGATGAAAACAATCAGTATCGCGGCAAAATTGGATGACAAGTTTAAGATTGAAGTCAAAGCAGGGGATCATACTATGTATATCGATCAGACAAAGGCGGGCGGAGGTAATGACGCGGGTGCAACCCCCCTTGAGTATTTTTTCGCGTCTGTTGCAGGCTGCGTGGGCACAGTTGCAAGGATCGTTGCGAACCAGAAAGGCATCACATTGAACGGCATGGATATAAAGGTTGACGGCGCATTCGATATAGAAACGTTACTGGGTAAAAGCAAAGAAAGCAGAGCAGGGTTCAACGGTATAAAGGTTACTTTGAATATTGACTCGGGCATGTCCAAGGAAGCAAAGGAAGCATTTGTGCAGGAGGTGGAGAGCAGATGCCCCGTTTCAGATAATATTGCCAACACCACTCCCATAGTAATTGAAGTTGTGTGAGAGTATTCCGGCATTATTTCATTGAGCGATTCCTTAGGCGGTTGGAGGGTTTTTCTTCAACCGCTTCTTCTCTTTAATTTTGTATCAAATTGTTATTGACTCATACACTCATTCGGCCCTATAGTTTCCGAAAAGTATATTGTTATATGAAGGAGACATCGATATGAAAAAAATCATCCTTGCTGCAATGATGCTCATTCTCGTGAGCAGCCCGGCGGTTGCAGGCGGAGGGCTTGACGGGTTCATGCATAACCTCAACATCCGTGCACGGGCGGACATGCCCGGCTTTTCCGCGCAAGTGAGCACCCAGTTCGGTGTTCCCCTGCCGAAAGTCAAGGCTGTGATTAGAATGGTTGATACACCAGCTGACGCTTTCATGTGTTTCCAGCTCGGTGAAATGTCCCGGAAACCCTATGATACGGTAACGCAAGTCTATCAGACCCACAGAGGTCAAGGGTGGGGTGTTATCGCAAAGCGTCTCGGTATCAAGCCGGGATCGGCCGAATTCCATGCGTTAAAACATGGTGACTTCGTTCTGAGCGGCGAACCGGGAGGAGGCCACGGCAAGGGTAAGGGGAAAGGCAGGGGCAAAGGTAAAGGGCACAATAAATAGTTCCATGTCATTAGAAAATAGAACATTTTTATTGTCATTTCGGATTTGATACGCCTCTCCCGTATGCCCGTGGCCGTGAGGACGGACTCGATGCGGGGAAGGCCCTCTTTCGGTACACTTTTCTTGAACACACCCAATAAACAAGGGAAGAAACATTCTAAAAAGCACGTTGCAACCATGCACCTCACCCCGGAACAAGTATCCACCTTTCAGGAAGCAGTCTATCGGTATTACAATCAGTACGGCCGTGATTTGCCATGGCGGAAGACGGATAACCCTTACC
The DNA here is from genome assembly GCA_964564625.1 of uncultured Syntrophaceae bacterium. Classification (GTDB taxonomy): domain Bacteria; phylum Desulfobacterota; class Syntrophia; order Syntrophales; family UBA2185; genus UBA2185. The sequence goes on along the minus strand of CAZMBE010000055.1, from coordinate 5,327 downwards.
ATATCGTTGTTTCTGAAATAATGTTGCAGCAGACGCAGGTGGAGAGGGTAATGCCAAAGTACACGCAATTTGTGGTGGTCTTTCCTGATTTCCAGTCGCTCGCGCGGTCTTCGCTGAAAGACGTCTTACTCGTATGGCAGGGACTGGGATATAACAGGCGCGCACTTGCGCTAGTCCGCACCGCGAACATTGTATCGAATGAATACGGAGGGATTCTTCCCCAGGTGCCGGAGGAGCTCGCAAAACTCCCGGGGATAGGAAAGACCACAGCCGCATCTATTTATGTCTTCGCATTCAACAAATCCGCCATCTTCATCGAAACGAACATCAGGAGAGTTTTTATTCATCAGTTTTTCGCGGGAAAGGAAATCGTCAGTGACCGTGAGATACTATCCCTTGTAGAAGAGACCATGGATGTTTCAAATCCCCGGCTTTGGTACCATGCCCTTATGGATTACGGTGCCATGCTGAAAAAAATAATACAAAATCCCAACAGGAAGAGCTCTCACTATAGAAAGCAGCCGCCCTTTGAGGGATCCGACAGACAGGTTCGTGGTGAGATCCTCCGTATCCTCCTTAAAGATTCTTCTATTTCGCTATCTGATATAGAGGAGAACATCCGCATCGCGTCAAGGAGATTGAAAAAGAACCTTGATCAATTGGAGCATGAGGGTTTTATTAAGGAACGCGGTGGCGCATATACCATTTCCTGAGTCCGGCAGCGAGTGTATTCCCCGTGGCTTGATACGGTGTGAAGGAACCAATGAACAATAGCATAATTCATTTAGGAAAGAGATTTATTACAATATTGTAACTTGGGTAGGAGGAGTTCATGAAAAAATCATTCGGTGCGAAAACATTAATTTATCCCACACCCGTATGGGTTATAGGGACATATGATAAAACCGGGAAAGCAAATGCAATGACGATCGCCTGGGGAGGTGTATGCAGTTCCAAACCCCCCTGCGTGGCTGTGTCCATAAGAGGTGCCACCTATACCCATGGAAACATCATGGAGCGAAAGGCATTCACAGTAAATGTTCCCTCTGCATCACATGTGAAAACAGCAGACTACTTCGGTATAGCCTCAGGAAGAAACACAGATAAATTTGCCGCCGCTGAGCTCACGCCTGTGAGGAGCGATAAGGTAGATGCCCCTTATATCCAGGAATTCCCCCTGATTCTCGAATGCAAAGTGTTGAGCACCAGCGAAATCGGCATTCATACACACTTCATTGGAGAGATTCTGGATATCAAAGCGGAAGAATCTGTAATTGGGGATAATGGACTGCCGGACATTCTTAAAGTACGGCCGATAGTCTTTGGACCGGAGACACAATCTTATTATGGTGTGGGATCATACCTGGGGCGTGCTTTCACCATCGGCAAGGAAATATAGAAGAGGGAGCTTTCTATCCTAATGTTCTTACATCCCTGATTAAAGAAATCGGATAAGAATGCCGATATAAAAGTTAAACGGAGCATCTGCGATGTGCGTTCATCGTCCATGGAAGACAAAATCATCATAATGTGATTAGACGCCATGACAAACGGCATAGGTGGATTTCGTTGCACCCCCAACAGGATGTTAATTCCTCTGGGGGTTGTTTTTTGGTATCCTTTTGGCTGATTTATTCCCTCCTACCATGAGTTCGTGCAGAAGCCTGTGAAAGGTGGACCGTTATGTTTTGGACAGCATGCAATTCTTATAATTAGCGATAGTATAGACAGAATTACTGGAGATTTATTCATTAATATGTGATATAGGATGCGGCACAGTTCCGCGATATTTCAGAAAGAAAAGGATAAAATCAATGATTGATAGCCTCAAGGATTTCTATTACCAATATTATAATCAATTTATGGCATGGTATGGCGCGGCAGATGATGTTGTGCAAATCGCCGTTGTTGTAACTTCAGGACTTGTGATTCTCTCCCTGCTAGCAATAATTTTCTTGTCAAAACTCACAAAATGTTAATTGGGTGTTACCTGTTTTCTCAATTAACCGGGCACCGGATTTACATCAACAGGTAAGCGTCACTTGAGCTTCATGCACCACATTTTGTGGCCAATATATCTTTGACATGCCAAGGCTTATTTCCTATACTCTCAATAGGAAGACAGAAACGCGCATCAAACAAATCAAAGTGGGAGACACGTTATGAGAAACATCACACTTGTCGCTTCAGGGTTGGCCTTGTTCATTTTCGTTTTCGCGACATCTCCGGGCAGCGATCTCGTTGTCTTTGCCGGTCTCGCAGGTGGCCCATGCACCTACGACGGCTATCCTGGACAGGCGAAAATAACCCGGATCGAGATGACGGGACAATCGAGGGGACAGGCAAATGTTGTAGGGGGACCCGGATATGAAGGATTCGAAATCTGGTTTTCCTTCGTGACAGACAAAGAGATCAAACAGGATTGGGCGAAAGAAGCACTCAAAAAAGAGCACATCCTGCAGTTGAGCAACTCGTGGTATCCTGGCGAGAAATACTTGAAGAAATACGGGCTTGAAAACGGCAAGGTCCTGAGATGCACGCTAAAAGCTATCACATCGGGCACGTGCACCCCTGTCATCTTCGAGTTCGATGAAGTCAACACGATAGACTACTTCGAAACGAAATTGCTGAAACAGCCGCCTTGACTCTCATCTCCAGGTGATCCGATTCAAATATTCGCACTCTCTTGTCTAACATTTCATCTCACAATGGTGGTGCGGAAAAAGATGTCTTGCCATCCCCGAAGAATAGACTCACGCGCTATTTTTTTTCGCCAGAATTGATACTATGCACCCATATTTTGCGGCTATTATTCCATTGACACACAATGTTGTCCTTCGTATACTTCCTCATGAAAGAAATCACCTGTCGAGAATTCCCTGGACCAGGTAAATGTATCCTTTCGAGGTCTACGACATGAAGAGAAAGCGTGTCCTATCGATCGTGACGGTATTCATCCTGATCGTGACGGTCCTGATGGCCGCCTCCTGCGCCATCAACCCGGTTACCGGACGTCCGGACCTGATGCTTGTCAGCAAAGAGGATGAAATCAAGCTCGGCCAGCAAGCCGATATCGGAGTAACCGGGGAATATGGCCTTTACGCCGACCAGACGTTGACGGGCTATGTCGATGAGATGGGCCAACGCCTGGGCAAACTATCCCACCGCCCGGAGTTGGACTGGCATTTCAAAATCCTCGACGCCTCCGTCGTGAATGCCTTCGCCGCCCCCGGGGGCTACGTGTATTTTACCCGTGGAATCCTTGCCACCTTGAACAGCGAGGCTGAATTGGCAGGTATCATGGGCCACGAGATCGGTCACGTCACGGCCCGTCATTCAGCACAGCAAATCAGTAAAGCCAAGATGGCTCAATTCGGCCTGGCTGGGGTAAGCATCGGACTCAGCATATTGGGCATCCCCGGATTGTCGAGCCTTGCAGAGCTCGGTGTCGGAGTCCTCTTTTTGAAATTCAGCAGGGACAACGAGCGTGAAGCTGATTCGCTCGGTGTCGAATATGCCACAAGGGCGAGATACGATGCCTCTCAGATGGCGGCTTTTTTTGAAACCCTGCAACGCATGGATTCCAAGTCGGACCGAAGCGGACTGCCCAGTTGGTTCTCTACGCACCCAAGCCCTGAAGATCGCGAACACTCCATAAGGGTCCAGTCAAAACAGATGCAGCAAAAGATAGGCCTCAAGGATGCAAAAATTGACCGGGAACATTACTTGAAAGTCATTGACGGCATAGTCTATGGAGATGATCCGAGGCAGGGATACGTTGAAAGGAATGTGTACTATCACCCCGCAATGAAAATCCAGTTTCCTGTGCCGGCAGACTGGGAGGTGAGAGACAGCACAACCGCCGTCCAGATGGTCAGCAAGAAGAAAGACGCTGTGATCATCTTTTCCGGTGCGCCCGGAACGACGCCATCCGATGCGGCACAAAAATATGTTTCCGAGACCGGAGCCCGTGTACTCAAGAGCGATGGGACCCATGTCAACGGACTTTCAGCCCGATGGGTTCTTTCAGACGTGACGAGCCAGAAGGGAACAATCAAAATCATGTCTTTCTTCATTCAAAAAGAAAAAGATATTTATGGGTTTCACGGTCTGAGTTCCCAGAATCTCTTTGCCCAGTATGAGTCGCTTTTCGAGGATACCATGAAGGGTTTCAGGGAACTTTCTGATCCGAAAAAGATCAGCATCCAGCCAAACCGTATCAGGGCCCGTTTTACAAGAAAGACAACCACCATCGAAAATGCCCTGCGTGCGCTCGGTGTTCCAGAAAAGCATCTGAAGGACGTGGTGGCCCTTAACGGCAGAACCCCTGGAGAGAACATATCCGCCGACACACTACTCAAAATCGTCGAATATGGAAGATAACTGTCGGTAAGAACAATGATAGATTGTGCTGTGGGGAGGGCCATTTGGGGATCGGTGCCGCCTATAAAGATCGAGCCCTGCCCTTTCTGCCCATCCATACTCATCCTGATGGTCCAGGAGGTAATCAAGGTGCGAGGCAAAGGATTCCGCAGTTGTAAATCCCACAACTCCAAAGCCAAGGCGATTCGCCTCCTCCATGATGTCGCTTTTCGTTATCATTCACATAACACCTTGGGGTAATTCGTTATTTAAGGTAAATGGCTGTGATCCAGAACCAGGTTATAAGGATCAAAGAACCAAATGACCCAATGATCTATTTGATAGAACGAACCGGGAGTGCCCGCATATCGCCTGCGTTCTCCTGGGAAGTAAATCCCCGGAAGCCAGAGCTGAAATTGAAGAAGGCCGCTTTGTAACGGCTATTCTCTGCAGCCCATAACAAATTTTGCGTTATCTTTACTGCACCTTTATGCGCGTTCCCTGTATACAGCCCCACAAGTTCATTCTGTGTCGGCATGCGCCAACCTGTGTGCCCACCACCGCGATAATTTTCACAATAGCTCTTGGCACTCGCCCAGTTCATAGGGCTTCCGCTATCCTTTACTGCCCACATGAGGTCCGTCTTTGTATCCGAGACAACCCCTTCCTTGAAATCCATAAAACGGATTATTACAGGTTGCGGCAACATCTTCGTCTGTCTTTCGGGACCACTGTTCGTTTTCATTTTATTTTCCGTTGTCCAACGATCAGAGGAGAAAACCAATTGATAGTCCGATGAGGGAAAGAGTTCTTTAAACGTAAATACGCCATCGGTGCCGGTAGTCGTCTCCAACTTGTCATATTCCTTGATCTTTTGTGACAACTCGGCAACCACCTTCACTCTCGCCAGAGGCTGACCTTTGCCGTCAACCACCTTGCCCTCGAGGCTTGTTGTTCCGCCAAGC
>CAZMBE010000054.1:0-10544 GCA_964564625.1 uncultured Syntrophaceae bacterium | reverse complement strand
TCCTTGGCACGCCTCGAGTGTTGCAGCGCGCGAGGCGTCTTTAACCTCTTCAACGCCTTCAACATAAGGCAACATCTAAGGAGTGAGTATCATGACATTCACGCGCCGACGGCTGGCAGACGATGAACTAGCACCACGAAGGCGCGCAGACCTCGCGATCTGCGCGCCTTCAAGCGAGGCGACTATGACTGCAGACAAAGTTATCCTGACCTTGACCGAAGCCGCGCAGCTGCTTGGCGTTCGGCCTGAACGCATGTCGCAGCTCACAAAGGCCGGCGTTCTGCAGGCCGAAGAGAACAGCGCCGACCGTCGTCAGAAGCTGGTCACGATCGACGACGTCGAAGAGGTCGGCCGGCTTATCGCGCTGCAGCGCCAACTGGCCGCAGAACTTCAGCGCGTCAGCGCGCAGCTGCGAGGCGACGACGATGACAGCGCCGACTAATCCCTTCAACGGTCACGCGAACGCACGCGACGCCGCGGCTGCTTATGTGTCGATCGGCTGGTCGCCTATTCCTGTTCCTTACCGGTCGAAGAAGGTCACGCTGAAGGACTGGCCAGACCTGCGCATCACCGCGGCCGACGTCGACGCTTACTTCCCGAAGAAGCTGATGAATGTCGGCGTTCTGACCGGCGACGCCAGCAGCGGTCTGGCCGACGTCGATAAGGACTGTCCTGAAGCGCGCCGCCTCGCGCCTTACTTCCTGCCAGACACGCCAGCGCGCTTCGGCCGCGCGTCGGCGCCGCTGGCGCACTCACTCTATAACACCGACACTGAACGGCTGTCGTATGACAAGATCGTCGATGTAGACAAGACGACGCTTCTAGAGTTGCGGCCAGACAGCAGCCATCAGACCGTATTCCCGCCGTCCTGCCATCCTTCAGGCGAAGTCATCACATGGGCGCCGAATGCCGACCATCCATTCGAGGTCGAAGCCGACGAGCTGCGAACCGCATTCTATCACCTCGCGCTGGCGACGGTCGCCTGTCGTCACTGGCCGGCCGAAGGTTCGCGCCATGACGCCGCGAACGCCTGGTCCGGTGGCTTGCTGCGCGCCGGCTGGTCGGTCGACGAGGTCGAACGCTTCATTCGCGCCGTCGCGACTGTCGCTGGCGACGACCAGGTCGACGGCCGAGTCAAGGTCGTCGAAGCGACAGACGCGCGGCTGAAGAAGTCAGACAGCGATCCGAAGCTGAAGAAGCCGACAGGCTGGACCACCTTGGCGCGCATCGTCGGCGACGACGTCGTCGACCTGGCTTACAGTATCCTGCTGAAGCTTGGCATCGATAGCCCAGGACCTGCTGACGCCGACGACGGCGACGCCGTTCTGTTCGACGACGCCGGCGCCGTGGTCATCACTGCGGACGCAAGCGCGGACGCTGCGGACGCTGCGGACGCAAGAATCGTCGATTCTGCATCCGTTATCTTATCTGGCACGAACACTGAGACGGCGAAGAAGCCGGCCGCGCCGGCGAAGAAGAAGCCATCGACCGCGAAGATCCTGATAACCTTCGGCCGCGACGCCGACCTGTTTCATACGCCAGAAGGCGACACGTTCGCGACCTTCGACATTGACGGTCGCCGCGAGACGTCGCTGATTCGTTCGCAAGAAGGCACAGCCTTTACCAAATGGCTGAAACACCGGTATTACAAGCACTTCAGGAACACGCCGAATCAGCAGGCGCTGACCGACGCGCTTGGCGCGCTTGAAGCTATGGCCATGTTTGAAGGCCTAGAACGGCGCGTCTTCACGCGCGTCGCCGAACACGAAGGCAAGATATACCTTGACCTGGCCGACGAAGCCTGGCGCGTGGTAGAGATCGACCGCGCCGGCTGGCGCGTGACGAGTGATGCGCCTGTCCGATTCCGTCGGCGACGTGGCCAGCTCGCGCTTCCTATTCCTGTTCATGGTGGATCGCTGTCCGACCTGCGGCCGCTGCTAAACACGCCGGCCGACGGTGGCTTCGGCGACGAAGCCTGGATCCTGATTAACGCCTGGCTGGTCGGCGCCATGAAGCCGACAGGTCCTTATACCATCCTGATTATGCAAGGTGAGCAAGGTTCAGGGAAGTCGACGACTTCGAAGATGCTGCGCGGCATCATCGACCCGAACCTGGCTGCGCTGCGCGCGTCGCCTCGAGACGAACGCGACTTCGTCGTCGGCGCGTCGAATAGCTGGATCGCAGCCTTCGACAACTTCAGCAGCATTCCTGATTGGCTGTCGGATGCATTCTGCAGGTTGAGTACTGGCGGAGGCTTCAGCACGCGCAGTTTGTACACTGACTCCGACGAAGCGCTGTTCGACATTCAGCGGCCGACACTCATCAACGGCATCGACGACCTCGCGTCGCGGCCAGACCTGGTCGACCGAAGCCTGGTCGTCACCTTGCCGCCGCTGCAGTCAGTCGCGACGGAAGCCGGCCTTTGGTCAGCCTACTATGCCGCGCGTCCTGGCATCCTTGGCGCGCTGCTTGACGCGACCAGCGCCGCGCTGCGCAACGCCGACCAGGTCGACGCCTTCAACTTGCCGCGAATGGCCGACTTCGCGATGTGGATCCGCGGCGCCGAAGCTGAACCTGCGGACGATGCGGACGATGAATCGCGGGTTTTTGCTTGGCGCTTAGGAGAATTTGACAATACGTATAGTGATAACAGGAAGGCGCAGGTATCAACGACGCTTGAAGGCGATATCGTCGCGCCGGCTGTCCTGAAGATGCTCGACGAGAAACCGGACCACGACTTCGAAGGCACGTCGACCGAGCTGCTGGCGATGTTGCCGTCCTATGTTGACGAGAAGCTTGTCAAGACGAAGTTCTGGCCGAAGTCGGCGCGCGTCCTTAGTGGCAAGCTGCGGCGCGTGTCTGCCTTCCTGCGAACCGTCGGCGTTGACGTCGTCTTCTACAAAAAGGATGACCGACAGAAGACCAGGATGATTCATATCTCTAGACAAGACAGCGGATACAAAAACGACGATTCTAGCGTCCGCAACGTCCGCAGCGTCCGCATTAGCGTCCGCAGCGCGACCAGGCCGACGGAAGCCTGTCCTGGCTGCGACACTCACGGTGGATGGATCCAGGTCGACGACGACGAATGGATCTGCGCGGTCTGCGAACGCGAGGCACTCGAGGCGACGTCATGACGAAGAAGAACGCCGACGAACCGAAGCCGCCGCCGGCGCCGAAGCCGACCTTCGCCTGTCCATTCTGCAGCGCCGACGCCTGGCTGATAGAACGACAGCCGGCTTACTGGCCGCGGCTTGAAGCGGTCGTCGGCCGCCAGCGGTTGCCGCTGGCTGTCTGACTTATAGGAGGTCTTTTAATGTCGATAGGAAGTGATCGGAATCGGCCGCTGTCGGCGCGCCAGACCGCCTTCGTCATGGCGGTCCTGACGTCGCCGACGGTTGAAGCAGCCAGCCAGACGGTCGGCGTGTCTGGTCGGACTGGTCGAAGTTGGATGAAGGATCCGCGCATTCGTGGCGCGATCCAGCGCGAACGGTCAGCCATTATCGAAGCGTCGACGAACATCATGGCCAGCGCGACGATCGACGCGCTGCTGTTCCTTCACAGTGAATTGAAGTCGAAGTCGGCGCCGCATTCGGCGAAGATGGTCGCGGCGCGTGTCATCCTGCAGCACAGCGCGAGCTGGCTCGAGCTGCAGGACCTGGCCGCGCGCGTCGTGGCACTCGAGGAAGCGCATGAACTTGAAGAAGCGCGTCGAACGTCTGGAAGCTGACCAGGTCGTCGGCGCGCCGACGGCTTACGACATGTCCTGGCTTCCTGAATCTGAACGCGACGAATTCGACGCGATCCTGGTCGCGATCGCGGCCGACGGTCTGACTGACGAGCTGAAGAGGCGCATCGAAGCGCAGGAAAGAAGGCTGATAGATGACGCTGAAGCGACGCATCGAACGGCTTGAAGCCGATATCGCGTCGGCGACCTGTCCTGACGCCTGGCATCGAAGGCACGAAGGCCAGATGTGTGTGTTGCTGCAGGACCGAAAAACAGGTATCACGCCGACGGCGCCGACCTGTCCGACCTGCGGACAGCCGCCGGCTTACACGCTTGAAATCACGTGTCGCCAGCAGGATGAAGCCGACGAGCGCATCGCCGACTGGCGCCGGCGAATGGACGCGCAGCCGTGACCGCGTTGACGAGGCGCATCGAACGCCTCGAGAGGCACGCGGCCGGCGCTGTCGCCTGTCGCGATCCATTCCATCAGCGGCGTTTCGCCATCGACGACTACACCGACAGCGCGATTCACGCCGCGATTCTTCGCGGCACTCACTTCGACTATGAGACTGGCCAGATACCTTCGCCTTTGGTCTGTCCGACCTGCGGCGCGCCGGCCGATATCGTCGATATCGTCTGGACGGTCGGACTGTGACCAGGTTGACGGCGCGCCTCGCGAAGCTTGAAGCCGCAGTCGCAGTCAGCCGCGGCTGTCGCGATCCATTCCACCATCAGTGGCACATCCTGAAGGAAGACGAAGAGACTGGCGTGATACCTGAACCGCCGGCGTGTCCGACCTGCGGCGCGAAGCCGGACCGTGTCATCGTCGTCGAATATGCGAAGGACTGGCGCGCCGCAGGACTAGACTGACCGCAGACCTTTGGAGGTACATGTAATGCAACAGCAAACCACGACCGCGGCGCCTGTTCTGACTTGGCCAGAAGGCCAGCCGCCGCCATGGGACGGCCGAACCGACTGGCCAGAAACGATCGAAGCCGTCGGCGTGTCGTCGTTCCTTGGCCAGCGCATTCAGGCAGTCAGGAATATTCGCGACATGGCGCGCGAGAAACGACTTGAAGCGATGCGACTGTCGAAGCAGGCCGAAACTCTCGAGGCGTTCATAGCAACCGCGACGCTGTCGACCGACTGGCAGGACCTGGCGCGCGCGACTGTGCTGCTGCCAGTCTACCGTCGGACGATCGACCAGCTGCAGGCCGACGCTGAACCGCTTGAAGGCAAAGCCGCGGCATTATGGCCAGCCATCGAAGCGACCTGGTCGGAGTATCACGCGCTGTTCCTGCGCTGGCAGAAGAAGCCGTCCGACGACCTCGCTGCGCAGCTCGCGTCGTTCTGCTGGCCGACGCGCTGACCATGGCCGGCCTGTCGTCGCGGCTGGCGCGCCTCGAGGCGCATCGACGCCAGCAGGAAGAGGAAGCCGAAGCTGCGCTGTTGGCTGCTGTGTCTGACGCGACGTTTGAAGAATATATCCGTCGGCTTGATGACTTGATTCAGGCGACGACGCTGGAATACATGCACGAAGCCGACCAGCGGCTTCGCCTGGTAGAGCTGAATCGCTGGCTGCAGCAGCGCGCGACAGAAGAGGAAGCCGCGCCGCGGACTGGGCAACAGACAGAAAGCGAGTAGGGCCATGAGCGAGGAACACACGTATTTTACCGAAGTGGAAGCGCGACAGAAGGTTAGCCGCACCGTCTACGCGGCCCAGGACTTGCCCAACGTTCCCGCCGGTACGTTGGGCTGGACTGTTAACCTCGAGGAAGCGCCGAACGGCGAAGGCTTTTTTGTCTGGGTCCGCTGGGACCCCCGCGGCCGCGGGCCGTTCCGCTACATGCGGTTGCGGCGTGACGAATTCGAGGCGTGGACTACCATCTAGCACTTATCTGCTACCTGTCTCCGCGACGTGACGCGACCTTGTCCCCCCCGGTCGCGTCACGTCGCCTGTTCGTGCTATAATGACAGGCACAACTTAACCATGTATCTTGGCCAGATCGGAAGACAGCGAACGCCGGACCTGCGCAGGTCCGGCGTTCTGCTTTTTCGCCCGATTCCGCACGTATATTGCACCATGGGCGATATCGCGCTGGCTTTGACGCGCCGTCGTCGGCGTGATAGACTCGGCGAAGCGACAGCGCGCGCCAGGCTGTCGCCAGAAGGCGGAGGCTATCGCTTATGGCACTTTATCGCGCTGGCACAGTCGCCGACCAGCTCAAGGTCGCGCCGACGACGATCCGCGCCTGGTCGAACGAATTCGCGACGTTCCTGTCGCCGTCGGCTGGTCGTCAGATGACAGCAACCGGTCAGCGCAGGTATAGCGACGCCGATATCGCTGTCTTCGGTCACGTCAAGCGCCTGCTGGCGACAGGCCTGTCGTATTCTGAGGTTCGCGACGTCCTGACGTCGATGACGCCAGAAGCGCGCGCTGCGGCGCCGGTGGACGCCGACCAGGTCGGAGAGGTCGGCGACACGACAACGACGGCGCTGGCGCGGCCGGACCTGCTTGACACGATCCAGAAGGCCATCGACGCAGCGGTCGAACGCGAACGCGAAGCCGGCCAGCGCGAGGTCGCAGCGCTGAAGGCGCACATCGACGACCTGCAGGTCGAACGCCAGCGGCTGCAGGAAGAGAGTCAGCGGCTGCGCGAGGAAGGCGACAGGATGCGACAGCGCATCGACGAACAGCCGTCGTCGCTTTGGGAATGGCTGTTTGGCCGACGAAAGCGACAGTGAGCGCTGGTTAGCGCCAGGACGTCGCCGGCTGCGCGCCGACCGGCGCCAGGCTGAACGACAGGAAGAAGCGACAGATACCGACACGCTATCGGTATCTGTCGCTTTTTTAAGGCAACGGGCGCGGATTGTAAGCTGTAACGCTTGCAATCTTTGCAATCTTATGGTACAATCTAGGAAGGAAGATAAAAGACGGTCGGCGCGCTGCTGGTAACAGCCGCCGACCAGGACAACGAAAGCAGGTTCGTCGTCATGACAAGTGTAATCCTGGCTGAGAAGATTGACAAGGCGCGCGCGGACCATCCTGAAGCCGCGAAGCGCATCGACGCCGCGGCCGAGATCGTCAAGGCGCATCTGGCCGACCGAGGCGCTGGTATCATCACCGCGAAGGCGACGCCTGAAGGCCTGGTCTGGCTGGTCAAAGGTCACGGCGCGACGTATCAGGTTCGTCTCGAGGAACACGGCGCCTGCAGCTGCAGCTGCCCGGACTTCGTCAAGCGCGGTCGGATTTGCAAGCATCTTATGAGTGTCAAAATGGTCGCGCTGGCACATCAGCCAGCGCCGACCGCTTCTGAGGTTCGCGCAGCTCGCGACGCCGTCGTCGATGCGAAGGTCGCGGCTGTCGTCGGTCAGATGCGCCAGCGGCGCGAATGGCGCGAGGAAGTCTGAATTCATCTATGCCAGGTCCGGCGATCGTCTGGCAGTCGCCGGACCTGGTCAGGCTAGAAAGATGGTGACGAGTGCGCGAGCGCAGGAAAGCCGGCCGAACCTTCAGACTGAAGTCGCAGGAAGGCGACATCGAAACATACGACGTGCTGGACAGCGACACTGGCGCCGTTATTGGCTTCTTCGTGCTGAACCTGACCAGCGGAGAGGTCACAGACTCGACGGTCGGCGCATTCAAGCCTGAAGACCCGACGAACCGCCGCATGATAGCGCGCCAGATCCTGCGCTATCTGAAGCTCTAAGGAAGGCGACGCCATGACCTCGAACGCTTTGACGCTGCGACAGGCAGCGCTGGCTGCGGTCGACCAGGCTGCGGTCGACGCATTCGCCGACTTCATTCGCCTCGAGGTCGGCGACGGCGACGCCAGCGCGCAGACGGCGCGCACGTACCTGGCGAACGTCGGCGACTTCTACGTCTGGTGTCAGGCGAACGGCGTTCGCGCGAGCGCTGCGACTGAAGCCGACTTGAAGAATTATCGGCGCGAGCTGGTCGAACGGGGAACGCCGCGAAGCACGCAAAGCGCGCGCCTCGCGGCTGTGCGCAGGTTCTTCGCGGCTGCGGTCTGGCGTGGTCTGCGCGCTGATAACCCGGCCGCAGGCCTGCGCGCGAAGAAGGACCGGACCGCCGAAGAAGAGAAGATCCACTATCTGAAGCAGGCCGATTACATGACGCGCCTGCTGTCGGTCGTCGACGGCGATGACGTTCGCGCTGTTCGTGACCGCGCGATCCTGGCGCTGTTCAGCCTTCAAGGTCTGCGCGTCGCCGAAGCCGCGGCGTTAGATGTGTCCGACGTCGACCTGGTCGCGAATGAAGTCAGGATCCGCAGCGGCAAAGGCGGAAAGAAGCGAACGCTGATACTGGCGACGACCGACCGCGCGACACTGGCCGGCTGGCTCGCTGTTCGCGACCAGGTCGCCGTCGAAGGCGAAGCCGCGCTGTTCGTCGCGGTCGCCAGGAATCAGACCGACGCGCCAGGCCGACGAATGACAGACCGAAGCATCCGTCGGCGCGTGGACCGGTATCTGACGAAGGCCGGCTTGAAGGCCGAAGGCTTCAGCTGTCACAGTCTGAGGCATTCGGCCGCGACCTGGTCGGCGTTCGCCGGCGCGTCGGTCGAACAGATCGCGAAGCAGCTTGGACACAGCTCACTGACGACGACGACGAAGTATGTCGACGCCGCTGAACGGCTGAAGAAGAACCCGGCCGCGATCCTCGAGGCGTTCTTCAGCCAGCGCGAAGCGTCCGTTTAGATGGGTTATCGGACGCATTTAGACACGTCTCAATTGACAGAAGGAAGGCGACATGTTAGCATCACGCGCAACCTTTGCAATCCAGGACGCGACGATTATGACGAAGGATCCGCGCTGGCTGACACGCGCCGAAGCCGCGGCGCTGATAGGCGTTGACGTGGTGACGGTCTGGCGCTGGTCGAAGCCTGGCGGGCGGCTGGCCGACGTTCACACGTACACGCCAGGTAAGCAGACGATGTACTGGCGCGACGATATCGTCGCCTTCGTTCGTCGCCATGGCGGACAGGTCGACGACGACCAGGAAGGCGGTCAAGGATGAAGCCAGACCAGCGACGGCTGTTCACTGAAGCAGAGACGTCGCGCGCTTTGGCCGATATCTACGCGCTGTTTCTGCGCAAGATCGGCGACACGACGACAGAAGAGGTCGATGAAGATGACCGACGCATCGACGAAGAGACGCGCCAGCGCGAGGAAGGCGACGAACGATGAAGCGCGATGCGCGTGTCGAATTCAGCCGGCGCGCAGCGCGCCGAATTGAGGAAGGCGACGAGGCTTATTTTGTCATCGACGAAGCGCTGGTCGAAGTGATCCAGCGCGAACGCAGCCAGGTCGCCGACTGGCTCGAGGCGCGCGGCTTCTTCTACCTGGCTGACGACCTGCGTCGCGGCCGTGATGAGGTCGGCGCGTGACGTTCGTCGTTCTGCTGGTCGCTGTTGTCCTGCTGGTCGTCGCGACCGTCCTGCTGGCACGCGCCGGCGTTCTGCCAAGGCATTACAAAGGCGGTGACTTCGGAGGTCGGCGCCGTCGAAGACGCTGAAGAGGAAGATGAAGACGAAGCCTGCGCATCGTTGAGGGCGACGCGCAGGCGCGCCAGAACCTGAATAGGAGGTTCCGACATGGCTAAGTATACCAGAAGCAGCGGCCGAACGTCTGGCAACGGTTTCTACCGGCCTTCTGACGCTTCTACGTCCTGCGAGTCTCGCGTCTGCGCGTTTTGCGGTCGGTCACTGGCCGGCCGTCGGCGCCAGACGCGCTTCTGTTCCTCGAGCTGTCGCGCAGCCGACTTCGACCAGCGTCACGAACGCCAGAGTCACGCGAAGAAGGATGGTGACGAATGCGAATCCTGACTATCGGCTTCGCCGTCGTCGGCCTGTTCGTCTGCGCTGGCGTGACGATGTATCGCATCGCCGACCGCTGGCTGTCGGATCCGGCGACGCTGGCACAGCGCCAGCTGCAGCTTGACCAGGCGCGCCGTGATGGTGAATGGTTCGCGCAGATGCGCGACGCGCTGACGCCGTTCCTGGTCGTCGCGGCCGCTGTCTTCCTGCTGGCGCTGGTCGTCGGCGCTGTCGCCTTCGTCGCGATCGCGGTTCTAAGGTTCGCCGACGGTCGCGAGAAGACGCGCTGGACATTCGCGCCGAACCGCGACGGTCTGCTTCCTGTCACGTCGCAGACGCTGGACACGGCCGCAGCCGCGGCGCTGGTCGGTTTCCATCAGGCGCGCATCGAAGCCGCGAAGCAGCCAGCATTACCTGCGAACCTGCGCGCCTATCATCACGCGCCTCGCTACATCGAAGGACGGTCGGCGCCGCAGTCCGACCAGCTCGCAACGCCGGAGACGTCGTCATTACCAGCGCCGACGCCGACCTTCGGCCAGCTGCTGCAGGCGCGTGTCATCGGTCACGACAGCCGGCTGTTGCTAGGATACGCCGACGGCGCGCCGCTGTTCGGAACCTGGCGCGACCTTTATTCGGCCGCGGTCGTCGGACTTCAAGGTTCAGGCAAATCGACGACACTTCGCTTCCTCGCTGCGCAGTCGGCGCTGGTCGGCGCGTCCTTCGTCGTCGTCGATCCACATGGCGACGCCGGCGAAGACAGCCTGGCTGCAACGCTGGCGCCGCTGTCGTCGGCGATGCTGGCTGACCCGGCCAGCGACGAACAGTCGATCCTGCGCGTCCTGGCGCTGGTCGAAGACGAGCTGGCGCGCCGTCGTCATGGTCAGCGAGGCGCGCCGCTGATTCTGTTCGTCGACGAATTGAGCGCGCTTCAGCGCGGTCGCCTCGCGGCGCCTCTGTCCGACCTGCTCGAGCAAGTCGCG
>CAZMBE010000053.1:0-11092 GCA_964564625.1 uncultured Syntrophaceae bacterium | reverse complement strand
GTAGAGCAGCTGACTCTTAATCAGCCGGTTACAGGTTCGAGTCCTGTGCGCCTCACCAATGAATATAGATCCAGGGAATAACTGGGAAAATCTGACCTTTCGTCCGGCTGACTTTTTGGAGTTCATGCGTAAAAAGGCGGTTGTTGACCGGCTGACTTCCAAAACCGTGAGGGACGCGGTCGGGGAATTCGTCATGGACTGCCATATCGAGGGCAAGTCCGCCCAGACCCTGCGTTTCTACCAATCGTTCCTGCGGCCTTTCCAGGAGATGGTTGGCGCCGATACGGAGATCTCCTCCATTACGCCGGCCACCATCCGCGGATACTTCGCGGCCCGGGAGGATGGACACATCTTCGCGGCCCACTCCCGCTACCGGGCCCTGCGCGCCTTCCTGAACTGGTGCACGAGGCAAGGATACCTCGCTGCCAGCCCTCTAGCGTTGAAGGCACCCAAGCTCCCGCAGCGAGTGAAGCCAAACCTATCCCCATCCGCCATCAAGGATCTGCTGGAGAAAGGCTGCGTTGGCCCCAATGGCATTCGGGACCGTGCCATGGTCCTCACCCTGTATTCCACAGGGATCAGGGAAGGAGAGCTGCAGAAGATGCAGCTCAAGGATCTAGACCTGCGCGGTCGGCTGATCCGCGTCATGGGAAAGGGGAATGTCGAGCGGATACAACTACTGTCAGAGCAGGCCGCAAAGGCCATCTGGCGCTACCTGAGAGAGCGGCCTCACAACAGCGATCACGTCTGGCTGACGGAAGAAGGCACCCCGCTGAAAGTGGATGGGATCTATCGAATCATCAAGCGCCTGGCCGCCAGGGCCGGTATCAGCGAGCGGTGCTACCCGCATCTCTTTCGCCATACCTTCGCCGGGTACATGGCTGAACAGGGCATCCAGCTTGATGAGCTGCAGTACCTGCTGGGCCACAAGGGGATCGAGATGTCGGCCCACTATGCCAGGGAGACCAGAGCTCGCCGGGCCCTCCGGCAGCAGGCTAAGCATTGCCTGGGCGACAACCTGGGTCTTAAGTAGCCAGGGCTGACAACCTACTGCCAGCCCTGGTGGTTCTGCGACCTGGTCCACAACTACTTGCGCTTGCGCACGAAGCGGCCCTTGGAGTCGCGCCGGCGCCGGGGACCCTTCTTGCGCCTGGCTCGCCGCGACTTCATAGTGGGAAATCCGATGCTCATTCCGCTCCTTTCTACTCCTCGCCGGCAACCAGCCCCAGGGCAATCAGGGCTGTGCGCAGGCTGTTGACCATAGTGTTGGTGGCGTTGATGGCGGAGATGATCTCCTCCTCGGTTTCCAGGTCGCCCGCTTCATAGTCCTCTTTCAGCGCGTCACCTGGATAATCCTGTTGACCAACCGGCGTGGCGCCGAAGAATCCCACCGCTGCGGCCGCCGCGATGGCATCCGATGGACTCTCCGCCAGCCAGCAGCCTTCCTGTTTGACCAGCAGGTCACCGATGTCCGCGAGGTAGATACTTTTGATCATGCCGCCCTCCTCATCTCAGCCAGTAGCCGACGACGGTGCCGATCATGCCGATGCCCCAGGCCCGCTGCTCCGGCAGCAGGACGGCGATCGCTATACCCCCGCCCAGGGCGAGCACAGAGACCGCGATCTGGCCGATGCAGCGCATGGTCTCGCTCCGCAGGTCTTCGCTACCGTCCGCCACTGAGGCTCCTCCAGGCCGCCCTCAAATGATTGCCGAAGAGGGGGGTGTGATTGAGCCGGCGCCGGCAGAGCACGGTCACGCAGTGGCTGATGGTGGCATTGCGCAGGCACATGGTCAGGACCTGATTTCTGAAAGCTTTCATACTCTTCCTTTTCCTCCTTACACCACGATGCACGTCGGCGGGAACGCCCGGAACACTGGAACTGCAGACGCTATGGCTGCCCCGGCCGGGGGAGCTGGTCCGCCGTCGGTCTCAACTATCAACTTCAGCCCGCTGACGTACTCGGTGTCACAGGTTTCGTACGAATCATTCCAGTCCGGGAAGATGGCCTCGGCATCTCCTTTGCAGCGGAGGACTACCTGGAAGTCGCTCCCAGAATTGCGATAGCTCGCAATGGTATCCAGCACGCTGAGGTGGACCAGGGGCATCTCAAAGGGCAGTTTGCTTGGCCCGGACGACAGCTCAACAGGGTCGCTGTACGGCCCGGCAAACTCGTAGAAGTCCCCGACGCTGAAGGGATAGTAGCCGGTGAAGGCGTAGGTCCGTATGTAGCCCAGCATGCCTCCGGGGCCGCCCCCTTCTCCCCAATAGCTGTTTCTCCCGGATCCAACCAGGCGGGCCGCCAGGATGGTTTCGTTGAGAGGTACCTCTGAAAGACTGAAGGCGGCGAATATCCGGGATACGTGGTACTCGTTGGGAATATGCCAGGGCGTGTCTGTGGTCAGGGCGGGGAGGCCATAGCCGGGTGCCGGTTCCTCTCTCATACTGGTGCCATTCTGCCTCGCCAGGAACCAGTCTTCATCCTCGCCTAAGATCTCCACGAATGAGGCGGGTTCGAGCTGATACCCTTTCGACGCGCGGAACCCTGCTTCCAGCGTCCCGCTGCCATCGGGGTTAGTGAGCGTAACGTCACGAGGTCCTGGACTGGCGCCCCCGTCTATGGTCAGGTCTACCACGACCTGGTAGTCGTTGACGACGTTGATGGCGTTGACGGTGATGCCGGCGCCGAAATCGGCTGCACTGACATCGGCCAGGTCAGCGCCATTGACCGTGATGTAGTGCTGCCGGCCGGGAAGACCGAAGGCGGGATCGATGGAGGACACTGTGGGCGCAGCCATGTCAGGCCAGCACGCCCAGATTGTACAGCATGTTGGCCTGAAACATTGTCATCGGCCCGGGGGGCACACTCGCAGCAAACAAGCCCACGGGGACAGTATTCCCTGTCACATTTGTCCACCGTATGAGGGCTACAGGGGAGACAATCATGATGGTCCCCGCGCCACCAATCTGATAGAGAGCCATAGTAGTGTCACCGCCCGCTGAAAAAGGCATCAGGCCGAATGACGCCGCTTCCCCGGCGCCAACGGAAATCCCGAACACGGCGATCGTCTGTCCGGGCGGCACCTCGACACCAACATACGCATCCCCGGGGGTGATCGCACCGCCCATTTGGGGCAAACCATAGGCCCAAACCGGATCCGGTCCCAGTGGCCACTTGGCAATGTCGCTCATGTCGATGCCCCACCGGAGCAGGGAGGGGCTTAGCGTCTCCGTCTCCAGGCCTGACAGGGCAGTAAGTATGGATCCCAGGGTGGTATTGATGGCGGCCAGGGTCGGGGACTCTTTGTCGATCCGGAGGGCCGCCCGGCCGATGAGGAGCTTGCAGACCGCGCCAGGCTGAGCGCTATGTGAGAGGTAAAGGCGTTTGAAGGGGTAGTTGATGGAGGTCACCCTGTCCAGGTAGAGGGGATCCGGGCTGCCGGCGTCGCCACGCTGGTCGATGGTGCAGGCGACATCGGATCCGGTGCAGCTCTCGACGGTGAGCCACTGGCCGGCCATGGACAGCTCCTCCATGGTGCGGGCGGACGAGAGGTCCAGCTCCACCCGGCTGAAGGGCCGCAGGCCCTCCGGGATCTCGTAGGGGATCATGCCCTGGGCAATGAGCTGCCGGGCCATGCCGCTGGTCATGGACTGCTTGATATCCTCCGCCGCCACGCCCATCTTCCGGGCGATGGCCCACTGCGACCCGAGTATGCCGGCAAGAAGCGCTTCGGTGATCACCGTTTCCCCCTTAGACTGAGATGCTGGCCACGTAGCCCCTCAGGGCAACCAGGGATGCTTCGGTGGTGTTGATCCGGGAGGACAGGACGTTGTAGGCCCGGATCTGGTCGATGATGCTCTGCACCCTCTCTATGCAGACGTTGAGGGCGGCCTGGCAGTTGGTGACCTCCAGCTTGATGCGGTCCGCCTCGGCGCGCCTGGCGGCCAGGTTGGAGACGAAGATATTGGCGTTGGGGTAGGCCTGGCAGCGAATGGCTGATGCGCGGTCATTGAAGCCGGTCAGCTCCCCGGTATTGGTGGGGTTGTTCCCGTAGACCCAGCCGAAGGTACCTCCCGAGAAGTCGCCATGCTCAAACAGCAGGAACTTGTACCCCGGGAAGAGGGTGTAGGACGAGGCGACATCGTTGAAGTCCGAGAGCTTGGTGTCGCCCAGCCGGAAGGCCTTGACGGCGCCCTTCTGGTTCCCGTCCTTGTGCAGGTAGCCGCAGATCTGCAACTTGTCCGTCATCCTGGCGTTGATATAGGCCTGATAGTCGGCGTAGGCGGCCATGGCCTGCTGGTAGGAGCCGTAGGCCGTCTGCAGGCAGGTCCTGGCCTTGGCCGCGGCGGACTCCGCCTCCGTGAGCTGGGCAGCCATGGATCTCTCCAGCTCCGCCCTGGCGGCGGCCGCCCGCGCGGCTGCCTGGGCCGCGGCCGCAGCAGCGGCGGCATCTCCTGGAGACGTAGACGCGGCCCCCTGGGCGGCCGAGTTATCCCCCTCCGCATCCAGGTAGCTGGTGGCGGAGGTATTGGTCCCGGCGGCATCGGCCGCGTTCTGGGCCTGGTTGACCGCCTCCTGGGCCTTGGCCGCGGCCGCAGCGGCCATGGCTTCAAGCTGGGTGAGCTGCTCGTTCTGTTCCTGCAGCACTTTGGCCTGCTCCCGGATCTCGCTTGATGGCTGCTTCCTCGCGAGCCACCAGGCGCCCAGGCCCAGGGCCAGGGCCGCCAGTCCCGCCCACACGTAGTTCACGCGCACTATCCGCCTCCGCTCCGGCGCAGATACAGCGAGGAGACCAGGGCTATGCCGCCGACGATCAGGGCCAGCCAGAGGGTCCCGGCCGTCAGGGCGGTCACCGGGTCCAACCGCCACAGCTTCCAGGAGAGCACCAGCGTCACCACGACTATGGCCGCCGCTATGGCCGCAGCGATGATGGCGAGGGCGCCCAGGCGCTTTTCGAACCGGACGCGCAGGACGCTCCCCGCCATCGACAGCGGCTCGGTGAGCACGGCGCCGCCAGCCCGGATGGAGGCCTCGATCCCGTCGACGACGGGCGCCGGGAGACCGGTGCGCAGGCTGACATCCAGCCGGCCCCTGTCTCCCTCGGCATACCGGCTCTCATAGCCCGACAGCGCGCCCAGGTTGAGCGCGCCTCCGGAAGCTACGAGGGTCTCGGCCACGCTACGCCACCCCGGAGTCAGCGGAGATCATGGCGGCCACCTGGGACTCGGTGCTGGCGGCTTCGGTGGCGGTGACACCGGTGTCAGCCGTCTTCTGCCGCGATCGGTGCCAGAAATACAGCCCGGCGGCAATCGACAGCAGCAGGAGCAGATTCTTGTTCACGCACGGCCTCCTTCTGCCCGCGTTCGGGCGGCTCTCACCCCAGGACCTCCGCCCAGCGTTTGGCGGTGAGCTGGAAGTAGCAGGTCGCGACGACCAGGACGGTGGTGGCCTTGACGCGCAACGCGATCTGGAAGTCGCTCTTGATCAGCCGCGCCTGGCCGAGCTTCTTCGTCTTGTTGTTGTCCTGGAACTCCTTGATGATGGCGTACTGGCCTGAGGCGATCACCTCCTGGGTCAGTACGTTGGGATCCCGGACGACCAGCTCAAACGGATCGGTGGCCAGGGCCTCGGCCGCGGCGTCCTTCAGGTAGGCCGACAGGATGTCGCTCGGCCTCAGCTCGACGACGGTGTGCCGCGGCACTTTGTAGACGAAGATGTCGCTCATGACGGCCGCCGTGCCGTTGGACTTGGTGACGTTGGCGTCGTTCTGATCGACGGTGAACTCCATGGGTTTTACCGGCATGCTATCCCTCCTCGTTCTTCTCCAGCTAATCGGCAGCGAGAATTGCGGCTACCTGCTCCTCTACGGTCGTACCGGCCTTCGCCGGCGCCGCGGCGCAGGAGGCGGATCTGGCCTCCAGGCGCCGCTGGTACACCAGCCAGGCCACCCCGGCCGCAGTGAGCAGCGACAGGATCCTCCAGAAGTCCATGTTCGCCTCCGCTATATCCGCCCCTTGACGAACTTGTCATAGGCTATGAGCGCACCAATCACAATGCCTACGGTGATCGCGATCCCCATCCAGCTCTTCATGTCCTTCTCCTCCCTTTCGCCGCAATTCGCCCTGGACGTCCGGGCGTCATCAGGCTGAGATTACGCCAACCCAGGGAAGAATCAAGGGCAAAACCACCCCATGCACAAAAAGTGGGCTGGCGTAACTGGTCAGTTGGGGGGTTTTCACCCTGGTCAGGTGGGGGGTTTGGTCGGGAGACCGGCAGCCAACAGGCTTACTGGCAGGACGAGATCCGATGGGGTGCCCGCGGTTCTGGCTAGCGGTAGGCGTCGCGGCGATGCCGAACGTAGTGGATGATCACTTGCGCCGAGGCTTTGTCAAACTCGTAAATAATGCGATAGTTCCCTACGCGGATCCGGTATCGGTCCTGCGAACCGACGAGCTTCACTGCCTGGGAGGGCAGAGGGTCCGATCGCAGCTTCTCGAACCACCCGTACACACGCCCGACCGTGGTCTTCGGCAAACCCCGCAGATCCTTCTGGACTGAGGGTTTGACCAGGACGTTATAAGAGGCCATCTTTCTTCAGCCTGCGCTTGAACTCAGCCAGGCTCACAGGCTTCTCGGAGCGTCGCTCGGCAATGATCGCGAGATCGTGCAGGTTCTCCATGAGCTCCTGATACTGCCTCAGGGACAGGATCACTTCTGTCTTCTTGCCCTTTGCATCGATCACGTAGCGCGGTGTGGCCATTCGCTTGCTCCTCGCTGTGTCAGTCCTGGCTGCATTATAGCACCTTCACGTCTCCACCAGGAACGCATAGACCGCATCCACCAGGTCCATCCAGCGGCCCAGGCGGGGCTTTTCGGCCCAGGACGGCCTGCTGGCCATGACCAGCTCCCAGAGCAGCAGTGCCGAGTCGTTTGTGCCGGGCTGCGGGAGAGGCTCAGCCGCGCTGGCCACTGGCGCGGCTTTGGCCTGATCCGGCCCTGGGTCCGGCGCTGGCGGCGGCGGATCCTTCCCGGAGGCCTCCGGCCGCAGTCGATACCACCAGTGATGGAGCGTGGTCCTGTTTAGCACGCCACTGAACTCGGCGGCCATGACCTGGGCGACTTCGGAAATGTTCTTGCCCTGGCGAAAGAGCTCCTCGGCCCTCCGCCTGGCCGGCGCGAGCTCAAGCGATTTCTGCCTGGGAGACGGTGTGTTCCGGGCTGTCTTTTCGGCCATATGCGTCACCTCCTCGGCCGGCGGATCCACTGCCGGCGCCGCCAGGACTAACTTGCCGCCCTTGTCCCAGCGCTCCTCCAGGTAGTTCGCCATCTGCTTGCGCTCGCCGCAGAGCCGGCACATCGCGCGGCTGGTGGCGCCCCTGGCCTCCTCGACCTCCCAGTGATGGGCGCAAGCCGCAGCGATCACACCACCCCCTGCAGCGGCTCGTGCCGGCGTTGATGGCCATGCGAGTAGTGGACGAACTCGTAGTTGGCCAGTTTGGGGATCTCCTGCGCGTCGGGCAGGAACTCCGCCAGGTACCGAATGTCAGTCGGGCTGAAGTGCCTGAAGACGAACACGTGGTCCGAGAGGCTGAAGACCGTCTTGTGCAGGCTCGCGATCCGCCGGGTGTCGACCACCAGGGCGCAGTTGTGGTGGCGCCCCCGGGTCACCAGCTTGAGGACGTTCGGCGGCAGCGGCTTGGTCACCGGCAGGTAGATCTCGGCCTCCGAGACCACCAGGGCGCAGTTGCACATGGCGAGGACCTGGCCGGCCACCTGGTCCAGCTCAGCCGGGCTGTCCGTCCGGGGGATGTGCCGCGGCATCCCGGGGAACTCCTCCAGGGTGTCGAAGACCAGGGCCCGGGGGTAGAGGCCCACCAGGCACCGCTCCAGGGTGGTCTTCCCCGACCCTTTGGCGCCGCAGATGGTGATGCCGCTCCACGAGTGGAGGTTCACCAGCGGCCCCATGGCCCCGGACCCCGGGGCCTTTGGCTTAGGCGTCGTCGGCTTTGCCATCACCGCACCACCAGTCGTAGTACCGCATGCACCGCAGCCGCCAGCCGCAGCAGTCGCAGCCGCCGTTGTGCTCCGAGCAGGAGTTCAGGACGTGCTGCAGGTATGCCGCCTCCTCGGTGTTGTGGATGAGCTTCTTCCGGTGGTAGCCGGACCGGATCCCGGCCTGGCTGGTCACCCGGGCCTCCTAAGCTGCAGCGGCGGCCGCCCGCTCAGTTGCGTCGCCGCCTGATCCAGCGACCGCTTCACGAACGTCGCCTCTGGCGTCTGCAGGTCCATGTCGTCCCCCTTTCCGCAGCTTCCGGTACAGCGCCAGCTTGCCGCCGGCGATGATGACCGTCCCGATGATGGCCGCCAGGATCGGGCTCATGGCCGGCAGGAAGGGCGACCAGAGCTCGTCGAGCTGGTCGATCTCCTCGCCGGTGAGCTCCAGCTCCCGGTAACCGGTCAGGCCCAGGATCACCGAGTTCAGGCCGGCGCAGCCGGCCCGGAACATGGCGTCCGCCACAGCAGCGTCCGCCGGCCGCCGGCCGCCGCCGGCCTCCGCCCCGGCCGGGCCGGGCCCGGGCAGCGCCGCCGGGTCGACCGGGTCCACCTGCATCTCAAAACCACCAGTCTCCCTCTCCGTCTCGCTCTCTGTCTGCGGCATCTCTGCCTCCTTTCGCCTCGCTCTGGTTCCCGCCGGCCCCAGGGCCTTCTCTCCCGGAGGCCTCCGGGGCGGCCGCGGCCGGCGGCTTTTTGTCCTTGGCGGCGTCCGGTCCCCGCGCCTTCGCCAGGCGCAGGTCCGCCAGGGTCTGCGGCGAGAACTCCAGGTACCACCGGCAATTCGTCCCCTGGCCCCGCCGCAGGGCCCTGGTCCCCGGCGGCAGCTTGGCCTTGCCCTCTGTGAGCTGCTGCCGCAGCACCTCCGGTTTGATCCCCAGGAGGTCCGCCGCGTCCCGCAGGGTTATGCGCATGGTCTCACCTCCTCAGCACACGTAGATCGCGTATCGCTCCTCATGGCCGGACCCGCGGATCCGGATGATCCGGATGCGGACCCTGGCCCCCAGGGTCCGCCGCAACTGCTTCTCCTTCTCGGCGGTGTCGATGTTGTCGCACACCTCCGTCAGCCGGTAGCGGTCTCCGTCCCACACCCTGGTCCGGGGGATGTGGAGGCCCTCGGATCCCGGGACCCCGAAACTCACTCATCCCCTCGATGCCTTATGGCCAGTCCGTAGCCGACCAGCGGGTAGGGTGGCTCCGGCTCTACCGTGCTACTGGGGTTGGCGATGACCCGGACCCTGGCTCCCGACTTCTCCGGGATGATGAGCACCGTCCCGCACCGGCAGTCCACCGAAATGACCTCGTAACCAAGCTCAAGCAGTCTCATGTGTTATACTCCTCGATCTCTGCAAGCGCTTTCCGGGCGGCCGAAAGCGACGAGCCCCGGATGGCGTGGACCTGGTCCTCCCGCGGCCGGTGCCCCGCCGCCAGGGCCGCGGCCCGCAACCTGGCGTCGTGGATCCACTCGGCCGTAGTCAGCCGGCCCTGGGCGGCGCTCTCCATGGGGTCCCCAGGGGAGGGGCTGGGGGAGGGGTCCGGACTGTCCCGGCCCCGTTTCTCCTCGAACTCCTCGAGGATGGCCTGGACGTAGGCCCAGCTCCGGCCGTTGTGGAGCGACGCCAGCCGGAAAGCCTTTCTCAGCCAGTCCCCGGGGTACAGAGCCTCCGCCCTGGCCAGCTTGCCCCGGACCGCCGGCGCCGGCAACTGCCCGAAGGTCTTCCGGTAGAGCTCCAGGGTCCCCGCCGTAACCGGGAGTGCCGAGTCGTCGTCGTCGTCGTCGTCGTCCCGCGGCCCCGGTGGCCCCGGTGAAGAAGGGGGTTTGGGGGAAGAAGACGACGACGACTTCTCAGGATCACGGTACTTGTTTAACCGATCAACGGTACTACCTGGTACCAGGTTACTGGTAGGTTGGTTTGGTAGTACCTGAGGTACCGTAGGTACCGAAGGTACGGTAGGGGCATTGCTCCCAGCATTGCTCCCAGCAGATTTGCCTGAGCGTCGTTTTTTCCATTTTATTCGGGAGGCGCGGCTGGCACTGGCAGCCCGGGCCGGGGCCTGGAGAACCCACCGTTGCTCCTCCGCCCAGGACTCGTGCAGATGATAGGTGCCATCGATGTTTCGGATCCACCCACATGATTTAAACGCAGAAATAAGTGAGATGGATTTGCCGTGGAACTGAGATGCAACTGAGATGGAATCTTCGTCCCACCCGGTGAGCACACCGTCGGGGTTTTTTGAGGTGGCGACGGCCACCCACAACATGGTCAAATGCCACCAGCCGTTGTGGATCATCTTGTTTAGCTTGCGCACCTCCACCGATCCCGGGGTGCTGATGTGCAGGCGGATGTCTATGTTAGGCATGGCAGTCTTTCCTAGCAGAGCGGCAACTGCTCGCCGGCTGCAGTCTCTGCGGCCTCTTTGATGGTGGCCGCGGCGGCTTTCTCGGCTTGGTGCGCCAGGTAATAGTCCCTGATGGTGCAGGTATTGGTCTCGCTCAGGCAGTACTGG
This sequence comes from uncultured Syntrophaceae bacterium, assembly GCA_964564625.1. Lineage (GTDB taxonomy): Bacteria > Desulfobacterota > Syntrophia > Syntrophales > UBA2185 > UBA2185. Next base: position 533 of record CAZMBE010000053.1, on the reverse strand, counting down.
CCCGTTATGAGGCAGAGATACTGGACGTGCTTGATTCCCTGGCGGCGGGTGTAGTGCTCCTGCTGGAGCTGGCAGGCTGTCTTTGTGTGGTAGTACATCCTCTTCTCCTACTTGAGTTCCAGGAAGATGTTGATGGAGCTCCTCTCGGAGGCGCCAGGGGCCAGGGTGCATTGCCGGCCGGACAGCTCGATCGTCCCTGCCGCGTCTCCGGAGTTATGGAGCGTGGCCGTGATGCGGAGGCAACCCTCATCGACTGTAAGGTATATCCCGGAGATCTCGATGTGGGCAGCCGGCGCCGGCTCCGGCTCGGCCACATCGCGGACCTTGAGGACCGTTTGGAGATCCCCGCAGTAGAATGTCCAGTCGCCCAGGGCCGAGGCCTGGGCGGCCTGGACCACCGTCGCCGACTGCCCGGGCTGCAGGGCCACCGTCTCCACCCGCAGCGGCACATTCTGGCCGCCGGCAGGGATCCAGCCTATCTGAGGTAGGATGGAGAGAACGGACACCAAAGTCGGAGTAAGATAATGCGATGG
>CAZMBE010000052.1:0-11161 GCA_964564625.1 uncultured Syntrophaceae bacterium | reverse complement strand
CCCGCCAGCGGGGGACAAATCTCCCACCGGGGGAGGGATGTAAGGGAGGGGGTAATTTTTGATTGGCATCATAAACTGTCAAACAACGCCTCCACCCGTGTCCTGATCTGTTCAATATCCCCTTCCGAATAATCGGTTTCTATCTTTAAGTACTGGAGATTGTGTTTGTTTTTTGCGTGTTCCCTGATCTTGTGGGATTCAACGTTGTACGAGTGGCACGCATGGAGAACGACTTCAATGATCGCATCCGGCTTGAACCGTTCAATTATCTTATCCAACTCCTGCAGGCGGCGCGTATTCGGCGTCATACAGGAGCAAGGAAGTTTCAAATACCGTTCGGCGATGGCGGCGTATGGGTCCGCTGTATCCTCCGCGATTTTTTCCATGAATGGTTTCATACCCGTACAGGAATCAATAACGACAACATTTCCGCCCAGTTCCTCAATAATGCGGAAGACCTTGTTGGCGTCTCCTCCCACGGGACAGCCGGTAACAAGCACTCGCGGGGAGTCGGCATTTCCGAAGACAACTCCGTCCGCCGCTCTCTTCTCGAGTTTTTGAATCGTTTTTTCCAGCAATGGGGCTATATCGCTGAAATTCGCCGGTTGCGCCAGCCAGGTAATGTCATACATCTCGCTCCAGTTAATAACCGGGGGTTGGAGCTTCGCGAAATCGAATATCCGGTTCATCATGTCGTTTCTCTTGTTGGACTCTTTAATAGCTGCTTCAACATCTTCATCACGGATCTTTCTGTCGAATGTTTTTTCCAGAAACGCTTGGAGCTTCCTGATCATGGTTGTCCAATTTGCCTTTGCCTCCTGTTCATCGGGCAACTGCGGAAGGTCCATGACAAACATGGGTTTGATATGGGAAATGAGTTCAAACATCTTTTTTTTGCCGTCACATGTGGTCTCCGCAATGACCGCCTCGGAAAGAGCATAAAAGGGGCAGGTGTCGGTGATAATAAAACCGTAGCTTGACTTGATGAGAGGACAGAGGTTCGCAGGCAATACTGCTTCCGCCGGTGCGATTGTTTTGTCGGCAAAGGCGCACAACACTGCCGGAACGGCATTCATTGCCTGGATAACTTCGAGAGGGGCATACCCGCAATAGATGCCGACGGCGTTTTTCCCCTTCTCCCTCTGTGATTGTATATAGCTCAAAACCCTCTTCGCTTGCTGACCATCAAAGCCGTCGTTCACAAGCGGTTCCATATTCCTTTGCATACCCACGACCTCCTCAGTGTATTTATTTCAAATAAACAAGGCGTTCATATATTATTCTATTGAATGAGTCAAATAGATAAAATGAATGGTGAAGAAAGGATTATTCTTGATAAGTATGACTCAAAAAATTTGATATACTGGAGAAGGACAAAATTTGGATATCCAGTGTTCGGCGTTGCCTGCAACGAGGAAGAACTCTACGGAATTGACCACAGACAATATCTTGGTAGTCACAGAGACTTCATGGCAATGAGGTCTTTTACATTAATGTGCCGTGATTCGTCTATAGAAAGACCTTCACGAATCAGTTCCAGAACAACAGGTTTTTCTTGAGGGAACTTATAGCCTTCATAATCCTGATGGAAGAGCAGCCCGCCACGTCTGTTTATCCAGGAATTCATGTTGTGGTCAAAACATACTCGCGAGGTCACATTCAGCCCTTCGATCATCACCCGTAGCTCGTTAAGACGCTCATGCGGTGAAGAGAGGTTGAACCTTCCCTGCTCGTAATCCTGAAAAATCGGCGTTCCGCATCTGGGAACAAAGGGACGGGACCTGATATAGTCTGGATTGATAGCTGTGAGGACACGGGCAGTATTTTCCGCATGCTGCCGCCAGTGTTCACTGCCGCCAAGACCTGGCATCCAGTATTCGGAAAGTTGAAAGCCCGCAGCCATCGCTTTTTTACCACCATCAACCTGTTCGGCACTCGTTACACCTTTGCGCACAATACCCAACAATTCGTCATCTCCTGTTTCCAGACCGACATGAAGACGATCAAGGCCCGCATCCCTGATGGCCTTTAACTCTTCCAGTTTTCTTTGAGCAAGTGTCTTGGAACGGGTGTATGAGGTCACCCTGGCAAGTGTTTTGAACGTTCCCCGCAGATGCTTGAGCACTTCTGTGATATCACGCGGCCGCATTATCATGCTGTCGGCATCCTGCAGAAAGGCCGTCTTGCCTCCTGAATAAAGCCAGTTAAAAACGGTGATGAAACAATAGTTGTCATTAAGAGAAGGATTGGCCCGCAAAAGAGCCATTCCCACCTCTCTGGTGATTTGGCCGCCCTGCCCCATTTTCCAAGAAACAGCTGTAAGTTCATCGCTGATGGCCTTTACAGTATCGATATCGGCTTTGATCTCTTCTACGGTACGATACACAAAGGACTTCCCCTTGTACATTTCGCAAAAAGTACATTTATTCCAAGGGCAATTCTCCGTAATCCTGAGGAGCAGGGATGCGCTCCCACCCTCGCTGGGCGGGCGGTAAACACCCACAGCAAAAGATAATGCTGCAATTTTTTGTCCGCTTTCCCGATATGTAGTGTTTCCTGCTAAAAATGCCATAAATACCCCTTATTAACGTGATCTTTTTTCATAATATAATACACGTTTCGCTTTTGACAATACTATCGGCTGTAAATAGATACCTGATCAGGTGGATATCGATTGTACCCTTCGTGCAAACCCTTCAGGACGGGGAAGAAGATGCTGATGATCCGCTGTCTGCGGACATGACTTCATACAATATATTTTTCAGGTTTTCCATGGTGAAAGGTTTGGCAATGGCACCCATGAATCCATACTTTCGATAGTTCACAAGAACAGGATCGTTATAGTAAGCGCTTGCGACAATACCCTTAACACGGGCATTGATCTGGAGAATCTTCCGGATGGCAACGTCCCCTCCCATTCCCTCATGAACGGTTAAATCCAAAATAACCAAATTAAAGAACTGGCCTGATTCCTCGGCTTTCATATACAATGTAACGGCTTCATTGCCGTCCTTCGCAACCTCAACATCATAGCCAAGCGTGCGGAGCATTTCCGCCATCAAGTCACGGATAAGTTTTTCATCATCCATGACCAGTATCTTCCCTTTGCTGGTGGAAGTTCTTTTCGTTACATCATGTGCCGGGATATCGCCTTGAAGAACCTTCTGCACATCACCCTGAGGTAAGGCCGCGGGGAGAGTTACCGTGAAAGTAGATCCCAATCCCGGCTCCGAGACCACGGTGATTGTACCATCGTGCCTCTTGACAATAGAATAACAAATCGCAAGCCCAAGGCCCATTCCTTTGTTGCTGTCCCGATGTTTCGTCGTAAAATATGGATCAAATATCCTTGACAGGTTTTTCTCGGGAATGCCTATGCCATGATCCGTAACAGACCATTGCACACACGCCTCTTCATTCGGGAAAAGATCATCCTGTTTGAATGATACCATGTTTTTCGCCCTGATGGTGACCACACCTCCTTCAGGCATGGCCTCTCTGGCATTCATCAGGAGCTGATGGATGACATGCTTCATCTGTCCCTCATCAATTAACACTGCCCACAAGTCATCAGGAATGAAAAGATTGCAGCGGACATCAGACCCTCGAAGAATACGGTCACATGATTCCCGGAATAATTCGGCCAGAAAAGTTTCTTTTCGCAGAGGCTCCCCCCCTTCTGAGAAGGTTATCAGCCGATTTGTGAGCTCTGTTGCCTGAAGACATGATTTTTCGGCCTGTTCCAGATGTTGGTAAACTTTATCGCTGGGGTGCAAAGCTGATTTGGCTAAATCAACATACCCCAAAATAGCGGCCAAAAGATTGTTGAAATCATGAGCAATGCCTCCCGCCAGAATTCCGACTGATTCGATCTTTTTGGCCCTGAAAAGAGAATCCTCAGCATGCTTGCGCTCTGTTATGTCACGTGAAATGCCGAGAAGGCCCACTACCGTTCCCTCATCAAAAATGGGACTTGACTGAACTTCCACAATTCTTGCCTTCCCCGCAGAGGCCTTACTCTTTAATTCATAGGGAATTCCATTCTCACCGCTCAACACCCTTTGAACGTTTTTGCTGGCCATGTCATGGTATTCCGGATCAATGAGGTCAAGGAAGTGTATCGTATTATATTGATCCTCGGGAATGCCTAACCTCGTATAGAGGGCCTTGTTCATAAAGGTAAAGTAGCCATCGCGGTTGAGCCGGTAAATGCCGTCTCTAATGTTGTCCAAGATATCACGGTAGCTTTTTTCATTCTTCATTTGTGATAAACATCCTGCCTATCCAAAAAGAGAAGTACTTGTTATCACTTTTCAAGCCGATTCCTAAATTGATATACTACACAGGCGCAGTGACTTTCAAGACTTGTCTGATGAAACATATGGCCTTTTTGACAAAAAAAGTGTTGTATCGCGTCTCATTCATGGTCGACCCCGCATAAGGAACCCGCCGTTGCATCACGTTTCGTCCGCAAGAGTTTTCATCGCCCTTTCTCCAACCCTTGTTTTGTCAAAACAGTAAGTCTCCATTCCCGGAACGATCATCCGGACGGCGGGTATTCCCACGTCTGAACGTGTCAGATCAACAGCGATGACATGATTGAGCCCTTGCGCCCGGAGCCTGGAGATCATGTTTTGAATGTCCTCGTAGATATCGATGCTGTAGCCCACCTCGAGTTCCTTGATTCCCTTTTGATGATGTGCATAAAAACGGGGGTCTTCCTCTTCGCCATGCCTTAGATAGAGAGGCACCGTTTCGCACATCCCCTCAAGTCCGTATTTCTGGATAAAGAGGGCCCGGGTAGTCGCGATCTCGAGAAGAGCGCGAACCGTGGCGACCTTCGGATCCAGATGGGCGCCGAAGCCGTCTATGGGCGCCATAGTCAGATGCACGAGGTCGCGGGAATAGGCAGCGACCACCGGCATCCCCACATCCGTGGTGAGGTCTTTGGCTACTATTTCAATGCCCGCATTTTCAAACATTTCAAAAACACCGATGACGAACTCGTTTTCCGGGATGTCCTCAATAAAAACGGCGTCGTGGAATTGCCGCGAGTAGTGAGCAATACTCAAGGCATCCCTTTCGATGACCTCTGCAAGGCCATGAATCACGGCCTCCTCCATGGTATTCCCGGCAGCGATACCATTGGTATTGGTGCTCATCAAAAGGATGTTGTCTTCATGATACGGATGAAAGACCGCGCATGCCGGAACCAGGATATCATCGTCTCCGGAAAGATCGTATCCCCATATCCAGGAGATCTCCTTGCCGTCATCATAATTGCTGAAGCTTGACAAAATAAGATCGTGGGGATCGAGGATGTTGAACTTTAATTTGAGAGTGCGATAGCTTCCTTTGATGAGCTTTTCCAGGTATTCCTTTCGGAACTCTGAACAGTAGCGCTCTATCGCCTCCATGGTGATGGAAACCTGCGCCTGGATGGAAGAAACGCCCTTGCCCGTATGGCTGGTCATCGAGCCGTCGGGCCTGATGCGGTCGCAGGTGAAAACCTGAATCCCGATTCTGTCCACCTCCGTGGCGTTGCGGAACGACATCATGTCGACCGTTTCCTTAATTCTCTCCACAAACTGCAAGGTATCAGCCGGCGTTTTGGAGCGGTGTGTTTCGAGGATATATACCTTGGGACATTTTTTAAGGGTGATGTTGGGCATTGTTCTCCTCTAAAAGATGGGCTAAACTCTATACAAATTATGGCAATACGAGAATCATAAAATTTCTTCCCCGTGACGCTCTGATGGATGAGCACACGAACCATGTCTCATCATCTTCCTTGGAGATCGGAGATTGAAGTCCTCCTACGGAGTATAAGTGAAAATACATGAGGGCCTGTCATGGCAGGGTTCCGATGACAAAGGGCCGGTGGAGCTCGCAGGGGATTCCCATTCTCAGCCAGGCATTGCGAGTGTCCAGTTCCTCGTTGATGCGCGCTTTGATCGTTTTAACGGTCCCGTCGTCACAGCATACTTCCATCAAATAGGGCATTTCTTCAATCACGTCGGGCAGTGTGCCGCCTATTTCGTTACGATAAAAGTCACAGGCTTCTTCCGCAATATCAGCGGCAATGACTATCTTGTGAATTCTGTATCCCTGCATGTCACTTCCGTTGTCCTCTCTGTCGCTCTATTTGTCAATTCCCAGATTGTAAGCTGTGCTCCCTGGGGTTTTGATGCGGGCTGCGTCGTCTGAACCGCATTTTACCCGCAAGTATTGGCAAACAGGCTCTATTTTCCCTTTTCCAAAAATGCAAACTGCCTTTCGTCGCAGACAGGGCATCGCTTGCCATCCTTCTTGATTTCATAGGCGCTCCACGTTCCCTGCCAGACATCTATATAGATCAGTTGTCTTATGAGTGAGTCTTGTCTCCCCATAAGGATCTTCAATCCCTCGGTCACTTCGACGGAAGCGATTATGTTGACTGCGGTGCCCAATACACCCACCGTATCGCACGTAGGCGACTCGCCGGGGCCGGGCAGTTCGCGAATGAAGCATTGCAGGCATGGCGTCTCCCCGGGAATGATCGAAAAAACCATACCATAGGTTGCCACCACCCCCGCGTATATCCAGGGAATACCGAGCTTTACGCAGGCCTCGTTGATCAAAAAACGGGTTTCAAAATTATCCGTGCCGTCAAGCACGATATCGGCGCCCTTTATGATCTTTTCAATGTTTCCCGCATTCAGGTCTGCTACAACCGGCTCGATGGTTATATCCGAGTCGATACGCCCCAGTTTTTCTGCCGCGGCTATCGCTTTCGGAAGTCCCTTTCTGATGTCATCTTCATCAAAAAGTATTTGACGGTGCAGATTTTCGAGTTCAATGAAATCGCGGTCGACTATTATTACTCTGCCCACACCGGATCGAACCATGTTGTTCGCAATTACCGTGCCCAGTCCTCCGCACCCCGCGATGACCGCCGACGAGCCCTTCAGACGCTTCTGCCCTTCTTCACCGATTTCAGCAAGAAGCAACTGTTTGAAATATCTGTTGGTCATATAGTGCAGTTATCCGAAGTGAGATTTTGTTTCTTTCGCGGATACATCAAGAATGTTCTTCAGTCTTTTAAATATCAACTGTGCCTGAGAAAATGATAGATAATATCGGCAAATTGTCAATACAAATTTCACTCTGTATGCTGAGTGAAGCTCTATTCAACACACAAAATAATTGGCGATAAGCGTATTTGATAGAATACGCCATTGCAAAATACCTCAACACGGATCATTTTTTCACATATTGACTCCTAACGAAACAGGCTCTTGGATTTATCAAAAAAAAGTCCTCCCACACTCATCGGCGCGCACCCCATGTTCTGTGGCCATTATATCATTGACACATTAGACCGCGTATCTTATACTGTGCGCGTTAAGAATATAGTTTACTGTCAATCATTCCATTTACAGACGAACCGCCTCTCAGGTATTTGGAATTTAGACTGGCTTGTGAATATGACTGGTCGAATTCAGCAGCATCCTGGCTTCATGGGCAAACTCACTGGAAAAAAAGTGACAGCTTCAGAGATACCTTCAGCAATAACATTGCAATGGCCGCTCTGGTCATTATTGCTGACATGTCTGTGAAGCGGGTGACGGACAGAGGGTAATTCCAGGGAACGGAGGCCATACACATGGAGATCGTAAAAAAGGTTGAAAGGAGGTGAAAAAAAGTGGCTAATGATGAGGGAAAAGAGTCCAGGGGGTCTGAACAAGATGACGTTACACAATACCATCAAGTCAAAAAGGGAGATACCCTTTGGAAAATTGCAGAGCATTACTACGGAGATGGGAGTCTCTATACAAAAATTTTTGAGGTAAATCGAGACATTCTCAACGATCCCAATGCTATCAAGGTGGGACAGAAACTACGAATTCCCTAATGGCGACAACTAAGTCCTTGTAGTAATTGGTATCCCGTTGAGAGACATCTCCCCGCACGCAGAACAAAATAAACCATGAAAGGAGAAATTATGAAGAGGAACCTTGTTAGTTTTGTAATCATCTTTTGTATGAGCATCGTTATGGTAATTGCATGCGCCAGTGAGAAGGGACCGGCCGAACAGGCTATCAAGGCGGCCGAGGCGGCAATCAATGCAGCCAAAGCTGAAGCAGTGAAATATGTTCCGGATCAGTTGAAATCACTGGAAAGCGCCCTGGCTGCCGTGAAGGACAAGTTCGCCAAGGGCGATTACAAGGCTGTCATCAGCGAAGCACAATCGCTTGTCGGCAAGGCGAAGGATTTAGTTGAAGCAGCCAAGGCGAAAAAGGAAGAACTAACCAAAAACTGGGCGGATCTAAGCCAGGGGCTTCCAAAGATGGTAGGGGCTATCCAGAGCCGGGTGGACATACTTTCCAAGTCCAAGAAACTTCCTGCCAACCTCACCGCTGAGAAATTTGCGGAGGTCAAATCAGGACTCAGCGCTGCCAAGGAGGAATGGGCAAAAGCGCTTGAAAGTTTCAAGGCGGGAAACCTTGCTGATGCAGTCTCGGTGGCGAACTCGGTCAAGGGAAAAGCCGTAAAAGCTATGGAGACGCTGGGGCTTCCTGTACCAGGGGGTGCAAAATCATAAGAATTGGACGAATATGAATGGGGGCATATCTGGAATTATCCAGGCTCTTCGATAAATCGGATATGTCCCTTACTATTTAGATGATCAGGTTGTCCTGCGCCATGAACGCAGACCCGGGGCGCTTTTTGCATGTTAGAGCACCCTTTTTTCTGCCCACACAACCCATAAGGAGTAACCCATGAAGGAGAACATTCCTCTATGTGTCCTGTTATCGTTTGCATTAATAATTTCCTGTGCCCCCACAAACAGTTCACGCTATCGTGAAGGCAGTAATGTGGGACAGGAAACCGGCATGACCGTGCAAGACGAACAGCGCTTGACCGAGGAAGCACTTCCCAAAATGCTTAAAGATTATCCTCCAGCCAAAGACCAGGAACTTCAGAAATATGTTTCCCGTCTCGGCATGAAAATCGTCCATGCAAATAAGTTGGAGGGCAATCCATATAATTATGATTTTTCAGTCGTTGACGTTGCCGATATCAACGCATTTGCCATGCCGGCGGGAAAAATATTTGTGACAGCGCCACTAATTGCCATGGCATCAAATGAGGCAGAACTTGCCGGGGTCATATCACATGAAATCGGCCATGTTGTTGCCAGGCACTCTGCAGAGCGGATGTATGCGATGGAAAAATCGCAGAATAAAACGTGGCTCTACGCAGCCGGCGGTGCAGTCCTCGGTGCGGCTGTCGGATACGGCGTGGGAAGAATGCTTTGCGACAAGGGCGATACAAGTTGTCAAGCAAAAGCGGCATTGTTGGGAGGGGTCGTTGGCGGGGGAGGAGGACTGCTCGCACAAAAATATACATTCCTGGTGAATTCCCGGGAAGATGAAATGGAAGCGGATCGCATTGGGTTCAAGTATGCCGTTGGCGCAGGATACGATAAAAACCAGATTGGAAAATTTTATGAGAAGCTTCTGGAGACAGAAAAAAGTGCCAGCAAAAGCGGCAATGCAGTTGTAAAAAGTCTTTCCGATGCGATGAGTACGCACCCTCCCAGTGAGGAAAGGGTAAAGCAAATGAACGAACTGGCGGCGAATAGTCCTGCAAAAAATGGATTGGAAAATACCCCTGATTTCAACAGAGCTAAGCAGATTGCCGCAGGACTGCGTAAAAAATAGCGCGTACTAGAGCCTCCCCGGTCAGTGAGGAGGCTCTATGCTTTCAGATGAGAAATGTGATTTTCCTTTTGCCTTTGAGGGAGAAACCTCCTTCACGAACTGATCCGCTGCGCCGGGGGCAAGCAGGATAGTGAGATTGTGTGTATCTCCTTGTTCTTTGAAGTTTTTAAACCTGCTGTATACCAACGAGTTCCTGAATGCGCCCGGTGACCTGAGGAGACAGACCCAGTCCGGCCGCCAGTTGATCAAGGTAGTTTTTTTCCGCCGGGGTATCCACTTCGATCGCCAGCAAAGATGCCCCATAGATCTGTGCCGCGAGTTCCGGCTGTCCCTTGGCGGTAGCGATCAGCTTTTCCGTTTCCATCGGTTGCTGCATCTGTGTCATCAAATAGTGCTCAGCTTCAGCACCTACACCGATTTCTTTGAGTTTCCCTACAATACGATTGATTTCTCCTTCATCGATCTGGCCATCTGCCTTGGTGGCATTGATCATGGCCCTCAGGACCAGCTCTGAATTCTGTTCCAGTTCTTTTTTCTCCGCTTCCGTCTGCGGTTCCAGAAGACCAACCGGAATCTGTGGTTTCTGTTCGCCGCTTCCTTTGAGGGCATTAAAGGCCATCGCCCCGAGAAGAGCCATTAAGCCGCCGCCCAACGCTCCGCCCACGGATTTCCCGCCGCCTCCCAGAAGCGAGCCGATGAGCGCACCGAGGCCTCCCAATGCCAAGTTTTGGTTTCCACCAACGGCACGTCCCGCATCGCCGAGCATGCCCGATAGTATCTCTGTGATTCCACTACCACTGCCACTGCCCAGCATTCCGGAAAGCACATCTGCGATTCCACCGCCACCTTTCTGTGATGCTTCTCCGAGCATGCCCGCCAGACTATCCATGACATTGCCGCCACCCAGCGAGTTCCGCATCCGGTTGCTGGAAGACTGCGACATTCCCGCTTGCACCAATGCACCCAAAATTTCTCCGATGTTCATTTCGCTGCCCCCCTATCTTGGTTGTCTAAAATTATTACCTTTATTGTTTACGGCCTTTACGCAGTTGAATGTTGACAGGAAGTTGATTGTGAGTATGGTGAGTATAGGTGACAACACTTTCATTTGTCAACCCGTTTTTAGGGACGATTGGATTGCCTGAACCTGTCTGATCGAAGCCAGGATCCAGAATAAGGCACACACATGGAGGCAACGTTAAGGGTGAGGAGTAGAACAATTAAAGCAATCATACTATCCATAAAATATACAGAGATTGCCCTGCTCGCTTTGTTTACTCACAATGACCCCTATAAAATCTTTCATTTGTTATTTCTGAAACAGCCACGTTGACAGGTACCGTTCCCCGCTGTCCGGCAGAATGGCCACGATCATTTTGCCCTCGGTCTCTTTCCTTTTTGCCACCTCAAGGGCGGCCCAGAGAGCGGCTCCACTCGATATCCCTACAAGGATG
>CAZMBE010000051.1:3084-11622 GCA_964564625.1 uncultured Syntrophaceae bacterium | reverse complement strand
ATACTATCTCTCACTGCACGCTATAGCCGCGGCCTTCGAGGCAGGCTGACATCGCACGCCGGAAATCCCGAGCCTTTCCTTCATATTGGGTGTCGAGCGCCTGATCGCTCCTGGCATAGGCTTCCTCCATCTGCTCGGCGTATTGCTGCCGTGCCGCATCTGATGCGGCACCGAATAGAGCTCCACTTCCTGCACCGATCAATGCACCTTGTCCTGCGTGTCTCGGCCCGGCGATCAGCGCGCCCAGAACCGCACCGGCGATGCTCAGAGCGATGGTATCATGTCCCGGAGGGGGCATCGGCACCACTTTGACACGCCGCGGAGACGGAATTGACGACTGACTCGGATCGAAGCCGGTCTGCTGTATCGCCCAGTTGTAACATTCGTAGTGGTCTCGGGATTGCTGCTCCGTTGTCTGGCCATGTTTAGGGTAAAAATAGACCTGGGTTATGGGAGCCCTTGCACTTGGACTTGGGCTTGGACTCGCGCTTGGAGTCTCGCGATACGGCGCGGGATAACATGCTGCCAGCGCAAGGATTAATAATAAAAGCAAAAGCCGAAAACCTGATTTTGATACCCATCGTTTCGCTATATGTTTGTTTGTTGTCATTTTCCAGATTGTCATTATATGCAATATCCTCCTTCAGAGATACCATGGGGGGACATTCGGGGATCACAATGATTCGGGCGCACTGTTGAAATTAGGCTTTTGATACATACCGGTAGCCCCTTTATGTCCTCTTCGTTTCTCCTATGTTTTTGACCGGATGCATAATGCAACGTTTTCTGATTATTATCATCATCCGATGAGAAAGTAAATGATGACTTTCTCGTTATAAGTTCTGCCAATCCGGAAAGTCCAATACCGATGAAGTGAACCATAACAATGTATAGATAGTGCTTTGGCTGAGGAAATATTAGACAAGAGGCAATGTGCATCAATTGAACAATGGCAGTGAAATACGGGATGTGGGTTCGATGATTTCGGAAAGGCTATATCTTGACATTTCGGACATGTTGGTAGATCGTCTTCGTGTTTTTTCTCTACCACACGCGCCCAATTTCGCCGAGTAGCGTAGCTCTATTAGACTCCACGGGTAATTTGTACAGTTTCACAACTTGCATTGGTCAAGCCTATTCTCCTTGTTTGACGCGAAATCTTTTACATAGGCAAATGGTATTCCGAGGTTATTGGCCCTGATCTGTTCAATAATCATATCGATTCTATTCGCGAGATTATTCTTGAACGGCCACATTTTATAGTAATACCAACCGGTAAACTGCTGCTCAATCCAATCCATTCCTTCGGCGTCTGCCAAGACCCCAAGCACCCATTGTTTATAGGCTAAGGTAACGGTGTAGCCCCGGAGCTCGAATCGGGTGCGCCAGGGGGATGGCCAGGGAGCCAAGCAAAGCATCCCAAGCCCAAAAATAAGGCAGTCAATCCAGACAGGAAAGAGCTGGCCGAATGCGGCTAAGCCCGCGAATGGAACTATTGCCCAGAGTTGTGGAGAGAGGTAACCTAAGCTGAACCAAACGCCCTTTTGTTTTCTGTCCCACAAGTGAATAAATTCATGCATGAGGGTTTCGACGGCACTTTCAGGATTGCTATGAATGCTGTTTTCGCTGGGAAAGTACACTGTCCATTTGAGTGTAGTAACATAACCAGTCATAAACTTCCGATTAAAGGGCCAAAGAAAAACGCCTAAAACCTTCATAAGGAGGCTCTGGTTTTTGTACTTTACCTGAAAGCCGGGAATAATCGATTTTACAAAATTGCAGGCATGAGTGAATTTTTCCATAACAGAAAATATCAGATTCCTGAGGTCCTTCCCTCTATGTAGAAGTCACACATAACATGAGAGCGCAGTGACTGTGATATGAATCTCCATGCAGCCAGCAACATCATTAATGGATGATTTGTGCTCGTATTTCTACCTTCCTTTATGTTCGTCTTTATGTTTTCCTTTATGTTTGTCTTTATGCTTTCCTTTGTGTCCATCTCTATCAGGCCCCCGGTGCTTGCTTTCATGAAAGTTCCTTCTGTTATCATGTCTGTCTCTTTCCCAATGACGGTCACGCTCCCATCCCCGCCAGTTCTTCTTCACCTGTCCGTAGGGGACGCGTTCATGCATCGGGCCGTGGCGAAAACCGGGGGGAACCGCGATTACCGCACGGGGCACCCGATTACTGACGATATGACCCCACGGTCCATTATAGTGACGGGCTCTATACCAGTGCCCATGATGCGGGCGATACCAGTAACCGTGATAAAAGAATATATCCACATTCTGATCAGGCGGATAGTACACATAGGTATTCGGTATCACGACAAGGCCGGGCGGTGCAGGGATTACGAGTGGTGGCAGCCCAACCTGAACGCTGACGTTGACTTCGGCGTGAGTCAGGGCTGGTGAAAAAAATGTGAACATCAGAAGCACGCTTCCAATGCCTAATGCAATAAACGTACGTTTCTTCATAAATGACACCTCCAAAGTTTTTTATATAATGAAGCTATTTGCTTGAATTCGTCAGAGAGCGCACTTCCCGTGGCTTGCTGCAAGGAAAGGAAACGAAGGGGTAACATCATTATTTTTATAGAGAGAAGATCTTTAAAAAAGTATTTCAGGACAAATACGTTTTTCCGTATACTGTTTTTTATTGAGTTCATATTCATATCAAACGTAGTGATGTTTTCCAGATAAAATTGCCCCTCGAATGGTGACAGGTCGCACTGAACCAGTGCGTTTCGTTTTCTTTACGAACGTTATCGGCCATTGAGGAAGGAAACTTAATAGTAGTGATTATTGACGACGCTCTCTTCATTTGTTGCATTTCTTGTCGCGTGGGTTATTGTTTAACTTTGCAAAATCTATTCCACAAAAGAAAAGATGAATTAACGCATGTTTGCAATACGTTATCCGGGTGCGCGTGACTACATGTTCTTCCCGCATTGAGGAAGAATTCCCCTTGTTTTGGGGAATACTGACCCTTTGTTTGCGATTTGTCTGAGACTATGATTGCGTTCATGATATTATGAAAATTTCCATGCGATCTTTACTATGAAAACGAAATGCCCAACCATTGCATACCTGTTTTGATTGTCAATGCGCGGATCGAAGTTCGACATTTTCCCGCTGGAGTAATAGATTAATAAAATTCCCAGATCACTTTACTCCCCTTGTCCAGTATCGTTATTCCATCAAGATGATCCATTTCGTGCTGAACAATCCATTCTTTGTTACTGTATGAATGTATCAGCTCCCCTCCCGCATAATAATCCTTTGATCCATACTCTAATTCAATATATCGTTTCTCTAATGTGTATCCCGAAATCAATACATATGGCTTTCTGCTCACAGCATAGATTTTTCCGGGAATTGAACCGCATGCTTCAACATAACGGTTATCTTTCCCTTCCAGCTTTATGATTTTGGGGTTCAGCAGGGTTATGTATACTTTTCCATCTGCTGGGATAAGAATTTGTCTGATTGGAGTCTGTGTCACGTTCCAGTATATGTTGTTCGAGCTGACACCAACAAACTGATGCATTTCTCTGAAGTATCTCATAATGTTATCAAGGTTTCTCGCCACGTGCTGTTCTGTATCTATATCTATTTCCCGCGCCCTCGTTTTCACCCAATTGTCATTATCGGTAATGGATGCAATCCTGGCTTCATGTATTTTTTGGATTTCAGGTACGGAAATAGTTTCCATTCCCGCACTCATTTTCTCTTTCCTTGTACGTGACATACGCCTGTTGCTCCACACGTATTCAATCACTTGTACCACAGTTTATATGAGAATGCCGCTATTTTGAGGTCTTCTCTTTAAGGCCGCAGGGTTACCTCTTTTGTCGCATCTGTTGCACCTTGACACCTTTGCGAATCCGTACTATTCTCCGCACCAAAGGTTGCTTTCTTGATGGTGTTGTCTTTCTCTTCAAAGATTGAAAAATCATACTATGAGGAACAGCCCATTAAATTTCACCCATAGTTAGCTCATACTTGCAGGTAAAAAAATATTCTGGAAGGTTAATAATCCGATTTATTTCATTATGACGCCGGAGCGTACCACAAGAACCGATAAAACGGGAAACTCCTTTGACATGGGGATCAGTTGCCCGGAAGATGTACCATCTCTTTTGGAAATGTATCGCACGTTCTCTCCCAGGCCCGCCTCTCAGGGACTTCCGCCGGAAGATCATGAAACATGTCAAGACTGGGTGAAGAATCTGTTTGCCATAGGCGATAATCTTATTGCCTGGAGAGGCGGCAGAGTTATTGCTCACGCCGCGCTCGTTCCCGATATGAGCGGGAAATCTGGTGAATTTGTCATCTTTGTTGATAAAAGCGAAAGAAATCTCGGAATTGGAACACATCTGACACGCTTCACCCTGGAGAGATACAGACAGTTAGGATTCAAATCCATATGGCTGACGGTAAGTGTCACAAACTATGTCGCTTCGAGGCTGTACAGGAAGGTCGGTTTTGCGTACTGTGATATGGAAAGCTATGAAAGGACGATGAGCATTACCTTAAACTAGCTTCTCTGTTGACAACATGAAAAATATGGCCGAAGGCTTTATGGAATGTTTGTAATAACATGATGTATATTTTTAAAGGCTTGTATCCATTCAACAACATAGAAAGAAATTCCCGCACAATAGGGATGGAACGGCCAGGTATTTTCTGATAGATATCATAGTTACATAATTTCATAGTGTCATTTTGTCCGCAGGGAGAAGTCCTTCTCCCGAAAGAAGGGAGGGATCTGATTTAAGCCGAAGGAACGTCATGTTGTGCTTTCGGACCGGCGGAACGTGCATAGAAGGTAAAGTTCAGCGCGCCTCTTTTGTACGAACTCCCCGTAACTGCGAATTACACGGGGAAGAGGGCACGCAACAGCCCCAGTTATTGAGTTGTGCTAATACTACAAAATTAAGAACAGGAATATCGTCACATGGTCGAAGAAAAAAAGAATGAATCAAATGAAGAAAAGAGTTTTGCGGAGTTGTTCGAAAAAACCCGTATGAGAAAAGATTATTTGAAGCCTGGGCAGAAGATTGAAGCGATCATCGTTAAAATTACCCAGGATTGGATTTTCCTTGATCTAGGAGGGAAGAGCGAAGGGTATCTGGACAGAAAAGAATTAACCGATGATAATGGTAATCTCACCGTAAAGGAAGGCGATTCTGTTACTGCATATTTCCTGTCATCAAAGCACAATGAGAAACTTTTCACAACCAAGATAGGTGCAGGGGATTCTGCGCGAACCCATATAGAAGAGGTCTGGCGCAATGGGATCCCCATTGAGGGTATTGTGGAAAAGGAGATTAAAGGGGGCTTTGAGATAAAACTGGCAGGTGATATGCGGGGCTTCTGCCCATATTCACAGATGGGTCTTCAGCGTATTGAGAATGCGAAAGACTATATTGGCCGTCGTCTTTCTTTCAGAATTACGGAATATGGAGAGCGCGGACGCAATATCATTCTTTCTGCCAGAGCCATTTTGGAAGAGCAGAGGAAAAAAGAGGAAGAAGCGCGGAAAGCGGAACTGCATGAGGGGATGCTCGTAAAAGGGACTGTTGTTTCCATCAGAGACTTTGGTGCCTTTCTGGATATAGGCGGTCTTCAGGGGCTCCTTCCGATCTCAGAGATCGGCTGGGACCGCGTGGAGGATATTCACGAGCGTTTGTCAGTCGGCCAAATATTGGATGTGGCCATTACCAAGCTGGATTGGCAAAGCAACCGTGTCAGTTTATCTATGAAACAGCTGTTGTCGGATCCCTGGAATGAAGCGGAGGCAAAATACCCCGAAGGGACTGTTCATACAGGAACCGTTGTGCGTCTGACAAAGTTCGGAGCTTTCGTCAATCTTGGACCGGGAGTGGACGGCCTCATTCATATCTCCAAGCTGGGAAGGGGCAAAAGGATCGTTCATCCCAGTGATGCAGTAAAAGAAGGACAGTCTGTCGAAGTGAGGATTGACGGGATAGACCGGGATCAAAAGAGGATATCCCTGTCCATGCCGCAAATGGAAACGCAGGAAGATGCGTCACGAACAGCGACGAAAGAGCCCATAGAAGACTATCAAGAATATGTTGATAAAGCCCCAATGTCAATGGGTTCATTCGGTGACATTATGAAGCGGAAACTGGAAAAAAAGAAAAAAAGCGATGCGTAAATAATGGAGAAATAGTCTCTTCCACTCTCCTATGGTAAAAAATTAATCACTGTCATAGGAGGAAATAACGATGATTCGCGATTCAAAGCAGCAGCCTAAACGCGAGTGAATGCAATCATCCGGTCTAGAAAAATGCCGGACGAAAGGAGGAAAAAAATTTTCAAAGCTTCAGATATTTCCCATCGACAGCATATTCACACGCAATTTTTTCTGCCATGGTGATCATGTCCGCGCTCATGTGGATAAGCATCAGGCGTTTCGCCTCCGTCTTCGGATAATTGCTCATGAGCGTCAAATAATCCATGTGCCCCTTGATCTTCTTTTCATAGAAATAGGCTTCGGCAATGAACAAATCCGCGTGGTCGGCGACTTCACAAAGCGTTTCCGTCCATTCCGTATCACTTGAATAGGAGACGACCTTTCCATCGCATTCTATTCGGAGGGAAAAGGACGAATCTCCGTGATGGAGATTCGAATAGGGAATGGCCGTGACACTTCTTACAATTTCCGGGCAACGATTTTTGAATTCGATGATTTCCACCGGGAATTTTCTTTTGATCCCGGAAGAACCGGGAAACAAAACTTCCATTGCCTGAGTTATCCACTCTTTTATCCCCGGAGGGCCGATGATCACAACAGGCTCTGTACGTTTATATATAAGCTGTGATGCGAGGATAAGAAACGGAATTCCCCCACAATGGTCCCCGTGCAAGTGGGAAATGAAGATCATGCTTATATCATTCGGATTGACTCCATACCGGTTCATCCCGGTCAGACAGGATGCTCCGCAGTCGATCAGGAATTGACCACGGCTGTAATTGACGAGAACGCAACTCTGGAGCCTGCCGCCGCTTCCAAAGGCATCACCGCTGCCTAGAAACTGAATCTCAATATGGCTCATTGATTAAACCCTCCCAAAATGATTTATTTCGCCCCGCTTTTCAAGATATAGTACTCCATCACTTTTAATGCAAATCGTGCGGCGACTGTTGCCGGTCCTCCGCCCATTTCTGCGGCAACATCGATCACTTCGATAATCTGCTGTTCAGATGCTCCCAATCTGCGTGCTTCGCCGATATGCCACTCCATACAGGATTCGCAATTGATGACCACTGATATGCCTACCGCCATTAGTTCTTTTGTTTTTCTGTCCAGTTGTCCATCCGAAAAGGCGATTTTTACAAAGTTTGCAAAAGCGCCGTACGCTTTTGACCGCTCCGACAAAAACCTGTGAGCAGCTTTCCTGTCAAGTATGATCTTTTCAATTTTTTCGATGTCAGATGCTTCCATAACAAACCTCCCTCCAATTTTTATTTGCATCATAGAAGGGCATCTGATATAAATCAAATGAATAGATTTTATGATATACATAATTTTAAGTGATGATACTAAATCTCAATCAATTAAGGGTATTCCATGCTGCGGCGAAAGTGCAGAGCTTTACACGTGCTGCTGAAGCTTTATTTCTCACACAGCCGGGAATCAGCAAACATATCAAGGAACTGGAAGAATATTACGGTACCCCACTGTTTGACCGGCTTGGCAAGAAAGTAGTTCTTACTCAGGCAGGAGAGGCATTATACAAGAAAACAGAAACCATTTTTACCATGATTGATCAGGTAAAACTGGAGATTGATGAGCTTCAAGGCTTGACCCGAGGCACATTGAATATTGGCGCCAGCGTCACCATAGGTATTTATATTTTGCCGGCCGTTCTCGGGCGTTTTCGATCCCTCTATCCGAACATTAATGTGCACATGGATATCGCATTGAATCGGCAAATTATTGAGATGGTGCTCAATAATTCCATTGATTTCGGTTTTCTCGGGGCTCCCATGCATGACGACAGGCTCAAGTTGGAATCTTTTTTCAATGATGAGCTGGTTTTGATTGTTCCCGGCAATCATGAATGGGCGATGCGTGACGCAATAGAGCCGCATGAATTGCTGCGTTGCCCGTTTATTTATTCCCGGCAGGGTTCCGGAACAAGGGCTTTCATTGAAGATAAGCTTGGCAGGATCGGTATTACTTTAAAAAATACGATGGAGTTCGGTCACACGGAAGCTGTCAAGAAAGCCGTAGAGGCGGGTTTGGGCGTTTCCATCGTATCAAAGGCGACTATATCGCGCGAAGAGCATCTGGGTGTGGTCAGAGCGCTGTGCCTTTCAGGGTTGGATCTTCAACGGAAATTTTACTTTGCATATCGGAATGATAAATATTTAAGCAATCTGCATAAGACGTTTCTGCGATTCATCATCCATTATAATTTTTAAAATTCTTCAATCTCAAGAATAACAATTTTACTACTCACTTGCCGCAGTAATAATTCCTTGACAAATACTCTGTAAAGCC
>CAZMBE010000051.1:0-2984 GCA_964564625.1 uncultured Syntrophaceae bacterium | reverse complement strand
TGATCGATTTCCCGGGCCTGAAGGAGGGCTCCGCAAAGAATGGTTTCTTTACAGGAAACTTCATGGGAGGGATCAAAGGCACGGATGCGTTGGCCCTGGTTGTGCGTAACTTTCACGATGATCTGGCGGGAGAACCAACACCACTTCGCGACATTGATGAAATCAATACGGAACTTCTTCTCGCTGATCTCATCGTCGTGGAAAACAGGTTGGAGAAAATTGAATGGTTCCATAAGCGGGGGCAAAAAACGAATTTACTCGCGCTGGAAGAAAGAGCCCTCCGAAAAATTGCGGAGCACCTCAACAACAATAGCCCTATCCGGAACCTCGATTTTGACGAAGATGAGCAGAAATTGATTCGTGGGTTCCAATTTCTCACGAAGAAATCTTTCCTGGTCATCCTGAATTCGGACGAGGCGGTGTTCGGGCACAATTCAGATTTGATTGGCGGAATAGAAGGGCAGTACAACGTCATCGAATTTGCCGGTCGCTTCGAAATGGAATTATCCCGCCTCAATGATGAAGAAGCGGAAATCTTTATGGAGGATATGGGCATCAGAAAGTCGGCAAGAGAGAGGCTGACACAATTCGCGTACAGAACACTCGGATACGTGAGCTTTTTTACCGTTGGTGAAGATGAAGTGCGGGCATGGAGTATTCATGGAGGAGATACGGCAGTAAATGCGGCCGGGACTATTCATAGCGATCTGGCACGGGGATTCATCCGGGCGGAGTGTTTTACCTACGACGAATTAATCCAATGCGGCTCGGAAAAGAGAGTGAAAGAAAACGGTCACTTCCGGCTGGAAGGAAAAAATTACATCGTCCGGGACGGCGATATCCTCAGCATCCGATTCAGCGTATGATAAATTTCCCTGTTGTCATATCACCATCCTCATTGGTACGCTCTACTCGACAGGGCAACCAGGGGAATGTATATTGTATCTATTGATTGTTGATTCTTTCAACGTTGCCATTTCAGCCACCACTCCCTCCGAGCCCGGCCCTCGGTGTGTTCTGTGAAATATTGGAGGCCTTTTTGCTTGACATACAACACATATTCCCTATACTTGGTCCGTAATTCATTGAATTTCTGTAAATAATCAAAAATTCACGGATCGACAGGATGAGCTTCGCGACATTATTGCTTCTTGTTTCTATCGTCATCGTTGTTCTTGTTATACTGTTGTATTTTTTTTCCTCCAAACGACACACGCAATCGCCACAGAAGTCTGCCCCAAAAGTGATCCCGGCAAAAGAGGTCCGGCCGCGCAAAACAGAGAGTATCAAAGTAAAAGATATGCACCCGCAGACTGATTCCATCCCGGCGCAGGAGGTGGATATGCATGCCGTTGCCATTCCCGGCGAAGGGGGCATGTTTGACATTCACAGTAATATCAAAAGATGTATTCAGGCGGGAATAGAGGCATTATTTGCCGGTCGGGCAGGTTTAGAGAGGGATCGCAGGAACCCCCTGGCCCTCCAGGATATAGCGCCCGAAACACTGGATAGTGTTGTAAAACAGATTGACAGTCTGAAACATTTCCGTGCCGAACATGTCCGACTTCAAAAAATCATCAATGACCCTGCAGTCGGAATGTCTGAGCTCTCCAAGATTATACTGGCTGACCCTATTCTCACCGCAAAGATTCTCAGAATGGCCAATTCAGCGTACTTCGGCATGCAGCATAAGATCAATTCAATCACTCACGCCCTGATGATCCTCGGCCTGCAAAATATCATGAACATCGTGTACCGCGAAGGAATGCTCCAGTTATTCAAGCCGGCATCTCCGGAACAGGGCGAAGCAGTGGCAGCCCTGTGGAAACACTCCAACCTCGCGTCTATCTGCGCGTCCCATCTCCACGACCTCTTCGAAGGATTAAACAAGGGGACTCTTTTTACGCTCGGCATTATTCATGACATCGGTAAACTCATCATGCTCGGTTTGCCACAGTCCCGGAAACAGGAAGCGAATCCGGGAGAAAAACACAAGGCGTATTTATCCGTCTATGACGAGGATCATATTTTTGGCATAAACCATGCCGTGATCGGGCAGATCGCCTTGGAACAATGGAACTTTTCCGCATTGATGGTCAAGTCGGTAGCGATGCACCATGTTCCATCCTACGCCGATGCCGTAGCGCTGGGATCGGATAATGAGCAGCTAAAATACATCCTTGTTCTTTTTTTGGCCGACCAGATGGCGAAGCTGTTGGCGGAAAGAGATACCGAAACAATCCGGATCGATCCACTCCTTGATTCCTACCACCCTCTCATCGACCGAAACAGACTTACGAACAAGGTCACGGATGCGAATTTCCTGGCTCAGATGCGGGAGGCGGAAACAATTGCGCTGTCCGAGCAACAGAGCAGGCCAACCGATACAGCTGAAGGATCGGACAGGCGGCACCCGCGGGAAGCGACAGACAGCACAAGCTTCAAAATGGATGCCGTTACGCGTGATACCGAGACGACCGCCATAAGCGTAGATTCACGCCGCCGTATCAGCCGTTATGAAATTATAAGGGAACTTGGCCGCGGGGCTATGGGGACGGCATATCTCGGCAGAGATCCATTGATTAACCGGGAAATAGTAATAAAGACGCTCCACTCTCAGAGCGCGGATGATGAAGAGACAGCAAAGGACAGAGCCCGCTTCTTCCGTGAGGCGGAAGCCATGGGTAAGCTCTCTCATCCCAATATTGTCACTGTCTATGACATAGGAGATTATGAAGGCACCGTTTATATGGCCATGGAACTCCTCGATGGATCGAACCTCATTCCTTACTGTAGTAAAAATAATCGTCTCCCCATACCTGACGTGATGAACATTGTTGCATCCGTGGCCAAGGCTCTAGATCATGCGCACGGAAGCGGTGTTGTCCACAGGGACATCAAGCCGGGAAACATCCAAATTCTGAAAAGCGGGGATGTCAAGGTTTTGGATTTCGGCATCGCCAGGGTGAAAGAGACTTCACAAA
>CAZMBE010000050.1:0-14362 GCA_964564625.1 uncultured Syntrophaceae bacterium | reverse complement strand
AAAGGCAGAGCCGATTGGCGTTGTCTTTTTTGTTTCTATTTTCTCTTTAACAACTCATCATCCGCACACTCTCACGATAATCAGCAACATACCCTATATTTTACTCTTAAAATTTAATTGACACGTCACTTTTCTTTTTAATACACTTCAACATCAAAAAAGAAAGTTTAATAACAATGATTTAGACTTCAATATCAGAAAGGACGGCGGAGCAATGACGAATAAGATGTTATCATGTATGGTACAAGTTCCCCGCTTGATAATGTTGCTGTTCACATTGGTTCTATTGGGATGCGGCCCCGGTTTTTTAGAGGCATCCCGTATTGGGGATATTAACACGGTAAGAAGCAAAATCAACAATGCTTCCAATGATGTCGATGTAAATGAAGCGCTGTGTTATGCATCAAGAGAAGGACATGCCGATATTGTAAGATTGTTGGTGGAGAGGGGGGCGGACCCGAATTATCACAAATGGTCATGGACGCCGTTGGCCCTGGCGGCGCAAAACAACCATTTTGAAATCGTGAAATTCCTGGTTGATAAAGGGTCTGATGTCAACACCGCAAGCAAAGAAAAGGCATACATCATGAAAAACAAGAAAATTGTAGAAAAAGAGGGATATTATTACTATCAAATAGAAAGCGTGCCGAAAGGGTGCACGCCCATCTTTGACGCCATCAATCAGAAAATCTTGAGATGGTTTCTTTTCTTCTCAACAACAAGGCGAATCCCAATGTTAAATGTGTCTGGGTAGGCGCGGATATGGGGGGCGGTGCGGCCCTGGGTTATCGTTCTACTACAATTATTGCGGTTAAAGGACGTCCAAAGATCTTCATAGAAGTTGATTCCGATAAAAATGGAAATATCAGAGCGAATGTCATGCCTCGTCGTTTCGATAAAGAAATGACGCCGCTTCAGCTTTCAAACAGTTTAAATTTGCAGGATATAACCAAACTTCTTATTGATTATGGAGCTGCCGATGAAGGTAAATGATCGTTTGAACTATCAGGATAATTCTTCGGACATCGGTTACATAAAGAAATACCCCGCGGGTGGCATAATGGGGTCAGGTCTTGCGTCTTGACAATTACCTTTCCCCTTTGACGATTCTGCTGACCGACGAATAGTGAAGTCCAAGATGATCGGCGATTTCCTGCTGTCGATAGCCATAGTGTTCTACAGCCTTGCGCACCGCCCTTTGCCGCTTCTGTCGGTTTGTTCTCACAGCTTCACTGAAGATCATCTCCAAAGCCGGTCGGTGGGAGAACCGCTGACTTCTCGGTATTTCAGAAACATGTTCCTGTCTCTTTAGATGGTCGACCAACGTGTCCACAAAGTCGTCCCCACCCATAAACGCCTGGCCCCTCACCTCTGTCCAGATGCTCTTCTGACCGATGTCCGAAGAGACAAACTGACGATATTCCTTCTTTGCATTGTCCGGTTTCCCCCTGAACTGGCTCAATACCCAGTCTGTGCTTAAACAGGGATGGGGTTTCACTCCCCCTGCCGTAGCCAGATAGCTGGACCATCGATGATCTTCTGGTTTTTCAACCACTTTCGCCCGAACAGGGTTCAGGACGATGTAGCGACAGACCGCAAGGAGATGGCTATCTTTCTGGATCAGGATTGCTTTGTACCTGCCTTGGAACAAATGGCCTGTTCTCCCGTACCGTTTGTTGATGAGTTGTGTGAAAACTCCGTTTAACTGGCGCATCCCGAGAGAGAGATTGCCGTCAGGCGTTTCGATTAACAAATGGTAATGATTGGCCATGAGGCAGTAGGCATGGCATATCCAGTGGTATCGTTTATTGACCTGCTGGATAGTGTTCAGAAAATTCTCACGATCCCGGTTGTCTTTAAAGATGGCCTTCTTTTCATTACCGCGGGAAGTAACATGATAGACGGCGCCGGGATATTCTATGCGAAGGGGACGGGACATGGTTGAATACTATCAGAAGAAAAAAGGCCTGTCAAGCCGCAAGACCTGACCCCCTTTTTCCCCGTCATCGGGTATCCGTCACGAGTATCTTCGGCTCCATCATATCGAGGATGGCGTATTTAAGGCCTTCCCTCCCCAGTCCGGAGTCTTTTATCCCTCCGTATGGCATATGATCCACACGGAAAGTGGGAACATCGTTGATGATAACACCGCCGACCTCCAGGCTGCTGAATGCATGGTTTATTTCGTTCATTCTGCGGGTAAACACTCCCGCCTGGAGTCCGAAGTTCGTGTCGTTTACCATGTGAACTGCGTCGTGAAATGTCGTATAGGGTTCTATGGTAACGACCGGGCCAAACACTTCCCTACAGTTGACATTCATTGATTTCTTTGTATTGGTGAGCACAGTCGGTTCAAAAAATGAACCCTGTCTTTTTCCCCCGCACAGTATCGTTGCTCCGTCCATCGCCGCTTCTTGTACCCAGTCCTCCACCCGTTTCGCATTGGGCTCATCGATCATGACGGATATCTGTGTTTCGGGATTGAGGGGATCGCCGGATTGCAAAATGTGCGTGGACACCACAAATTTCTCTAAAAATTCATCGAAAATTTTTCTCTCTGCAAAGATCCTCTGGGCATGAATACAGACCTGCCCCGAATAGGCAAAACCGCCGAAGATGCACCTCTTTACGGCAAAATCAATGTCCGCGCTTCCGCTTACGATAACACCGGCGTTTCCCCCAAGTTCGAGGACTACCTTTTTCTTGCCCGCCTCTTTCTTCATTTTCCAGCCAACATCCGGTGATCCCGTAAACGTGAGGAGCTTGAACCGTTCATCCGTCACAAGTTTCATCCCGGTTGTTCTCTCCATGGGAATGATGGAGAGGGCTCCCTTCGGCAAGGGAGTCTCGTCAACAATTCTTGCGAGCGCAAGTGCGGAGAGCGGGGTTGACGACGCTGGTTTCAGAATGATGGGACACCCCGCCGCGATCGCCGGCGCAATCTTATGGGCAGCCAGGTTCATAGGGAAATTAAACGGGGAGATGCCTGCCACGAGACCGACGGGAAAGTATTTTACGATTCCCTCCTTGTCTTTGCCGCCGGGGGTCCAATCCAGGCCGATATATTCCCTGGGAAGCCTCTTTGATTCCTCGGCGGCGATGAGAAATGTCTGACTCGAACGGTCGATTTCACCGAGTGCGTACATCAAAGGTTTTCCCGACTCCCGCGCGAGTACCCTTGCGAAATGCTCTCTCTTTTTGTGAAGAGTGTGCGCAACATGCCGGAGAATCTCAAATCGCTGGAATGAGGGGAGTCCCTTCATGACATTTTCTGCCGACTGGGCTTTTGAAATGGCGGCTTCTATTTCGGTTTCACCGCCTGTATATGTTTCCGCAAAGATATCGTTGTTGAAAGGGTTGGTAACTTGTAAAGTTTTCTCAGTTCTTTGAAAAGAACCTCCAATATACACATCGTATCTGTCCATGGTTCCCTCCTTGCCATGATTGTAGAGAGACCTTCAAAAAAATCATGTGTAATGTCATTATTGATAACGTCGGAATCAGGTGAACATACTTCCAAGAAACCGGCTGTCGGCTCCGAAATATACTTGTTCGCCTATACGAACCACGGGCCTGCGAATCAATCGGGGTTCCTTGAGCATCAGTTCTATTAGTTTGTTATCATTTAGCGTGTCATGCCCAAGCTGTAATTTCTTGAAGTGAGGGCTCCTAAAATTGAACATTTCGGAAGCAGGTTTCCCTTGTAACAAATTTTCGATCTCAGCGCGGCTGAAGGGATTTTTAAAGAAATCCCGTTCAGTGATTTCTCTTTGCTTCTGCAAGAGGAACTCTCTCGCTTTACGGCATGTATTTCAGCGTGTCCAGCAATAGAAGTCTATTTTCATGGTTCCAGATCACCTCCTGTGAAGAACTTGAAAATGGTCGCTCTACTTTTGTAGTATAGTGATGGATGGTGATATTTGCAACTTCCAATTTTTTACGCTGATGAGTTCAAAGGATGTGCAGGCGATTGGAAGGTTGCAACGGAATCGGCAGCAATAGAAGACAAGCGGGGGAAAAGGTGAGTTGCTTGGTATGAATACAGAGGCGTTGGCGGTTGTGGTATCGATTCTGATGAATTCAAGGTGTAGTATGAGGAAAGGGCAGCCGATCATAAAACGATGGCTGCCCTTTCCTACCGGATATTAGTGTTAGAAATCCTTGAAGCTTTCTTTTTCCATGGGAATTACCTGATCCGGCCGTACTTCTCTGCCCTTTTTGTGGGGTATGATTTCTTTACCCGGGCCTTTTGAGATATTTATCGCCGCTAGAACTTTTTGTATTCCCTTCTTTGGCTGTACATCTACATGGCTCCCGTTTCCGGCGCCATTCCCGCTCTTGCCAACAATATTTACGAGAATGTAGGCTATCTGTTTCATCTGCTCTGCCTGGGCATTCATCTCCTCTGATGCAGAGGCAGACTCTTCCGCATTCGCTGCAGTATGCTGTGTTACCTTGTCCATTTCCACGACAGCACGGTTGATCTGATCGATCCCCTGTGCCTGTTCCTGGGAGGCGGCGGCGATCTCTCCGACAAGTTCACCGACCTTCGATGTGCTGACGGACACCTCGACGAAAGCCTCATTAGTTTTCGCCACCAGATCAGAACCGTTTTTGATCTTTTTCACCGTGTCTTCAATTAAGCCGGAGGTGTTTTTTGCAGCATCGGCGGCCCTCATGGCCAGATTCCTTACTTCTTCCGCCACCACGGCAAAACCGGCTCCAGCTTCCCCTGCCCTAGCAGCCTCTACAGCGGCATTCAGCGCCAGAAGGTTAGTCTGAAACGCAATCTCATCGATCGTTTTTATGATCTTTGAAGTCTCCTCACTGGCGTTACTAATATCTTTCATTGACTTGGTGAGACCTTCCATAGATTCATTTGCCTTCAGGACAACTTGGTTTGCCTGCTTCATGAGACTGTCCGCCTGGGCGGCATTTCCCGCATTCTGTTTTGTCATGGAAGACATTTCCTCAAGTGATGATGAAGTTTCCTCAAGGGCAGATGCCTGTTCAGAGGCCCCTTCGGCGAGGGATTGGCTCGAAGCAGATACCTGACTTGAGGCTGCGGAGACCTGTTGTGCCGCTTCGTTCATTTCGTCCACTGCTCTCTTGATGGGAAGTGAAATACTTCTCGCAAACAACACAACGATTATAGTTATCACTGCAATGAAAAAGATAGCAACTATCGCGATGATATTGCGGATCGAATGGGCAGCGGCAAGAAATTCCTCCGCGTTCTGTGTTATACAGACACTCCAATTAGTGATCGCCACCGGGGCAAACCCTGCAATTTTGGGGATTTCTTTATAGACATAGTTTTCCACACCTGCTTGTCTGTCTGTCATTTTCTTTGATATTTCTTCCATTCCTTTCAATGTTGCGATGTTTAATGAAAGAATATTATTTTTATCGGGATGAGCAATAATCAAGCCCGTGGGGTCGGTCATAAAACCATACCCTGTCTGACCAACTTTTGCCGTCACTATGTCCGCAAGGTAATCAATCTTTAGAACCATGGTAACAGTGCCGGCAAATGTTCCGTCCTTCGTGATAGGCACACTGACAGTGGCAACGGGATTTCCTGTTTTTTTCGATTTAACAACAGAGCCCACGTTTGCCTTCCCGGTTTTTGCCTTCTGGAAATAGTCCCGGTCCGCGAGAGAAATGCCTTTATACTCACCGTTATTTCCATCCGCAACAACAGAGCCGTTTGCATCAGTTACGAGGATTGCCTCATAATCCTTACCGATTTTTCCCATGGCCTCGGCAAGCTTCCCGCTTGCTGCTTCCGCATTGGTGTTGTTTGCCGCATTCACCATTTCGCTGGTTATGGCTAATTGACCTGCAAGCTTGAGTTCGACGGCGAGGACCTCCTGCACCGTTTCAGCAAGGTTTTGAGCCCCCTTCATTGCACGCTCTTTTGCCGCCGCTTCGAGAGCCCCTGATGATTTAACAGCGGCAAATATGCCCACAACGAGCAAAGGAATTAATACCGCAGTGATTCCGCCAAAAACTAGTTTAAAGCTAAGTGTCATTTTTTTCATACATTTCCTCCCTTAATAAAGTCTGGGCCCTTTTTAAAAAGGCCTCATTTGTGTGTATTTTTTGAGCATGTTGCACAAAACCTCTGCTACCTCTGTAGGATTACAATCTACGTGAGTCAAGAAGCGTGGTCTCAGTTGATGTCCTTTCACGATTGTTTCATGGTTTCTGTCCGGCAAAATAAGAATTAACCGCATATCCCAGAGTACATTGCAAAGGGTCAGGATATTCGACAGATCTTCCATCGACGACACGAGAATTACGGCAACGCTTAAGCCTTCTAATGGTCGTTGAAGTCTGTTGGAAAGCGAATCAAAAGTCCGGTAAACCTCCATCTCTTCTCCAGGCATTCTGGCATGAATGACTTCTTGTAATTGTTTCTTGGTCTTACCAGAACTATTTGTGTAGAAGAGAAACGCCATGTCCTCAACGACTCCTGAAGAGCAATATAATGACTACCATGGTGGGTCATAACTGCAAGAAGAATACCAACATTGGGGAATTATAATATCTTCGTAATTTCAATGAGTTAAAAAATATGATGGAAGGCCTTCAGACATGGATAAGCTTTTTAGGGAGTGAAAGTGTGCAGGATACCGGACACCGTCCGGAATATCGGACACGTGTCGGCATACAGTCATGATCTACTCAGGTTTTGATATATTGTATTCTTTCAAGAGAGAGTACAGATGTGATCGGGAGAGGCCCGATAGCCTGCACGCTTCCTTTACATTTTTACCGACTCGGGCAATGAGATCATGAAGATACTCTTTGTCCATGTTCTTTCTGAAATCCTCCATCCTTAAAAAAAGTGCCCGCCCGGCTGCCTGTTTTTTAGAGGTATCTGCTTCTACAGGCTCTATATTGGCCCTTGCCAGTTTAATGCGTATATCCATAGGGAGATGTTTTGGAAATAAGGTTGATTCATCATGTGCTATCGCGAGAGCTCTCTCCAGGGTATGGACCAGTTCCCGGATGTTGCCGGGCCAGTCATAGGTGATCATTGCTTCCAGAAAATCGGGAGAAAAGCCCTTTATATCATTTCCATATCGTCCACAGAGTTTTGCAATGTAGTAAAAAACCAGTTCTTTGATGTCCTCAATATGCTCTTTGAGTGGCGGCAGTTCAATAGTAATAGTGCGAAGACGAAACAGGAGATCATTCCGAAACGAACCTGTGTTCACCATATCTTCGAGATTGCGATTTGTCGCTGCGACAAGCCTGAAGTCACTTTTTATCTCCACCTTGCTGCCGATAGGGCGAAAGCTCCGCTCTTGGAGCACGCGAAGAAACGCTTTCTGGGTGGAGATGGGCAGTTCTCCCACTTCATCAAGGAAGAGGGTGCCTCCGTCTGCTTGTTTGATCAGGCCGTCTCTGTGTTTGTCTGCACCGGTGAAGACTCCCTTCTCATGGCCGAAAAGGACACTCTCCACAATAGTTGAAGGTAGAGCGGCGCAATCGACAATGATGAAGCTATTTTGTGCCCTCTTGCTGTTCTTGTGGATGGCCCGGGCGAAGAGTTCCTTTCCTGTTCCGGTTTCACCCATAATGAGAACATTCGCTTCATTTGCCGCCGCACTGGCCAGAAGTTCTAAGCATGATTCCATCTTATTGCTGTTGCCGACAATACCACATCTCTTTAGCAAGAAAGGCATTCTATTGCTGTGCTTAGCCTCCCTGTACTGAATGGCGCGCACAAGGAGGAGGGTCATTGTATAAATAGAAAAAGGCTTTTGAATATAGTCCCAGGCCCCGTTCTTGATTGCAAGTTCTGCCCCGTCAGGGTTACCATATCCGGTAATGATGATCACTTCAGGTGATGAGGGAAGTGCCTGTATCTTAGGCAGAAGATCCAGTCCGCTGCCGTCAGGCAGTTGCACATCGAGAAGGACTATATCGAAGGGCTGCATGGAAGCTTTTTGCATGCCGTCTTCAATCGAATATGCCGAAGTAACGTGATGTCCCATGTCCCCTACCATGGTGCTTAACATATCGTTGAAGCAACTTTCGTCGTCAATAATTAAGATATGCGCCATTTTTTTGACAAATATTATGATATTTTAGGCAAATAGTGACCTGTTCCCTCTGATTTGCAGAGACTGCATGTGTATTTTGCAAATTGCTTGCCACCATATACGTATTTTAAAATATATAACAAAAAGTGATAAGTATATGCACTATTGACATACTTACCCATTTCCCATATATGTGTGTAATCAAGATAGTTTCTCATTTGTTAAGCACAATAAGGGGAAGACAGATTTCAAATCTGCCCCCAGCAATTAGGAATTAAAAGATGAAATACTGGAGGAAACCCCTGGATCTGGAAAATGTAAAAGAAACCAGGGGAAGAGTGATTATTATAGAGGATCGATGCAAGGGGTGTGGATTCTGCATTGCGTACTGTCCACGGGATGTCCTTGTCATGTCGTCGTCGTTCAATATAAGAGGATATCATATACCCGCAGTTCTCGACGAATCGAAATGCATTAATTGTCATTTCTGTGAAGCCCTGTGTCCTGAATTTGCAATCTTTTCGGTTGAAATATCCGGAGCACCGGGAAGGCGTAAGTGACGATGCGAACATCTAAATCCCATACCATGCACTTTAGGAGGATGTATGGCTGGTAAGGCCGTATTAACGGGGACCCATTTCATGAATGGTGACTATGCCTGTTGTGAGGGTGCGCTGGCTGCGGGGTGCAGGTTTTTTGCGGGGTATCCTATTACACCCGCAACAGAGATTGCCGAACGCATGTCCCGCAGGCTTGCCGAACTCAACGGGATATATATTCAGATGGAAGATGAGCTTGCATCAATGGCGGCCATTCTAGGGGCAAGTTGGGGAGGTGTGAAGGCAATGACCAGTACATCCGGTCCGGGATTTTCTCTGATGATGGAGAATATTGGCCTTGGCATTTGTACCGAAACCCCGTGTGTAGTTTGTAACGTACAAAGAGCAGGACCGAGTACCGGTCTGCCGACGCTGGTCGGCCAGGGGGACATGATGCAGGCGCGTTGGGGATCTCACGGTCATTACGAAATCATTGCCCTCGCTCCCTCAAGTCCACAGGAGATGTTCGATTTTACTATTCGCGCCTTTAACTTGAGTGAGCAATACCGCACACCCGTCATCATCATGGCCGATGAGGTAGTCGGTCATATGACAGAGCGGGTGGTGATACTACCGGAGAAAGAAATCGAGCTGATTGAGCGCCGCAAACCTGAAAAGTCTCCGGAGGAGTATCTGCCGTATCGTCCCGATCGGGACGGGATTGCCCCTATGGCAAACTGCGGGGATGGTTACCGGATCCACATTACCGGACTGACGCACGATGAACGTGGATATCCGGGAATGGACGCAGATACACAGGGGAACATGGTAAATCGACTGATTCAAAAAATTGCCGGCAACAAAGAAAAGATTGTACGGACGAATACCATGTTTCTCGATGATGCAGAGATCGTTGTCGTGGCTTACGGGATCAGTGCGAGAACGGCCAAGTATGCCGTGCATGAAGCGCGGTCAAGAGGGATTCGTGTGGGTCTTATCAAATTGGATACAGTCTGGCCGTTTCCCGAAGAACTCGTCAGAGCTGTCGCCACACGCGTAAGTGCCCTCATTATGCCTGAAATTAATGCCGGGCAGATGGTCCTGGAATTGGAGCGGTGTGCCGGTGGCGCCTGTCCCGTGCATCTGGTGTCACACCTAGGCGGTTCCGTGATTCACCCCGGTGCCATCCTTGACGCCATGACACATTATGAAAAAAAGAAGAAAGGTTCTATAAGAAAGAAACCATCTCTGAAATGGGAGAAGAACCTAAAAGAGAGACTATGAAGACACCAAAGAAGACTAAAAAAGCCCTAACGCCACATCCCATGGATACATTGCTCAGGAGTGAACGGCTCCCGCATATTTGGTGCCCTGGTTGTGGGATCGGCACCGTGTTCGGTTCTGTAATGGCGGCTATTCAAAAATCCGGTTATGATTTTGATAAGATTGCCGTTGTTTCCGGTATTGGCTGTACCGCACGAATGGCTGGTTACATCCGGCTGGATTCTTTTCACACGACTCATGGACGGGCCATTCCGTTCGCCACGGGTTTGAAGCTGGCCAAGCCGGAAACGAAGGTACTGGTCATCTCTGGCGATGGAGACCTGCTGGCGATCGGCGGCAACCACTTCATCCATGCTGCCCGAAGGAATATCGATATCGCCGTCGTCTGTGTGAACAACCTGAACTACGGAATGACGGGGGGTCAGTTGGCGCCGAGTACTCCTTTCGGAGCGAAGACAACGACGAGCATTTCTGGTTGTCCGGAGGAACCTTTCAATTTCTGCTATCTGGCCTCCGCGTGCGGTGCGGTGTACGTGGCACGGTGGACATCCTTGCATATCCGAAGGCTTACGAACTCCATCACCGAGGCAATGCAGAAACGCGGCTTCAGTTTCATCGAGATATTGACTCCCTGCCCTACCGCATTCGGACGCCGGAACAAAACAGGGAACGCCCTGGAGACCTTGAAGTTTTATCACGAGCGCACAATAAGCCGCAACGATATTGACCCGAAAGAGGCTCCTGTGGATTTTGGAAGTCATATTGTTGTGGGAAAGTTTGTGGACACAGAAAGGCCAACATTTATCGACAACTACCACCGTATGTGCAAAAACCAGGTCGGAAACTGGCCGGTTTTCAATGAAGCGAATACACCGGAAAGACGGGGTATGCAGTAATGGGTATGATAAGGGAGCGGGAAAGACATATCATTATCACAGGTTTCGGCGGACAGGGTATTATTCTGGCCGGTGACATCCTGGGAAGGGCCGCAACCCTCTATGACCATAAATTTGCTACAATGACGCAGTCTTACGGCCCAGAGGCCCGGGGTAGCGCCTGCTCGGCCCAAGTCATCATCAGCAGGGAAGAAATCCTTTTTCCCTATGTGCGAGAGCCACAGGTTTTGATCTGTCTCAGCCAGGAGGGGTATTCCAAAAATGTTGGGAGCATCCGCCGCGGTGGAGTCCTGATTTGGGATTCTGACCTGGTCCAGACAAAAACCCTCGACCCCAGTCTGACTACCTATAATATTCCGGCAACCCGTTTCGCTGAAGAACTGGGCAATAGGATGATGGCAAACATCGTAATGCTTGGTTTTGTCGCGGAGGTGCATCACCTTGTGACCGTGCAGGCAATGCGTAAGGCCGTGTTGTCCTCTGTTCCTGAACCAACGAGGCAATTAAACACACAGGCATTCGAGCGGGGCCGACAGTATGGAGAGGCGATTCTCAAAAGCAAAGCAAAGCAGGGTAAAACAGGGCAAGGCAAGGAATAAGTGATGAGCAAACCTTCTTTGTCCAGTACCTTGAAAAAGGCGGTTCTGCTGATTGGATCCGGGTATGGCGCCCTTAAGGTAGCTCAGGATCTTTCACAATCCGGCCTGCCGCTGGTGTGGGTCACCAAAGCTGTCCACTTTCTCGAACTGCCCGGGGGAGTGAAGCATTTTACCGAGTGGCCTGATGACTTGGACTTCCAGTTTCGACCCCTTTACCTCCAAGTCACCCGTCACCCGATGGTGACGGCCATGACCCATGCGCGGATCGAGGCCATCAAGCGCGGCCCTGACGGATACCGGGCAGTGATCGTCCAGGACCCTGTGTATATCGACTATGACCTCTGCACCGGATGCGGGCGCTGTATGGATATCTGCCCCCTTAAGAATACGAGTCATCCGCCTTTACGAAGAACACCCGCCTACTGTCCTTCCCGGGCCCTTGATCTGGATAAACGTAAGATGAGCCCATGCCGGGCACATTGCCCTCTGGGTGTGAATGTTCAGGCGTATATGGCCCTTACCGCTGCCTCCCGGTTTGAAGAAGCCCTTGCTATCATTCGGGAAGACAACCCGCTCCCGGGTATTTGCGGACGAGTCTGTCATCACCCGTGTGAAGATGCCTGTCGCCGCAGTATGTTGGATCAGGCGGTGGCCATATGCAGCATTAAACGCTTTCTTGCCGACCAGGAATTGGCAAAGGGCAGGCCTCATCTGCCGGTTACGCAAAAACCCAGAAGGGAAGAAAAAGTGGCCATCGTGGGCGGCGGCCCGGCGGGCCTATCCGCCGCGTATTTCATCAACCGGGAGGGTTTCAGAGTTACAATATTCGAAACCCATCATGAAGCAGGAGGGATACTGCGGGTGGGAATTAATGCTTTCCGGCTTCCCCGTACCATTCTGAATGAGGAGATCCAGGCCATCATTGACGCGGGTGTCGAGATAAAAACAGGCACACCTGTCGAGTCCATAAAAGACCTCTTCAACAGGGGGTTCCGGTCGGTACTCCTGAGCACCGGGGCGCATCGCGATCTTCGCCTCAATATTCCCGGGGAAGAGGTGGAAGGAGTCTACGGTGCCCTTGAAATGCTGAAAAACCTCAACACAGGCAAGGATCCGAATGTTCGGGGACATGTAGTCGTCATCGGTGGCGGTAACTCCGCCATAGATGCGGCCCGCTCCTCTGTGAGGATAGGGGCGGAATCTGTCACCATATGTTATCGCAGGAAGCGAAGCGATATGCCGGCGCACACATCAGAAATTAAGGGGGCTTTGGAAGAAGGAATAAAGATCGAATATCTCGTAGCGCCGGTAAGGATTGTGAGGCGTAAAGGAAAAGTGTGGGGTCTCACAATGATAAGGATGAAGTTGGGGGGCATTGATAAGAGCGGACGGAGGAAACCCGAGCCGATAAAAAATTCAGAGTTCTTTCAACCGGCAGACACTGTTATTATTGCCACCGGGCAGAAACCCCACGTGGGAGAAACGGTTTCGGACGGTCATTTCCTTGTCGACAAGGGTGGAAGAGTGAGTGTGGATACAAAATTTTTAACATCGTATCCGGGTGTGTTTGCTGCCGGGGACGTCGTGACAGGACCCGCAACTGTCGTGGGCTCCATGGCGCAGGGAAGGCATGCTGCCGCACGCGTTGTCGAATATCTGACGGGAGCCTTTCCTTCATGGGGTTTGCCACCGGATGAGTCTCTGGGTACAGGGGAACATCTGGAAATCGCGGAGGATACTCCCCGAAAATTTCGGCCGAAAATGTCGCAGCGTCAGGCGAGAGAGAGGAAGGACGACTTTGAAGAAATTGAACTCGGTTTCACCGCGAATCAGGCAGTTGCGGAAGCGCAACGCTGTATCCAGTGCAGATCCTGTGCTGAATGCCGCATTTGTGAAAGTGTGTGCGGTGAAATAGGGGCCATCGATCATTTCCGACCTTCCACAACTCTGAGCATCACGAGCCCTACGGTGATTGTGGCGAGCGATGAAGAGGTAGCGCACCTTGCCTTAGCGGATCAAGAGGGTGTCTACCGTGTTGGGGATTTACGGCGTGCTACTGACCTGGTAAATGTCTTGATCGCGGGAAGCGCTTCGGCAGGCCAGTCGATGGCGGAATGTGCAACCCTAAGAGTTGCCAAGGCCCCGGAACGGCTGTTGTCCGTCGAGCATGACCGCGATCTGCGGTTTGGCGTTTTCACCTGCACGTGCAATGAAACTCTGGCGCCGCAGGGCGTTCTTGAGCGAATCAGGGATATGGGAGCGCGGATGCCCGGAGTGATCCACAGCGAGCTAATTTTTTCTGCCTGTCATCCCCGCGGCGCCGACCGGATTGCTGCTGCCGTGCATACGCATGCACTCAACAGAGTTGTGCTGGCCTCCTGTGTGTGCTGTCCCCTTGAGTTCCAGTGCATTTCCTGTAACGACCAGCGAAACCGCGCCCGCATTCATCTGTTTGACAGACTTGGCTTCGATCGGTCCCGTTTCGAGATGATCAACATCAGGGATCACCTCGGCACTGCCGATTCATCCGAAGATGTGCTCTTAGAGAGAATGCGTGATTTCCTCAGGGAGGCCTTCATCCGTTCCCGGTTCATGGGCCCGCTCCGCCAGAGTGTGACGAAGATAGGAAACCGGATCCTGATCCTGGGCGGGTCGGAAGTGGGCCTGAGCTGCGCGATGAACCTGGACCTGCAGGGATTCAAAGTCCGCCTGGTGCATCGCTGTGCCATTCATGATGAAACGGAGCTGCCGGAGGACATCCGGGCAAGGCCGGTGAACCGTATCGCGGGAAAGTCCATCACCCATGTAGATAAGGCTGCAATTGAGGGGATCAAGGGTCATTTGGGGGATTTCACAGTCACTGTCCGTGAAAATGGCGTGCGCAAGCACTTCAGTGCAGATATCGTCTGCCTTGCCGACCTGAACGTTCTCTCCCTGGCGATTCCTGTGGGGATGTTCGGGCTCAAGAAATTTTACCGATACAATTT
>CAZMBE010000049.1:0-16429 GCA_964564625.1 uncultured Syntrophaceae bacterium | reverse complement strand
CGACAATGATAAGGGCGTTGAATATGACCGCCGACAGGATGGCGCTTTGGGGCGTCGAGAGAGCCATCACATTCAGCGTCGTCAGCTCCGGATATATTCCCGAAAAGGCGGCGGGAAGAATGGCGAAATATTTCGCCACATCGTTGGAAATGCTGAATGTGGTGAGAGTGCCCCGCGTCATAAGGAGTTGCTTGCCGATCTCAACGATTTCTATCAGCTTCGTCGGGTTGGAGTCAAGATCCACAAGATTGCCAGCCTCCCTCGCTGCCTGCGTGCCTGTATTCATGGCCACGGCGACGTCCGCCTGCGCCAGTGCCGGCGCATCATTGGTTCCATCGCCCGTCATGGCAACGAGATGACCACGCGACTGATACGTGCGGATCAATTTTAATTTCGTTTCCGGCGTTGCCTGAGCCAAAAAATCATCAACACCTGCCTCTGCGGCAACGGCTGCCGCCGTAAGCGGATTATCTCCTGTGATCATAACCGTCTTTATACCCATGCGTCGTAACTCGGAGAAGCGCTCACGGATACCGCCCTTTATTACATCGCTCAAACGGACAACTCCAAGTATCTGAGATCCATCGGCAACAACAAGGGGTGTACTTCCCTGCCCTGCAGTTTCTCTGACTATTGACATGACATTCTCAGGGAAAACACCACCCCTCGCTTTTACGTATGCACGGACAGCATCGGCAGCCCCCTTGCGGATTTCACGGCCATCGAGATTTACACCGCTCATGCGGCTCGTGGCCGTAAAGGGAATGAAGCGTGCTCCCATAGCTTTGATATCGCGCTCGCGAATGCCGTATTCCTTTTTTGCCAGGACGACGATGCTTCTTCCCTCCGGAGTCTCATCAGCAAGAGATGCAAGCTGTGCGGCATCCGCAAGTTGCTGCACCGTTACTCCGTCCAAAGGAATAAATTCGGTCGCCTCGCGGTTTCCCAATGTGATGGTACCCGTCTTATCGAGGAGAAGGACATCCACGTCACCCGCAGCCTCCACAGCCTTGCCGGACATGGCAATGACATTCGCCCGGATCATGCGGTCCATGCCTGCGATGCCGATGGCGGAGAGAAGACTGCCAATGGTGGTAGGAATGAGGCAGATCAGGAGGGCAATGATCACGGTCATAGTGATTGGTGAACCGTGCCCTGCCGCCCGGACGCTATAAATTGAAAAGGGAATCAGCGTCACGGTAGCTATAAGAAAAATCAGCGTAAGTCCTGCAAGCAGGATATCGAGGGCAATTTCATTCGGTGTTTTCTGGCGCTTGGCCCCTTCCACCATGGCAATCATCTTGTCGAGAAATGTTTCTCCAGGATTCGCGGTAATACGGATAATGATCCAGTCCGACAGTACCCGGGTCCCGCCGGTTACAGCGCTTCTGTCACCGCCGCTTTCCCTGATCACCGGTGCACTCTCCCCTGTGATGGCGCTCTCATCGACGGATGCGATGCCGACGATTACCTCCCCATCTCCAGGGATGGTTTGGCCCGCCTCCACAAGCACAAGATCTCCTTTCCTGAGCAGGGAACCGGAAACAAGGCTAATCTCTGTGTCCCGATTCGGTTCCTTAAGAAGTTTGGCCATAACTTCCTTTCGGGAGCCTTTCAACGACCTTGCCTGGGCTTTCCCCCTGCCTTCAGCGACAGCTTCGGCGAAGGTGGATAAAAGCAGGGTGAACCACAGCCATATGCTTATTGCCATGATAAATGATGCAGGTTCTTCGCCAAGGCCAAAAAGGGTCTGGAAAAACAACACCGTCGTCAGGATACAGCCAATTTCCACGACAAACATGACTGGGTTCTTGATAAGGTGCAGAGGATTCAGTTTTCGGAAAGCATCAACGATCGTCTGCCGGAATATCTGCTTGTTTAAAAGAGGGAATAATTTTATTTTTGTGTTCACATTTTCACCTCATTATCGAATCCAGGCCAGGTGTTCGGCAATCGGTCCCAAGGCGAGAGCAGGAATGAACGTCAGCGCTCCGACCAAAATGATCACCGCTACCAGAAACAGCACAAACAGTGGTGTAGAGGTGGGCAGCGTACCTGCACTTGGAGGGACTGCCTTTTTGCGCGCCAGGGAGCCAGCCGCAGCCAACACGGGTATCATAAGCCAGAAGCGTCCGATGAGCATGGCAAGGCCGAGGGTTGTGTTATAGAAGAGTGAATTGGCGTTCAAGCCGGCGAATGCGCTGCCGTTGTTATTCGCCGCCGACGAAAAGGCGTAAAGAATTTCGGAGAAACCGTGGGGTCCGGCATTGAAAATTCCGGAAAGCTCCGCTTTAGTTACAACAGCAAGGGCCGTTCCAAGGAGGATGGCAAACGCGGGGATGAAGATGACAAGGGAGGCCATTTTGATCTCAAAGGCCTCGATCTTCTTGCCAAGGTATTCCGGTGTGCGTCCTACCATGAGCCCTGCAATAAAGACAGCGAGGATGACAAACATAAGCATGCCGTACAGACCGGAACCTACGCCCCCAAAGACAACTTCTCCAAGCTGCATCAGCCAGAGGGGAACAAGGCCGCCCAACGGCGTGAACGAATCGTGCATGGCATTGACGCTTCCATTGGAGGCGGCCGTCGTCGCAACCGCCCAGAGAACGGAATTTGTGATTCCGAAACGGACCTCCTTCCCTTCCATGTTTCCGCCGGACTGAAGGGCGTAAGCGGCCTGATCAACATTCATATGATGGAAGGAAACATTGCCCGCTTGTTCACTGTATAAGCAGATCCCCATGAGCGGCATGAGAATCACCATCATTGCAGCGAGGATCGCCCATCCCTGCTTCTTGTCTCCCAGCATCCTCCCAAAGGTTATACAAAGCGCCGCCGGGATAAGCAGAATGGCAAGCATCTCCACAAAATTTGAGAGCGGTGTCGGATTTTCCAGAGGGTGGGCCGAATTGGCGTTAAAGAACCCTCCGCCGTTTGTTCCCAATTGCTTGATGGCTATCTGACTCGCCGCGGGCCCTAAGGGAATGTAATGTTCGGTCACACCGTGCCCTTCTCCGTCCGTGGTTCGCTCCAAGAACTGAACCCTGGCGGAACCATTGAACGTTTGCACCACACCCTGTGAAGTGAGGAAGAGTGCCATAATCAGTGAAAGAGGCAGAAGGATATAAACAATCGAGCGTGTAATATCCACCCATACGTTTCCGACAGTTTGAGAAAGGGTCCTCTTCATCCCTCTTGTAAAGGCTATCAATACAGACATACCAGACGCTGCGGATGCAAAGTTCTGCACGGCCAATCCTGCCATCTGCGTTAAATAACTCATCGTCGTTTCACCGCCGTAGTTCTGCCAGTTCGTATTGGTCACGAAGCTGACGGCGGTATTGAAGGCGAGATCGGAAGGAACAGCCGAAAATCCTTGGGGATTGAGCGGCAGGAATCCCTGAAACCGTTGCAGCAGATAAACGGAAAAGCAACCCACCAGATTGAAAATGATCAATCCTCCGGCATAGGTCTTCCAGGACATTTCCTGTTCTGCATCAATCCGGCAGCATCGGTAAATCCATCGTTCCAGAGGTCCGGCGATCCTGCGTAATAACACCGGTTCCCCTGAATAGACTTTGGCCATATAATTCCCCAGGGGTATCGCCGCGGCAATAAGCACAATGAAATAGAGTGCAACCTGAAGGAGTCCGTTGGCGGTCATGTGAACAACTCCGGTTTAAGCAGGGCTATAAACAGATACACGATAAGACCGACAACAATAATTGATCCAACTATATAGAAAGGAGTCATTTTGAATACCTCTAAAGAGAATCGACTATCCTGATAAAAAACCAGGTTATTCCGAAAAAAATCCCGATCAGGCATAGAAATATAAAATCCATAGAATGCACCTATCCGCTTTTTTTTATAATAACGATAAAGCTATAAATATGCTGTTAAGAAAGGGAAGGAAAGTATAAATAATTAGTAAAAAAATGATTCACCGCCATTGAATAAATAAGCGCAGATTAATCGTTTGCATGACCATTATCCAGCATTTGCGGATTATAGTAAAAAAGTAATTCAATACTTTCCCACTCCCTCCTTAAAAGGTGAAATTTTTTATTGACAGGTCATACGATTCCTTGTAGTACCAATCGGCAAAGGATTGCCGATTGCCGATGGGTAAAGTTTTTATAAGAGATGAAGCGGTTGAGAGAAAAACCCTGATGATCCTGCGTATCCTCCATGAAGCCGGAGGACCTCTTGGTTCCCGTCTGATCGCCCGGAAAATGCAGGACAGGGGCTTTATGCCCAGCGAGCGGGCTGTCCGTTATCATCTGAAACTCATGGATGAAAAAGGCCTCACGAGGCTGGTGGATAAAAGAGACGGACGAGTTATAACGGCTATGGGAATCGACGAAGTCGGCAAAGCAAGGGTCCGGGACAAAGTAGGACTCGCGATCTCGCGTATTGAGATCCTGGCCTTCCAGACGACATTCGATCCAGACACAGGTGATGGTCTTCTGCCGATTAATATTTCATTGTTTTCAAAGACCTCGTTTCCTTATGCGCTCAAGATCATGGAGCCGGTTTTTGAATCGGATTTTGTCGTGAGCAATCGCGTTGCAACTGCCAACGAGGGCCAATACCTTGGAGGAGTTCTTATCCCCGAAGGAAAGATCGGTTTTGCGACGGTATGCAGCATTGTTGTCAATGGAGTCCTCCTGAAGCACGGCATTCCGATGGATTCAAAATTTGGCGGCATCCTCCAGGTAAAAAACCGCTACCCCCTGAGATTTGTGGAACTGATCCATTACTCCGGTTCATCTCTCGATCCGTCAGAGGTTTTTATCCGGGGGAAAATGACCTCTGTGACTAACGCGATTACAAAGGGGGAAGGCACCATTCTCGCGAACTTTCGGGAAATTCCGGCGCCCTGCTACCCGCTGACTTGCTCCCTGCTCGCAAAACTCGAAAAAGCAGGTATCAATGGCGTCCTTATAATGGGTGAAATCAGCGAGGCTGTATGTCAGGTTCCTGTAGATATGAACAAAGTGGGTGTCATCCTGATCGGCGGTCTCAATCCGCCCGCATGTGTCCAGGAAGCAGCGTTTGAAGTGGAGCACCTGGCCATGTCCACCGTGATGGAATATAGGGCCATGCAGCCTTTCGATGAGCTGATTAAAGGTATATAATGGGGTTCTTTATGTCTGTAAATGACATATACAAATAGAAAAATCTAATTTATGAAAGGGGTTTATTATGTCAGTCATTAAAGATGTACTCGCAAAGGTCAAACAGATCGATCCCGATCAGCCGGAGTTCCATCAGGCTGTGGAAGAGGTTATGGAAACACTTGAGCCGACGGCCAAAAGACACCCGGAGTTTGTGAAGGCAAACATCTATGAGCGGATCGTGGAGCCCGAGCGATCGATGATTTTCAGGGTTCCCTGGGTGGACGACAAAGGCAATGTCAGGGTCAACCGGGGATTCCGGATCCAGTACAACAACGCCATCGGGCCTTTCAAGGGCGGGCTCCGTTTCCATCCCTCCGTAAATCTGGGGATCATTAAATTTTTAGGTTTTGAACAGACCTTCAAGAACGCCTTGACGACACTGCCCATGGGTGGCGCCAAGGGCGGATCGGATTTTGATCCCAAGGGGAAATCGGATGGCGAAGT
This sequence comes from uncultured Syntrophaceae bacterium, assembly GCA_964564625.1. Classification (GTDB taxonomy): domain Bacteria; phylum Desulfobacterota; class Syntrophia; order Syntrophales; family UBA2185; genus UBA2185. Next base: position 10,799 of record CAZMBE010000049.1, on the reverse strand, counting down.
GATGCGTTTCTGTCAGGCCTTCATGCGTGAAATGTTCCGCCATGTCGGTCCGGAAACGGACGTCCCCGCCGGCGATATAGGCGTGGGCGCTCGTGAGATCGGTTATCTTTACGGTTATTACAAGAAAATCCGCAATGAACACACTGGTGTTCTGACCGGCAAGGGCCTCGAATATGGCGGCAGCCTGATTCGCCCCGAGGCGACCGGGTATGGAACAACCTATTTTGCGGCAGAAATGCTGGCTACGCGCGGCCTAGATTATAAAGGCAAGGTCGTCGCCGTCAGCGGCTCTGGCAACGTGGCACAGTACACCGTGGAGAAGGTCAACCAGTTGGGCGGAAAGGTCATCACCCTGTGCGATTCCAGCTCTACCGTTGTGGACGAGAAAGGCATCGACGACAAAAAGTGCATGTATGTCATGGAACTGAAGAACGTCAAACGCGGGCGGATCAAGGAATACGCAGATAAATACAAAACCGCATGCTACGAAGGGGCCAGTGTCTGGGACGTGATCCGCGACCAGGGCATCAAGGTCGATATCGCCATGCCCTGCGCCACCCAGAATGAAATTGACGCTTCTCACGCTGCGGCCCTTGTAAAGAATGGCTGCATCTGCGTCGCTGAGGGAGCGAATATGCCGTCCACTCCGGATGCCGTAAAGATTTTCCAGGAAAACAATATCCTGTACGCCCCGGGAAAGGCCTCAAATGCCGGCGGCGTAGCCACCTCCGGTCTGGAAATGAGCCAGAACAGCATGAAGATATCATGGACACGAGATGAAGTGGATAAGAGGCTCCTGATCATTATGAAGAGCATCCACAAGGCCTGTGTTGAAACCGCTGAAACCTACGGCAAGAAAGGCGACTACGTAACCGGCGCCAACATCGCCGGCTTCATCAAAGTAGCCAACGCCATGTTGGCCTACGGCGTCGTGTAATCAGTCGTTACATCTGACTATACATCATCACCAAGAACAGCCGCAGTTCTCTTCACGCTGCGGCTGTTTGTCTCACCAAGTTCTTACGGCTGGGTAAAGCAGATCAGCCGCTGGGTAACCACATCGGACAGAAGTTTCAGGTTTTTCGCCTCCACGTCATACACGCGAACTACGTCCGCATAGTGGCTGTCCTGTGTGGACATATCTGCGAGAAGGTTGGGCAGGGATTCCAGCCATGCCGTATTGAAGAAGACATTTTCCTTATCGGGATAGACTGCCATATAAAAAACATCCATCTCCACTAGGTCCTGGAAAAAATGGGTCCCGAATGAAAGATCGGGGATGAGGCTGCCGTCTTTGTATGCGATTTCGGCAATGACACTGATATTATTGATTTCGGAGAAAGTGACCGGCACACCCATGGCAGGCGTCGTGGTGCCCCAGCGGCCCGGTCCCAGTAGCACCGTCGGCGTATCTTTGCGGTTGATAATCAACTTGTTTAACCGGCCCACGAGTCGTGCCACATCATATTTCTTGGAAAGGGACAATTTTGTATAACCCTGAGGATCGATGTAGATGATCCGTGAGATGGACTGGGAAACGCTGCCCCCCATAAAGTTACCCTCCTGCCGCAGCAGTACGCTCTCCTCACGAATCTGTTCGGGAATGGTCACCCGGATATTTTGTCCCTTCGTCTGGAAGGGGCGGCACTGGAGCAGGTTCACCTGCAGTTTTCCTTCGATGTTGAAATTTCCCGTAAACTCAATGTCCACAGGATATTCATAGCCTGTTTCGATCGTCTTTAGCATTCTGGACATGATTGTCGGAAAATCGGTAGTGGACAAAAGTTCATCAAAGGTAAGAATCCAGAAATCCCTCACCGGTTTTCCCATAGCCCGCATCTGGTTTGATGCTTCAGTATCGCGCACACCTAATAGTTCCATCTGCGCTTCCAGACCTTCTTCAAGAACCTGCGACAGGGAAAGGGACTGAAAATGGTTTTCCTCAAGATTCAGCATATCCACATCATGCTGGGAGAAACGGCGTGCATCGCTTATTCCGGTATGGGCTTTCACCAGCGGGGCATCCAGGGCGACAATGCGCGGGTAATCATTTTCCACACGATTCACTGCCCTGGTTCCCAGGCCGAAGACGAGGCGCAGCATGCCCGCTTTTGGATCCATACCTTGTTTCCAGACAAATGTGTTATACGAGAGACCAACCCCGGCCAGTTCCGGAAAGAAGTAGTGCTTTCGGTGGGAACCGGATACACGTTGTACAAGAAGCGCCATCTGCTCGTCCTGTTTGTCGAGGCCCCGCTGAAGGCGGTAGGTAAGGGCGTCTTCATTCATCGTGCTGGCGAATATTTTGCGGACGGCTTCTTCAAAAGCTTCGTATCTCTGTTCCGGTGTGCCCTGATTGGCGCAGAAAAAGCTTTCATACTTGCCGGCGAAGGCGTTGCCGAAGGCGTCTTCCAGGAGACTGCTGGATCGGACGATAATAGGGGCCTGGCCATAATATTCAAGCATGAGCTGAAACTGTTCCTTGACCTCCATGGGAAAGACCCCGTTCTGCATCTTGTTTTTCAGTTCTTTCGCCACTTCAAAATACCCCTCCTCGGTCTTATGGGCCATGAGCAGTTTCCACCAGCCGTTTTGCACTATATAAGAATAGAAGATGTCGGAACCGACATAGTAGGAATCGTGGTGTTCCAGATGAGAGGACCAATCGAAGGAGCTATCCTGCCGCAGTATGTTCCGTGCCAGAAGCATACCCACCGTTTTCCCGCCGACGAATCCTGTGCCGATAAACCGATCCTTGATCTCCAGGAGATCCTGCAGGGTAAAATATTTCCTCACCATGGAGAGCATACGCCTTTCCCGGCCGATAAGGATTCGGGAAAGCCGTTCAACCATATCGTGACGCTCCGGCGCCTCTTCGGGATAGCTCCGCAATTGTTTTGCCTGGAGAAAGATGCGGTCCCAGTAATCAAGATGCCGTTCAGCGCTCACCGAACTTTTATGGGCCAGAAAGGAAAAGAGGTTGGAGGCGTCGACACTGCTCATGAGAGGGTTGAACTTTTCCCCTTCCTGTATATGGGGCAGGAACATGGTGGGAGTGTATCGGTTCCAGGCCTTCAAGGGATGGACACAGATTTTTCCCTCATAGTTGTAAACATCAAGCAGTATTTGTGTGGTTTCGCGGATCCGTGCCACGGTTTTGAAAGAGTGACGTCCCCGCAAAATGGCAAAATAGGCGACCGTATTCAATTCAAACAGATAGGGGCACGTGATGACAAAAAAATTCCCGATCATCAGATCCGTCGCCCAGGCCATGAGCAAATCGGAGAGACAGTCAAACACATAAAAGACATCCAGACCCTCTTGCCGGATAATGTTGTGGACCTGAGTCGAGAAGGATTCAAAACCGGCATCGGCGTTCAGCTTGTAAATAGTGATATTCCCGTTAATGCCCAGCAGGGGCTCATGACGGGCAAAGCGCATGTACACCACGCGCTCGTTATTTTCCAGTGCGGTGTTCACATAAGGGGTTACGAAGGACTTGTAATCTTCGATGTCATCCACCTGCAAGACCACATTGTCGCCTGTCTGCAGAAAATTCAGAATCTCATCCAATCCCTTGATACCGCTACTGACACGGGAGAAAGATGGCATGATATGACCTCACCTTGAATTTTGTTTCTTTGTTCCTTCAAGTTCTATACCAGAAAAGGGGATACCATCTCAATTAAATTTGTTTCACCAAAATGTACATAACGTTTATTAAATTTATTTTTTGTACATAATTGTTCAACTAAAACCTATTTTGTGGTATAAGGTTTGCTGTAATGGAAGAAATAATCATGAAAGGGACACATTGTGAGTATTCATAACTATGAAGAACTGGCAGCCCTGCACGCAATCGCGAAGGCCCTGGCCCGACCCTGGGATCTGCGGGATCAACTGGAGCAGGTTCTGAAAGAAATGAACGCCCGTCTGGGCATGTCGAGGGGTATGATCTCCCTGCTGGATCGCGATAGCGGAGAATCATGGCTGGAAGTTGCCCATGGCGTCAATCTGGAGGGGTTGGAAATCTCCTATCGGGCGGGGGAAGGCATTACCGGTAAGGTCGCCCAGACCGGCCGTCCCATGGCCATCCCCAACCTTGGCAAAGAATCTCTTTTTCTGGACCGCACCGGGGCACGGCGTTTTTTAAACCGTGAAGAACTGTCTTTCCTGTGCGTACCCATAATGTATGATGCAAAAGTGGTGGGGATTCTGTCAGCCGACAAGGGCGCCAAAAATGTTACAAATCTGGATCGCGAGCTGGCCCTCTTGTCCTCTGTGGCGGAACTGATTGCCAAGGCGGTTCATGTTCTCTCTCTGGAAGAGGAAAACCGGCGGCTCCGCAGAATCGTCAATCAGGGCAAGGCGCCGTCCGCTGATATCATCGGTCATTCCAAGCTGATACAGGAGGTTTTTGGCCTGATCAGTCATGTGGCGGACTCCAGCACAACGGTTCTCATCTATGGAGAAACGGGAACAGGGAAAGAACTCGTCGCCAGGGCAATCCATATGAACAGCCCCCGGAGCAAAGAACCCCTGATTCAGGTCAACTGTGCCGCCATACCCGACACCCTTCTGGAAAGCGAGCTTTTCGGCCATGAAAAAGGGGCCTTTACCGGCGCCCTGAGACAACGGCGGGGACGGTTTGAAGAAGCTCATGGGGGGACCATTTTTCTTGATGAAGTGTCGGAATTGTCTGCCGCGGCCCAGGCAAAGTTACTGCGTGTTTTGCAGGATAAACAATTCCAGCCACTGGGGTCTTCCCGTGTCGTCACTACCAACGCCCGTGTAATTGCCGCGTCAAACAGACGTCTGGAGGACTGCATCGCCGCCGGACAGTTCCGGAATGACCTTTATTACCGCCTCAGCGTCTTCCCCATCTACCTTCCGCCCCTTCGTGAACGCGGCAACGATATAATCCTCCTGGCCGATCATTTTGTCCTGAAATACGGAAAAGAATTGGGAAAGCCGTTGAAGCGGATATCCACCGCCGTCATCGAGGCGTTCTTGTCCTACCAGTGGCCGGGAAATGTCAGGGAATTGGAAAACTGTATTGAGCGTGCCGTTCTGCTGGCAAGAGGAGACTCAATTGAAATGATCCATCTCCCTCCCTCCCTGCAGACAAAAACCCGTGAGGGTGACAAAAGTGAAGCGGGACGCTTAAGCGCGGTGATCGCGGCTCAGGAACGATCGCTGATCATCGACGTCCTGAAGGAAACATATGGAAACCAGAGCAAGGCAGCGCAACTCCTGGGAACCACAAAACGGATTATACAATATAAGATTCAGAAATTGGGTATCGACCCGAAAAAATTCCGCAAGAGGAAACAGGATGCGCCGCCAACGGTCAAAACGTGAACACATGTAACATTTTTGTTATTTTTAATTCAAAAATATTACAATTTTGTTACAGATTGATAGGGAGAGTGCACAATACTTTTCGCCGGTGAAAAAGACACCAAGAATATTGGAGGGGTACGGAATAAAAATTTGGTAACTCCACCATGGCATATTTTTCGCTAACTATAACTGATGTCCAACAGCGCTTTTTAATGCTTTCATAGAAAGGAACATCATATGTGCCGCTTATTTGCCATCACGAGCAGGGAGCCTCTTTCCCCGATGACGGCTATTCATGCGTTAAATGTCATGAAAGAAGGTCATGACGGTTCCGGTGTGGGTCTCTTTCTGACCGACCTCGGCGGCAGCTTCGAACGGTTCAAAGGAGCGCCAATCCTCTCGGGCATCTTTTCCAACGAGGGTATCCGAACCCTGGACCGTTACATGATGGATCTGGATTTCATGGTGAAATACAAGCTGTCCATACGCCCCACTGTGACGCCACAGCCGGGAACGCCGAAACGGGACAACTACCTGATCCGCGTATATGATTATCCCCCGGACTGGCTGTCTTTGTCGAAAGAAGAGATCGAGCACCGCCTGCTGCTTACCCGGCTGAAACTCCGGCAGATGGGAGAGAAGGATGGTTCCATGATGGTCTTCAGCTTTTGGCCCGATGTGATAATGATTAAGGAGGTGGGAGATCCGCTTGTCCTTGCGGAATACCTGGGTCTTGACAACGAGGAACTACAAGCCAGGATCATCCTTGCCCAGGGACGGCAGAATACCAATTACGCGATTGACATTTATGCCTGCCATCCCTTTTTCATCCAGGGATTTGCTACGATGACCAACGGTGAAAATACGGCCTTCGTGCCTATCCGGGAATTTCTCATGTCCAGGAATTATCCCGGATACGTCGGCTATCAGTCCGATTCGGAGGTGTTCACTCATATCCTCCACTATACACAGAAAAAGCTGGGTCTCGGTCTGGACATGTATAAACATATCATAACCCCCCTGAAAGACGAAGAGCTGGACCGCCATTTTAACGGAAAGAAACTCCGGTACTTCAAACATGGCTGCCGGCCCCTGATTATCGACGGGCCGAACTGTGTTATCGGATGTCTGCCGGATCGGTCGGTCTTCATGGTTCAGGACAGCAAGAAGCTGAGACCCGGTGTCGTAGGCGGAGGCGCGGGCATGTTTGCCTTTTCCTCAGAATTGTGCGGCCTCGATGCCGCCATTCCGGCCCGCAACAAGAGCGAGGATTTTCAGCCAATGAAATACGATACGGTAATGATCCCGCCAAACAGAAAAGAGGTTGTGCGATGGAATCAATGGGAACGATAACACCTTCCAGGCTGAGCAGGAGCGACCTGCCCTGGCAGATTGCCTGGAACAAAGAAAAATGCAGCCTCTGCGGACAATGCACCGCTGTGTGTCCGGTGAGGGCCATTGAGTTGGGAGTTCACCGCAAGAGAACCCTCCAGGTGCCTGTGGGCCTGACGGAAAAACCGGGAAATCTGTTCAGCGTCTATCACGGCATCCGGCAGAGGACAGAACCGGCTTTTGCCTGCATCGGCTGCGGCATGTGCGACCTGGTCTGCCCCAACGGAGCCATCAGACCTGTCAGGAGTGTCGAGACAGACAAACTTCGCTTCCACATTAACCAGGGCGGTGTGCCCCGCCGCCGGGGGGGACGCCGGAATGATCCCAGAAATGTGCTTGACGAAATCAAATTCATCCGAATTTCCATGCTGACCGACCCGGCTCTGGACTCAAGCCGCCACGATTTTGAGCTCCGGACCCTGCTGGGAAGGATTCTATCCGCTGAGGACCTTGTAAAAACGACTGCGGTAGACGGATGGATTCCTCCCGTCCGGGAGATCTATCCCCTGATTATCGGCAGCATGTCCTTCGGCGCCCTTTCTCCCAATATGTGGGAAGGTTTGCAAATGGGAGTTGCGTACCTGAATGAAGAGTTGCACATGCCGGTGCGGATCTGCACGGGGGAAGGAGGCTGCCCGCCCCGTCTGCTCCGGTCCCGGTTCCTTAAGTATGTGATCCTTCAGATAGCCAGCGGCTATTTCGGCTGGGATGAGATCATTCATGCCCTCCCGGAAATGAAAGAAGACCCGTGCGCCATTGAAATCAAGTATGGCCAGGGGGCAAAGCCCGGTGACGGGGGTCTCCTCATGTGGTACAAAGTGAATAAACTGATCGCGGCGATCCGCGGTGTCCCTGCCGGGGTCAGTCTTCTCAGCCCCCCCACACATCAGACGAAGTATTCGATTGAGGAATCGGTGGCCAAGATGATCCAATCCATGGCTATGGCCTGGGGGTTCAGAGTCCCCGTGTATCCAAAAATATCGGGAACTAGCACAAGCCTTGCGGTCCTGAATAATCTGACCCGCAACCCTTACGCAGCAGGGCTCTCGATTGATGGGGAGGACGGGGGAACCGGCGCAGCGTATAACGTCTCCATGAACCACATGGGGCATCCGATTGCGAGCAATGTCCGTGACGCGTACCTGAACCTGGTCAAAATCGGGAAGCAAAACGAAATTCCCATCTTTGCCGGCGGCGGTATCGGCAAAAACGGCAATCTGGCGGCAAACGCGGCAGCCTTGATTATGCTGGGGGCGAGCGGCGTTCAAATAGGGAAATATATTATGCAGGCCGCGGCGGGCTGTGTCGGTTCTGAAATAGATCGCTGCAATATCTGTAACATCGGCCTGTGTCCGAAAGGCATCACTTCCCAGGATTCACGCCTCTATCGCCGTTTGGATCCGGAGAAGGTAGCGGAACGTGTCGTGGATGTTTACCGGAGTTTTGATACGGAACTGAAAAAGATTGTCGCGCCTCTGGGTCGTTCTACCTCCCTGCCAATCGGCATGTCCGATGCTCTGGGCATCTCGGATGGTCATGCGGCTGAGCGGCTACAGATCCGCCATGTCTTATAGGAAAAGGAGTTTCCATGTTATACAAACCAACTATTATCGTCTCCGGCCTGAAAGACGGCGTCCGGGTTGAATCCCGGGATCTGGAGACCGCCCTTCAAAAGGCGGTTGAAGGCGGGCATCGCTGTATTGAAGTTCATGCCTACGGTCAGCATGGAATCGGGGGCAGACTCTGGAAGACAGGGGAAAACGAGGAACTCCTCATCCGTGTTCTGGGATCATCCGGTCAGCGCGTCGGGTCCATGGGATTTCCCAATACCTGGATTGATGTTTTCGGACCGGCTTCGGACGATGTGGGATGGCTGAATGCGGGGGCGCACATTATTGTTCGCGGCCATGCCGCAAACGGTGCGGGAAACGCCATGGCCCAGGGGAAGATCTATATCGCCGGTGATATCGGCGCCCGGGGCATGACCATGACCAAACACAATCCCCGTTTTGAAGCGCCGGAACTGTGGGTACTGGGCAGCGTGGGGGATTCCTTTGCCGAATTTATGGCCGGCGGCATCGCGGTAATCTGCGGTCATGAGACCCACCGGTTTGAAAACATTCTGGGTTACCGGCCCTGTGTCGGGATGGTAGGCGGCAAGATTTACTTCCGGGGAGCTCATCAGGGCTTCAGCGAAGAGGATGCAAAGCTGGCTGTTCCCGATGATGAGGAATGGCAGTGGCTGCTGTCGAATATTCAACCTTTCCTGAAGACCATTGGACGCACAGAGCTCTATTCGGTCCTGACATCGGACCGAAGCGCCTGGCAGATCCTGCACGCCAAAAAACCCCATGAAAAAGCGGGACAATCTGCACGGACGATGCGTCAATTCTGCCGGGATGTCTGGGACCATGAATTGGGTAAAGGCGGTCTTATCGGAGACCTGACGAATATTCCCCGGGCTGCGATTGACGTGATCACGAGCGGTGACCTGCGCCGTTATATTCCCCTCTGGGAAAACGAAAAATACCTTCCCCCCTGTCAGGCGAATTGCCCGACAGGGATACCGGTTCAGAAACGATGGGACCTGATCCGTAAGGGGATGATGGATGAAGCCGTGGATCTTGCACTTGCCTACACCCCCTTTCCCGCGTCTGTGTGCGGGTACCTCTGCCCAAATCTGTGCATGCAGCACTGTACTCGGCAGACATCCCACCTTCCCCCGGTGGATGTCACACTGCTGGGGAAGGCCAGCGTTAATGCGAAAACACCCACATCGGCGCCGAAAACAGGGAAGAAGATTGCCGTTGTCGGTGGGGGTGTATCAGGCCTGTCCGTTGCCTGGCAGCTCTGGATCAAGGGACATGAACCTGTGATCTATGAAATGCGAAAACGGCTGGGCGGTAAAATGACCAGCATAATCCCGGGGAGTCGAATCCCTCATGGTGTGGTGGAGCATGAGTTGAACCGGCTGACGGAACAGATCACCCATATCCACCTGAACCATGCACTGCAAGAGAAAGAATTCTTAAGTCTCAAGGGAACCTATGACTTTGTTGTCATCGCCATAGGCGCTCAAAAACCGAGAATGATTCCTATTCCGGGAAACAAACGGGCTGTTACGGCTCTCGATTTTCTCAGTCTCAGCAAAATGAACAAGGCTCAGGTGGGAGAAAACGTTGTGGTCATCGGGGCGGGGAACGTCGGGTGTGACGCGGCAACGGAAGCTGCCCGCTTGGGAGCAAAAGAGATTACCCTCATCGATATCCAGGAACCGGCATCTTACGGGAAGGAAAGAAAGGCCGCGGAGGCCATTGGGGCCCGTTTTCTCTGGCCGAGGGTTGCAAAGGCCATTACAGGAAAAGGGGTTGAGCTGGCGGATGGAGAGTTCCTGCCCGCTGATACGGTGATTGTATCGATCGGTGATCAACCTGATCTGGCTTTTTTACCGGAAGGTATCGCCACAGATCAAGGATTCATCTCTGTGGACGATCGTTTTCGAAGCAGTGACCCCCGGGTGTTTGCCATAGGCGACGCTGTCAGACCGGGATTGCTAACTGATGCGATCGGCGCAGGTCGCATTGCAGCGGAAACCATAGATGACCTTCTAAAGGGGAGGTACGAAACCTATGACAAACTACCTCCCATCCCTATGGACCGGGTGAAGCTGGAATATTATGACTCCCGCGTTCTTGCTTTTGATGATCCGGCATCCTGTGCGTCACAGTGCGCCTCATGCGGCGCTTGCCGGGATTGCGGTCTCTGTGAAACGCTCTGTCCACGAAATGCCATATCACGATTACAACTGGAAGGCGGTGCGTTCGAGTACAGGGTCGATGACGACAAATGCATAGGATGCGGTTTCTGCGCCGGGGCCTGTCCCACAGGAGTGTGGCGATTGAGGGAAAACGATCCCCTGGAATAGCAGTAAGGAATCCGGCCTTCGGGGGTAACCAGAAGGTTCAGATGTGATAGAACGCTAAAAGTATCGATATATTAAAAAAATCTAAAAGAAGAGGTGGGTTATGTTTTCATGCAAAACAAAAGCGGATGTTATGAAAGCG
>CAZMBE010000048.1:0-17418 GCA_964564625.1 uncultured Syntrophaceae bacterium | reverse complement strand
CCACCAATTCCAGGCAGATTTCGGCGACCTTCGTCGCATTCAAAGCTGCCTGCGTCCCAGCCGTGCCGGCACATTGCAGCCACGGCGGCCGAGTCGGCCCCGACTCCTTCCGAGACGAGGCGCCCTGGCCTCGGGAATCCATCCTTCGGAGTTGATCCTTTCGGCCCGTATCGCGGGCGGATTGGTCAACGCCGATCTCCCAGCGCTCGCCGGGCAATCGGTCATCGCCTTTGCCTGCCGGCTTGAAAGACTATCCCGGTGTTCACCTTGATTTGCCAGCTGACGGGGCTGATTTAATGCCTACTGCAATAGGCACTTAATAACTCCATGGCGCCAGAATCATCCAATGACTACTATAGTAAGCACTCTATCGACACTTCAAGCAAGATTTGCTACAGTGACAAGCAGAGTAGTCACTCGTGAAGCATCTCATCCATTCTGCGGAAGATCTCGGCTTTGCGCTGCGCGCGGTGCGCAAGAGCGCAAAGGTGCGCCTTGACGACCTCTCCCAGACCGTTGGGGTGAGCAAGCAGACGACGACCCATCTCGAGCAGGGCAAGCCCACGGTTCAGTTGGGAACCGCCATCAGGCTCCTGGCGGAAATCGGGCTGACGTTGAGCGTCGAGCTGCCGGAGTCGGCGCTCCCGGCCCTGCGTCGGGTTCAGGCGCAGGCGCACGAGCAGGGGCGCCGCGCAATGGATCCGACCTCAAGAGGAGCCGACGCCTCGACAGGCGCCACGACGCCCGAGGACTCGTCGGTCGGCGAAACCTGACCGTGCGCAGGCTGAACGTCTACGTCGACCGCACGCTCGTCGGGTCCCTCAGCGAGGACAACAATCTCTGGGTCTTCGAATACGCCCCGGCCTGGGCGGCCCTGGACCGCGGCTACGACCTGTCGCCTGCGCTGCCTCGCACCACGCTGCGTCACGCCGACGGCGGCACACGGCGCCCGGTGCAGTGGTTCTTCGACAACTTGCTGCCCGAGGAGCTCCTTCGAAGAACAGTCGCCGAGGAAGCGGGCATCGAGGACCACGAGGACGCCTTCGCCCTGCTGACCTACCTCGGCGCGGAGTCCGCGGGTTCGTTGACGCTGCTTCCTCCGGACGTCGCCTCGCCCGACGAGTTCGCCTTGAGCGAGCTCCCTGACGAGGCACTGAGCAAGCGCATCCGGAACCTTCCGAGGCAAACCCTGACGAAGGACGCTCCCAAGCGCATGTCCGTGGCGGGCGCACAGCACAAGATGCTGGTCGTCGTCAAAGGCGCCGAGCTGTTCGAGCCGGTCGGCGCCACGCCCTCCACCTGGATCCTCAAGCCTGACCATCCGGATGCCGACTCCTATCCGGCATCGGCGTTCAACGAGTTCGTGACCATGCGCCTGGCGCGTGCGGCGCGCCTGACCATCCCGCGGGTGGGCATCCGGTATGTGCCGGAGCCGGTGTACCTCGTCGAGCGCTTCGACCGGGCGGTGGACGGCACATCGCTGCTCGAGCGGGACCGTCTGGCTGCGCCCGCCGTCGGTCGACTGCATATCATCGATGCCTGCCAGCTGCTCGACAAGGACCGCACGTTCAAGCACTCTGGCGCCACGCTCGATGCACTGGCCCGGGTCGTCGAGCGCACGACCAACAAGATCGCGACGCGAACGGGGCTGTTCCGGTGGCTGGTCTTCAACATCGTGGTGGGCAACGACGACTGCCACCTGAAGAACATCTCCTTCTTCGTTCGCCACGATGGCATCTGGCTGGCTCCGCACTACGACCTGCTGTGCACGGGGAGCTACCGCACGCGCGCGTTCGCGCAGGAGCGCGCGACGTGGAATCACGTGCCCATGGCCTTCGCGCTGCCCGGGGCCAGGACCTTCGGTGAGGTGACCCTGGAAGCCGTTCTCGCGGCGGCCCGGCAGCTCGGGCTGCCCGACCCGGCGGCCCGACGGATCGTGACCGAGGTGACCGTGCGCGTCGCCCGGGAGTTCGCCGCGATCGTCGCCGAACACGAGGAGGTGACGAGGAACGCACCTCCCAAACGCGCGTCCTGCACTGGGGTCGAGGCGCGTCTGCTGAAAGTCATCGAGCACATCACGCTCAGGGAGATGCTCGAACGACTGCGTCCGGCACAGGACCGCGCGCAAGGCTAGCGAGGGCTCCTGCCTGAACGTGAAGATCCGCGGGTCGGCCGTCGGTCCTCACGTGGGTCGCCGCCTACCGCGCGACGCCCTGCCACAGCGCGCGCTCAGCCTTCATGCGAGCGGAAGCCTCCGCGGCCGTGGTCTCGACCGGCTCCGCGCCGGCCGAACGCAGCCGCTCCACGAAGGCCGGATCGCGCACGACCGTGGACGTCGCCTCGCCAAGCCGGGCCAGCACCGCGTCGGGCGTGCCCTTCGGCGCCAGCACGACCAGCCAGCCGGTCACCGCGAACGTCGGAAACCCTTGTTCGGCGAACGTGGCCACGTCGGGGAACGCGGCGAGGCGACGCGCGGACGTGACGCCCAGCAGCCGCAGCTTGCCGCCGTGCGCGAGTCCGCTGACGCCGGAAACGGCCGACAGCACGCCGGTCACGTCGCCGCCGATCGCCGCCATCGCCGCGGGCGAGCCGCCCTGGAACGGAACGCCCAGCACCTGCACGCCGAGCGCCGTCGAGAGCAGCTTCACGTACGGGTCGAACTGCGCGTGCGAGATCGAAGGCCCCTGCGCGCCGCCCGCCCTGGCGAAATCCGCGATCGTCTTCATCGGCGATCGCGCGTCGACCGCCACGACGAACGGAATCTCGGCGATCACGCTCACCGGCGCGAATCCGGTCAGCACGTCGAACGGCGGCACGGGGCCGAACACCGAATTGATGATCAGTTGGTTCGTCGCCAGCATCACGGTGTACCCGTTCGCTTCCGCAAGCGCGAGCGCCTGCGCCGCGATGTTGGTCGCCGCACCGGGCCGGTTCTCGATGACGACCGGCTGGCCGAGACGGCGGGACAGGTGTTCTGCGTAGAGACGCGCGACCCCGTCAGTCGAGCCGCCGGGAGCGTAGGGCACCAGCAGCCTCACCGGCCTCGACGGCCACGGCGGCTGCGCGCCAGCCGGCTGCGCCCCCGCTGGGGCGGGCGCGCCGAGGCTCGCGAGCATCAGCGCAGCGATGCCGAGCACGCGGCGACGCATCGATCCCATCGAATTCTCCACTGTGCAGCCTCCTGCGAACGATTCGTCGCGCACTCAGTCGACCCTCGCACCCGACGCCTTGACGATCGGCCCCCAGCGCACGAGGTCATTTCGGATCGTCTGCGCCGCCTGCTCCGGCGTCCCGTAAGCGATCTCCCAACCCTGCTTCGTCAGGCGCTCGACCATCTCGGGCGCTCGCAACGCCTTCGCGATCTCGTCGGACAGCCGGTTCGTGATCTCGCGCGGCAGTCCTGCCGGCGCGATGACCGCGGCCCAGCTGACGACCTCGAATCCGGGCACCGACTCGCCGATCGTCGGGATGCTCGAATCGAGCTGCAGACGCGTGCGCCCCGTCGTTCCCAACGCCCGAACCTTGCCTTCCCGGGCCAGCGGAACGGCGTCGATCGGCAGATTGAACATGAAGCTGATGTTGCCCCCGAGCAGGTCGGTCAGCGCAGCCGCGTTGCCCTTGTAGGGCACGTGCGTGAACTTCGCGCCGGTCATCGACGCCAGCAGCTCGGTCGCGAGGTGATTGCCCGCCCCGTTGCCGGCCGAGCCGTAGTTGATCGTTCCGGGCTTCGCGACGCCGGCGGCGACGAGTTCGGCGAGACTCCGGTACGGCTCCTTCGGATTCACGCACAGCACGTTGGCGGCCTCGACCACCCGCGCGATCGGCGTGAAGTCCTTGACCGAGTCGTAGCGCAGGCTCCCGGCCGGATACAGGTGCTGGTTGAACACGAGGTTCGACGTCTGGCCGAGCCCGATCGTGTATCCGTTCGCGGGCGCCGCGGCGATCGCGGCGAGCCCGCGTCCGCCGCCGGCGCCGGCGACGTTTTCCACCACCAGCGGCTGGCCGAGCGCCTGTTGCAGTCGCGTCGCGATCTGGCGACTGAGGACGTCGATCGGCCCGCCCGGTGGGAACGGGACGATGAACCTGATCGGCCTGGCAGGCCACGGCCCCTCCTGAGCGCCCGCCGGGGACGCCACGGCGAGGATCGCGATCGCCGCCCCTGCGGCGGCTGCCGCCCTGATTCGTGCACGCTGCATCGGGGAGCCTCCTGAGTGTTCGTTCGCCCGTTCGAGCGGTCGGATGAGTGCCACGCGACGCCTCAGAGCGCGTCGTCGCCGTCGAGGAGCCGGCTCGCGACCGTGCGCCGCTGGATCTGGCTCGTGCCGTCGGGAACGCGCGTGATGCGCGCGTACCGCAGCCCGGCCTCGAGGCGCAGTTCGTTCGTCAGCCCCATCGCGCCGTGGACCTCCATGCAACGGTCCATGACGCGGGAGAGCATCTCGGTGCCGAACGCCTTGACCATCGAGACCTCCTTGATCGCCGGCAGTCCCTGGTCGATCCGCCACGCGCAGTTCTGCGTCATGCACTTCGCGGCGTAGATGTCCATCGCGCTGTCGGCGAGCAGGAACTGCACGGCCTGGTGCTCGGCGATCGGCCGGCCGAACGTCCGGCGCGTCTTCGCGTACCCGGTCGCCATCGAGAGCGCCCACTTCGCCAGGCCGATGCAGCTGCCGGCCATGCTCAGGCGCCCGACGCTCACGCCGTCGAGCGCGACCGACAGGCTGCGGTCGACCGGGCCGATCCGGTGGTCGTCCGCGACGCGCACGCGATCGAAGTTGACGATGCCGATGTCGAAGCCCAGGTGACCCATCAGCGGGATCACGCTCGTCACCGAATAGCCGGGCGCGCGGGTGTCGACGAAGAAGCCGGTGACGCCGCCTCGCCGGTTGCGCGCGGCCTCCTTGTCGGTGACCGCGAAGACCATCGCGTAGTCGGCGTACGGCGAGTTCGTGATCCACTGCTTCGTGCCGCTGATCACCCAGCCGTCGCCGTCGCGCTCGGCGACGGTCTTCATCGCGTAGACGTCGGAGCCGGCGTCCGGCTCGCTCATGCAGAAGCACGAGGTCTTGTCGCCGCTGGCGAGGCCTTCCCGGTAGCGTTCGAATACCGCACGGTCCATGTGCGCGAAGACCGGCGACAACCCGTTCGTGAACGGCGACGGCAGGACGACCGAGTGGACCAGCGCGCGCTCGGGCCCGCAGTGGGCGTTCAGCCGCTCCTGGATCGCGACCGCCGCGAGCGCGCCGAGCCCCCCGCCGCCGATCGACTCGGGGCCGAACAGGTTGTAGAAGCCGAGCTCGGCCGAGCGCATCCGCACGCGTCGCTTCAGGGCCCGAACCTCGTCGGTCCAGCGTCCGTCCGGTCCGAAGAGATGTCGCTCGTTCGTGAGCAGTTCCCGATGCTCGTCTTCGAGCGGCACCACCTCCCGGTCGATGAACCTGACGAGCGCGTCGCCGACGGCGGTGATCTCTTCGGGGATCGTGAAGTCCATGGTCTCTTCTTTCCGGGCCGCGTCGCGGGGCGGGATCCGCGACGCCGTCCGCGAATGCTGAGCTTGGCGCGTCATGCATGTCCAATGCATAATTTTTCACTTTATGATGCAACTTCCGCATACAAGAGGGTCGCCATGCACCTGCGTTCGCTGAATTACTTCGCGACCGTCGCCGAGACGGGCAGCGTCTCGGCGGCGGCCGAGCGCCTGCACCGCAGCCAGCCCGCACTCTCGCGCGCCGTCCAGGAACTCGAGAGCGAACTGGGCGTCGCCCTGTTCGTGCGCCACGGGCGCCGGATCGCGCTGAGCCCGGAAGGCTGGAGCGTGTTGCGCGAGGCGAAGCTGGTCCTCGGCAGCGCCGACGTGCTGCTCGAGCGCGCGCGGCTGCTGTCGGCCGGACGGTCCGCCGTGCTGCGCATCGGCGGCGCCGCGAGCACGGTCGAGCGGGTGCTGCCGCCGCTGCTTCGAACCTTCGCGACGCAACGCCCCGACGTCGAGGTGTCCCTCACGATCGACAGCGGCGGGCGGCTGCTCGAGTCGCTCGACCGCGGGGAACTCGACGTCGTCTTCACGCGCGAGACCTCCAGCGAGACGCTGGTGTCGCGTCGTCTCTTTCCGATGCACGTCGTCGCCGTCGTCCCCGCCAGGCACGAGTTGGCCAGGCGCAAGGCGGTCTCGATCGAGGACGTGGGGCGATTCGGCCTGCTGATCGCGCCCAAGAACTTCACGAGCCGGATGGTGTTCGAGGCCGCCTGCCGGTCGACGGACCTGCGTCCGCGGTTGATCCTGGAGAGTGCAGACCAGAACGCCCTCGTGGCGCTCGCCGAGGTCGGCTACGGCGTGGCGGTCGTGCCCTCGACGCTGGCGCTGGAGCACCATGCCGTGAAGGCCCTGCCGATCCGATCGGGACACCGGCCGCTCGGCGTCTGGACCGGACTCGTGCGGGAGCGCAAGCAGGTGTCGGCGCACGTCCGCGAATTCATCGACGAGGCGATCCGGCAACTCAGGGCCGACTACCCGGGCAGACGGCTCGAGCTTCCCGCGCTGGCGCGGACCGGCTCCGAGATCGACGGCGAGGAATCCGCATCCTGAGGGAGAAGCTCCGATGCATATGCATAGATTGCATTCATAGGATGTAAATTACTCATTGGACAGGCATAGGTCGCGGGCGCAATGTCCGCGGCATGAACTCCGAACAGCCCCCTCCCAACCCTTCGAGCTGGCAGACACTGCGGCTGGAGGGTGCCGACACCCCGGTGTGCACGCTGTGGCTGAGCCGGCCGCAGCAGCGCAACGCGATGAGTCACCAGCTCGTCCTCGAACTGGTCGAATGCCTGACCCTGCTCAGGGAGCGGCGCCACCTGCGCGTGCTGGTCCTCACGGGCGAGGGCGCCGCCTTCTGCGCGGGCGGCGACCTGAAGGAACGACTGGCCGAGGGCGCGGGCAAGACGCGCGAGCAGCGCGCGACCGGGCAGCGGGCGATCGAGCTGCTCGACACGTTCCCCTGTCCCGTGATCGCGATGATCAACGGCGCCGCCATCGCGGGGGGGCTGGAACTGGCGCTCGGCTGCGACATCCGCATCGCGTCCGAGGACGCGATGTTCTCGCTGCCCGAGGTGCTGCGTGCCGGCGGCTTTCCCGGCGGCGGCGGACCGGTCAGGCTCGCGCGGCTGATCGGGCGCGGACGGACCAGCCTGATGGTCTTCAGCGCTCGGCAGTTCTCCGCCCGCGAAGCGTGTGATTTCGGCATCGTCGACCTGGTCGTTCCGGCGGCCCGGCTGCGCGAAGAGACGGCCCGCTGGGCCGAGGACATCGCCGCCAACAGCCCGGCCGCGATCCGCGCCGCCAAGGTCCTGATCCGCCGCAGCCTGGACCTCGGCGTGACCGATGCGCTGAAGCTGTCGCACGAAATGCGCGAACCCTTCGAAGACGGCCCGGACTTCGCGGAGGCCCTGCAGGCCTGGCGCGACCGCCGTCCCCCGCGATTCCAGGACGCGTGAGGCCCCCGATGAATTCGGAACTGTTCGGCCCCCTCGCCGGTCGCCGCGTGCTCGAACTCTGCTCCACGGTCGCCGGCCCCGCGTGCGCGCGCCTGCTCGGCGACTACGGCGCCGAGGTCTTCAAGATCGAGCCGCTCGAAGGCGACATGGTGCGGCACATGGGGCTGCACGAGGGCGACGTCTCGCTGTATGCGGCGAGCATCCTGCGCAACAAGCGTTCGATCGCGATCGACCTGAGGACCGAAGAGGGCCGCGCCCTCGCGCTTGCGATCGCCGCTCGCTGCGACGTCGTCGTCGAGAACTTCCGGCCCGGCAAGCTCGAGGCCATGGGACTCGGCTACGACGTGCTGAGCCGGGGCAATCCCGGCGTCGTGCTGGTGCGCATCAGCGGCTACGGGCAGACCGGGCCGAACAGCTACCGGCCCGGGTACGGAACGATCTGCGAGGCGTACGGCGGCCTGCGCCAGCTGTGCGGCGAGCCCGACCAGCTGCCGGCTCGCGTCTCGGTGGCGCTGACCGATTACCTCGCGGCCCTCTACGCCGCGCTCGGCGCTTCGCTCGCACTGCTGGAGCGCGAGCGCTCGGGCAAGGGCCAGGTGATCGACGTCTCGCTGTTCGAGGCGGCGTTCAGCCTGCTCGAGCCGGACGTGCCCGCTTACGACCGCCTCGGCGTCGTCGCGAACCGCGCCGGCTCGCGGGCCCCGGGCCTGGCGCCGAACAACCTGTACCCGACCCGCGACGGCAACCACGTGCTGATCGCCGCGAACAACGACGCGATCTTCGCGCGGTTCTGCGACGCGATGAATCGCCCGGAACTGGCTCGCGATCCGCGTTTCACGGCGCTGCGCTCGCGCGTCGCCAACGTCGACGCGATCGACGAGGAAGTCGGCCGCTGGACCGCGTCGCTCGACAGCGCGGAGATCATTCGCGTGCTCGACGAGGCCTCGGTGCCGAGTTCGCTGTGCTACACGGTCGCCGACGCGTTCGCCGACCGTCACTTCCACGAGCGCGGCGCGATCGTGCGCCACGCACACCCGCGGCTCGGCGAGGTCGCGATGACCGGGCTGGTCGCGAAGCTCTCGCGCACGCCCGGCGCGATCCGGCGCACCGGCCCCGAAGTCGGGCAGGACACGCGCGAGGTCCTGCGCGAGGTCGTCGGCCTCGACGAGGAGCGCATCGATCGCCTTCTGAACGATCGCGTCGTCGCGGCCTCGCCGCCCGCACAGGAGGCCCGGTGAACGCCGCGCCGGAAGGGACCTCGCCCTTGCGCGAGTTCGAGAGCCTGCGTTCGATGCCGGCCTGCGTCGCGCAGTTCGTGTCGCGACGCTACGCCTGATCGCGCGACGCAGTCGCGCCGGACGCCGAAACGAAACCAGGGAGTCAGCGGATGCAATCGAAACACATGGAAGGCAAGGTCGCCGTGGTCACGGGCGCCGGACGCGGCATCGGGCGCGAGATCGCACTGCACATGGCGGCCGCGGGCGCCAGGGTGGTCGTCAACGACATCGGCGTCACGGTCTGGGGCGAGAGCACCGCGGAGACGCCCGCGCAGGAAGTCGTCAGCCTGATCCGCTCGCGGGGCGGAGAGGCCGTGGTCAGCACCGACAGCGTCTCCGAGTGGGACAGCGCGCGCCGCATCGTGCAGTGCGCACTCGACCACTTCGGCCGCATCGACGCGGTCGTCAACAACGCCGGCACCTTGCGCGACTGCATCTTCCACAAGATGACGCTCGAGGACTGGGACTCGATCATCAAGGTGCACCTGAGTGGCAGCTTCCACGTCAGCCGCGCCGCGGCCGACCACTTCCGCGAGCAGAAGAGTGGCACTTTCGTGCACATGACCTCGGCATCTGGCCTGGTCGGCAACTTCGGGCAGGCCAGCTACATGGCAGCCAAGCTGGGCATCGTGGGCCTGTCGAAGTCGATCGCGCTGGACATGGCGCGCTCCGGCGTGCGCTCGAACTGCATCTGCCCGTTCGCCTGGAGCCGCATGGGGATGTCGATTCCCGACACGCCGGAGAACGCCGAGCGGCTGGCCATCGGACGAAAGATGACGCCCGACAAGATCGCGCCGATGGCGGTGTTCCTGTCGAGCGACGCGGCGCGCGACGTCACCGGCCAGGTGTTCGGCGTGCGCATGCACGAGGTCTTCCTGTTCAGCCAGCCGCGTCCGGTCCGCTCGGTGCACCGCGACGGGGGCTGGACGCAGGAGGCGCTGGCTCAGCAGATGCTGCCGGCGCTGAAGTCGTCGTTCACGCCGCTGGAGCGCTCGCCCGAAGTCTTCAGCTGGGATCCGATCTGATGGCCGCACCGCGAGGCGCCGCGCGCGAAGCGGTGATCGTCGGCGTGGCCGACGCGCCGCTCTCCGACGGCATGCTGGCCACGCCCGGCACGCCGCTGTCGGCGCAGGCGCGGGCCGCGCGCGACGCGCTGACGCAGGCCGGCCTCACGCTCGCCGACGTCGACGGCCTGCTGACCGCGGGCGCCTGGGGCGTTCCGGGCGTGGGGCAGCTGCCGACGATCGCAGTCGGCGAGTACCTCGGCATCGTCCCGCGCTTCTTCGACGGCACCAACGCGGGCGGGTCGGCGTTCGAGTCGCACGTCGGCCACGCGGCGATGGCGATCGAGCACGGGCTGTGCGAGGTCGCGCTGATCACCTACGGCAGCACGCAGAAGAGCGACCGGAGCCGCAACCTCGCGGGCCGTCCGCCGAGCCTGGGGATGCAGTTCGAGACTCCGTTCGGCCTGCCGACGCCGATGGGCGGCTACGCGATGGCCGCGATGCGGCACATGCACGAGTTCGGCACGACGCCCGCGCAACTCGCCGACGTCGCGGTCTCCGCGCGCCGCTGGGCGGCGCTCAACCCCGCCGCGACGCTGCGCACGCCGATTCAGGTCGACGACGTGCTCGCGAGCCCGACGATCTGCGACCCGCTTCACGCGCTCGACTGCTGCCTGGTCACCGACGGTGCCGGTGCACTGGTCATGACGACCGCCGAGCACGCGCGTGCGCTGGGTGCGAGGCCCGTCTACGTCCGGGGCTTCGGCGAAGCGCACTCGCACCTGTCGATGGCGCTGATGCCCGACGTGGCCCGGCTCGGCATCGCCGAGCGCACCGGGCGCGAGGCACTCGATCGCGCCGGCCTGCGCCGCGAAGCGATCGACGTCGTGCAGGTCTACGACTCGTTCACGATCACGGTGATCCTCACGCTCGAGGCGCTCGGATTCTGCGCGCCGGGCGAAGGCGGCGCATTCGCCGCCAGCCGGCGCACCGGCCCAGGCGGCGAATTCCCGATGAACACCAGCGGCGGCGGCCTGGCCGATGCGCACCCCGGCATGTACGGCCTGTTCCTGCTGATCGAAGCCACCCGGCAATTGCGCGGCGAGTGCGGCGAGCGCCAGGTCCGCGGCGCGAGCACCGCGCTCGTGCACGGCACCGGCGTCACGCTGTCGAGCGCGGCCACCTGCATCCTTTCGCTGAGCTAGCCACCGTGTACGACAAACCCCTCCCCGTCGTCGACCCCGACACCGAGCCGTTCTGGGCGGCATTGCGCGAGCACCGGTTCACGCTGAAGCGCTGCCTGGACTGCGACCGCACGCATTTCTACCCTCGTGCGATCTGTCCGCATTGCCACGGCGACCGGCTCGAATGGACCGACTCCCCCGGCGCCGGGACGATCTACACCTACACGGTCGCCCGCCGGCCGGCGGGTCCCGCGTTCAAGGCCGACACGCCGTACGTCATCGCGCTGGTCGACCTCGACGAGGGCCCGCGCATGATGGCCCGGGTCGCGGCACCGCCCGACCGCGTCCGCATCGGGCAGCGGGTGGAAATGGTGTTCGACGACGTCACCGAGTCCGTCACGCTGCCCGGATTCCGGCTCGCCGTCGCATGATCCAGGCAGGGGGACGAATTCCGATGAACGCCGAACAAGCCCGCGAAGCCGCGTATTCGATGCCGCTGGACCAGATCGACCTGTCGGACGCGAACCTGTTCGCGTCCGATACCGTCTGGCCGTATCTCGAGCGCCTGCGGCGCGAGGCCCCCGTCCACTACCGGAAGGACGGCCTCCACGGCTCGTTCTGGTCGGTGACGAAGTACAACGACATCATGGCGGTGGACACGAACCACGCCGTCTTCTCGTCGGAGTCGAGCCTGGGCGGCATCAACCTCGTCGACTTGCCGCCGCAGATGCGCCACCCCAGTTTCATCGCGATGGACCCGCCGCGCCACGACGCACAGCGCAAGGTGGTGACTCCGATCGTCGCGCCGGCCAATCTCGCGAAGCTGGAGGTGCTGATCCGCGAGCGCGTGCGCCGCATCCTGGACGGCCTGCCGCGCGGCGAGACCTTCAACTGGGTCGAGCGGGTCTCGATCGAGCTGACCACCCAGATGCTGGCCACGCTGTTCGACTTTCCGTTCGAGGATCGGCGGCTGCTCCCCTACTGGTCCGACGTGATCACCTCGCGGCCACCACCGGACCGGCCGGACGGCTGGGCGAAGCGCGAGGAAGTCCTCGGCGAGATCCTCGAGTACTTCACGCGGCTCTGGAACGAGCGCGTCAACGCGGAACCGCGCAGCGACCTGATCTCGATGCTCGCGCACGCGCCGGCCACGCGGCACCTGAGTCCGAGCGAGTTCCTCGGCAACGTCGGGCTGCTGATCGTGGGCGGCAACGACACGACCCGCAACTCGATCAGCGGCGGGCTCCTGTTCCTCAACCAGAATCCGGACGAGTACCGCAAGCTGCGCGAGAACCGCGCGCTGATCCCGAGCGCGGTCTCGGAGATCATCCGCTACCAGACGCCGCTCGCGCACATGCGGCGCACGGCCGTGGCCGACTTCGAACTGGGCGGCCGACAGATCCGCGAGGGCGACAAGGTCGTCATGTGGTACATCTCGGGCAACCGCGACGACGAGGTGATCGAGAACCCGGACGCGTTCATCGTCGACCGCGCCCGCCCGCGGCAGCACCTGTCGTTCGGCTTCGGAGTGCATCGCTGTGTCGGCAACCGCCTGGCCGAGATGCAGCTGGCCATCCTGTGGGAGGAAGCGCTCGAACGCTTCCCGTTCATCGAGGTCGTCGGCGAGCCGGTCCGCGTCGCCTCGTGCTTCGTGCACGGCTACAGCGAATTGCCCGTCCGCATCCCCGTCTGATCGTCCGCTGCGGCGCGCCCCGGTTGTTGCAGCGCGCCAACATCCCTTGCGGATCTTCATATCGTCATTGTTCGAATGGCAGCCGCGCCTCGCCAGAGCGCGAACGCCCCGCTTCCGACACCCCGGGGATCGCGCGCACGCGGCAGCCGTTGACATTTGTCTATTTCGACAAGTCTCAAAAGGACTAGCATCTCCGCTGAATGACCCGCACGGGAACGCGGGATTTCCCGCACCCGGACGGCGTCGGCGGCCAAAACGTTGGAGGGGTGCGTCCATGAGATTGACGAGAAGGGACTTCATCAAGGCCTCGTCCGCGACGATGGGCCTGATGCTGGCGGGCTGTGCGACGACGTCGCCGGTGTCGAGTGCGCTGGTCCCGCGGACACCGAAGTCGGCCGGCCCGGCCGCCGGCGAGTGGGTGTCCACCGCCTGCCAGGGGTGCACGCAGTGGTGCGCGATCCAGCTCTTCGTCGAGAACGGCCGCGTGGTCCGGGTCCGCGGCAACCCGGCGAGCCCGACCAACCACGGGTACACCTGCCCGCGCGGTCACCTGATCCCTCAGCAGACCTACGACCCGGACCGCATCAAGGGCCCGATGAAGCGCACCAACGCGGCCAAGGGTCGCGGCGTCGACCCCAGGTGGGTACCGATCTCGTGGGACGAGGCGCTGGACATCGTCGCCACGAAGATGATCGAGCTTCGCAAGGCCGGCGAGCCCGACAAGTTCTGCTACATCCGCGGGCGCTATTCGGCGACGTCGACCGAGTTGCTCTACGGAACGCTCCCCAAAGTCTTCGGCACGCCCAACTACTTCTCGCACAGCGCCATCTGCGCCGAAGCCGAGAAGATGGGCCCCGGACTCACCCAGGGCTTCTTCGGCTATCGCGACTACGACCTCGACAAGACGATGTGCCTGGTCGCGTGGGGCACCGATCCGCTCGCGTCCAACCGCATGGTGCCGAACACGATCCGCCGCTTCGGCGAGATCCTCGCGCGCGGCACGGTGATCGCGGTCGATCCGCGGCTGTCGAACGCGGCGGCGAAGGCCCACGAGTGGCTGCCGGTGAAGCCGGGGACGGACGGTGCGCTCGCGGGCGCGATCGCCCACGTGATGCTCGTCGAGGGCTTGTGGAACCGCGAATTCGTCGGCGACTTCAAGGACGGCAGGAACCTCTTCGCGGCCGGGGCCACGGTCGACGAGGCCGCCTTCGCGGAGAAGGAGACCTACGGGCTCGTGAAGTGGTGGAACCTCGAGCTCAAGGACAAGACGCCCGACTGGGCCGAGCGCGAGACGCTGATCCCTGCCGCGCAGACGATCCGCGTGGCGCGCGCGATCGGCAAGGCGGCGCCGAAGGTCGCGGTCTGGATGGGGCCCGGTGTCGCGATGAACCCCCGCGGCACGTTCGCCGCGATGGCGGTGCACGCGCTGAACGCGCTGGCGGGATCCGTTGACGTCGAGGGCGGCATGCTGCAGAGCTCCGGGGTGCCGATCGCGGCATTCCCGAAGGCCGACAAGTACGTCGACGAGCTCGCCGCCAAGGCCGGCAAGGGCAAGAAGATCGACATGCGCGGCGACAAGAACATGCCGGCGATGATGAACGCGCGGCCCGGAAGCGGGGTCGTCACGAACAACGTCGCCAACGGCATGCTCAAGGACCCGGGCGCGGTGAAGGTCCTGATGAGCTCGTGGAGCAACTTCAACTTCTCGTGCACCGATCCGAAGCGCTGGGACCGGGCGCTCGCCAGTGTGCCGTTCTTCGTGCACCTGGTCACGAATCCCTCGGAGATGACGCAGTTCGCCGACGTGGTCCTGCCCGCGACGCTGAACTGCAGCGAGGGCACGTCGATCATCACCAACATGGGCAACCTGCACGGCTACGCGACGATCCAGCAGCCCGCCGGCAGGCGGCTCTGGGACGTCAAGCAGGAAGAGACCGAGGTGATGTGGCTGCTGGCCGCGAAGCTGAAGGAAAAGGGCTTCCCGAACCTCTTCGACTACTACTCGAAGGAGTTCAAGGACCCCGAGAACGGCAAGGCGCCGACCAGCGACCGCGAGTTCTCCGAGATCGCCGCGAAGATCTCGAGCGCGCCGCTGTGGATGCCCAAGGAACCGATCAAGGGCGATCAGGTGAAGGGCTGGGACGAGTTCAGGAGGCGAGGGATCGTCTCCGGGCCGAAGTACACGTACAAGAAGGGCTGGGGCGGGAAGTTCGCCACGGCGACGAAGAAGTTCGAGTTCTACAGCGAGACGTTCAAGAAGGGCCTGAAGGACCACGCGGACAAGTACAAGGTCTCGATGGACGAGATCCTCGAGGTCTCGGGGTACACGGCGCGCGGCGAGCGCGCGTTCGTGCCGCACTACGAAGCCCCGAAGCGTCACGGCAGCCTGCAGGACTACCCGTTCACGTTCATCGACTACAAGTCCCGGCTGAATCGCGAGGGGCGATCCGCGAACCTGCCCTGGTACCAGGAGTTCAAGAAGGTCGACCCGGGCGACGTGGGCTGGGACGACGTGCTGAAGATGAACCCGGCCGACGGCGCGAAGCTCGGACTGAAGACCGGCGACATGGTCAGGGTGACGTCGCTCGCGGGCTCGATCGTCGTCAAGCTCAAGCTGTGGGAAGGCGTGCGGCCGGGCACCGTCGCGAAGGCCTACGGCCAGGGGCACTGGGCGTACGGACGCGTCGCGGCCAGGGACTACGCGAAGGCCGTGCCGAACGGCGGAAACAACAACGAGATCCTGGTGGACGACTACGACCGCATGAGCGGCGCCACGGCGCGCAATGGCGGCTTCACCGGCGTACGGATCGAGAAGGCGTGACGACGCGAGCGAGCACAAGGAGACCGCAATGAGATTCGGAATGGTCATCGACCTGCAGCGCTGCGTCGGATGTGGTGCGTGCGCCTTCGCCTGCAAGGCCGAGAACAACACGCGCAACCGCGGCGACGGCCAGAGCTTCAACTGGGCCGACTTCGTGATGAAGACCGAGGGCACGTTCCCGAACGTGAGCCACTGGGTGATGCCGGTGCTGTGCAACCACTGCTCGAACGCGCCCTGCGTCGAGGAGTGCCCGGCCGAGCCGAAGGCGCTGTTCAAGACGCCCGAAGGCGTGACGATGCACGACACCGAACTTTGCATCGGCTGCCGCAAGTGCCAGCGGGCCTGCCCGTACAGCAATCGTTCGCTGGGCGCGGAGAGCCTGAACGGCGAGACCTACAGCGTGATCAGCTACAACGCCGACGAGCAGCCGACGCAGCCGTTCTGGGCCGACAAGGCGGCGGCGATCCCCGGCTGCACGTCGTCCGGCGCCGACGTCGCGAAGGCGGCGGGCGCTGCGATTCCCGCGATGAACGCGTTCGCGGAGGGCAACGTCAAGGCGATTCGCAGCGCCGACAAGGTGGAGAAGTGCACGTTCTGCTACCACCGGACGAGCAAGGGACTGCAGCCCGCGTGCGTCGAAGTCTGCCCTTCGCAGGCCCGGATCTTCGGCGACCAGGACGACCCGAACGCGGCGATCTCGAAGACGCTGGCGTCGCAGAAGTCCTTCCGTCTCCAGGAGGACAAGGGCACGAAGCCGAACGTCCACTACGTCGGCAAGTACAGCGCGCGCGGCTGACCGGCGGCCTGCACGCTAGACTGGGGCGGGCCTTCCGCCCCTTTTCTTTCTGGAGAGCAGATGACCGACGGTGCTTCGGACCCCGATCTCGCGCGGGCCGACCTCTGCCGCTTCCTGGCCGCTTGCTACTACGAGCCGGGCCCGGAGTTCGCCGAGGAGCGGATGTTCGACTCGATGCTGGCCGCGGCCCTGCGGGGCGACGCCGCGCTGGCCGACAGCGTTCGGAAGCTCGGAGATTCGTTCGCTGCCGCGACGCTGGACGATCTGAAGATCGACTACACGCGCCTTTTCCTCGGTCCGATCGAAGCGCCTGCCCGGCCGTACGGCTCGATCTGGCTCGAACGCGACGCGGGCCTGATGCAGGCCACGACGATGGCGGTGCTCGACCTGTACCGCGAAGCGGACTTCGAGATCGCGCAGGACTTCCTCGAACTGCCCGACCACGCGGCGGTCGAACTCGAATTCCTCTACGTCCTGTCGTTCCGCGAGGCGCAGGCCCGCGCGGCGGGCGACGCGGCAGGGCAGGCGCGATTCGCGGCCCTGAAGCGGCGCCTGCTGGAGACCCACCTCGCACGATGGATCGCCCCGTTCGCCGACGCCGTCGAGGACAATGCGGGCACCGGCTTCTATCGCGAGCTCGCCGCCCTCACCCGGACGTTCGTCGCGTCGGAATGGGGTAGAGTCGGCACGCGGGCGGCGCCTCACTGACGGGCGCGCGACACACGAACCGGCCGGCGCATCGGCCACTCGGGATCGGATTCGACATGGAAACGCTCGAGGCCTCCGAAATCTTCTCGGCCCTGGGACACGAGACCCGGCTGGCCGTTTTCCGGATCCTGGTCGAAGCCGGCGATGAAGGCCTGAGCGCCGGCATCATCAGCGAACGGGTGGGCATCGCTGCGCCGACCCTGTCGTTTCACCTCGGGCACCTGAGCCGGGTCGGCCTCATCCGGGGTCGCCAGGACGGACGATTCATCTACTACGCCGCGGACTTTCCGCTGGTGGACGACCTGCTCGCGTTCATGATCCGCAACTGCTGTCAGGGGACGCAGTGCCTGCCGAAGACCGCGGCATTGAACGCGGCGTGCTGCGCGCAGGGCGCGCAGGCCGGCGCCGGCGCGCTGCACTCGATCGACGAGCCCGCGGCCTGAG
>CAZMBE010000047.1:0-18478 GCA_964564625.1 uncultured Syntrophaceae bacterium | reverse complement strand
TGGAACATAGCATAAAGCTCGATGTTGAGGTGTCTGATTTTTATGGATCAGGTTTAGGAATGGCAAAACAACATGGCATAATATTCATGCCGTACAAATGGAACCTCGACGGATTGAATGAAACCAGGACAGGATGAACTGGTCTAACAAGATCAGACAGTGACTTAATTGGTAAGCTCCTCTATAACAACGACTCACGGCAAAAAGGAGTGCAATAAGGATGAATATATCACGACAGCCGCTTGTTAGTATTGTAACCCCCGTCTATAACGGAGAAAAATACCTTGCCGAATGCATCGAGAGCGTATTGACCCAAACATATCAAAATTGGGATTACACGATTGTAAATAATTGTAGTACTGATAAGACCCTGGAAATTGCAGAGAAGTACTCAAAATTGGACAAACGTATTCGTATCCATAATAATGAAAAATTTGTAGATATTACGGCTAACCATAATATCGCTTTTCGTCTTATATCTCCTGACAGTAAATATTGCAAGGTCGTAGAAAGTGATGATTGGTTATTCCCTGATTGTATTTCAAGAATGGCAGAATTTGCTGAAGCACATAAATCAGTTGGGTTCGTTGTCTGTTACGCTGTCGATCAGGAAAAGGCCACAAATATTGGACTTCCCATCGGAACAGAAGTAATATCAGGTCGTGAGGTATGCCGATCTCAATTGCTTTGGGAACCATATATATTAGGAAGTCCCACAACCACATTATATCGATCAGACCTTATAAAAAGAGAAAAAAACTTTTATAAAAAATCTACACCACACCATGATATGGCAGCATGCTATGAGTATTTGCATGACTGTGATTTCGGATTTGTACACCAGATTCTAGCCTTTGAACGATTACATGACGAGCAAATAAGCAGTTCAACGATTCTAAGATTATTTACCTGGGCACCAACAAATATATCTTTTCTTATGGAATATGGGCCTAAATATCTAACTGAAGAGGAATATCAAAATCAATTTAAGGTTTATATGGATTTTTATTACAAATTTTTATCATTAGCTATATTTCAAAACAGGGGACAAGACTTTTGGGAGTATCATAAAAGCCAGCTTAAGTCTCTTGGTTATCCCCTTAGCAAGGCAAGACTTGTTAAAGTGCTTTTTTTAAAGATAGTGAATGCCTTAAAGCACTTAAAGCAAACAATTGTACTGGTCTTAATCGATCGGGACTATTTTAACTATAGTTGGAAAAAATGGCATTTAAGATAATACATGAAATATATGAAGAGTTAAGCTTTAGATTGAAAAAAGAGCTTGGTTCATTTAGTCAAGCTTACTGTTAGATATTAAAAACGGAATTCACGAATTGTCTCTGGTTGAAAAAAGTTCTGATAACGGTGTCGGGAAGGGAATAACGGGGACAATATTATTCATATCTCATGTAAACCCTGTGCTTCTTTCAGCAGGTAATGAGATTCGCATCTATAAAATGATCAAATGGCTAAGGGAAGAGGGGGCTAAGGTTGTTTTACTTTTAAATCATCCATCACTTTCTCCCGAAACATGTAATCAGCTTCTCCAGCTTGTTGATGCGGTTCACACCCTGGATGAGTACCGAGCATCTATTCCTCTGAGGATCATCAACCGCGTAAGACGAAAGTTTTTTAGACCTCCGGCACCCCTTACAGAATCTGAAAGAGTTCGAGCCTATCTCTGCCCACCCTCTCTGATACTTACGACTAGTGTCCTCTGTGAACGGTATAGGCCGCAAGCTGTGATCGCCGAATATGTGTTTACAACCCCCTGCCTACGTAGAGTTCCACCAGGTGTCCTTAAATTGGTGGACACCCATGACCTACTTTCAAAGAGAGATCCTCAAGAGCCCATTTATTGCTCACCCGAAGAGGAGCGTGCATATCTCCTTAATGCTGATGTCGTTATTGCCATTCAAACTACCGAAGCCGAGCATTTCCATGCATTAGTACCGGAACGGAAGGTAGTGACGGTTGGTATCGATTATGAACTGGCAACCCATGGCAAAGTTGATGAGGCCTACAAGAATACTGTGTTAATTGTCGGTTCTAACTACCCTAATAATGTTTCCGGGCTCAAAAGCTTTTGCGAGCATGTATGGCCTCTTGTATGTAATAAAAATCCACGGGCAGAGCTGTTGGTGGCAGGGAAAATAGGGGAAACACTTTCGATCAACATACCACAGGTGAGAATCTTGGGTTGGGTGGCTGATCTCCGGACTTTGTATCGAGAATCAGCCGTCGTGATTAATCCCACCATGTATGGCACAGGGCTCAAGATCAAGACAGTCGAGGCACTCTGCAACGGCAAGCCACTGGTTGCTACTCCAAATGCAGTTGAGGGACTCGATTTCAAGGGGGAAGCACCTTGCATTGTCTGTGACGATTGGACGGAATTCGCCGAGGCAGTTATTTCCCTTCTTGAAAGCGATGAACGGTGCCAGTTACTCCAAGAGTCGGCACTTCGTTTTGCCAGGGATCATTTTGCTGGCAGCAAGATTTATACTCAGCTGAAAGCTATTCTTCAGCATTAAATACAATGAACTCGCCAATGGGTTGATCAAGGAATTGGTCATTAATTTTCGACTGGGAGAGTCTTATACCAGTTGAAACATCCAAGAGAGAGCTTTGAACAACCGATGATTTTCTTAGTGATCAGTTTTATGACATGTTTTTTGAGATTTTATTTTGAGCTTCCGTTCAATGAATCGGAACGGGAGCGATCATTAGGTTTATGATAAACCCATTGTACCTCCATCAACGGTCATTCTCAGGACAATGTGTTCTGCCCCTTGTTAGTTTTGTAACGCTACCCCCTTTCTCACGCCAGTGTTATCATTTTCATTTTCCGGAGGAGATTGAAGACCATCTACCGGAACATAGCGTCAATAAAGCAGAAACAAATGAGTTTTGATCCTGCCCGGGTACTGAGCGGCCCCCAAACTGATCCGCAGGAACCCATTCGAGTCCTTTTCGTATCGCACGATTCAGAAATGTTTGGCGCACAACGGACTCTATTGACACTTCTTTCGGCAATCGATAGACGCATATGCTCACCGCTACTGGTTGTTCCTTATGAGGGCACCTTGAGTAGTGCGAGCGCCGAGTTAGGAATTCCAGTATTCGTAGAACATCTTGTTCATTGGATTCCGGGCATTTATGTATCATCGATGGGGCACCGCCTTCGTTATCTTTACCGTTTCCTTCGGACGTTGAATCCACGTTCCAGAGCAATCGAAAGGCTGATCGTGGAACACGGAGTAGACCTCATTTACACAAACACAGTAACATGCATCGAAGGCGCTATTGCCGCACGGCGGACCAGGAAACCTCACGTCTGGCACATCCACGAATCCATTTTGCGAAACAGTGATCTTGCTCCTATTCTTCCGTATCGGCTCTATTCCATGGCCGTGGATTTCCTGTCGGAAACCATCATTTTCTGTTCTAAGGCGCTGGCGAGGGATTATCAGGGGTTGTCCGGGAAGGCCACCATTGTTTACAATGGACTCCCCTTCCCCACGGTACGCAACAGATCCGCGGCTCGCGCGGAGGTATCGAGCTTTCACGATATAGATGCTGGCGCTAAGCTCGTTGCCGTTGTAGGGGCATTACAACCGCGAAAGGATCATCTGACCTTCCTGGCCGCTGCAAAACAGGTGACTCAGCGTATTGACGATGCGGTCTTCCTGATTGTGGGTTCGGGTCCCGAGAGCTATATCAAACTCATACGCCAGCGAGTCAGTGATCTTCAGCTTCATTCAAAGGTACGACTCTTAGGGTGGTGTAACAACATCCACGCTCTCATGGCAGCAATCGATGTTCTTGTAATCTCTTCTGAGCAAGAGTCTTTTGGTCTTACCGCGATCGAGGCGCTTGCTATGGAGACCCCCGTGGTCGCTACAAGGTGTGGCGGGCCTGAAGAAGTAGTGGCAGATGGCGATACAGGTTTGTTGGTTCCGGTAAAGGACCATAATGCAATGGCTGACGCGATAGTGAGACTGCTGATGGATCCGAAGTTTGCACGCCAATTAGGCGTCACAGGCAGGGAATATGTATACGAGCATTTCGGGGTTGACCAATATGTACAAGGAATCGAACAGGTAATACGGGAAACAGCGAATTCCGCGTGAATAATAGACATTACCTTTGAATATACTGATAAGGAATATCGAGAGAATATAGTGATTTCAATCGCCTGGTAATAAGACAGTTACCCTCGTAGTTCTATGATAGAAAGATTTGCAAGGAAACAATGGCTTTTCAAGAAAATAATCTGAAGATGATTGTAATGATAGGCTGGCGAATTGGAAGGATCAAAGGCTCCTTCCTGGT
This sequence comes from uncultured Syntrophaceae bacterium, assembly GCA_964564625.1. Taxonomy (GTDB): domain Bacteria; phylum Desulfobacterota; class Syntrophia; order Syntrophales; family UBA2185; genus UBA2185. The sequence continues at coordinate 14,143 of CAZMBE010000047.1, read as the reverse complement.
AAGGGAATTTTATATTTAGCGAAACTGACATGCCTCTAAGCACTTATGCTGCGCGAGCAATTGCCTTCTATTTGCCACAGTATCACCCAATACCGGAAAACGACGAGTGGTGGGGGAAAGGGTTTACTGAATGGACAAATGTTGCTAAGGCTAAACCCCTGTTTCGGGGCCACTATCAACCACATGTTCCCGCAGACCTCGGCTTTTACGATCTGCGATTGCCAGAGATACGTGCGGCCCAGGCCGCAATGGCCAGGAAATACTGCATTGAGGCTTTCTGCTACTGGCATTACTGGTTTGGCAATGGTGTCCGTCTTCTGCAACGCCCATTTGACGAAGTGTTGATGAGTGGAGAGTTAGATTTTCCGTTTTGCCTAGGGTGGGCGAATGAATCGTGGACCGGAATCTGGCATGGAGCGGAGGATAGGATATTGATGGAACAAAAGTATCCGGGATGGGATGATCATCAACGGCACTTTGCCTATCTCTTGCAGGCATTCTGTGACCGTCGGTATGTCCGAGTGAATGGAAAGCCGCTTTTCTTCGTGTATCGTCCGCAGCATATCCCAGAATGCCCTAAGGTGATGGAATACTGGAGGGATCTTGCAGTGAAGGCAGGTCTGCCAGGGCTGCATCTGGTTGCTCAGGCGCCGAATCCACAGTGGGAGCCGACGGAATACGGGTTTGATGCGGCGACAATTTCAAATCATGACAAGATTCGTTGGTTGTTTGAGATGAATTTGACTCAACAAATACGACGCAAGCTGGTAAACAATTACATTTTTGGTTCAATGATGAAGCGACTGAATAGGAAGCCACTCCATACGTATGAGTATCGAGAAGCTATGCAGTTTTTTGTCGAGCGGAATGTAAGGTGGGAATATTATCCAATGGTTATCCCGAATTGGGACAACACACCCCGATCTGGGCGGAAGGGCGTTGTGTTGATGAATTCCACTCCCGAATTATTCAGATTACATCTGAGGCAGGCTTTGTCGGTGGTACGAGAATACGAGGAAAGTCGGCGCATCCTCTTCATTAAGTCATGGAATGAGTGGGCGGAGGGGAACCACCTGGAACCGGACCACAAGTTCGGCCATCAATATCTGGAGGCGATTCGAGATGAAATTACGACGCCTTGATGCGATTAAATGCTCTCCACCTGAATATATTACCACTTCAATCGTGCAAGGTATCGCCCACAGCGTAATATCCGAATCATCATGAGGGAGGATGATGTGGACGGAGGCCCTGTTGCCCCCATCTCAGAATGGGAGAAACTCCCTGCCTAGTAATAAGGGGATTCATTTCATGCATGTCATTTGCCTTTCGAAACGTTGGGAGCACCACACTGAATCCGGTGGTTACGACCGTCTTGGATGGGAGATTGCTGAAAGTATAGTGACACGGTGCGAGGTCTCTGGGTTTTGGCGCCGCGCCGTCCGGTTATGGTGGCGGCGTCAGTCTAATAGCAGGGAGTACCTAATGGATTATCATTATGAGGATTGGTTGGCGGAGCTGAGTCTGCTTGTCAAGTCCCGCCTCCGGCGCCCGGATATTGTGCACGTATTGTATGGCGACGAGCAACTGGATCTGCTCCTGAGAAAACGGTGGTTCTTGCCCTGCCCTATAGTTTCCACTTTTCATCTGCCGAGCAGGCGAGTTGCAGAGCGATTCGAGAAGCGTCAGCGTGATGAACTTCGAAGACTCGATGGAGCTATTGTGGTTTCAAGTGCTCAACTACCTGCGTTTCGTGATTGGCTTGGGGCAGAAAAGGTCGTGTTTATCCCTCACGGCATCGATATCCATACGTTCAGGCCGGCTCCATCACACGACACGGGCAATGTCCTGAGATTGGCATTTGTGGGTTCTCATATGCGCGATTTCGCCTTGACGCACCGGGTGATCGATCGGTGTCAGGCCGAGAAACTGCGGGTACAGTTTGAAATCGTCACGAGCTCGAACACCGTAGGCCACTTCACCGGTTGTGGTGCAACAAATATCCGGGGTGCAATCTCTGAGGGACAGCTCATCGCATTGTATCAATCGGCTGATGCCCTCTTCCTACCAGTGACCGACGCCACAGCGAACAATTCAATTCTTGAGTCACTGGCCTGCGGTACACCTATCATCACAACAGACGTGGGAGGAATGAGGGATTACGTGGATGCCTCCTGTGGGTGGCTTCTTCCCCCTGGGGATGTTGATGCTGCGATGGGCCTTCTTCACTGCTTGGTCCGAGATAGATCGCCATTGATTAGCCGAAGGGAGGCGGCTCGAAAACAAGCAGAGAAATTCTCGTGGGAGCGGGTGATTCAGCGATGTTTTGACGCTTACAAGGATTTACTGGTAACTGGAAACATCTGTGGAAATTCTCCTTCCGGATGAACTACCGTTAAGGAAATATGCTGCCGACCTCATTCCGATAAATACCGCTGTTTCCATGAGAACATTTAAAGCCATCTGCCGGAACACGGCATTAATAGTATGTATCACTAATCTCGTGAATCCGGTTCGTGATTGATCACACGCGTGGTATGGGGTGAGCAGTGACCTTATCCAGAGATATTACATCACTTAAGGAATTTATTTTTTTACTCTGTGACAGGCATGCATTTATCTTGCACATAGAGCTAAAGTGATATCTGAATGATCAGTGTTATCATTTGTACATTCAATCGTTGTGAAAGTCTTGCTTCAACTCTTGAAAGCTTTACGAGAATTAAGACACGGTCCGATTTTACCTGGGAATTGATCGTCGTTGATAACAATTCAGTGGATACTACTAAAAGGGTTGTGTCAGAATTTAATTCCAGATTGCCGATCAGGTATTTTTTTGAGTCGAAGCAGGGTCTTTCACATGCCCGTAACTGTGGAATTGCACAAGCACAAGGTGATATCATCGTTTTCACCGATGATGATGTTATAGTGACTAATAACTGGTTGCACGAGATAACAAATGGGCTTAATGCTTTTTCTGATGTTGATCTTTTATTTGGCAGAACTCTCATGCATTCCGCTGAACAATACGCATTATCAACAAAGGACTCTGAGGAACAAGAGATATTCGAGCACCCTTCATACCCATGGGCTGTCGGAAATGGAAACAACATGGCTATAAGGCACAGCCTGTTCTCTCGCATCGGACTCTTTGACGTAAACTTTGGTGCCGGGACCAAAATATCATCGTCAGAAGATTCCGACTTTGTTTATCGAGCGCTTAAATCGGGGTGCAAGATACTGTATTATCCACTATGTCTCGTATACCACAATCATGACAGAGTAACACCATTGGAGATTAGTAAGATTATATATAATTATGCTATAGGCAGGGGTGCGTTTTATCTGAAATTTATGATGTGTTTTGATCCTTGGGTGACTAGATTATTCTCCAGGGAATTGAAAAGGCTATTCCGACGACTTATTCACAGCCCCAAAGACTACAAATACATATTTATGAATATTAGAGGCCTTGGTTACGGCATGATTTTATGGCTCAATTTACGGCTAAGATGATTTTTTGACGGTTGCGGATCAAAATAAAAAATAGAATATGCTGTATGAAACAAATCGTTTTGGAAATATTCAGGTATGCGCAATAGTTTAATAATATGTAATACGTATCCTTTACCAGAAAATATTGGCTCAAGTATGCGGACAATGAATTATGTGAGGGCATTAAGTACAATAGGTCAGGTAGAAATTGCGTATACCGACATTAGCGAGCAAGCCAATAACGATGAAGGAATATTTTCAAAAAAATATCATTTGGATAAAGAGGAATATCCAACTGACACATTAAGAAGGTCATATTATGCCCTGCGGGGCATACCATATCCAATACATATATTTAAAGGAAAAGAAAAATCCCACATCGTGGAATTGATTAACTCCGGCTATTATGAAAATGTGTTAATTAGATATATGCATAACACGATTATATTGAGAGAGGTTGAAGAAAAACACAGAAGAAAAGTTCTTGTCGATGTTGATGACATAGTCACTGCATCTGTGTATGAGACCTTATTTTACGAAACAACTAGCTATATAAAATCGTATAAGAGATTAATCAATAAGATTCTTTTAAGCAACTATTCTGACAAAATAATAAGAAGATTCAGGACTGTGTTTTGCTCTGAATCCGATAGAACCTTATATGCTCGGAAAGGATGCAGTGCATTTGTTTTACCCAACATATATGAAAATGACGACATGATTAAACATAGATTCATAGATGGTCATAATAATGGACATGTTTTGCTGTTTGTGGGTCTGCTAAGTTATCTTGCTAATGTGCGAGGTCTTAAGTGGTTTGTAGAAACAATATTTAAGCAGTATTCTGCTGCATATAAAGATGCAAAACTGTTGGTCGTTGGCAGAGCTCCATCAGATGAGGTAAGAAACATATGTAGTGCATATGCGGGAATTGAATTACACGCTGATGTCGACTCGCTAATACCCTATTATGAAGCTGCAAAAGCTATAGTAGTACCCATACTGCAAGGAGGAGGAACAAGAATCAAAATTCTCGAAGCCGGACTGACAAATAGACCGGTATTATCAACACCTATGGGGGCTTATGGTTTGGATCTGGAAGAAGGGAAAGATATACTATTTTTCGAAAACGCAGAAGAATTCATGACAAAATACAAGAAGTTGCTCAATAGGGAATATTATAATGTGGTGAGCGACAATATGAAGAGTAGTGTAATGAGAAAATACTCTAGAAAAAGCTTTGATAATGCTTTTTATCGTATATTAGGGACAAGTTGATGATTCAAGAAAGATGGGAACAGTATCAAGGGGCAGGCTATTACAGACCAGATCACATATGTCATCAGTACTATAAAGGAATTTTCCCTGTAATCGAAGGATATAAAAAATGATCGCAACACATGACTGGTATTATTTTTTAAAAGGATATATTCCTCGATGGCTACAAATCTCAATCCGAAGAAAGTTACTGCAACGAAAAATACCTCAGTATAGAGATGTGTGGCCTATAGATGAAACGGCCTCTAAGCCGCCGGAAAATTGGCAAGGATGGCCTGATGGCAAGAAGTTCGCTCTTGTTCTGACACATGACGTGGAAACAGAAAAAGGCTTAAAGAAGTGCCATGAATTGATGAAAATCGAAGAACGTGTGGGTTTCAGATCGTCTTTTAACTTTGTCGCAGGGGATTATGAGGTACCAACAGAATTTATTCATGAAATCAAAGAGCGTGGTTTCGAAATAGGATTGCATGGCCTGAATCATATTGGAAATATGTACAGATCAAAAAAAATATTTTCAGAGCAAGCGGCGAAAATTAACCCATACTTTAAGAAATGGGGAGCGGTCGGATTTCGCACCCCTTCTATGTATCACAACCTGGAATACATCCACGATCTGAATATAGAATATGATGCTTCTACATTTGACACCGACCCGTTTGAGCCCCAGTCGGATGGTGCAGGTACTATCTTTCCTTTTTGGGTTCCAGGTCGTCTTGACCAAAAGGGATATGTCGAGCTACCGTATACACTTGCACAGGATTTTTTGCTGTTTATCTTAATGCAAGAAAAAAATATCGATATCTGGAAAACCAAGCTGGATTGGATTGTACAACATGGGGGAATGGCGCTGGTTAATACACATCCGGATTATATGAATTTTAATAAGAATACCTTACAGTGTGATGAATTCCCATCTCATTATTATGAAGAATTTTTAACGTATATTAAAACCAGGTACGACGGCGTATATTGGCACACGTTACCCAAAGATATGGCACACTTTTGGTCCCAAAATTTTTCTCATAAAAAAAACATAACCAGAGATCCTTTGCATGTCTGTATGCTAGTCTATTCATTTTATGAAAGTGATAACCGAGTAATGCGATATGCGGAAACTCTTGCACAACGCGGGGATCAGGTAGATGTCATTGCTTTGAGACAAACTGGGCAGCCATTGTACAGTGCAGTACGGGGTGTAAATGTTTATAGAATACAGAAACGAATGGAAAACAAGAAAGAGCAATTATCCTTTTTATATAAATTAACAAAATTCTTGATTATGTCTTCGATTTTTCTGGCTAAGAGGCATTTTAAAAATCCTTATCATGTAATACATGTTCATAATGTTCCTGATTTCCTTGTATTTGCAACGCTTTTTCCTAAGTTATTTGGTACAAAAGTCATATTGGATATCCACGATATAGTACCGGAACTCTATGCGACCATGTTCAATAAAACCAAAAATAGTTTTCTATTTAAATCAGTGCTGATGATTGAAAAAGCATCCTGCGGCTTTTCCGATCATGTAATCATCGCTAACGATATCTGGCACAAATTAATTATAACAAGATCGGTGAATGAGAATAAATGTTCAGTCGTATTGAATTATCCTGACGAAAATATATTTTTCGAGCGGGCAAAACAAAGGCAGGATGATAAGTTTATAATGATTTATCCTGGAAGCTTGAATCGGCGACAGGGAGTAGATATCGCAATTAAAGCATTAGCGCTTATCAAGGATGAATTACCGATGGTGGAGTTTCATATTTACGGCTATGGAGCTGATAGGAATTATCTCGAACACCTTGCCTGTAATCTAGGATTACAGAATCAGGTTTTTTTTAAAGGAATTTTACCCATTTATGAGGTTGCCGAGAAAATGGCAAATGCGGACCTGGGCATAGAACCTAAAAGAAATGATATGTTTGCAGGAGACGCCATGAGTACAAAGATACTTGAATTTATTTCTCTGGGGATTCCTGTCATTGCATCAGATACACGGGTTCACAAGCATTATTTTAATGAATCAGTAGTCCTATTTTTCAAATCTGATGATGAACATGATCTGGCGCGTTGTATGCTCTCACTAATCAGGGACAAGAAATTGCGCGCTCACCTCAATGAAAATCATAAGCAATTTATTGAAAACTTTAGATGGGATAAAAAGAAACATGAATATTTTGATGTGATCGATTCTTTGGTAAAACTTAACAGAAAAGTTAAACAGTAGTTAAGTTGTGTCGGGTCTTCATTTTGATCGCTTTTTTAACCCTCTCATTCTTTCAGCCATTTGTCTTTAGAAGACAGCCTCCTGGCGAAGTTAAAATTCCATTTTGATGTATCCACAGTATATCATCTGATTCATAAAGTGCATTTCATTCATAATCAAATAGCTATATGGCCTGCTTTTTTTGAGTAGCACATGAGATATCTTCATGAAAATGATTATTTAGCGGCTCATCTCGATAATTTGGGGATGTGATTTAATCATGGAAATCTATCAAGATACAAGTCTCAATGTAATTGGGATGATTTTTGTTTTGATAATGGGTGTTCTCATTCTTGTTTTACCGCGCAGGCTAGCATTTATACCAATTATCATTACCGCCTGTTATATGACTCTTGGACAACAGTTATTGATTTCTGTTTTCCATTTTTCCGCCTTGCGGATTATCATACTTTTCTCCTTGATTAGATTGTTTATGAGGAGGGAAATCTTTACTATAAACTTAAACACTATAGACAAAGCAATTATCTTCTGGGTTATTTCAAGCTTTGTTATATACAATCTTCATGACCAGACGACCGAAGCTTTTATAAATCGTCTAGGTTTTGCTTATAGTGCAATAGGTGTATATTTCTCGTTTCGGGCTTATATACGCGATCTTGATGATGTTAAAACAGCAATAATATCAATTTCTATCATTATAATTCCTCTCGCAATTGAAATGTTAAGTGAATATATAACGGGACGGAATATTTTCTCAATATTGGGGGGGGTTTCAGAAGAAGTAATCTTCCGTGATGGTCGGCTTCGTTGTCAAGGACCGTTTAGACACCCGATTCTTGCAGGGAGCTTAGGTGCCACTTTGCTCCCTTTGTTAGTTGCATTATGGTTCCAAGAGAAAAGATCAAAGCTCCTGACCGCAGCTGGGATTATTTCAGCAACCATCATTACGATAACATCTGCTTCCAGCGGTCCTTTGATGGTCTATTGTTTTAGTGTATTTGGATTATTAATGTGGCGATTCCGCATGTATATGCGGGCGCTTCGCTGGGGAGCATTGTTCGCCTTGATTTCACTTCACCTGGTAATGAAGGCACCAGTTTGGTTCCTGATAGCACGTCTGGCCAACATAACTGGTGGAACTGGTTGGCATAGAGCCTTTCTAATAGATCAAGCAATTTCACATTTCGATCAGTGGTGGTTACTCGGCATGAGGGACACTGCGGGCTGGTTGCCTTATGCATTGGCCATTAATCCTACTTCTACAGATGTAACTAATCAGTATATTGCAGAGGGCCTTTCGGGTGGATTACTGACTATGCTTTTATTCATTATGATAATTATACTTTGTTTCAGAACTATCGGTTTGTCATTAAAGGCGTTGGAAAAAAGTTCATTTGCTGAGAACATAATGGTCTGGTCATTGGGTGCTTCATTGTTCGCTCACGCATTGAATTTTATCAGTGTTTCATATTTCGATCAGATAATTATTTTTTGGTATTTATTATTAGCCATGATTTCTGCTGTTGGCGATTCAACAAAAGATAAAAATGGTTCGGGAATAATAGCAAACGGTGATACTGCTCGATGCCACAATTTTGCGTGATCCCTGAAGAGCTTGATAATTAGACAGATGAAACACTTTGTTTGCATAATACTTAAATTAGCTTATCAATATAAGGGTGTATACAATTACATATGAGTACCTTAGGTGAAACCGTCACTTTCGTAGTTCCAGTAAGTGATAATGGCATATATGAAGAAAATTTTTTAGCATCACCGTTATTTAGCGAAATACATCAACATCAGATATTAGCAATACAGAATGCGCCTTCAGCAACAAAGCTCTATAATTGGGCTATAGATAAATCAACAAACGATATCATAATTTTCGTACATCAAGACATGCTTTTTCCAAAGTCTTGGTTGAGAAATCTAAGAAATGCATTGGAATATTTAAAGGAGACAGATCCACAATGGGGAGTGCTCGGATGTTGGGGCTTGACTGAAGATGAAATGCCTCACGGATACTTGTACTGTTCAGGAAACGGGATAGTTTTGGGGCAGCAATTCGATCATCCAACAGTAATTCGTACACTTGACGAAATAGTACTTATCATTCGAAAATCTTCCGGTTTGTATTTCGATGATACTCTTCCATATTTTCATTTTTATGGCACGGATATTTGCATGGCGGCGGCGGATAGGGGAATGAAATGCTATGCCATATCGAATTTTTGCTTTCACAACAGCAATCAAACTGTCCTGTATCCAAAAGAGTTTTTGAAAGGCTATTTCCATATCAAAGCACACTGGCGAAAATACTTACCTATACGAACTTCATGTACCAAAATCGACCGCTTTAATTATAGATTATACAAGTCATATATTATCCAATTATTAAAATATCCCTTTTTAAAAAAAGCAGGTAAAATCAGACGGAGGGTCAAGGACCCATTGAAATTTCTCGACATACTGCAAAGTTGTGATGACAGGCATTCTCTCTGGCATGGTAAAAAAGATTTGGAAATTTTCCCCGGTCACAATTGAATCTGTAAATTAATTAGTTCCACAATAATTGATTAAATAATTTTAGACTATCATTATAAATAAAGAGATGGAGTGAACTCCATCGATTACGCAAAATATGATCTATTTATATACAAGGATCATGACATGATGCACTTTCCGAGGAACTAAAAAGAGAAATAGCCGTAAAGTTCAGGTTGGGTTGAATTTTTTTGAAACCCATAGGTCCTCCAATCTGATGAATTTAACTGAAACACGGCACAAAAATGGATAAATGTAAGGTGATATTAATATGTTATCCACTAACAATAGTGTTTTAAATAACCCGTTGCATGAACAACAAAAATCTGCCAGAGGTTGTGCAAAACTTTCAAGAGATTTGACAATATTTCAGATTGTAACAGTGAATCGAAATTTAGGTTTATAGTAATTTATGAACCAAAATTCGATAAGTAAATCAAGGCCAAAATCATTGTTCGGCAATGCCACGTGGAATTTTATAGGACAGATTTGGGCTTTTGCTGTAAGTTTCCTTCTCACACCCTTTCTAATATTGCATATCGGATCCCATAATTATGGGATATTCATTTTAATTATGTCAATAAGCAGCTTTTTATGCGTTATGAATTTTGGTTTGGGAGAAGCAACCATACGGTATGTTGCTTATTATTATGGGCGTCAGGATATAAATGGCATTAACCGTGTAGTTGGTGCGACTTTTTCTATCTTTTACATCGTTGTTGTTCTTACATTAGCTGTCTTCTTTTTAAGTTCATCATGGCTCATAAAATTATTCGCCGTTTCGTTAAGTGAATATGGACTTAGCATAGGCCTTCTTCAACTAGCCGTAATGATATTTGCTGTCGAAATTTTCAGACAGATCTTTTCTGCGATTCCAAATGCCCTACAGCGTTATGATATTACTACTAAGCTAAGCATATTACAGAGCATTATTCAAGTTACGGGTTTTGTCATCATTGTTCTCAACGGTTTGAGCATTGTTCACCTTATTGCATGGTACCTGGTTACCGTATTATTAACCTTGTTGGTTCAGATAATTGTTGCGAAACGTCTTATACCGGAACTGCGTATGAGACCTCATTTTTCTAGAAGTGGTTTGAAAGAAGTTCTGAGCTTCGGTATTTTTTCTCTGATTATTTATATTTTTTATATTATTCAATCGCAGACAGATCGCCTGTTGTTAGGCACTTTAGTAAGTGCATCTGCAGTTGCATATTTTACAGTACCCCAAAATATAGCAACACGTGCTAGTGGCTTAGTAGAAACTATGAGGTCAGTCCTTTTTTCAAGATTCAGTAGCTTAACCGATAGCAACGAAATTAAAAAACTCTATCTCGACTTATCCTGGGCTTTGCTTTCAGCTACAATTATAATATGTGTTCCTCTGACAGTTTTGATCCCTGATTTTTTGAGGCTCTGGATTAGTCAGGAGTTTTCCTTAAAAAGTGCCTGGATCGGACAGATTATAGCCTTCAGTTGTATATTTAGAGGAGCTGCCATACCTCTCGATTCGTTATTAAAAGGAATAGGGAAACCGCAATATATTTCATTACTAATCATTGCCACCAGTGTAACCAGCTTGATTCTAAATCTTATTTTAATTCCTATTTATGGTTTAGCTGGAGCTGGTTATGCATTCTTGTCAACTATTTTTTGGCCTTATCTATTAATTATTTATACATGGAAGCGGATTTTGGGAATGGAATCATTGCGTTCGCTGTTTAATGTCATGGTTTTACCAATTTTGTGTGGTATAGTATCATTAATTTTATGTTTGATAACTATGTCATGGATTAAAGATCCGAACTGGATAGAATTTATTTTTTTAGGGTCGTTATTTCTATCTATTACTTTTGCCCTGGTAATCGGTGCAGAGTGGCTATTAGCGGGAAGGCAATCACGCGCCCATCAATTTTTAGTATACTTTATTCATGTCATTTCATCTCGTCAACGAACCAGGTTTTCAAAGTAGCATATCTTATCACCCCATCGGATTTAGCAAGGCATCATAGATGAATAATCCTCTCGTATCAGTAATAATACCAACATATAATCGGGCCGGGCATATCTTACATGCTCTTGACAGTGTCTTTGCACAGACTTATAAAAACTACGAAATTATAATAGTAGATGATGGTTCAAATGATGAAACTGAAACGGTCTTGAAGTCTTATAGGAATAGACTCAAATACGTTTATCAAACTAACGCTGGACCGGCAGCTGCAAGAAACCATGGGGTTAAGCTTGCTCATGGTGACTGGATTGCATTTCTTGATTCTGATGATATGTGGCTTCCCGAGAAACTCGAAAAGCAGCTTGGTGAATGTTTAAGATTAAATGCGGATTTTGGCTTCCATGACCTTACGTTTAAAAATTATATAACTGGGAATCATGTTGAGTCATGGAATATTCATATTAGTGAATCGTCTGGGTTGCCAATCTTGGAAACAGGATTAATTCCAGATCTATATAGCCGTCTTCTGTTTACAGGACATCTATTTTTAACGACTACGTTTATTGCAAAACGTGAAGTATTTTTTTCAGTTCGGGGCTTTAAAGAGGAATTACGCACATCTGAAGATATAGAATTCTTTTTAAATTTAGCGCCAAGGTACAATGCAGCATATATTAGAGATGTACTGGGTATTTATGATCAAGAACAAAGTCAGGGAAGGATTAACAACAAAGAAAAGATCTACGTTGATAGAATGAAAGCGATAACAATCTCACTATCCGATCGTTTGACTTGCAATGACTTTGCTAATGCAAAAATAGCAAAGCTTGGTTTGGCACAACAAATGAGAAATCTTGCAAGTACTTATCGCCAATCAGGTATGACACATCACGCTTTGATTACATATGCTCGTTATTTTATGATATTTTTAACTCCTCTATTCTTACTAAGGCGGTGAATTTTTATATCATATATTCAAACGGCTATTGAAAAATTAAGCCTATGCTTAATAGTAGTTGGAAGAGGACATGCTTTGGTAGAAACAACAAAAAAGATAAATATCTAAGACTATGATTGTTTGCGAATTTGGAGAATACTCATAAAACACAAAAAGCTTAAGAAGTGAAAAAGGAACGTAGACATGGATAAAATAGTGACTGATAATTTTAAATCAAATTTCAAAGGCATCATACTTGCTGGGGGTGCTGGAACAAGGCTTCATCCAATTACTAAAGTCGTTAGTAAACAGCTTCTACCTGTGTACGATAAACCAATGATCTATTACCCTCTGTCGGTTCTTATGATGGCAGGAATAAGAGATATTTTGATTATCTCTACTCCGGAGGATCTGCCACGTTTCAAATCACTTCTTAACAGCGGTGCGCAATGGGGGCTCCGGTTTTCCTATGCAGAACAGCCTAAACCTGAAGGTATCAGCCAAGCATTCATAATCGGTAAAGACTTTATCGGTAAGGATAATGTTTGCCTCATCCTTGGGGATAATATCTTCTTCGGTCACGGTCTTCCTGAAATACTGAAGAGTGCTGTAACAATGAATAAGGGCGCTCTTATATTTGGATACTGGGTGCGTGATCCGGAGAGGTATGGCGTTGCAGAGTTTGATGATTCCGGAAGAGTTCTACGCATTGAAGAGAAACCCGCTAATCCCAAGTCCAATTATGCAGTAACCGGGTTATACTTTTATGACAATGATGTGAGTTATATTGCATCTCAATTGAAACCATCAGCGCGAGGGGAGCTTGAAATCACAGATCTTAATAAAGCATATCTTAAAAGGGGAACCTTAAGTCTCAAAATCCTTGGTCGTGGTTTCGCCTGGCTGGATACGGGAACACATGATTCTCTTCTTGATGCTGGCATGTTTTTCGAAACTATAGAAAAGCGGCAGGGACTTAAAGTTGCCTGTGTTGAAGAGATTGCGTATCGTCTTGGTTACATAAATGCAGACCAAGTCCGCTTTCTTGCCGAACCTCTGAAGAAAAATGGGTATGGGGAGTATTTGTTGAAAATTATAAAAAAGTAATGGGTGGGGCAAGGGAATCGGCCCCTTTCTCTGCAAAAATATTGTAGAAGCTTACAATGGTACCATAGAAGTTGCCGGTGGGGAAGGAAATGGAACGGCGTTTGTATACTACTCCTTATCGAAATATTGTGAAAAGAGTGCATCTTTTCAGGCCTATCTTGCTAATGATATCTCTTCACTTTTCTTCTCCTGAGTGCCAAAATAATACCGGCAGGAATTATTAGAAGTATCGATGCTCCTGTATATGGGTACTCAACACAGCAAACCACCAGTGTAAGAGCACCTCTTACAGCAGTCTTTAAAGTTTCATGTTTGCTCACGAAATCTGCAAATGGTGGGGAGTATCTGTAATAGCTCTTTACAAATGCCTGACCTAAGGAATTAGTAAATAAATATCTGTCCCTGAATTTTCTGAGTACATATACATGCGGATCAAGGTATGATCCGTACGCAGCCGTGGCAATGAAGCATCCGCCGCTACCTCCATCACTAGAAGGTGTTTGAGCGATGGAAGCAGCATCGCGACCTTCAGATACCTCATAGGCCCCGATGCTCCAGGAGCCAGTTGCGGGGCGAGGATTACCATCCATAT
>CAZMBE010000046.1:17326-20605 GCA_964564625.1 uncultured Syntrophaceae bacterium | reverse complement strand
GCGAATGTATGCCCTAAAAGGTGTACCGGGGGTTCGAATCCCCCTCTCTCCGCCATGTATACATGGAGCGCCCATAGCTCAGCTGGATAGAGCGTTGGACTACGAATCCAAAGGCCCCAGGTTCGACTCCTGGTGGGCGCGCCAATCAAATCAAGGAGTTACAGGTTTTAGTCTGTAACTCCTTCATCGTTTTGCTGTCCTGTTGCTGCCGCAAGTAACTCTTCATGGTGAATCAGGATGAGTTCTACTATCATTCATGATTGCTTCTTGTGTACACATGCGAATTCAAGTCCTGGCCTCGGCACCAAAATACAAATAAAACACCTTTTGATAATAGGGAGTCGGCATTGAGGGCTGATTCCCTATATTTTATTGAAGTTAATATTGTTGGGAAATATGCTTTTTTAGCGGTTTTCATTCCGTTATGCTGATGAGCGAGCAAAAAAAATGAGAAGCACCAGTTATTGATACCACCTCTATATCTACACATCTGTCATTAACTGACCCCTCACGTTTACGAGTTAAAATGTGCACAAAAAATATATGCGCGAGACAGACATAGTTTTCTCGAGATGTGAATAATTTTCAATCTACAAAATTTGTAGATTATCATCAATTAATGTAAGTGCTCATCATATGACGATCATTACACGTCCTACCAGGCCTCTTTCATCGAACATCATATTTCTATAATAGTTAATGATTACAATGAATAAGGTAACTTGTTGCATTTTTTTTGAGTTTTTTTATATATGACGACAGAAATGGCACAAAAAATGTAATACTTCATATTACAAATATATGAGACAATGGAACATGGAGAACATTATCTGCAATCAAAAAACGTTACTCTTAAAGACGTTGAAGTAAATATCGGCAAGGGAGGTTATCACCGATGAAACCACATCACGCGAAGTTAAAAGAAAAACAGGTCTGCACGAAACCTCATCGATTTCTCAGAAATAAAGAGGATCATGTAATAAGTGACTATAAAAAACAATTGGAGAGTCTCAACAATAGATTTCAGTGGCCCCCATGGATTCAAACAACATGACTTCATTTAGGCTTACAATGGGTATAACAAAGAAATATACCTCAGACCATCTGAGGCACTGCAGTATGGACACGGTTATCCACAATCAAAAGGGTTTTACTCTTATAGAGGTTGTCGCTGTTCTTGTTATTCTCGGGGTAATTGCGGCGACAGCTCTCCCGAAATATCTGGATATGGGGAGAGAGGCAATCGTGAAGGTTGCGAGTACCGCCATTTTTGAACTCAACACTCGGGAGAAGATGAAGCTTATGGAGTGGAAATTAAACGACGGTAAAGGCTTCTATCCATCGCCTGGTGGAACTGGGGTCACATGTGGTCCTACAAATCCAACGTGTGCGAGCGCCCTTGCCAAAACGATAGAACCCGTTAATACGATATTAGGTATAGATTGGAATAGCGGTGCTGCGATTACATCCGGAGTCGGTTTTGTTCATCAGGGGAGAAATGTTACGTTTACCAGAACAGCGCAACCGAGTGAATATGAACCGGCATCATGGGTAGTAACTGTCAGTTAATGTATGTAAGGAAATGTACTATCAACGGTGTGAGAGGAAATTCATATGCTAAAGATGTTTAGAATATTTCGCCGATCAAAGAAACTCCACAGATGCGATCGGATTTCCGACCATTCTGATGTCAAGTTTAGAATCATCGACAGCAAGAACCCCGCTCTTCATGCTCAATTGCTTCAGGGAAAGGTCTTTGATCTTTCCGCAGAAGGACTCTGTATTGGCACCACCACGGACCAGATAGACGGGTTGCGTGTCTTCCATCCGTCATCACAACATGAGAACAGACTGGAAGTGGAGGTGGACCTCGATCCATGTATGCCTCCCCTGAGGACCTTTGGTGAGGCAAAATGGTACATTCGATATAAGGATGATCGCGGGTCGATTTTCAAGATGGGAGTGAAATGGTTGTCCCTGTGCGATACTGACCGTCAAGTCCTGAATAGTTTCTTGGAAACGAAGACGGCTTAAGAAATAAGATATAAAAAGGTAGATGGCATACATGCATATCTGTGAGTACAGAGGATTCACCATAGAAGTTTATAAGTCGGGCGAGGGATATGTCTCACAGATTTATCGGAAAGGAAAACTGATCCATACTATTCATGACAAAATCGATACGGAAGGCCAGAACCGCAACCCTGCATTACTTGTTGAGGCTGCAAGAGATTGGATAGACCGCATGTATCCCCGAGGAAAGATAAAGTACTTTGGGGAGGTGTAAGTTAACCTGAACATCGGGGTGAATAGAGCCCCACCCTGTTAGAGATCATTTGAGATTATCAAGGAGAGAAATTGACTTCACCTACCTATACGTAACATAATCTGATTTCTCTATTGATATTAATGTGTTAAGTTGTGTTTAAGATTTCATAGTTTTGTTCTTTCGTTAAGGATTACCTATGGAAACATGCGATAGCCAGCCTCTGATTCATCACGCGGGACAACAATCCAAAAAATAGTCCCCTCGCACCCAAAGCATGACTGAACTGAAGGGAATAAAATGGCAGAATTCTAATTTTAAATGTGGTACAAGATACAGAGCAGGTCATGTGATGGGGTGGTCGGCCGTCATTGAACCTTATAGTTTCTGTTTTGACTGAGTTTGATTTTTTACCTATTTGCCTGATGGGACAAGTTAAAGGAGATAATGGGTATGTTTATTCAAGACGTAGAGCTTTTTCGTGGAATAGCTTCGCATATTATTGATGAGATCGCGAAACTGATCATTCAGGAAAGTCACAAAGCAGGGGATGTAATATTTCGAGAAGGCGATGTTGCGGAGTTTCTGTATATCCTTGAAGATGGGGCCATCAATCTTATTGTTCAGGAGGGAAATGACCTTTCCTTTCACATTAACACGACAGGAACAGTTTTTGGTTGGTCTTCACTTGTAGATCCAAATCGATACACATCCACAGTGCAATGTGCGAAGGAAAGCAAGATGATCAAGATTGATGCCGCACGGCTGATGCGTATACTCCAGAGTCATCATGCTGAAAGTCTAACTATTATGAAGCGGTTGGCAGGTGTAATATCTGCCAGACTTGTAAACACTTACAAGGAGATTGGTTCCGGTAAAAAGAGATAGAGACTGCTAACCAAGTGCATAGTGTTGCAAAATAAAACTTTAAAAATGGTCGGTACGTTAAAGATTTCTGGCAGGATATTAATGGTCCCGCTTTTTTATTTACTTACAATGATTATTACAGATTG
>CAZMBE010000046.1:0-17226 GCA_964564625.1 uncultured Syntrophaceae bacterium | reverse complement strand
GCACTTGTTTCGATTGATGATTTCAGCTTATCGAAAGATTTTTTTGCATCTTCAATCGCGACCCCATCTTCCAAGGTGGTAACGTCTCCCAGCGTTTCTCCCGATACCACTGCCTTTAACAATCTTCTCATTATTTTACCGCTCCTTGTTTTCGGAACGGAATCCACAATGAGGATGTCAACATCTGAAGCGACAATGGCGCCCATTGTTTTTCTTAGATGAGCCCTCAACTCTGCCCGCAGTTCAGGTGTTGCAATAAATCCTTGCTTTAACACGGTAAAAACAACGGGAACCTCCCCCTTCAGTTGATCCGGTTTACCGGTGCATGCCGATTCGGCTACGGCAGCATGAGAAATCATTGCCGATTCGACTTCCGCGGTGCCAATCCTGTGTCCCGCGACTTTCAAGACATCATCAGCTCTTCCCAGAACCCACACATATCCGTCTTTGTCTTTTACCGCAAAATCCCCGGTATAGAAGTACCATTTGCTTTCTTTTTCTTTGGAGTATTTTCCCCAATACACTTCAACAAACTTTTCCGGATCGTTATAGAGCGTCATCGCCATCCCAGGCCATGGCGTCGTTATACAATAATATCCTCTTTCACCTGGTTTTGAGGGAACTCCCTCCTCATCGAGAACTTCCACATTGATGCCGGGCAGGGGCAAACCATTCGTTCCCGCCTTGAGAGGATAAATTTTTTCAAGACCGGGGGCGTGTCCCGTAATAATGTGGCCTGTTTCCGTCATCCACCACGTGCTTGATGCCACAATATTGTCTTTGCCTACGTGGCGATAGTACCAGCGAAACGCCTCTGGATTTATCGGTTCACCGACGGAATGCATGATTCTCAACGTTGACAGATCGTGTCTCGTGACATTTTCTAGCGCAAATTTCATCAGCATCCTTATAGCCGTCGGTGCGGTATAAAATATGGTTACGCCATACCTCTCAATCATATGCCACCATCTGTCGGGTCGAGGGTAAATAGGCGCTCCTTCATACATGACCGTTGTGGCGCCGGTCATCAGTGGTCCGTACACGATGTAAGAATGTCCGGTGACCCAACCGACATCGGCAGCACACCAGAATATGTCATCCTCTTTTATGTCAAAAATGAGTTTCATGGTTGCATAGAGGCCGGTCGCATAACCGCTTATACTGTGCTGGATACCTTTCGGCGCTCCTGTTGTTCCCGAAGTGTATAAAATGTAGGAGAAATCCTCCGAGCCCTGTTTTACCGGATCCACATACACATTTTCCGTAATGTTTCTTATGAGTTCGTGATGCCATATATCCTTTCTATTCTTCCAGGGGATTGCATCTCTATTCGTTCTTTTCAGTACAACAACATTTTTAATGTTATGACCCCTCTCCTCGCATATTTCTATCGCTTCATCGACAATTTCCTTCAGCGGGAGAATGCTTCCCCGGCGATAGAGGGCATCGGCGGTGATGATATAGCGCGATCCCGCTGCGACGGCTCTTTCTGCTATGGCCAGGGCGCTGAAACCGCTGTATATGACACTATGAGCTGCCCCAAGTCTTTGAATTGCAAGCATGTATATAAGCAGCTCCGGCACCATCGGCATGTATATGGTAACGATTTCGCCTCTTTTCACTCCCAGCTTTTCTCTTAACGCAAACGCGGTACGGTTTACCCGGCGATACAGGTCATAATAAGTAAATTTCTTGATATCCTCCGGTCTTCTCATCTCTTCATCAAACGGTTCGCCTTCCCAGATAAGGGCAATTTTATTTTTTCTCCCCTGGGCTATCTGCCAATCAAGGCAGAGATAGCTGAGGTTCGTTTCGCCACCGACGAACCATCGGTAAAATGGCGGTCTTTTGTCGTCCAAGACCTGATCCCATTTTTTGAACCAGCTCAGCTTATTTGCCCATTCACTCCAGTAAGCGATTCGCGCATCTCTGTTTTTTACAGATTCTTGATGGTATGCATGAAATTCGTCCGGTTGCATCGCCTTGCTTTCCCAACTTGGTGGTGTGAAATAGTGACTAAATTCCTCATAAATTTTTTCACCTGACATTGTTTCCCTCCTTTTTAAAAAGATCGTCCTTGCCACTTGTGCATTGACATTTTTCCCTCGCATTACATGGATACTTTTCCCGTAAATCCCTCCTTTCACGTAGTTCAGAGTGTTCCCATAGGCATGAAACCCCTTCCCCTGCAAGCACATCGGCCTATCATCAGCCATACATCAAGTTCGCAGGTGTGTTAAGTGAAGCTTCCCCGGCGACCGGTTGCGGATCAACGTTACTCATCCACCCGGTTTCCTGCACTCTCTTGCTGCCTGGCAAGACTATACTGAAAAATGGAATTTTTTGACGGTGAGACAACAAAATCACAATGCTGCCGACGTGCTGAAATGGCGGACGGAGATTTCTCTATGCCTCACATCAATATGGCTGTGACCTTTTCTTTTTCCCGGACAGAGAAAGTCTGATGTCGAAGGTCACATATTTAAGTGAAGGCTGTTTCCAAACGGAATAGCCAATGTACGATCAAAATTTTAAAACATATACTGCAAGCAGGCCGTCATGGAGAAGACTGATACCGATCTCATCCTGCCTGCCCTTTATATATAGAGGATCTGCTTCGTTTGAATCTTTTATTATAAATAGCATCTCTTTCAGACTCCCGTCAACATATTTTAATAAAGACTTTCTTCTTGATGGCCGGAATATAAGACAAGAGAAACATGTATGACTAAGACATAATGATGATGGCGTGAATATCAGTTTTAAGCTGAAGATCTGTAATGACCTTCCTGTTGCCTCATAAATAAATGTTACCGAATGAGAGAGAGTGTGTGTCACCGATTGAAGCCAGAGATGGACCTTGACCATACCCGCCATATATGTTAGTTTTTCCCATATTGTCGAGCTTCCTGTGACTTCAACCGCCCGGTCCTGTGTCGAAAGGACTTCAAAATGCCCACCAATGCCGCTATACGATTTATGATGTTTCGCGCCGGATGTATGTCAACAGCCATCCTCATGTTGCTTATTGTCATTGCCGTTCCATCGGGAGGAGCGGAATATATCGAATACAACCTTACAATCGCGGAGCAGAAGGTAAACTACAGCGGCAAGCCTGCCCTTGCCGTCACCATCAACGGAGGAATCCCGGGGCCGGTACTCCGCTTTCAGGAAGGCGCTTTAGCCCGCATTCACGTCCACAACAAACTTGCTGCTCCCACCTCCATCCACTGGCACGGCATCCTCGTCCCGCCGGGTATGGATGGTGTACCTTACATCAGCTTCCCGCCCATCCCTGCGGGGACGACCTTCATCTACGAGTTTCCCATCCGTCAGGCAGGAACATACTGGTACCATTCCCACAGCGAACTTCAGGAACAGCAGGGCCTCTACGGGGCCATTGTGATCGAGCCAAAACACCACCATGGCCATCCTCATGTACACACTGATCGGGATCACACCGTGGTTCTTTCTGATTGGACTGACGAGGACCCCCATTCCGTGCTGCGCACGCTCAAGCGTGGAACCGATTGGTACAGCATAGAGAAGGGCAGTGCCCATAGCCTCCTGGGTGCCGCGCGTCTCGGCGCGCTGAGCGACTACTTCTCGAGTATGCTCATGCGAATGCCCCCTATGGATATCTCGGATGTAGCCTACGATTGCTTCCTCGCCAACGGAAGGACGGAGACAGTGATCGATGCGATGCCAGGCGAAACGGTGCGGGTTCGGATCATCAACGGCTCGGCCACGACCTATTTCCATATGGGGTATGCCGCCGGCCCCATGACGGTTGTGTCTGCCGACGGGCAGGATGTGGAACCTGTCGAGTTGGATCGCCTGCTCATCGCTGTGGCCGAAACCTACGATGTTATTGTACATGTCCCGGCCGCGGGAGCCTATGAACTGCGTGCCACGGCTCACGATGGCTCGGCATTTACCTCTATCTGGATCGGCCCTGGAGACCGACACCCGGCACCTGCCATTCCGAGACCAAATATTTACAAAGCTATGGGAAAACTCAACATAGCGCATATGTTCGCCTTCACGCCTGCCGGAACAATGGGAATGCCCGATCGCGACGTGGAAGCAGGAATGTTCGACCGGCCCGGAATGATGCACGGACACCACGGGGAAGAAGCCCCATCACAGGGAACCCATAAGGTTGATCATGGTTCTCTCAAGTCTTCAGCTGCTCCTGAGGGAGGGCATAACCACTCGCATCACGGTCACAGCGCCCAAGAAGATCAGGCTGCCTCAGGGATGGCCAAAAACACACAATTGATGAGAACGGACACGTCGCTGCACAACGGCAGACGATTCGGCATGAACTTCGGGCTTTTCGCCTCTGATGCGTCATCTGCAGAAAGCCTTGCTGTCGAAGGGGGTGAAGCTCGCCCCTGGGCGCCTTATGAGCGGCTCCGTTCCATTGGATCTACAATCTTTGCCGGTGAGAAGCCCATCCGAGAGATCCGCCTCACCCTCGACGGCGACATGGAGCGTTACGTGTGGTTCCTCAATAACAGGGCCTTGTCAGAAAGCGACAACATCCTCATCCGTCAGGGCGAGATCGTTCGTTTCATCATGATCAACCGCACGATGATGCACCACCCGATGCACCTCCATGGCCACTTTTTCCGAGTCATCAACGGGCAGGGCGATCGCGCCCCGCTCAAGCACACTGTGGATGTGGCGCCAATGTCCACGACAGTCATAGAGTTCGACGCCAACGAGTTCGGTGATTGGTTCTTCCACTGCCACCTCCTGTACCACATGCACAGCGGCATGGCCCGCCTTATACACTACGAGGGTTATAGCCCCGACCCTGAAACTGCGCTCCTGCGCCCCAAGCTCTACGAGGATTCGTGGCATTTTCAGGGAGATGCGGAGGTGTTGAGCAACATGACCGAAGGATCGCTGACACTTTCCGACACACGAAATATATTCCAGGCAGAGTGGGAGGCTGGCTGGCAGGGCGTAGATGAAATGCAGTGGGAAGGGATCATGACCTGGAACCGCTACATGAACGGCTTCTTCAGCCTGTTTGTCGGTGCCGATTTCGAGGGCGTTGAGGGTGACATGGAGAAAGCGCGGGGGATTTTCGGGCTTCGCTACCGGCTGCCGCTTGACGTGGTATGCAGAGCCTGGGTAGATACTGACGGGGGCGGACGCTTTACCTTCGACAAACATATAGAACTGATGCCCCGACTTCAACTCATCGGACATGCCGAATATGACACACATCACAACTGGAAAGGACGTGTAGGCCTTTCCTACATGCTCAACAGGCACATTTCGATTACCGTCCAGTGGCACTCTGAATATAACTGGGGGGCAGGCGCTGGGATCAGATTCTAAGAAGGGGAGCCAACTGCGAAAAAAGGTGATCAGGCATACGTAGTAAGGTGATTATGTGTTACAATATGGTGTCCTCAGTGTGCTCGTAGAGAAATCGCTGATAAAACGCTGTTGAGAACTTGCTTCTATTCAAGAGAGTTATTATATTAGCGCAGAGGGCATTATATGGACACCATCTCTTCACCGGGCATAAGCGCAGCGCTGTTGATTCTTTTTAATCTGCTCTACTTCGTCTTTATCATGCTTTTAATGTCACTTTTCATTGAAAGAATATGGATCGGACGATCGCGGTGGATCATTCTGCCGCTGGTTGTATTTTCAATCGCGATATTTGCGTTACATCCGGGCTTATTCCTTCGCATCCTGGAAGCAGTCACCGGATCATTTTCACTGGGAAGAATGTTGTCGATCACGGGCTTTGGAATCCTGGCCGGCATGGTCATGTCCAGCCTCTGACTGATCATCAGGTTGCCGGGGGCAATCGCGGATCACTTCTTTACATCCAGGTCGTCCTCTGGATGAACCATCGATTTTTAAATTTCACTGAAGGACTGTACAGGTCACCATAAAATAAGTTTATCCCTTGACGGATACAGTATTTGGGAGTATTTTCTGCGACAAATCCTCTCTATTCCATCATTACCTTACAATGTGAACATTAAGTTTGTAGAGGCGATCACATAATCTCGGAGTTATGGTTTGGCTATGAACTCAGCAAGATTACTATCCCGGCATCCTCTCAATAACGGACTGGCTCTGGAGTTTTGGGACTACTCCCGGCCGACAGCCGGTGACCGCTGGTTCGTACTCCTGGAGGTCCGGATTGCGATTCCGATTCGACTCGACACCCTGGTACCGGAGCTGCAAGGGCAAGCCGAAAAGGTCAAGGAGGTTTTAGGGGACGAAATTGTCTTCTCCCAAAAAGACGAGCGCAACTTCATTTCCGCAGAGGAAGCACCCAAAATGCTCAAGGACATGCAGGACAGGTTTTTGGATATGGCGCCTGGTTACTTCGGGCATCCTGATTTTGCCGCCAGGTTCATCCGGGGCAAATTCGCGGAAAAGCAAAAACTGCTGCAGTGGCAGCGTCTATATAGCCGACAGGAAGACAATTCATGACCGACACGGCTCCTCCCATCTCCGCAAGATTTTTTATGTCATGCCGATCATGTGAATGAACACACGGAAACTGAACGGCAGAACCCACCACATTTCGAAGCTAATTTGCCTTGACATACAAGCCTCTCATTCCTTATACTTAACACACTAAAGGGTTATCCTTGTTAAAATTGTCTCCGTCTGTGTTCATGATCTTGCGTATTTTTAAGGACACAATACCTCTTTTACCGTAAGAGAAACCGTGCTACCAGCCCGCTTAAAATCAGCGATGTATGCAGCAGAATTATAAAAAGGATTTGACGTGAGTGTGATCGATCATATTGCCGCCATTCCCCTCTTTGAGGGCTTATCAAGAAGTCAGCACGACGCATTGGCGTCAATCGCACTCAATCGCTCGTATAAAAAAGGCCAGGTCATTTTTTCAGAGGGTGATGAGGGGACGGGCTTTTACGCAATTACTTCGGGTCGGGTAAAGATATTCAAACTGTCACCGGAAGGCAAAGAACAGACACTGCATATGATGGGACCGGGAGAAATATTCGGCGAGGTGCCGGTTTTCACAGGTCATGGTTATCCGGCCTACGCCGAAGCTCAGCTGCAGTGCTCCCTTCTCTACTTTCCAAGGAGCGCATTTATTGAACTCATCAGGAAAGACCCATCCCTTTCCCTTAATATGCTGGCCGTATTATCCTGGCGTCTGCGAAAATTCACAGCCCTGATCGAGGACCTTTCCCTCAAGGAAGTCCCCGGACGCCTCGCTGCCTACCTGCTCTACCTGAGCAGGAAATCCGGTAGCGAAGACGAATTTGATCTCGATATCTCCAAAGGTCAACTGGCTTCACTCTTAGGCACGATTCCGGAAACGCTTTCCCGTATTATTGGCAAAATGAGCAGACAGGGATTAATCAGTTCCGAGGGGTCACGCATCAGAATAATGAACCGCGCAACCATTGAAGAAATCGCCAATGAGGGAAGAAAGCTCGAGAATATGTAAGACTCTATGGAAAACATCGACGAGATTGCTCGTCACGGAGGTTACACCGAGCGTAGCGAATGTGTTCCCGGAAACGGCATTAATATATTGTGCTAGTATCAATGAGGGACTTCTATGGCATTTCACAAGGATGAAATCAAAGAAGAAATATCCTATGACGACAACAACCGGATCAGGGAAAAAAGGCATACCCTCCGCGGGAAATTAGAGGGTGAATATACCTCGTATTATGATAACGGACAGGTCTTGGTCAGACTGAACTTCAGTAATGACCTGCGGGATGGAGACGCCGTTTCGTATTACAGGAGCGGTCAAATCAGCGAAAAAGGCGCGTTCAAAAATGACAAGCTGGACGGCAAGTATGTCTCGTATTATGAGAGCGGCCAGATCAAAGAGATCGAAAACTACAAAGACGGGAAATTGGACGGGAAGTACACACTTTTTTTTAAAACAGGCGAGATCAAAGAGGTAGAGCACTTCAAGGATAACAAGTTCGAAGGCGAATACATATGTTATTATAAAAATGGTCAGATCAAAGAAATTGGGAACTTCACAAATGACAGGCGGGACGGAGAATACATCGCTTATTATAAAAGCGGCCGAATCAAAGAAACCGCAACGTATAAGAATGGCAAACTGGCGGGAGAGTTTGTGTCTTTCGATGCGACCAACCTGCAAGATCAGATAGACGAACTGGACGATGAGCCATATACCATGGCTGATGAGGACGTTTCGCAGGATAAAGAAAAAACTGTTGATGATTTGCTGAAGAAAATGGCTAATTTCGAAAAGGAGCAGAAGAAGCCATGAAAATCAAAAAGATCATGATTCCGACTGATGGTTCCGACTACGCAAAAACTGCTATCGAATACGGCATATACATTGCCAAGCTCCTCGATGCAGAATTGACGGGACTCAATGTCATGGATATCCGGCTGATACAGGGACCCGTATTTACGGACATCTCAGGTTCCGTCGGACTGCCTCCGTACCAGGAATTTCTCCCGCTGTTGCAAGACAGTCTTGGGGAAAGGGCAGAGAGTATTTTGCAGACCTTCAAGACTCGGTGTGAAGAAGCAGGATTCCATCCTGATATTAAGAAAAGCGTCGGCGTTATTGATGAGATGATTGTCGAAGAGGGGAAAAATGCCGATTTGATTCTCCTTGCCCAGAGGGGCGAACATTTTCACTTAAGCGGGGGAGCGATACTCGGATCCACGGCAGAGTCGGTAGTCCGCAAATCATCAAAGCCGGTTATGGTAACCCCGGCAAAGTTCCTGGAAATTGAAAGCATGGGACTGGCATATGACGGGAGCGGTCCCGCCGAGAACGCCTTAAAACTTGCGGTGGAACTGAATGAACAGACTTCCTGGCCTCTCAGTATCATCATTATTACGGATGATCACACTGTGGGGGCAAATCTCACGCAAAAGATAGAGGATTTCCTCGAACCGTATAAAATCGACAGCACAATCATCATTCTCCAGGGTAAAGAAGAGCGTGAAATCATTAAATTCATCCAGGAAGGATCCGTTGAATTAATGGTGATGGGGGCTTACGGTCACAACAGGTTGAGAGAACTGATTCTCGGCAGTACCACGTCATATGTCATACGCAAAAGTACAATCCCTGTTTTGCTCACCAGGTAAAATTATTTCCTTTGTTTTGTTCTAATTCTTGATTGTACAGACCGGCGGGCTTTCCTAATCTGGGTTCTTGTCGCTGCCTCTTTCTTTTGAACCTTTTCGCAGTGCCCGCTCATGGCTCACTATTCTTTTTCACCGGGGGAGGCTTCCTTGCCATCAAAATTGGTGCTTGATCTTGTCACGTAACTCTTTCAGGGCGTCATATCGGGTCAGATCATAATAAATCGGCGTAATGGATATCATTCCCTTGCGCAGGGCACACGCGTCGGAGTCGATTTCCTCATACTCGGAAAGTTTTGTCTCACCGGCTAACCAGTAATAGATATTTTCTCTCGGATCCACCCTCTTTTCAAAATTCTCGATAAGGCGTGCCCTTCCCTGCTTCGTCACAACAATTCCCTTGATTTCTTCTTCCGGAACGTTCGGAATATTGACATTAATGGCAATTTTTTTCATAGCATAGTCATTGAGCATGAACGCCGCCATCTTTCTGGCAAATCGAGCCGCGAAAGAAAAGTCAGCGTCTCCGTGCGCTTCGAGAGAAATTGCCATGGCAGGGACACCCATAATCACCCCCTCTGTCGCTGCCGAGACAGTTCCTGAATAGAGCACATTGATCCCGACATTTGCGCCTGGATTAATACCCGACACAACCAGGTCAACCGGTTTGTCAGACAACTCTTTGATCCCGATCTTCACACAATCTGCCGGCGTCCCTGTCACGGCATATCCCAGGAACTGTCCATATTTCCTAGCCCTCCTGACCATGAGAGGACGGAAGAGTGTAATTGCATGACCTACCGCACTCTGCTCTACTTCGGGCGCCACAATCAAGCAGTCTGCATCCTTTGATAGTTCCTGATACAGGGCGCTCAAGCCCTTCGCATATATACCGTCATCATTCGTAAGAAGAAATCTCATGTGTAACCTGTCTGGTTCTTATCCTTGTATTTGTTAGAAGCATATAAGGGTCCGGGAACAAGTGTTCGAATCCTTAAGTCCTTGGTTCAATAAATCCTAAAAGTGATAGCACTATGTGTGACAAAGAAACACCTATTTTATCTGTATGACCTGACCATCTTTTACTTTTAGAATGAAAAGAGATTTATGCGCATCTCTCTTCCCTGAAAACGATGTATATCCTGTTACACCCCGGTAACTTTTCAACTTGAGCAGACTTTGTTTAAATTGCTCCCTCGTTTCGGCATCATATTCTTCGATAGTTTTTACAACCATGCGTGCCGCGTCATATACAAGAGCATCGATAACATCCGGTTCCCGGCCATAGTTCGTATAAAAGATATCGATAAAAGCATTTGCCTCGGGATAAAAAGTATTCAGACAAAAGCCGTCTGCAAAGACGGCACCATCAATATGTTCACCCGCTGTCTTTAGAAGCGTCGCCGAATTCCATACGCTTGTACCGAGCAATTTAACCCCTCTTACATTGTAATACGCCAACTGAGGAATTATCATGCTTATTCTTGCAGGGGTATCGGGTATAAAAAGGGCATCAAAGTCAATGCCCGGTGTGTGTTCGTTATCAGATTTTTCAACCCTCTCCTTGCCTGAAGACATTCCCTTTGTATCGGTTACCCCTTTAATAACATCGCCAAAATCCACCTGTGATTTGTCATACGATTTCGATTTTATGGTTTTGATTTTCCGGAGCATAACCTCATCCCTGAACAGCCTTTCCATTTCACGGCCGTAGTGATCGTCTGGGTAGAGGACAGCAAACCTGATGAGTTCCATTTCTTCAACGGCATATGCAACAAGCCTCTCCATTTGCATTTCATTCGTCATGTAATTCCGGAAAACATAATCGCCGATATGAGTAATTCTTTCCTTTTGGGTAAGGGTTATGATGGGCATCTTCAACCTCTGCGCCTCCTCGGCGGCAGCAACAGCTTCAGTACTGCCGAGAGGCCCGAGTATGCATAGCACCTTTTCCCGAGCGAGTTTCGATACTGCTGCCCTGGCGGCGTCCGGTTCACTTTTCGAATCTTCAATTACCAGCTTGAAGGGACTTTTTTTTAATTTGTCAAATATGCCTGTAGCGAGGATGATAGACTCCAGGGCTTTGTTTCCGGCAGCGGCATATGGCCCTGTCAGGGGAAGGACACAGCCAATTGCATGATGATCCACATCATTAGTAACTACCATGTTCTTTTCATTCTTTATGATGAATCTATCCATCGCGGCTGTCTTTTCACGCGCTCCACACGGAGAGACAACAAGCGCTTCAAATACGATCAGCAGCAAAACAAAGATTGACAACAATATCTTGCAACGCATAATTTGTGCCCCTGTCTTCATGATAATTCTGAACATTGAGGTGAGGTTTCCACATATTTTTGAATCCTAATGAAAAGCAGGCCCATCGTCAATATAAAAAAGCCCGGGCATTCATCATCATGAATCCCGGGCTTCCAACATCATTCGTACTTACTTTTTCACCTCTTCGAAGTCAGCATCAACCACATCGTCATCCTTTTTCCCGGCTCCCGACTGCGCTCCTGAAGGTCCGCCCTGCGCACCCGCCCCCGCCCCCGCCTGCGAAGCAGAGGCCTTGGCATACATAGCCTCAGCAAGTTTGTGAGAAGTATTGGTGAGTTCTTCCTGGGCCCTCTTAATGGCATCGATGTCATCGCTTTCAATAGCCTTTCTCACCTTTGCTATGGCATCTTCAATCCGCGCCTTTTCCGAAGCGTCAATCTTATCTCCATACTCCTTGATATTCTTCTCTACACTGTACGCCATAGAATCCGCATGATTTCTCGTCTCTATAAGATCCTTCTTTTTCTTATCCTCCTCCGCGTGAGATTCCGCTTCTCTCACCAGCTTCTGTATTTCCTCTTCCGACAGACCGCTTGAAGCAGTGATCTTGATGCTCTGCTCTTTTCCTGTACCCAGGTCTTTCGCGGCAACGTGGACAATACCATTGGCATCAATATCAAATGTCACCTCAATCTGCGGTATGCCGCGCGGCGCGGGCGGTATTCCCACGAGCTCGAATCTTCCAAGAGTCCTGTTGTCCGCTGCCATGGACCTTTCACCCTGGAGGACATGGATGCTCACGGCAGGCTGGTTATCCGCCGCTGTCGAAAAGATCTGGCTCTTCCGGGTTGGAATAGTCGTATTCTTCTCGATCAGTTTCGTCATAACACTACCCAGCGTCTCTATCCCCAGAGAGAGGGGCGTTACATCAAGCAGAAGGACATCCTTCACGTCACCGGCGAGGACACCGGCCTGGATGGCGGCGCCAATGGCAACCACCTCGTCAGGATTGACCCCCTTATGGGGTTCTTTGCCGAAAAGTTCCTTCACCTTCTGCTGAACCCGTGGCATACGTGTCATTCCGCCGACGAGAATCACCTCATCGATATCTTTGGGAGACAGATTCGCGTCCTTAAGGGCAATCCTGCATGGTTCTACCGTCTTTTCAATGAGATCCTCCACCAATGATTCCAGCTTGGCCCGTGAAAGCTTCATGGTCAAATGTTTGGGTCCTGACGCATCGGCAGTTATGAAAGGAAGGTTAATATCCGTTTCCATAACCGTGGAAAGTTCCATCTTTGCCTTCTCCGCTGCTTCCTTGATCCTCTGGAGGGCCATTCTGTCCTTCCGCAGATCAATCCCGTTGTCATTCTTGAATTCCGTGGCAATATACTCAATCAGTCTCTGGTCAAAGTCTTCACCGCCTAAATGGGTGTCTCCGTTCGTTGATTTGACTTCAAAAACACCTTCTCCCAACTCGAGAATGGATATATCGAAGGTCCCACCGCCGAGGTCAAACACGGCGATTTTTTCATCCTTCTTTTTATCGAGGCCATATGCCAGGGCTGCCGCCGTTGGTTCATTAATGATTCTCAATACGTTCAATCCGGCAACTCTTCCCGCATCTTTCGTGGCCTGCCTCTGAGAATCATTGAAGTAGGCGGGAACCGTGATAACCGCATCGGTTATCTTCTCCCCCAGGTAATCCTCCGCGGTCTGTTTCATCTTCATAAGAACAAAAGATGATATTTCTGCCGGACTGTAATTCCGTGCCTTGACGGTTACCTGGGCATCACCATTGGGTGCCTCTGTAATCCTGTAAGGACAGATCTTCGTATCGTACTGAACTTCTTTTGTAGAAAATTTTCTTCCAATAAGTCTCTTGATGGCGTAGACGGTATTTTCCGGGTTGGTCACCGCCTGCCTCTTGGCAACCTGACCAACGAGCCTTTCTCCACTATCCGTAAACGCTACCATGGAAGGCGTCGTTCTGCTTCCTTCCTGATTTGCTATAACAACGGGATCTCCTCCTTCCATTATTGCGACGCATGAATTCGTCGTTCCCAAATCAATCCCTATAATTTTTCCCATTTTCAAAAATCCTCCTTAATATCTAATCTCCTGTTTTTTATTCTTCGCAAAAGTCCTTCTTCACTCGCTTACACACAGATACTTTGGCAGGTCTCAACAATCTGCCGTTGAGAATATAACCTCTTTCCAATTCCTCTACGATTTTATTGTCATCATGGACATCACTGTCGACCTGAAACATAGCTTCATGGACATTGGGATCAAAATCTTTATCATCGCATTCGATCTTCTGGACACCATGTTTCTCCAAGGTACACAGAAGTTGATCCTGAAGCATTTTCAGCCCTTTCTTGAATGCCTCGAAATCACCTGAATTGCCCGCATGCTGCAATGCCCTGTCCAGATTGTCTACGAGTGGTAATATGTCTTTAATTATAGTTTCATTCCCGTACTTAATGGAGTCATTCTTCTCTCTCGCTGCACGTTTCTTATAATTCTCCAGCTCGGCAACAGCGCGAACGTATTTGTCGTAATTATCTGCCGCTTCCTTTTCCTTCTCTTGAAGCCTGGCCATCAAATCGTCTTCACTAACTGTTTTTTGCTCTTTTTCCCCCTGCACTTCAACACCCGGGGTTTCTTTTATGTCTTCTTTCTTCGCTCTTTTACCCATCTTATGCACGTCTATCCTTATAAAAGTATCTTATAGCCGAAGCCTCTTCCCTACCCTTATTTCACATCCGGTTTTTGAAAGAGTTTAAAATCCACCATCTCACAGATTACATGCCCTACGGTAATGTGGACCTCCTGTATACGGGGCGTACTGGTAGAAGAAACATTGAGGGAGTGATCCACAATTTTCATCATTTGACCGCCATCCTTACCGGTTAAACCAATGGTAATCATCCCCATCTTCTTTGCCACTTCCAGGGCCTTAATGACGTTTGGGGAAGATCCACTGGTACTTATTCCCCAGGCCACATCTCCCGCCTGCCCTATCGCCCTGATCTGTTTGCTGAAGATTTCAGAAAAATCATAATCGTTGCCTATACTTGTAATGATAGATGTATCAGTGCTCAGAGCAATTGCCGGAAGCGGGGGCCTTTCAATGATAAAGCGGTTCACAAATTCTGCGGCAAGGTGTTGAGCATCCGCTGCGGACCCGCCGTTTCCAAAGAGCAATATTTTATTGCCTGCTTTCAAGGCCGCAGTGATTGCGTCAATAACACTCACAATGCCTTCCAGGTTTTCACCCACGAAGGAATCTTTAAGATTACTGCTTTCCTTGAACAGTTTTACAATATAATCTTCCATATATATGAAATCTTTATAAAACCTGTCTCTTCGAACCGAGCTCCGTCACACCATAGTTGATGCCGTATCGGTCAATGGACAGGTTTCTTTTTTATATCAAAGCCTTATAAAATCAATGACTGCGGATTTTTGTAAATAATATATTTATCGCCCCCTCCTATGTCAAGGGTAGGGCGTGGATTTATTGATTAGGGGAATGCGCTCGCTGCGGGATTCAATGAGGGGGGCGCGGATCAGTGAGGCATCGGTTTGTATGTTCCGTAATCACAGAACATCAAATAATTTTTTCATAGCGCTTTCTATCTCTCAGTTCAGCCAGTTTGCCTTTGTTCCAGCTGGATACCCTGCTGAAATACTGGGTAATCCTCGCTATGTTTTCCAGGTCTTCAGAACCGCATAACTCACATTGTTCCTTAAAATTCCTGAACGTGGCTCCACAAACCTTACAGGTGGTAAATTCGGGAGAAAAAAGGACCTGATCACTCTCGGTATCCTCAAATACTTTCCTTATAAATTCAGATAGTTCCCCCTTTGCAGGCCGCGTTTCTCCCAACCACACGTGGGTAACAGCCCCTCCCCTTATGAAGGGATGAAAAAGACTCTCCTTTTTTACCCGCTCCGAGGGAAGGAGAGAGGCGGATACGCTGAGATGAGTTGAATTCGTATAATACACCTCACCGCCGGCAAGATTTCCTCTTATAAAATGACCCGCCCTTGGAGAAAAATATTTCAAATCGAGCCTGGCAAAACGGTACGTTGTCGTTTCTGCGGGAGTTTGTTCCAGAATATAATTCACGCCGTATTTTTTACCAAGCTTTCCGGTCTCATCCCTCATATGGGCAATTACTTTCACGCCAAACATGAGGGCGTCTTCAGATTCATGCAATTGATTCCCTTTATGTATCTGGACAAGCTCATTTAATCCTGCAATCCCTATCAGGTAGCACGCATGATCCATCCTCAAAAAAGGAACTCCATCTTTTACCATGGCAAGCACGGCAAGGGGGCCTTCATCACCATAAGAAAGCAGTTTCTCAATAAAATCGAGCTTCTGAATATGAGCCTTCGCCATGAGTTCCATGCGCTCAGAAATAAGAGAAAACAAGGCATCATCATCTCCGTCTGCCCTGTAACCCAGCCTCGGGAGGTTGAGTGTAACATTCTGTATGGCCGAACACCTCATTTTCCAGGGTTCTTTTGCTACCTCAGAAAGATTCCCTTTATCCATGAGGACAGGAAAACCGCACTCGTACACCTTTATTACCCCATATCGATCAAAGACAAAGCTTGCATTTCCTTTTTCGCCTGCCATATCGCAGATATGATCGAGAAAATCTTCATGCCCCGGCGTACCGAAAAACGTCTCCGCAATATGAACAAACGGCCTGGGAAAGATAAAAGGTTTTCCCGTTCCGTCCCCTTTCTTGAAGACTTCGAAAATAGCCCAGGCAAATCTCCGGGCATCTGATGTATAATCCTCAAAGCTGCTGCCTGAGAATTCACCCTCCGGGCCTATAATCGGGACTTTCCTCAGATGATCGGGAACATCCCAGTAGAGATGGATATCTGTGAACATGGCCTGCCCACCTCTGGCGGAGGTCAACTGGGAAAACTCATAGATGAGCATCTGGGCGAATTGCCTTACCTGCTTATCATTCATCTCTGACAGATAGGGCGCGAAGGAATAATTCACCGCATCCCAGCTGATAACACCGGAAAAGTGCGCATGCAGGATGGCGCCGTACCGCACCATATGGGCCAGGAGCACTTCCGCATGCTTGGCCGGTTTCGCAACCGTCAAAGAATGAGGAAGATTCAAACCATACCTTTTCACATATTCGAGGGAGAGGCATATACTGTAAGGCCTGTCGATATACCCCAGATCATGAAGATGGATATCTCCCATGACATGCGCATCACCAACATCCTGTGAAAATACTTCATAGAGGGAGTATTCTTTTTTTATCCCTTCCGCGAGGATCAGATTTGTGCCTTCCGGGCCATGCGGTATATTCGCGTTTTCCTTATTCTGATGAAAAATCAATTGCCGTACATCATAAATTGGGAATCCCAGCAAAGCATGCATCTTTCTTGCCTGTTCCAGGCCTCTTTCGATGAGTTTCGCATCTACCAGTTCCCTGATCAGGGGAGTTGTCAGTAGGCTGATTCCGGAAGAAATGATCTGTTTTTCCACTTCCCTGCTGATTACTTCTGCCGTGTGGACATCAACGTCTGTCTCACGGATCAGGGCATCAACAATCCTCTGCCGGTTCCATCTGGTGACATCCTCGCCGGAGGTCTTTACAAACAGTGTTATATCGGTCGTTTCGTCATTCGCCATCTTTGATTACCTTAAAACTGTCATTTCGATTCCTACTCCCCTCCTTCTCGGGGACAGGCTTCGAGTTAACGGTAAAAAATCTAATTTCATGGTGCATGGTTTACAATATTCGCCCGTAAATATCAAATCCTTATCATTGTTCTGTAAAT
>CAZMBE010000045.1:3153-20937 GCA_964564625.1 uncultured Syntrophaceae bacterium | reverse complement strand
GGGGATGTCAAGGTTTTGGATTTCGGCATCGCCAGGGTGAAAGAGACTTCACAAACACGCGTCGGTGTCATTGTCGGCAGTCCTGGCTACATGTCGCCTGAACAGGTGGAGGGACATGAACTGGACGGACGTTCCGATCTGTTTTCTTTAGGCACCGTTCTTTACGAATTGTTGGCCGGTGAAAGACCATTTAAAGGAGATAGCCTTACTGCGCTCTTTCTTCAGATCACGACCGCCCAACCTCTGCCAATCAAGACTTTGTGTCCTGCAGTTTCTGAACGTTGTGCCGCCATAATTGAAAAAGCGATGGCCAAGGATAAAGAACAGCGTTACCAGACAGGAAAGGAAATGGCCGACGACATCACAGAGTGCCTGAACTCGATGTAACCGGCTCAATACTTTCTGCTTTATACGCAATTAAAGATTCCCGCAGTTAAAGGCGGATACTCTTTGATTCATAAGGAGTGACAATGTTTCCCGTTCACTCGCGTATTCCGCGGAAGAACGTGTTTGTACTTGCTGCCGGATTCAACAACTAACCAAAGATATGCCCCTTTATGAGAGGCGCGGGCATTGAAAATCGCCAGGCTGAAAAGTATAATGTTAAAAATCGATAAGGAGTGAGCCATGAGAATCATGAATATTCTGATCGGCAGTTTGCTGGTGATAGTTTTAATGACATCCTTTTCTGATGTAGTTGCGGAATCGGTGAATGTACCAGATGCGTTCACGGTTATTCACAGTCGAAAAAGTGTGCGGTCTTTTACAGGTCAGGCGGTGAGTAAGAGCGATCTGAATAAAATTCTACGCGCAGGAATGGCAGCGCCGACGGCCGTCAATAGACAGCCTTGGTCCTTTATAGTCATAACGGAACGGAAAGCGCTCAATCGTCTCGCCGGGAAACTGATATACGCCGGGATGTTAGAAAAAGCGGGCGCGGCCATAGTCGTTTGCGCACTGCCGGAAAAGGCATACGGACAAAGCAAAGAGCTGGCGGTTATCGACAGTTCCCTGGCAGGTGAAAATATTCTGCTGGCTGTGGAGGCATTGGGTCTTGGTGCTACCTGGACTGCTGCGTACCCCTATGAGGACAGAATGAACACAGTGAGGGAGGCTTTAGGTATCCCGGAGAATATTATTCCATTAACTGTTATTCCCATCGGTTATCCAACGGGCAGGGACAAACCAAAAAATAAATACAATCCGGAAAATATCCATTGGGAAAGATGGTAGGGATGGAAGGAAAGATTACATCGTCCGGGACGGTGATATCTGCCGCGTTCGATTCAGCGTCTGAGCATGTAAAAAACTTTCCACGCCGGCGTTTCTGTCGGGCAGGATCGTATGAAACGGGGAGATGAGATAGAACTGGCGATTGATGCCGTGGCATTCGGAGGATCCGGAGTCGGCCGCTATGGGAAGATGGTTGTCTTCGTCCCTTACACCGTAGACGGGGATGTAGTATCCGCAAAAATTGCTGCCGTGAAGAGGCGTTTCGCCACGGCCGAGTTAAAATTGGTCCACACGCCGTCGCCATTCCGTGTCGCTCCCCGGTGCAGGGTCTACACACGCTGCGGCGCCTGCTCTTACCAGCATATCGACTATGATCATCAGGTCTTCCTCAAGAACGGGCATGTACGTGACGCCCTGAAGCGGATCGGACGGTTTGATGCCGTTCATATGGAAGACATGATCCCGTCACCGCGGGCGTACGGATATCGGGGAAAGGCGGATTTACACATAACAGCTGGAGGAGGGCAGGGATGGGCAATCGGATTTGCCGCCCGGGCGACCAATAGCATCGTCGATCTGGAGCGCTGTGAAATTGTCCACGAGAGCATCAACGACGCCTTGTTCGTCATGAGACGCGATGGAGCAAGGCCCGGGCGGCGGTCCCTGTGGTCGGCTCCGGCGGAAGAAGTCCCGGGATACCGCATTATGCGGCAGGTCAAGGACAGGAAGATGCTCGTTCCACGAGATGGATTTTTTCAGACAAACCTCTATCTGACGGACACCCTGGCAGATGTTGTCGAGGAATTCTGTGCTCTTTCGGGTATCGAAACGGTTCTGGACGGTTATTGCGGCTCCGGTCTCTTTTCCCTTTTTTTAGCACCTCGCTGCGGTCGTATCTATGGCATTGATGCAGCGGGCGACGCCGTCCGCTGTGCCGAAGAAAACCTAAACCGCGCCGGTATCAGTTCGGCGGTTTTTTACACTGGCGACATGGCACACATCCTCCGGGAACGGTTCATTCGGAAGAGCCTCCCTGTGGATGTAGCTCTGGTCGATCCGCCGCGGATCGGTTTGGCACCGGACACACTCGACGCCCTGGGTGCTATGAAATCTCCCAAAATCGTTTACGTGTCCTGCAACCCTGCCACTCTGGCAAGGGACCTTAGGGCGATTGCCTGCTTCGGATATCGCATCATTCGGGTTCAACCCCTGGATATGTTTCCCCAGACGAGTCACATCGAAACGGTTGTCCTCCTCGAGCATGACCCCTCTCTGTAAAAAAAGATCAGACCCTGAAACTGTTCAGTAAAGCGCCGGGTGTGATAAAGATTGACTTCGATGAGGTCTCCGACGTTCCGGCGGTTGGAATACTTTGAAGAATTGATAGTGAGGAATTTAATCAACGCCGTCAGCATTTGTAAAAAATAAACCACCGTGTTCTTCGCTCGGCTCGCAAGGGGGATGCTATACTTCCTCCATGTAATGTCTGTTTGTCTGGGCAAATATGGGTTTACTGCACAGTTTGTGCAACAAAAGCCATATTTACGAGGATATACCTATGACCGGTATACAAAATGCAATGATGTGTGGTATTATAGTATTTAGGTTCAACATGGGGAGTACTGTAGATTATTCTAGGGAGGGGCACAATGAATAAAAGAAGATTCTTTTCATGGTTCTGTATCGTGCTGTTCGCCTGTATGCTTATGTTGCCATGCGTTTCATCTGATGCGAAAGGTGAGGATTGGAGATTATACTTTAAGGGGACAGATGATGTAGTGTTTTTTTATGACTCAGATAGCATACATGTAGAACCAAACAATGTTATTCAAGTCTTGACAAAAAGCAAACCGGGGGACGAGGAAGGGCGAATCAGGGAAATAACATACAGAAGAAACAAAGGCGTACACGTTCCGGATGACTGGTCGTATACAATAGATCTGTGGGAAATTCATTGTAACAATAAAACATCAAAGATCCTTAGCGTGACATCATACAATACGAACAATGAAGTGATTCGCTCAACAGTCCTTTCACAACATCCATCTCTTGATTTTATTTTCCCTGGCACAATGATGGAATATTTGTACAAAGCAGTATGTACGAAGAAAGGATCAAAAAAGAAAAGGCAGTGACGAAACGGAGATCGGGCAGAAATTTGGACAAAAAAGCAGAGCCATTTCTGACTCTGCCTTTAGTAACCTATGAGTGAATGGACTTCGATATAAACCACATTCCATCTTCTATGGCAGGTAGGCACCACAGCAAACTATTAGATTGCCTGCCTTTTGGCAGTAGGCGATCTTGAACTCTTCCTGTTTGGTCACGGGGTTCATATAGGTGTAGTCCACCCACCCTGAACCATAGCTGTTGGCAAGATCAACAATTTCCTTCCTGAAGAGCTTCCCCTTGCTGTCCGGCTCATTGTAAAGATTCTTGCCAACGAGATGGGGAACAGCAGGATTCGCCATCAAGACTCCTTTCAAGTCGTAGGCAAAAACATACAGGTCGTCTTTCAAAACTTCATGCAGGTCGTAGCCGAAGAGATACTCTTCTTCCTTGAAAAATTTGCCCCTTGGTTTACTGAATTCCTTCAATGCCCTCTCCTCGCCTTGTGCTTTCACATACGCGACAGCTTGCTCTACCAGTTTCTTTGCTTGGACAGGAGTTCCCCGCTGTTGGGCGTGCACTGAACTCACCGTAAAGAGGCATATGAAGATTGTTACCATAAGTTTAATGAACTTCATTTCTGTCATTTTTCTCATAGTTGCCTCCAAAAAGGTTTGATGCAAAAGACTATTCTGAAAAATATCTTAAAAATAAATACCATAGATCATATAAAAATGGAATATTAAAACATAATCCAACATTCCTTCATTTCCCTATATTGTGCATCATCAATGAATTTACTTTTCTGCCTGATTCGTGATAATTATTATTATGCCGTTTCGTTCCTGGGAAATCCAATACTTTTCTTTGCTATCAACGTGCTGTCTCAATGGTTGGAGTGATTCAGGGTTAAGCAGTTTCAGTAAATGTATAGTTTTATTTCATAATATGTGATCTTTTATAGTCAAGGAGGTACACGATATGTTCTGGGTACACTTTGCAATTCTTTTATTGGCAATCTATTTCGGTGTCCGCGTCGGTGGTGTGGGATTGGGCCTTATCGGCGGCACCGGCGTAACCATCTTTACCTTCGGTTTCGGCATGGCGCCGGGCTCACCGCCGATCGATGTCATGCTCATTATTTTGGCGGTGGTCGCGGCGTCCGCCACTCTTCATGCAGCCGGCGGGTTGACGTACATGGTACAACTGGCGGAAAAACTGCTTCGCAAGCATCCCAGATATATCGTTTTTCTTGCGCCGTTTTGCACGTATGTATTGACCATGTCTGTTGGAACCGGGCACGCCGTCTATATGCTTCAGCCGATCATTGCCGACGTTGCATACAAGACTGGTATACGCCCTGAACGTGCGATGGCCGTCTCCTCTGTTGCATCGCAGATGGGTATCACCGCAAGCCCTATTGCTGCGGCGGTGACAAGCTTTCTTGCGATGGCTTTGAAAGTAGGGCACAATATTACGTTGTTCAATATTCTCACTGTCACAATCCCCGCAACTGCGATTGGTGTTTTTGTTGCCGCACTCTGGAGTCTAAGACGTGGTAAAGACCTCGACAAGGACGAGGAGTTTCAGGAAAGGATGAAGGATCCGGCATTTCGCTCCCAGTTGGAGGAAACAGTGACCTTGCTCGATGAGGGCATTTCCAGGAAAGCCAAGCTGTCGGTTTTGCTCTTCTTTGCGGGAGTCATTGCTATTGTTCTGGTCGCTGTTTTCAAGCTGGCGCCTGTCATTAACAATAAACCGGTGTCCATGACGATCATTGTACAGATAGTCATGCTGACAACCGGCGCGGTAATCATGATGTATTCACGGCTGAAGGCTGCGCAGATCGCTTCATCCTCCGTTTTCACTGCTGGAATGATAGCGGTCATATCCATTATGGGAATAGCATGGATGAGTGATACTTTCATTGCTGCGCATAAAACAACCCTGGTTGCCTATATGAAGGCAATGGTAAGCCAGTTTTCATGGCTTTTTGCAGTTGCCATGTTTATTGTTTCGGCATTCGTGAAGAGCCAGGCAGCAACACTGCTTATCATGGTACCGGTTGGTTTTGTGCTCGGAATTCCCATAAACCTCCTGATAGGAATGATCCCCGCATGCTATGCGTATTTCTTTTTCTGTTTTTATCCGAGTGATCTTTCGGCCATCAACTTTGACCGTACCGGCACCACTCACATCGGCAAGTACCTCTTGAATCATAGCTTCATGATACCGGGGCTGATCGGTGTCGGGAGCGCAACGGTGATCGGTTATCTCATTGGGGCGTTCTTACTCAGAGTATAGGGTATTAAATACTTTCAATCCATAAGGACACACAGCGGAGCAAATGCCGCAGATGTGCCCCTTGTGATACTGACAGTAGTGCTCTGTTTTCCAGTTATCACATGTGTGGACATCCAGCAGATCCTCACGCGGCAATCCTGGATACCAGGCATTTCCTTTCAATGCGCCGGCAGGACAGGCTTCAACGCAGCGGCTGCAGCGGCCGCAAAAACTGCGCTCCATCGGCGTCCCGCAGCGGAGGGGCATATCCGTGAAAACAGTCCCCAGACGAACCCACGGTCCGCGCGTGCGGGTAATAAGCTGACAGTTGCGTCCGATCCAGCCGATACCGGCACGAGTGGCAGCAGTCTTGTGCGGAAAGTCCCCCTTAACGGTGAACATATCGGTGCGTTCTGAGGCGGCCAATGGCATGGCGTGAAAACCCCTGATCCTTATCGCTGCTGCCAGATCATCCGCCAGCTCGTTGATCCGCACGTTCACTCTGTCATACTCATCAGCATAGGCCTGAGTTGGGCCGTGTTGGATATCCACCATAATGAGAGGATTCAGGGGAACTGCCCATGAAAGGGCGGAAGGAAATCTCTGACCGGTGGGAGTGAGAAGTGTTGGGAAATTGTGAAGATCAGCCGCACCCCAGAGTAAAATTTCCTTCGATTGCATCCACGATGTCAGCCAGGAAGGTAATAGACTATTATAAATTGGCAAAGGACTCTTTATCTCCTCTTGGAATGTCATTTCAGGTTGGAATAAGATTGTTCACAGTTGCAACGGCACTTCGGCTGTAGAGTAACGTACCGATAACCGTTCGACAGTTCCTTAATCCCTGATTCTTCTGAACACCTGTCACGCGTTTGTTTCAGGACAGTGCGGCAGCAAGCCGGGTGATCGCATTGTCATGGTACGGCGGCCTTTACACTGGGCGTTTCTTTTTCCGGCTGCTTGAGGTGCAGACGCATGATGCGGCGGATCTCAATGATGGCCTCGTGCTTTTCCTGCACGCTATGCCCGGAGGAGATCACCAGTTCCGAGTCTGCGCCGTCAAGGTGAGCACTTGCGTATGGCACCACACCGTCGCTGGAATCGGCCAATGGCACACTGGGCCTGTTGTTGCCGATGATCGAATGGTAACGAACCTTAGGCGAAATCGGCAGATCAGCGGTTAGTTGGACGAAACGATCGCGGCTGCTGAGGTTGTTGATGCTGTTGAATCGACGCGTCAATGACACAGGGGCGGCTGAACCCGGATCGACAAGCAGTTGCGCCACATCCTTGAGACGGCCCAGCACCGAGAACGGTACGGTTATAAAGTCGGCTATCCACCGCACCAAAGCGATTTCCGCGACGGGCGTTCCCTTGTGCGGGGCGGCGATAAAGATCGCCCGACTGACCTGGGACAGCGGCTCAAAATACATATATTGACCCAGCTCTTTTTGCGCGCGCTCGAGTCGCCATCCTTTCAGTGGATATTTTTTAAGAAATGCATCCCACAAACGATTTCCGGAAGAAGAAACCATCAATCGTGACAGCATTCCACCCATACTGTGTCCAACCAGTAAAATATTTTGTGAAGCCTGTGCCGTCCCCTCATGGTCAAAATGTTCTAAAGTTTGCTTTATTGCCTTTCTGATTTCATAATTGTTAAATGCGATAGGTGAGTTGGTCGGGTAATAAATTTGCCAGATTTGGAAGTGCTTACGCAGTGTTTCGTCGCCTAATACCTCGTTGGCCAAGTTGATCCATGCTTCGGGGCTACTGGCTAATCCGTGCACCATAATGACGATCCGGCGTTTTGGATTATACGGCTGCATGAGATAGACGCGCGGTATTTCCAGCACCTCACCCTTGCCGATAAGGGTTAGCAGTGACTGGGCAGCAAAGCCGGATCGCGCCAGCCAGAGTCCGTAACTGGAGGTGAAGTTGGCCGCCAGCGGGACCTGTGTGCCGGCTAGGTCAATGCTCTCACGGTTGTAGGGGTCGTAACCGGTGATGACCGCCTCATGGGTGTTTAGCACTTCTTTCAGGCTGGTACCGGGGAAGCTCATAACCGCGGAGATTGCCGGGAATGGTGTTTCACTATAGGACGTATCTGCGCTGCGCATGTTTACAACTCGTTGGGAGGTGACGGCCACCAATTCGGCTCCCAGCCCGTCACGGCGGTATTGATTGCGCAGACCGGCAAAGGACAACGAGGATGCCGGGATTAAATCATCGGGAAGGCTGCGATTATCCGCCAATCGCAAATCCTTGGTCTTTATGGTGATGCTCCACTGCCCGAAGCGCATAT
The DNA here is from genome assembly GCA_964564625.1 of uncultured Syntrophaceae bacterium. Classification (GTDB taxonomy): domain Bacteria; phylum Desulfobacterota; class Syntrophia; order Syntrophales; family UBA2185; genus UBA2185. Next base: position 13,007 of record CAZMBE010000045.1, on the reverse strand, counting down.
GAGTATCGTCATTAAGGTTGACGTCTGTGGGCGGGTGTTTGCGATAATATCCAAACAAGGTGGTCAGTGTTTTTTGCACGGCAAAGTTGTAATAGTCCCGCACCTGAGTCTGGCGATCCTCCAAGGCGCGCATGTTCAGAGTGCGTTTGGTCCAAAACAGGTAAGCGTAAGAGTATCTCGCGGTTTCGAGATAGGCATTGAGTATGGTTTCGATATGTCCATTGTCCATTAACTGTGTGTCCAGTACCATGGCTTCCTGCAGCCAGAGTTCAGCAAGGGCCGACAAACGCTCCTCTCTGTGAAGTCCCCTGGTTTCCATCAAAGCTTTCCGGCAGACGGCGACTTCATCTTTACATTGCTTTTTATCGATGCCGACCACCTGTAACGCAGCGCCCGTATAAACGCTGAGTTCTCCGGTAGTGAGCACGTCGCCACGACGAAGGGCCATGTAATCATTGCTGCTGACGGACGATACCTTGACACCCGCACAGCCGGTCAGCGCAATGCTTATGAGGAGCAGCAGCAAATTAATTCGTCTAATGTATGGGACTCGCATTGATAAGAAATTCCTTTTGTTGGGTGGAAGTATACGAAGAGCAATTTTGCACGTCAAGGAAATTTTAACCACAAAATATGGGGTGCGGTGTCGATGTGTGTCGTCGGGCGGGAATTGTGTTTGTTCCGAATCTCCCTTTTTTAAATCCGTTGGCGAGCGCGAACACATTCGCTTGCTGCGGGGTACGCGATCGAATGGGTGACATTAGTATTCCTTAAGGATCGAAAATTCTCCGAGGTTCACTGCGGAGATCATCAATTATGTGTGGCGTTGCTTCTTTATCATCGGTGCTCCCTTACGGGCATCGATAAAGTGACGAATTGCAAGCATCGGATGAACGGAGATCATCTTTGGTCCGGAGTACTTCATGACCTCTTTAATTTTGACTCTCATCTCCGGTTTGTAACAGTGAATCTGACACTTCGCGCATACGGGCTTGTCTTCCCCAAAGGGACATTTGAGAGATCTCTGCCGGGCATAATCAAGCAGCTCTTGACAGCTTTCACAGAATTTATCTGATTGATGATGGTGCCGGCAATACATGTCGATCATGATGCCAACTGTCTTTATTTCCCGTTCTGTACGATTCATCAATGTTCCAATATTTGATCGGCTGCTAAGAATGCGGCTTCTGCCTTTCCTTATCCTTGCGCAACCTCAGGATACTGTCCCTCTCTAACCGTCCGTTGCCGTATAAACCACCATTGTCTCCTGATGAAGGTACCACGCAACGGTCGCCTCAGCGTGGGGAAAGGCGGAAGAAGGTTTTGAGCTTTTCCAGGAACACGTCTTTACCCATGGCTGCCCTCTGCTGCGCCAATTGCCTCTGTTCTATGTTCTCCTCCTGCCGCTGCGACAGGATGGCGCTTAAAGATTCAAGCAGGCGGGGATTCGCGCGAATCACTGGCTCGATGTTGTCCTTGGATACTTCGATCAGGGACACCTCTGTCTTGGCGGACACGGTAGCCGTCCTCTTCTCCCCGGTGAGGAGCGACATCTCCCCGAAGACATTCCCCTCCCGCAGGGTCCCGACCAGCGCACCGTCGATCCGGACATCCAGAGTACCCCGCCGGACGATGAACAGTGAGTCCCCAGATTCGCCCTGGCGTACCACATCCTCGCCGGGTCCGAAAACACGGACGCGAACCCCTTCCGATAGCTTCCGGATTTCCTCCTCGTCGAGAGATCTCAGAATCTCCGTCCGCTCGAGTACGCCAGGGATGGACTCGAGTTTCCCGACTTTATTATCATTAAGCCCTCCGTCCTTTGCCATGTAGAGCGTCTGCGAGGGAAATGCAAAACCGCTGCCGCTCGACTCGACAATGTCCATGATCCGCATCAGCAGATCCTCCTGGACCGCAAGATATGAAGCAATGTCCGATTCGGAGACGTAAGCGAAAATTTCCAAATCGAGGGACGATGCGCCGAAGCCGACAAAGCGAATACGGGCCGATGATGTATCCACCCGAGGGTGCCGGATTAAAAGTTCACGGATCTGCACGAGAAGATAGCGTAGCTGGTCCCCCGTGGTTTCATAGCGCAGGTTCAGGGTGTGCCGGAAGAGGAACCGGTCACGCAGGGTGAAGTTCTCGACACTGATGGATGAGAGCTGGCCGTTGGGGATGAAGACGACCGTGCGGTTGAGCGTGCGGATCTGGGTGGAGCGGAGGCCGATGTGTTCGACAGTGCCTAAATGCTCGCCGGCCTTGCAAAAATCTCCCAGACGAATTGGTTTGTCCCAGACAAGGAAAACCCCCCCCAAGAAGTTTTCGATCGTCTTCTGGGCGGCAAAAGCCACGGCTATACCGCCGATACCGAGTCCAGCCACCACGGCCGTCAAATTGATGCCCGCAAAGTAATAGAAGACGACCACGAGTGCGACGACAATGGTCACGGCCTTGAGCAGCGTCGCCGAGAGGCGGATGACCGCATTCGCGGCCGTTGGCCTGCGGCTCTCGATAATCTCCGCCCCAATTTCGATCAGGTGGATAATTATCCACGTCAGACCAATGACGGCCGCCGTAGAGGCCACAAATGTCCAGAACATCCGGCTAAGCATTGAAACCGAGAATAGTGAAAGAACGTAGATCGCCCCCGCGGAAAAAAGAAGCACCAGGGGATTTTTTATCTTCCTGATTTTCATCAGGGACTGCTCATCAAGATGGCGGCGAAGCCGCTTGCGCACTATGGTATAAAAGAGTGCCGTGCAAAGCCAGCCGAGAAGAAATACCAGGGGAAGCATCAGCACAGGCATGATCCACCTGTATAGCGGTATGCCGGCAAGATCTGTTTCCGTCAGTATCGCGGGCATTTGCCGCTCGAGCCAGGGGATGTCGATTTCCTCGTAGATCCGGGGCACTATGTTGAGTGTCTCCGAGGAAAAGAGCCAGACCGGAGGGTTGTTCTCTTTTTGGACGCGTTCAAGAAGGATCTTGTGTTGTCCCTTCTTAGTCTTGGCGATTCCCACGACCTCGTGGTGAACGGGCAGGATGTCATTGAGGGTCCCTTCGGGCTTCGAACTCAGAGCTGTTGTGGTAATTGACAAACCCTGGTCGAGAACCTTGTGCAGTTCGATGGCGAGTTGCCGGGCCCGCTTTCCCGTCTGGCGGGTGTTCAGGTAATCGACGGCCTGTTCATAGTCTTCTTTCTGCATAGCCTTTAGAAAACCAACGACGGTGCCCTGCGGGGTGCTACGGCCAAGGGGGTCATCATAGGTGGCCTCGGCCTGTTGGATCTCCTTCGCAGCCGTAGCGGAAACAGCCTTCTCGGCGGCAAAAGATGCTACAGACACGAAAATAAAAAAAAGGATGATGAGCAGTGTACGAATGTACCTCATGACAATCCCCCTTTCTTAAGTGTTTTCAAAGTTTTTATAGGACATCTTGTTATTTGTCAATGGTATCAAATGACATCTTATTGTGGAATGGAACTGCATGGGTATGTTGATAACAGTTTGAATCACAGATTTTAATCTTTATAATTCTGAGTTTAAAACGTGAAGGATACGGAAATTGCCCCGAAATGCTGCTCATCCTTCTGGGTTTCAAACTCCTTGGTTCGGTGCACATAGGAATAGGTGATCTTGAAACGGTGGATGATCATCCCGATGCCGCCGATAAAATCCATAACGAACGGCTTTTTGTCGACACTGTGACTGTCCTGGAAAGTGTTCCCGTCAAGCAGGATGTTGCGGGCGACAACTTTCCCGTCAGCGGCAAAGAAGAGGTGGATGCCGAAACCGAATTCAATGGTGTCCATTTGATGGTGGTTCCTGCTGTGGAACCCCATCCCCATGTATAAGACCCCGGCATAGGGCCGGTCGCTCCGGATCAGATCGCTCCTTTCCTTGTCCTCCGGCGTGTAGATGTTCTGTCCCAGGGAGAGGGAAACGGTGCGTTGCTCCCCCGGATCATTGACGAACGGTATCCGTAAAATGTTCTGTTTCCATATACACTACTCATACCCGCCTCCCAGCACCCGGTACATCGTCACCAGATTCGTGAAGCGGGACAGGCGAAGATAAATCAGCGCCTGTTGCGCCGCATAGAGAGAGCGCTGGGCAACGAGGACGCTCAAGTAGTTGTCAATTCCCTTGGTATAGCGAGCATTGGAGAGACGGTAGGTTTCCGCAAGGGCGTTCACCAGGGATTGCTGCGCTGCGATCTCCTGGTTAACTGTGCCCTGCACGGCAAGTGCGTCAGCAACTTCCCGAAAGGCGGTCTGGATTGTCTTTTCATATTGGGCCACGGTCATTTCTTTTTCTACTTTTGTTACGTCATATGCCGACCACGTGCGGGCGTCAAAAATCGGCATCACGATCTGCGGCGCGAAAGCCCACGTACCCTGACCGGATTTGAAGAGTCTGGACAGCTCAGCACTCGCTGTTCCGATGGTGGTCGTCAGGGAAATGCGAGGAAAGAAAGCCGCCCGGGCAGCGCCAATATTGGCGTTGGCTGCTTTGAGCTGATGTTCCGCAGCGAGGACATCCGGTCGTTTAAGGAGCAAATCGGAGGAAACGCCAGGAGAAATCTCTCTGGGAGGAATGACATTGCCCAACCCTGGCGGCAAGAGCTCTGGCGGCAAAGGAGCGCCGATGAGAAGATTCAATGCGTTTTCATCGTGCGCCGCGATTTGCGTGTAACGGGCTACATCTCTCATGGCCGAATCCACCTGGCTTTGCGCTTGCCGGAGGTCCAGTTCTGATGCGAGCCCCACCTCATAACGCCGCTTGATCAAGTTGTAGGCTGCCTGCTGGGTTTCAAGGGTGGATTCCGCCAGTGTGAGGTTTTCGCGATCTGCAGCGAGGGCAAGGTACGTGTTGGCAACGGTGGATACCAGCAGAAGCTCGGCGCTGCGTCGCGCCTGGTCGGTGGCGAGATACTCTTCCAGTGCCCGGTCCTTCAGGCTGCGGATGCGGCCGAAAAAATCGATTTCCCAGGAGATGATACCAAGATCGACATCGTACCGTTCGGTGGTCCTTCTGATTCCAGTTGACGAAAGGTCAGCGGGAACGCGTTCCTTGCTGCCGCTCCCGATCGCATTGATCGTCGGCAACAGTTCGGCGCGCTGGATGCCGTAAATCGCCCGCGCCCTCTCAACGTTCAAGGCCGCAAGGCGGAGGTCGCGGTTGTTGATCAAGGCGGTTTCTATGACCTTTTGGAGTTTTTCATCGATGAAAAACTCCTGCCACTTCAGCTCGGATACATTCAGCGCGCCGGTTGCCGTTTTTGTTTCTTCATACGCTGCGCCAATCGGCCATTTTTCAGGGACGGGAGGTGCGGGTCTTGTATATTCCGGGGCCAGGGTGCATCCCCCCGCGATAAGGATGATTATCATCAGGAATAGAAATGATTTTATTTTCATATTATCGATCCTCCGGGGGAGTTGCATCGGCAGTTCCTGCTGTCTTTTTCTTCCGGTATTTTCCCCGAATCTTTTCCATCAGCACCGGGAAGAATCGATTGGCCCCTCCCGACCCGGCAGGTTCACCCTTCTGGCGCTTGCCGAATGTTTTTTCAATCAGCACAAAAAAGAGCGGCGAAAAAATGATCACCAGAAATGTGGCCGTCACCATACCGCCCAGGACGCCGGTGCCGATGGCATTCTGGGCTCCCGCTCCGGCGCCCGTGGTCAGAGCCAGGGGCAGGACGCCGAATCCGAACGCGAGAGATGTCATGATAATAGGGCGATACCGTAATCTCGTCCCCTCCAGCGTCGCCTCAATGAGCCCTTTTCCCTCTTCCAGTCTTGCCTTGGCAAACTGGACGATCAGGATGGCATTTTTCGTGGTCAGACCCAGGGTGGTGAGAAGCCCGATCTGAAAATAGACGTCGTTGTGCAGCCCCCGCAGAGACGTGGCAATGACACCGCCGATGACCCCAAGGGGAAGGACAAGCAGGATCGAAATAGGAATGGGCCAGCTCTCGTAGAGGGCCGCGAGGCACAGGAAGATGACAAGAATGGAAAAGGCGTAGAGGAGAGGCGCCTGGGTACCTGCCATCCGTTCCTGATAAGAAATGGAGCTCCATTCATGCCCGATCCCCTGAGGTAGCTTGGCAACAATGTCCTCCATGGCCTGCATGGCTTCCCCGGAACTTTTCCCCGGCGCCGGCTCGCCCCAGATGTTTATGGAAGGAAACCCGTTAAAGCGCTCGAGCCTGGGAGAGCCGGATTCCCACTTTCCGGAGGCGAAAGAGGAAAAAGGCACCATCTTGCCCGCCGTATTTCTCACATAGAGCTTCTCAAGATCCTTCGGGAGCATACGGTAAGGGGCGTCGGCCTGGACAAATACCCGCTTCACCCGTCCCCCTTGAATAAAATCGTTAATGTACGCGCCTCCGAAGGCGGCAGAGATGGTGTTGTGGATGGAAGCGATAGGAACCCCAAGGGCGCCCGCCTTTTCCCAGTCTACGTCGATGTGGTATTGGGGAACGTCTTCCATGCCGTTGGGACGGACGTTTGCCAATCGCGGATCCTGTGCCGCCATGCCGAGGAGCTGGTTGCGGGCATCCATAAGCGCTCTGTGCCCCAAACTTCCCCTGTCCAACAGTTGAAAGTCGAACCCTCTGGCGTTTCCCAGTTCAATGACAGGAGGGGGTGGAAATGCGAACGCCAGGGCTTCCCGGATTTGCGAGAAGGACTTCATTGCCCGTCCGGCAATGGCCTTTACCCGCATGTCCGACCGGTTCCGGAGTTTCCAGTCTTTCAGCTTCGCAAACACCATGCCGTTGTTCTGCGCCCTCCCGGAATAGCCGATACCGGAGATGGTCAAACAGGATTCCACTGTTTCTTTTTCGTTCTCCTCAAAATAATAACGGATACCGTCGACGACCTTTTTGGTCTGCTCCAGTGTGGAGCCCGTGGGCATGATGACCTGGGCAAGGAGAATTCCCTGGTCCTCATCGGGGAGATAGGCGGTGGGCATGCGAACAAACAAAAGTCCCATCACTGCAACTATCACAATGAACACCATGAGGTATCGTTTTTTCCGTTCAATGGTGCGGCCCGCCAATTTCAAAAACAGATCCCTGGAACGGAAGAAGCCTCGATCAAACCATAAGAGAAAAGGGCGCAAGAAGAAGATTGCGTTTTCCGCCGGTTCATGCCCCGTCTTTACCGGCTTGAGGAGCGAGGCGCAGAGCACCGGCGTCAGAATCAGGGCTACGGCAACCGAAAGAAGCATGGAGGCAATGATGGTAACGGAAAACTGGCGATAAATGACGCCGGTAGAGCCGCCGAAAAACGCCATGGGACCGAATACCGCCGCAAGGACAAGGCCGATACCGATGAGGGCGCTGGTGATCTGCTCCATCGATTTGGCCGTGGCTTCCCGAGGCGGAAGTCCTTCCTCAGTCATGATCCGTTCCACGTTTTCCACCACAACGATGGCATCGTCCACCAGAAGGCCGATGGACAGCACCATGGCGAACATGGTGAGCATATTGATGGAAAACCCGAAAAAGCCCAGACACGCGAACGTCCCGAGAAGCACAACAGGCACGGCGATGGTCGGAATCAGGGTGGCACGGATATTTCCCAGAAAAAGGTACATGACAAGAAAGACCAGCAGGATGGCCTCGAAAAGGGTCTTGACGACTTCCTCTATGGCCACCTTTACGAAGGGTGTCGTGTCATAGGGATACACGGCCTTCATCCCCGGAGGGAAGAAACGGCTCATCTCTTCCAGTTTAGCCTTGACCGCATCCGCCGTCTCCAGGGCGTTGGCGCCGGAGGCCTGCCGGATGGCAATGCCCGCGGAAGGTTTGCCGTTATAAAAAGCCTCGATATCATAGAACTCGCTTCCCAGTTCCGTCCGTCCCACATCCTTGATTCGTACGATGGAGCCGTCAGGATTGATGCGAATGGGAATGGCGGCAAACTCGTCAGGTGTCTTGAGCATGCTCTGAACAGTGATGGACGCATTCAACCGCTGTCCTTTCACCGCCGGCGTCCCGCCGAACTGCCCGGCAGAAACCTCAACGTTGTAAGTCCGGAGGGCTGCGATGACATCTTGAATCGTCAGGTGGTAATCCGTCAGCTTGTCCGGATTGAGCCAGACGCGCATGGCATACTGGGTTCCGAAAATTTCAACCTCGCCCACGCCGGGTACCCTGGCCAATACCTTCTCAAGGGTGGATCGTGAATAGTCCCTCAAGTCAAAGCCGTCCATGCTGCCATCTTCCGATATCAAGCCCACGATCATCAGCCAGTTTCTTGTGGCCTTGCCTACGGTGACGCCCTGGCTCTGCACCACTTCGGGAAGACTTGCCATGGCAAGCTGGAGTTTGTTCTGCACCTTGGCCCAGGCGAGATCGGGATCAGTCCCGGGTTCAAAAGTCAAATCAATGCGGGAGGTACCGGAGGAATCACTCGTGGCAGACAGATAAATCATCCTGTCAAGGCCGGTCATCTTCTGTTCGATAATCTGGGTCACGCTGTTTTCCGCGGTCTCCGCTGAAGCGCCGGGATACGATGCCTGAATGTAGATGGACGGTGGGGCGATGGGAGGATATTGAGATATAGGCAAGTTGTAGATAGCGAGACCCCCTGCCACCATCGTAATGATGGCAAGAACCCAGGCGAAGACCGGACGATCGAGAAAGAATTTAGACAGCATCACGCGCCCCCGTTAATTCGATTTCGCAGCCGCTGGGGCTGTGCTTCCACGTTCACCAGTCTTTGTTTCGCTGTCCGATCCGAAAGGTATCACCTTTACGGAAGCGCCGGGTTTTGCTTTCTGTACACCCTCGACAATCACCCGATCACCGGGAGCAAGGCCTGAGGAGATGAGCCATCGATTTCCTATGGCGCGATCGAGCGTAAGCCTGCGCAACTGGACTTTTCCCTCGGCGTCTACGATAAGTACCTGAGGATTTCCCCTGGGATCGTGTGTAACTGCCTGCTGGGGAATCAGAATGGCCTGTGTGTTGACACCTTCCTGGACCACAGTCCGGATGAACATGCCTGGAAGAAGAATGCCTTTCGGGTTGGGCACAACCACCCGAAGCATGACGGAACCGGTTGTCGGGTCTACCGAAATATCACGGAATTGGAATGTTCCTTCCAGGGGATATGGAGTGCCGTCTTCCAGGATGAGCCGCACTCTATTCTGGTTCTTTCCGCTGTTTTTGATGCGTCCGTCCGCCAGACGGCCCTGTAATCGTAAAAGGTCCGCGGTGGATTGAGGCAAATCCACATAGATGGGGTCGAGCTGTTGAATGGTAGCAATAGCTAATTGCTGATGGGCCGACACCAGGGCGCCCTCCGTCACATTCGATTTGCCGATACGTCCGGTGATGGGGGCGGTAATGCGCGTATAGCCAAGATTGATACGGGCCGTCTCGACCGTCGCCTTCCAATACTGGATGTCCGCTTCCGCCTGTTTCAGCGCCGCGGCCGCATCATCGTAATCCTGTTGGCTGACGGCTTTATCAACGACCAGTTCCCGCATGCGCTCAGCTCTCGACCGGATCGCAAGCAGACTGGCCTCTGCCCTCCCCAGAGCAGCCTTTGCATTGTCCAGGGCTGCCTGAAAGGGGGCGGGATCGATCTGGTAAAGGATCTGGCCGGACTTGACATCGGAGCCTTCCACAAACAGACGTTTCTGGATGAGACCACTCACCTGGGGTCGGATTTCCGCGATACGGTAGGCAGATGTCCGGCCCGATAACTCTGTTGTAATGGTGATCTTCTCCTGAAGAACTGTCACGACGGCAACTTCAGCAGGGCCGGGCGGTCCGCCCTTTGATTTTTCCTGCCCGCAGCTGGCCATCATCATAATGCCTGCGAGAACTCCCGC
>CAZMBE010000045.1:0-3053 GCA_964564625.1 uncultured Syntrophaceae bacterium | reverse complement strand
AGCCTATCCTTGCGCAATGACGCCCCGTACGGTGAGTTATGGTATTGCTCCATATACCGGAAATAGAGGGGATGCGAAATGCAATAGCGCAGGAGCTTTGTTCCTATGTGGAGGAATCTTTCCCTCATTGGTTTCTCGTCAGGAAAGCCTTCCCGGAGCGCCTCTAACAGCTTGTCTTCAAGTTCCCGGTATAGTTCGATGATAAGAATATCTTTGCTCTCGAAGTAGCGGTAGATCGTTCCCGCTCCGACTCCGGCTTTTTCGGCAATCAGCGCCATAGGGGCTCCGTGAAAGCCGAACTCTGCGATCAGTTCCAATGCCGCACGAATAATATCGTCACGTTTGTCTGATTTCTTCATACTTTATACACCACTATGGAATGAACGTTCATTCAAGTTTGATTTTTTAAATCAAAAAAATAACGTTGTCAAGGGTTTTGTGCGCCGCAAAGTCACCGTGTAGTTGAGGGATCCATGCTCCGATATTTTCCCAGTAATCCAGCATTTCATTGCAACCACCGCTTACATTAAATGCCCCAAATGCAGCAAGAACGGTCTTCTGCTTGATATGCAGGGCCAGTACTTCTGTGCCATTTGTATGTTTAATTATACCGAGTTGAAAGATAAGCCTGATAAGTTAAATGATGTTTTGCTTGAAAACATAAAGACTGAAGGGTTTGGACCGTTGTTTGCTTCAGCATTGTATCAACGGGTAGCACTAAAATCACCAATGGAAGCAAATCAACACATTCGTCAATTAGCTGAGAAATATAATATAGATGTATATCAGGGGCATAGCTTTTTCGCGAAAATAATGTATGGTTTGTTTACCCTGTTTAAGAAATAAAAAAGAATCATAATCATAGCGTCATAGAGGCATGATCATAGTCAAACGCCGTAGCGCGACCCCTTGGCGGTTCTCATGCTGCCAAAAATTCAACTGCCCCGAAGCGTGTTCAAATGTCTTCAGTATTCCCACCCCTTATTATTCTATCATTACTCAAGCCATTGAAAATTCAGGGTTCACATGGTCACAAGTGGTACTGCCCCGAGGCTTCAGGTTGAAAAATGGTCTTGATGATTTTCAGTCTCCTCACGCCGCCCGGTACTTGCCATTCAATGACATCACCGACACGGTAACCGATAAGGGCCATTCCGATAGGGGCCATCACGGAAATTTTGTGCTGTTCCACATTTGAATCTTTGGGGAAGACCAATGTGTAAACGATTTCCTCGCCCGTCTTGAGATCTTGGAGGTGAGCCGTCGAATTCATAGTAATAACATCGGGAGGAACACTCTTAGGGTCAACGATTTGAGCCCGCTCTAGTTCTTTTTCCAGCTTATCGATGGGGACTTTCTTCTGGAATTCTGAATTCCGGTACGCCTCGATTAAATCGGTCAGACGCTCAAGATCAAATGTCGTAATATAAATCGTTTTGCTCGCCATGATGGAATCTCCCTCGGGTGGTTATGGTCATCAATTTGTGTTTTGTCTTTCATCTATACCATACTCGGCAAATGTAATGGAATAGGTAAATAGTAAAGAGGTACAGCGCCCTGTTTAGGAACCTGTCATGTAATGGCTTTCTACAGCAACGCCAAGTCATGGAAAAAATAAAGAGAACCGTCATGGGTATTTCCCTTAACAGCAAGGTCAGCGGCCGAGCGCACGCGAGGTCCGTTGTACCAATTTGTTGGCTGGATTTCTCCTTAGAATCTCAAGGCTTGTGCTCGATCTGGCAAGCGCCAAGCATGTCTGTCTGAGTTGAGCGACCTGCCGCAATCGAAGCGTTACTGCATCACGACTCATATCAATCTTCATCAATAATGCTCCTTAAGAAATTAATATCGTCCTCATCCTGACCGCTTCCGCGAAGAGATTTAAGGAGGATCAGACCTTCCGGTGATACGACGGTAATATCACCATATTGCCATTCAACCTTCGTGCGACCGTCCCACGCGCCCTTTACTGCAGGCGTGACGATAAGCAAATCCAAGATCAGGGTCTCTCCGGTACCTGGTTCAATTTTGCTGAGCCTGTGAATGTGAATCTTTCCCCCATGAAATTCCATCGGCACAGCCTCAAAGGTGAAACCCAAATCGTGAACGGCGCGCCTCGTCGTTTCAAGTGAATGCGCCTCGATCAATATGTCTATGTCGAGAGTAGCCCTTGGCAAAGCATAAATGGCCATCGCCAATCCGCCGCAGAGAGCATACTCAATTTTCTCTTGCTGGAGCTTCACGATCAGCTCTTTCAACTCGTCTAAGATATCCATCACGTTATCCTGTTCCGCCGCTAATCAGCCGCGCGGCTTTTTTGCTTCGGTTGAATTAGCATTGTTAGGCATTTTGTACCAATCCGATATTATCAGCTATAATCTAAAAGTAGCTTACCCGATATTTTACGCGACAGTGTTTGACCCATACGGGATTTTCGTATAAAGAGGGACAGCGCCCTATTTAGGAACCTGTCATGGAATGGCTTTCTGCAGCAACGCCACGTCATGGTAAAAATAAAGAGAACAACGGTCCCGGTTATTTCTAGAGTAAACAGCCTACGAAATTAGCTCGCGTTCTAAATCTTCATATATTTCATCGATTGATTTCTGTATTTCGATAGTCTTTTGGATCGCCGTCATAATCCTACAAAAGGTTTGAATCTCATCAAGCGATAGTATTCGACCTTTTCTGTCCTTTAGCCATTTATCACAGACCTGATAGCCGCCGATCTGGTAAGCCCATATTTCTTGTGAAATACCTTCAAAGTACTGAGAAGCATTGATATGGAGCCATCCGCCCTTTTCATCATAGTTCAGCTTCTCGACCTTGTTTTCTCCTTTCCCCTGAAATTTTGCAATCGGTGAATCAAGGTCTGATGATTTTAGCAGGTGCAGGTCAACAAGCCTGTTGCCGTATTCAACCATCTTGCTGAACAGCGTACAGTCCTTTGTAAACGGAACTTTTGGAAAATCTATCTTCAGGAACTCTGCATATTTTGTTCTGTATGTCTCGGAATAGAGGACGGCATAGATGTAGTAGAAGATTTCTTCGGG
>CAZMBE010000044.1:0-23018 GCA_964564625.1 uncultured Syntrophaceae bacterium | reverse complement strand
CCAATGGAACCAGTATTCTCTTGTACATAGTATGATCCTCCTTTTTTGATTTGATCAACATGTAGTTATATTCTACATACAATTTTCAATCATTCGTCAATGATAGTTAAATATATATACAATAGTAAGTATAACCTGCCACTGCAAGCCGTTACCATGCCCACCACACAGGTCTGTGGTGAAGCCTCTCATATGCCTTCAGGTATGCGTCACTCATGGCGTCCAGATCATGCTTTTTCCCTGCCTCCCCCATGATCCTCCTGACCCGCAGCTCCCTTTCTGCAGGCCAGTTGAGATTACGTGATTTTGATCATTTCACATGATATGCTTGCGCCGCAATGAGCTGAGGCTGCATAATGCAATCCGGATCATTACTGTGTAAGCGTACTATCTTTTAAAATGAATCGAATTGTTATTCCTTTACCAACAGGACATTTACGGCCTTGACTACAATACAAACCTTGTCACCTTCCTTAATTCCCAGGTCTTTGAGGGAGTTCATTGTCATAACAGCTTCCATGAAATCGCAGGTCAATACTTTTAACGTAACCTCGCACATAACTGTGCCTTCCTTTATGCTGACCACTTCTCCGTCAATTTGATTTCTTGCGCCGTACTTCATGACATCCTCATTTTCTTTGATAATGCGTTTAATCTCTTGCATCAAGCAACACGCCTGACATTTCATTCGTCGATTGGTATTTTGTTAGTCCACTAAACAGTCAAAATCCCGCCTCTTCACACACCGCTTCATATCCACATTTTTTTTAATTCTTCTTAGAACACAACAGCAGCTTCATGAGATTTTTGGATGTCTCGTCGACTCTGGAGAGGCTATACACTTTATATCTTTCCGTATTCCTTCTCCTTTATTGCTCAGAGTCAGTCTGTATAAATTAACTCTGTAATGTTGCGCTCGGATCCATGGAGAATATTTCCCAGATGTGGTTATCCGGGTCTTGAAACCCATGCAAATACATAAAGCCAAGGTCCTTTGGTTCACTATATGTTGTTCCACCAGCGGCAACCGCTTTATTCACCATTTCATCAACGTCTTTTCGGCTCCCCATAGAGAGGGCCACAAGCACTTCTGTGTATTTCGTTGCATCGCAGATTTCTTTGGGCGTAATCGTTTTAAAAAACTTTTCAATTAACAACATGGCAAAGATGTCTTCGCTCACAATAAGACAAGCGGCATTCTCGTCAGTAAATTGGGGATTAAACTTGAATCCAAGTTTACCAAAAAACTCCATAGACTTATCAAGATTCTTTACGGGAAGGTTCACAAAAATTTTAGTAGCCATGCTTCTCTCCTTTTCTTTAGCCATGGTACAACTCCCCGAACCTAAATTTTGCCAAAGTTTTTCATTGGCATTCTTATTGATGATAAATTAGTACTTTCATAAGAGGAAAACAATGAGGATTAAATGGCAGAATAATGATAGGGATAAACTACTCTCAACGCTTCATGAGCCTTTCTATGTTGTTTAAGAGTCATCCAACCATCAACTTTCGGATATCTCCGTTGTTTCGTTGTGTTTTATAGTCCGCCCCTTCCATATTATATAGATCACGGGGTAAATGATAAGCGTAAGTATTGTCGATGATATAACCCCGCCTATCATGGGCGCGGCGATACGCTTCATCACATCGGCGCCGGTTCCTTGGCTGAACATGATAGGAATAAGACCGGCGAGGATAACGCATACCGTCATCATCTTCGGCCTCAATCTCTTCACGGCGCCATGCATCACGGCATCCTTCAGGTCGTCGAGTGTCTTCATGCGCCCTTCCGTCTGCCACTGCTTATAAGCCAGATCAAGGTAAAGGAGCATAACGACCCCGGTCTCCGCGGCAAGTCCCGCCAGGGCGATAATGCCGACCCACACGGCAATACTTAAATTGTAATTCAGAAAGTAAAGAAACCAGAACGAACCGACAAGGGAAAACGGCAGGGCGGAAAGAACGATCATTGTTTCCGTCACGGACTTCGTATTGAAATAAATCAACACAAAGATGATCAGTATGGTCAGGGGAATAATGAGTTTCAGCCTCTCCTCGGTCTTGACGAGGTATTCATACTCTCCGCTCCATTGCAAACGGTAGCCGTCGGGAATCTTCAGCGAGGCGACGCTCTTCTTTGCATCATTCACGTACCCCCCCACATCTCTGCCTGTAAAGTCCACGAAGACATAGGAGGTAAGCAGTCCCTCCTCGCTTTTGATGGCGGTGGGCCCCCTGATGACCTTGAAATCGGCAAGTGCCACCAGGGGGATCTGTAAGGATTGCGGGGCGGAGGCAGCCATTGTTCCGGAGGCAGGGGCGATAGAAGCGGCCGGCATCATCACCGGCACGAGAACCCTTTTCAGTTTCTCCACATCATTTCGCAATTCCCGCGCATAGCGTACATTAACCGGGTAGCGCGCGCGTCCTTCGACCGTGGTTGTCAGGTTCATGCCCCCGATGGCGGATTGGATAACATTTTCCACATCATCCACCGTAAGGCCGAAACGCGCTACTTGATCCTTTTTCACTGCAATGTCCAGAAAGTAACCGGTAGTAACCCTCTCCGCATAGGCGCTGCGGGTCCCCGGTATGCCTTTGACATGATGCTCTATGGCAAGGCCTATCTTTTCTATTTCTTCGAGGTGTGGTCCCAGTATCTTAATCCCAACCGGGGTTCTGATTCCGGTGGCCAGCATGTCGATGCGGGCCTTGATCGGCATGGTGAAGGAATTCGCCACTCCTGGAATTGAAAGTACCTCATTCATCTCATCCTTGAGTTTTTCCACCGTCATCCCTTCCCGCCACTCGGATTCCGGTTTCAGGTTGATTACCGTCTCAAACATCTCCAGGGGCGCCGGATCGGTGGCTGTCTCCGCCCGCCCGGCCTTGCCGAAGACCTGGCTGACTTCCGGGATTTTCTTCAGGATTTTGTCCTGCAGCTGAAGGAGCTTTGACACCTCTGATATGGAGGCTGCCGGAACCGTAACAGGCATATAGAAGAGGGTCCCTTCATAGAGGGGAGGCATGAATTCCGAACCAATCTTTATAAACGGAAAGGCGGTAATGACCAGAACGACTGCGGACGCCACGATTACCGTTTTCCGGAAACGCAAAGATAACGCGGCAACCGGTTCATACAATTTATGCAGGAAAACGGCGACGGGGTTTTTCTCTTCAGGTTTTATCTTCCCGCGGATAAACAATGTCATCAACACCGGCGTCAGGGTAATAGCAAGGAATGATGAAAAGAGCATGGCAAACGTCTTCGTATAAGCCAGCGGCTTGAAAAGTCTCCCTGCCTGTGCCTGCAACGTGAAGACCGGGAGAAAGCCCACAGTGATCACCAAAAGCGAGAAGAAAAGAGAAGGTCCTACCTCTTTGGCTGCTTCAATAATAACATCCACCCTTGTGCTTTGTCCATCCTGATGCTCCCATTCTTCAAGCTTTTTGTGGGCATTCTCCACCATGATGATGGCAGCATCCACCATGGCCCCTATGGCAATGGCAATGCCGCTCAAACTCATGATATTGGATGTAACGCCGAGGTAGTACATACAGATGAAAGACATGATGATGGCAATGGGGAGGGTAACGATCACCACCAGGGCGCTGGGCAGATGAAACAGGAAAACGAGGCACACAACGCTCACCGCCACGGCCAGCTTGATTATCTCTTCCTTGAGGGTATCGACAGACCGCCTGATGAGGTCCGACCGGTCATAAGTGGGGACGATCTTCACCCCTTCGGGGAGGCTTGCCACGATATCGCTTTTGATTTTCGCCTTCACCCTCTCAATCACATCGAGGACGTTTTCGCCGAAGCGGACAACGACAATGCCCCCTGCCACTTCTCCCCTTCCGTCCAGTTCCGCCAGGCCCCGGCGGATTTCCGGACCGAGTTGAACTTGCGCCACATCCCTCACAAAGATCGGCGTCCCCGCGAAATTTGAACCGACGGCAACGTTTTCGATATCCTGAACGTTCTTGATATATCCCCTGCCCCGGACCATATATTCTACACCGGAGAATTCCAGAACACGGCCCTCGACATCCCGGTTGCTCCTCCGTATGGCCTCCATTACCTTCATGATCGAAAGGTTGTAGGCCGCCAGGCGATTGGGATCGACGGTAATCTGATACTGCTTGACGAACCCGCCGATGCTCGCCACCTGGGAAACACCGGGAACGCTCTCTATGGCCAGCTTCAGGTTGTAGTCCTGAATGGTGCGGAGTTCGGAAAGATCGTGGCCCCCTGTCTCATCGACGATGGCATAGGAAAACCCCCACCCGAGACTCGTTGCATCGGGACCAAGGACGGGGTTGACTTCGGCGGGAATCTTATTCTTCACCGCCTGGAGATATTCCAGGACCCGGCTGCGGGCCCAGTAGATGTTGGTTCCCTCCTCAAAGATAACGTAGATGAAGGAGCTGCCGAGGAACGAAAAACCCCGCACCGCCTGCACCTTCGGTGCGGCAAGAAGAGTAGAGGTGATGGGATAGGTGACCTGGTCTTCCACCAGGTCGGGGCTGCGGCCCGCCCATTCCGTATAGATGATGACCTGGGTGTCGCTCAAGTCCGGGATAGCGTCGAGCGGCGTGTTTGTGAGCGCCCAGTACCCCCAGACACAGGCAAAAAACATCATCAGAAAAACGATGAATTTATTGCGGGCGCTGTATTCTATAATCTTGGCAATCATTCAGCGATAAGCTTTCAGTGTTTCAGATTAGTGTTTGTGCTCGAGGGGCTTGACCCCCTTTAACTGGGCTTCGGAGTCGATGAGGAAATTAGCCGATGACGCAACCTTCTCGCCGATCTTCAGGCCTTTCAATACTTCGACATTGCCGTCGGCCCGGAGGCCGACCCGCACTTCACGTGGTTCAAAGATCCCTTCGCCACGGTCTACATACACCACCTGTCTAACGCCGGTGTCAATTACCGCTGATTCCGGGATGGTCACCTTTTTGCCGATGCTAACCTGTATTTCCACATTCGTGAACATCTGGGGTTTCAAGCGGCCGCCCGGGTTGGGCAATGTTAAGCGGACTTTTGCGGTCCTGGTATCCGCTGATACGCTGGGATAGATGTAATCCACGCGCGACGCAATTTCCTTGCCGGGAGAATAACTCAGCGTGATCCCGACTTTCTGGCCTGTCCGGACAAGGGGCAGTTCATATTCGTAAATATCGGCAATGATCCAGAGTGTAGAAAAATCGGCCACGTCAAATAATTTTTCCCCCGGCATGACCTTCATCCCCCGGACGGCCATTTTCTGGGTAATGAATCCGCTGACGGGACTGTACACGGTCAATGTTCGAACAGGCTTCCCCGTTTCTTCGATTTTCCTGATCTGCCTCTCGGAGATGTCCCAGAGCAGTAGCCTCTCTCTGGCCGCAGCCAGTGTGGAGTTGGCGTCTCTGGCAATCATCTGCTTTAATTTTGAGACAGGTTCGGGACCGGCTGCGGGAGGCTCCTGGGTATGTGCCCCGTGAGCGGCGTTTGCCGGGTGCGGTGCGGCTTGCCTTTTCACCCACTTCAGGGTGTTGATGAATTCCATCTGGGTCGCCAGAAGCTCCGGGCTGTAAATCTCGGCCAGAGGTTCACCTTTCTTAACGTAGCGGCCAGTATAATCCACATAAAGTTTCTCAATCCATCCTTCAACCTTTATATTTACCGTAGCCAGTTTTCGTTCATCCGCTTCGATGCGCCCTACCGTCCGGATGACTTTGGTCAGCGGCTTAACCGCAACCTTGACCGTTTTGACACCGATGAGTTGTTGCTGTTCGGGTGAAATCTCGATCTGAGGGATTTCCTCTGCGGCTTCTTCATGCACGGCCTGCGGCTTTTCCTGAGGTTTTGCGGCTTTCGGTTTCTCGGCTGCCGCCGGGGGCTGTGCGGTATGCCCGGCGTGCCCCTGGGCATATACCGGTACAGATATGATATTACCAAACAGATATAACCATCCTGTAAAGCAGATGACTGCTATCATGAATCTACCGCACTTTTTCAATTCTTCTCACCTCCCGGTGTCGAGTTAAGGCCTTCCGCGATTGCCTGGAGTCTCGCAATCGCTTTTTCCCTTTCTGCAAACTGGTTCCAGTAAAGAATTTCGTAGTCGAGTAATGTTTTCAGCCTGTTGATCACGACTATGGCATCTATCCTTCCTGTCGCATACCCCGTAAGGGCCAATTCAACATCCTGGGTGTTTTTCGGTATCAACCCGCTCCTATAGAGATCCATGAGCTTTTCCGATGTTCTGAGCATAGACATATTATCTTTTACAGCCGCAGCTATCATCAGTTTCGCAGCCTCCAACTCCTGCTTCGCCTGGGTAAGAGAAGCCTTTGCCTCCCGGACGGCCGGCTCCTGCTTTGTTTTATAGTACAGGGGAACATTGATTGTCGCTGTTGCGCTCCACATGCTCTCGAATTCACCTGTACGCTTGAAGTAGCTCGCCCCCAGGGTGAAATCTGGATAATATTCTTTTCGGGCCATCAGGAGCTTGGCGTCTGCCGCTTCGATCATTTTAGCTCTCACTTTGATTTCCGGGGAGTTTTGATTGGCTTTCTGCAAGGCCTCTTCGAGAGATATTGCATATGTCCGGAAGGCGGGTTCCACAGGTCTACCAAGAGAGGGGCCTTCCCCCCTCCCTATTACGGCGCGGAGCATCGCCTCCAGAGAAAGGGTCTTTTGCCTGAGCATTTCCTCTTTCTCCAGGAGCATGTACTTCTCCGTCTGTGCCATGAGAACTTCCTGCTGCATAGCCTTGCCGGCTGCATAACGAGCCACTGTAAGGTCTTCCATTTTGTCAAAGAGGCTCCGTATGTCCTTTAAAAGGTCGATATTCTTGTAAGCTTGAAAAAGATCATAATACAGTTCCCTAACCCGTGCTGTTATTCTGAGTTTCAAAAGCTCATGCTTTGACTCCAGACTTTCAGCGTCCCGCGCTGCCATATCCCCTTTCAGGGAGCGCTTACCGGGGAAAGGAAACATCTGGGATGCCGAAAACATCCA
The DNA here is from genome assembly GCA_964564625.1 of uncultured Syntrophaceae bacterium. Classification (GTDB taxonomy): domain Bacteria; phylum Desulfobacterota; class Syntrophia; order Syntrophales; family UBA2185; genus UBA2185. The sequence goes on along the minus strand of CAZMBE010000044.1, from coordinate 16,000 downwards.
CTGGGAACCCTCCATCTCACCATATGAGTAACGTTCAAATCCCTCGTTCTGATACCCTACCATGACCATGGGATCTGGAAGGCTTTGAGCTTGCGGAATCCGGTATTTCGCTGCATCGATCTTCGCCATAGAAGCCATGATGTCGAGATTGTTCGTCATCGCTTCTTCAATCAGGGCATCTAGTTTCAACTCCTGGGCAAAGACGGATGTCCCCAGAAGAAAAACTGCCATAGCAAAAATTAACGCCTTTAGCATCCTATCTGACATCCACATTGAGTTTTACCGACTGTGTCTTTCCGGCATGTGTGATTTTGACATTGATATTCCAGGCGCCCGACATGGAAAAATTGAGATTTGTCGTGTATCGGCTACCTTTCAATTCTGCTTTTGCCTTGTAATTCATTGCCGGCATCCCAGGCATTGCCGGCATGCTGTAATCCACCATCACCGTGGCGTCGGTTACACTGCCCCCTTTGTCATCCTGAATGCGTATCTCCATCTTATTCTGACCGGTAATGGGTGGATTCTTGTCCAGCTCTACCTGGACCGTGTAGTTGCCGGCCTTTTTCACGACCATGTAATTCTTCGCATAGGCCAAGCCCGCTGCAAGCAATAATACAATTAACGTCGCAACAAACCTCTTCATCGTGTATCTCCTTTCATTTCTTTTTGAAAACCACTTGCTTTTGAATTCAATGCATGACCGAGGAATACTATTCATTTTAATCCACCATAATATGAATATTTATTCGTTGTTATAATGAAGAAATAGTGCCTTTATCGAAGGACTGCAATGATCATAAAATAGTGGGTTAATAGTAGGTATAAGCTACCTATGGAGAAACGTGAAATAATGTCAAAGATAAATATGGCGTAGCTAAAGAACGGTTGAAGGAAAAATGAAGTCCATCACGCATGGAGAATTTGTAAATGACTTTCCGGATAGCTTAACTACAGGAAAAGAGTTTCTTCTGCGTCAATACAATGTGACCGGATACGCAGCAGCTCCCATATGTCCGGGTGCGATTCTTTGAGGGTATGTCGGTTTTAATGCCATATGTGCTTTATTACCGGAACACTAATAGGTTTATCCTCACAATTTACGTACTAATTTTCCGCATTGCAGTTTGTGAGACAATGTCGCACTAATATATCATGTCCACTATGGACTCATATTCGTAAAATACCGTTTATATGTACTATAAAAAGGAGGATAACATACATGTCAACAAGAATTACCGATGATAGTAGGGCAAGCCAGGCATTTATCGAGGCATTGCGTCGAACAGCAGAAATGGTCTTTTCCAGAGAGGAGATTATTATCTCTGAAAAAGTGAAAATCGGTGACCCCGTAATCTGTACCATCGAGGCCCAAAAGGGGAATGGAGATTCATCGCATGCGAAGGGACAAGCATATATCTATCCTGATCTGGTTATTATCTGTGTAGAAAGCGTATCGAAAAAATTTACGGAGCCGACGTACCCCCATAACTATGAATATCTTAGCTACTGATCACTTTTTGCATTCCGCTTCGGAAAGAAGGTGGAGGATGGAAAAAGAAAAAACCGCATATTCACTAAAAGTACTCCTCGTCGAAGACAATAAAAGCGACGTCATGCTGATACAGGAAATAATTTACGAGGCCGCCAGGGATAGTGCGTGTAATGTGAAATATGAAGTAATCCGCAAGGAATTTCTACGAGATGCAATAGCGTATTTGGCGGAAAACAAGGTGGATGTAATACTGTTGGACTTGTCGCTCCCCGACAGCAAAAGCCAGGACACCGTAAGAAGCATGCTGGAGAGGGAAAAGAATACCCCCGTCATCGTTCTCACAGGCCTTGATGATGAGACCACCACCATACAGGCTCTCCAGAATGGCGCACAGGACTATTTGAACAAAAGCCAGATCGACAGCATACTGCTTGTTCGTTCCATAAAATATGCGATTGAGCGCTTTAACAACGTAAGAGAGAAAGAAAGATTAATAAGAGAACTGCAAGAGGCCCTGGAGAATATAAAAACATTGAGCGGACTGCTTCCGATCTGTGCCAACTGTAAAGATATACGAACCGATGATGGATACTGGATACAGGTCGAGTCATATCTAAAGAGCCATTCCGATCTTAATTTTACACACAGCATATGTCCCGTTTGCGCGAAGAAGCTGTACCCAGATTTTTATCACAAAAAGAGATGTTTGGAAGGAAGCTAACGTTATGAAAGGGTTATGGAAGGAGCTGAAGAAATTTTTGAAAAAGATTTTCGAGGAATAGATAGGTGCGAAGGAACGTCATACGTAATTCAACCATCAAGAGAAGCCTCATACAAAAAATTATGCGCGGGGGGAGGATCTGTATTTTCCGGTTAGGATAAGGGGTCATGGTATTATTTAAAGACAGGTTTGATGCTGGGAAAAAGCTTGCCCAAAAGATCGTCGAATTATACCCGAACCACACAAAGGGTTTCGTTGTGCTCGGCATACCGAGGGGAGGAATAGCCGTAGGATACCCTGTCGCGAAATCTCTCTCATGCCCGCTCGAGCCGGTCACCGTCCGCAAGCTTCCTATCCCCTGGAATGATCAGGTGGGCTTTGGCGCGGTTACCATAAACAAAGAAGTCATCCTTAATGAAGAACTCCTTTCCCGGGAAGATGTGCCCGAGGATGACAGAGAACACATAATTAATGAGGTTTATAAAGAAGTAGTGCGAAGAGATAAACTATACCGGGGAGACAGGCCTTTCCCCGCATTGAAAAATACACATGTTATTATTGTCGACGACGGCCTCGCTACCGGTTATACAATGCTTGCGGCAATTCGCTTCGTCCGGGAAAAAGAGGCAGGGCTGATCATGGCTGCCTTGCCCGTAGCGCACTATTATTCTTACCACATGGTGAGACCACATGTTGACGACATGGTCTGCCTTTATATCGATGAGCATCTATCCTTTGCCGTAGCATCCTTCTATCGCAAGTTTCCCGACATGGAAGACAGGGAAGTCATCGGTATCCTCAAAAAGATGGCCGGGTATCACACTGCTTTGCACCGAAAAGGATGAATGGGAAACTATGCATGGAGAAGCATGATGAAAAAAGACGCCCTTCTTTATGAGAAATATAAAGGCAACATTCTCCATTGCTTCCTTTGCAGCCACCACTGCAAGATTGCCGATGAAAAATTCGGTTTCTGCGGCGTACGCCAGAATATCGGCGGGGCACTCTACACCCATGTCTATGGCGATATTGTAGCTCGCCATGTTGATCCCGTAGAAAAAAAGCCTCTCTATCATTTCCTGCCTGGTTCGCATTCTTACTCTATCGCGACCATAGGATGCAACTTCCGCTGCGGTTTCTGCCAGAACTGGCAAATTTCGCAGGCCGGAATGAAAGATGGGACCTCCTCCGGATCTTTTACAAAGCCGGGACAGGTTGTGGAAGAAGCACTCGCACATGCATGCTGTTCCATATCATACACGTATACGGAACCGACGATCTACTTCGAGTATGCCTATGATATCTCCCGCCTGGCGGGAAAAGCAGGACTTTATAATGTATTCGTGACGAACGGCTATATGACCAGGGAATGCATAGAGACTGTCCATCCGTATCTCCATGCCGCCAATATTGATCTCAAGAGTTTCCGGAATGAGTTTTATACGAAGATATGCAAGGGAACCCTGCAGCCTGTCCTTGATTCCATCAGATTGATGAAAAAACTTGATATCTGGGTAGAAGTTACCACCCTTTTGATTCCCGATCAGAATGATTCAGATGAAGAGCTACATGATATAGCGGCATTCCTGGCGGAAACCGGAAAAGAAATACCGTGGCACATCAGCGCCTTCCATCCGGACTACCGGTTCGATGCCTCTGCACCGACGCCGATAGAGACCCTGCGGAGAGCGCGGGACATAGGTCTTCACCACGGGCTGCGTTACGTGTATATGGGAAATGTCCAAGAAGGCTCCGATACTTTTTGCTATAACTGCCGCGAACCACTCATTCATCGCAGACATTTCACCGCAGAAAAAATAAATATGAATAATGGAGCATGTGCGGTGTGTTCCGCTCCGATAGACGGAGTATGGAGCTGAACAAGTCGCAGAGGTGGTAGTGTGTAATGAGCCATGTCATTGATCATGCGCTCGATATCCTCAAGGATGCCGGTCCCGAATATGGAAAGGGTTTTTCCAGTCATGGACCTATGGCCGCCGAGGCGCTTCTCGCCCTCGGGCGGGATGATGTCATCATTCCCTGGGTGCAGAAGTACAGAAAAAGACTTCCCGCATACCCCTATAGCCGCGATAGTATCGCCCGGGAGCGCTATCATGAAGTATTGGGAGATATCCGCCGTTTCGCGGACTGGACTTTGTTCTTTGAGAAAGAACTCAGTGCAGAGCCTTGGCGCTCCGTTTTGAACACATGGGCGCCCAGGCTGATGCAGGGGATGATCGGCGCCGCATTCCACGGCATTATCCGCACAGGTCACGCCGTAAGGAATCTGGTCCGTGAAGAAACGGGACAGCGACTTCGGGAACTTGCCCAAGGGTTAGCGTACTGGGCATCCCGATACCAGACCCTCCCAGGGATCATCACGGAGAAGCATGCGGGGCTTAAACCGACGGAGGCCCTTCCCCTGGTGGAGCGCCTCCCTTTAGACAAGAGGATCTGGCATGGTCTTATCTTTGAGAAAGTACGGAGCCTTTCGGGATTCGATCCTTTCCTCAATGTAATTAATCTTGTGGATACCTCTATTGATATCCCTTCTTTTTTCTCTGATCTCTTTGAGGCAACTGCGCGCATCTACCTCGCAAATGGACGCGATAGGGGGAGTATTATCACCTTTATCCATGCCGTGACAGGGCCGGGGGCCCTTCACTTGCTGGCTCCCTGCCTTTCTCATGACACTGCCAGGATTGCCCTACGATACTGCTGGCAGGCTTCAGCAAGCTTATATGCAGCTATGGGCATGGAGATAGACACTAATTCCTATGATACCGCAGGCAACAATGCGAACATGGATGAACTGGTTTGCCTGGCAGTCAATACGGGTGATGAACACGCCATCAAATTTGTGGAAGTCTGCCTCAGGGCCTATAATCTCGAACCGAAGCCCTTGTTCCTCGTCGCAGCGCGACACGCGGCGGAGAACCTTAGATATTACTCCGGCAACTAACCATGACCATTAAATTTATTCAGTGCCTGTATTTCCTGCAAATGTCAATCATGCGTTGCCATTACTCGATCTCCAATTCTTGTTCTGCCCTCTGTGATAGCCCTGTGGTAACCCTGCCAGTGCCTCATGCGCAGCTCTTCCGGGATGATAATATCCAGAGTTTTTCCTATCACTTCTTCAGCAGGGAATCCAAACACAGATTCAGCACCTTGATTCCAGATTTGAATGAGCCCTTTCCGATCGGCAAAGATGATTACATCGGTTGTCTGCTCTACAATCTTCCTGTAAACATCCGAATGCATCTCTTAAATCATTTTTATGCATCCCCCTGATTCCTACACTAAACTGAAACGAATAAAATAGTACTCAGCTGTTTATGAAAAAAATAGTCGTGTGTGTCACTTCAATACTAATCACTGATTATTGTATAAAACAAATGAACCATACAAAAGAATATGATGAGGCGTGGAAGAGTATATTTATATATGGTCATGTTTTATATCTCTTTTAATAGTAGGTTATACCTAATAATACCCTCCCTGTTAATTCTTATTGTATCCTGCCTGCAGACAAAGTAATTTCAAATAAGTTCATCTCTGTATTTGAAGTGAGAAACTCGGCGCCACAAATGATTGCCTGATCCAACATAATTCCTGATTAACATGTAAAAGTAAAGATGCTGTTAAGAAGAACAAGAGCACGGTAAAAAGATGGCGGATGGGAGCCTTATCCCCAATCCATAATTGTTGCTTTCAGTATACAAATACATACATAAAAATGAAAAAGGAGGTGCTTGTCATGTTTGTGGTTATTATCAACTTCCCACCGATCAAGACGGGAAAGGATGATGAGTTTCGCAAGTGGTTTGCATGGTCAAATCAAGAGTTCGAAAAGCATAAAGGATTTATCAACCGACGACTTTTGAAACCTTTGAAACAGGGTAACTATGCAGCGGTTGTGGAACACGAGAGTTACGAAACCTTCATGGCGATGCACACCAGTCCTGTCCACGATGAAGCAGGCAAAAAGGTTGCACCCTTACTTGACGGTCACCCGACTCCACAGTTTTATGAGGTGATTGTTGGATAATAATCCGGTGGATTAAACAAACTATAAGGAGGAAGAAATTGACAAACAACACAGGGTCAATCACGCAAACGGGCTTCCTGATATTTCTTTTTTGCGGTTTCCTTTGCTTTCAGCCACTCTTCGTGAGCTGATTTTTGAGCCAGCTTTAAATTCTTCTTGGCGGTTTTGATAGCATCAAGACTGGCTTGCCTGATTTCCCTCGCCTTTTCGGTAGAAGATTCCTTGACAGATTTCATGTCTTCTTTTGCCTGTTTCACTGCCAGTCGATATTCATTCTTGGCCTTTTGCATCGTTTCGGTAAAGATTTTCTTCGCCTTTTGTATGTCCTCATTAAATACCCTTTTCGCCTCCGAGATTTTTTCTTTTGATCTCGCTGATGCCGATGGGGTTGATGTCGAAGCAGCCCAAAGATGACCACAGACAAAAAGAACTATGGCGATTATAACGCAACTCTGTTCGATCTTGACTACTGTCCCATTCCTGACATTGAAGCATCCGGCAACAGAGAAATACATAAGATTACCTCCATCTGTGATCTTCTTCATTCCATAAGACGCGTGACCTCGGAACGTGATCAGGAGGGCAAGAAGCAGATCCTATACCGACATGTCTTTGATCCAGAGTTCATTATTTGAATACGTAGCGCGTAATCCCACTTTTTTTAATCACCGGTTTCTATTCAGAACCCCAGTCCCCGGGACCACCAAGGAATTCGCTCTTATCCATCAATGGCTGAGCTTCGAGAACGCGCATGAGAAGTATAGGAACCTTAGAGTGTGAAACAATTTTTTCCGCAACACTGCCAAGCATCCAAGCAACCTCGCCACGGCCATGCGTGGCCATAGCGATGAGATCGCATGATACCTCAGCGGCACACTGGATAATTTCCTGGGCAGGAAGACCCTCCCTGTATATCCAGTTTGCCTTTAGCCCTTTTTCCTTCATGCCATTCACAACAGTTGCAAGATACTCCTCCGCAGCGGTTTTTAACGCACCGGTAGTTGAGTCGATCAGCGAAGGATTTGTTTCTGCAAGATGTGCCACCCCAGAAATATTACCGACTGTCAACAGTACAATCTCTGCCTGCTCGCTTTTTGCGAGATCCTCTACCTGCGGTAAAATCTTTGCTGCTAATTCTGAACCATCCAATGGAATCAGTATTTTCGTAAACATATAATCCTCCTTTTACTTCGTTCATTGAGCAGGTAAACATCTCCTGATATGGAGTGCCAACCGGCTCGTCAGCTATACCCCCTACCATGATGACAGGGAGGACTCAATCTTACTGCTTCTTTAACATTTACTAAAGCCCTCAAAGTTTTTATATTCATACATTTTGTGGATATAAAATAGTGCGTAAAACCGAGTAAGACAATGGTAATAAAATACGAGAATAATGGTAGGCAATACCTGCCTATGAGGTAAGAGTCAAAAGATATGACCTGAGATTTGCTTTTGTATTTTTTAAGCCTAATTTCAAACGAATATTCTTTCTGTGAAAATCCACTGCAGTGGCAGATATATTAATAATATCTGTCATCTCCTTTGTTGTCTTTCCTTCTTTGATAAGGCTTGCGACCTGAATTTCCCGGGGTGTCAGATTGAGATATTTCGAGATCAAGGTACGTAAAAATGGCGATACGACGTCATGCAAATGTGACTCAATGATTTCCACATGCGCCATCTGAGTGTCATTCAATTTAAGGTGCTTTAATTTCTCCAGATAAGGGAGAACCAGCCTTCTTACATTGCTCAAGACTTGCTCTTCCAGCGTGGTCTTATCCTCTTCCCTGTGTTTCAGTAAGACCTTCAGTGCCGTGTTGGCCTCCTCGAGACTTTGTGATTTCATTTCCAGTTCCTGTTCCCTTTTCTTCAAGGCTTCTTCCGCTGTCTTCCGTTCCGTGATATCAAGGAGGGATATGACGGTTCTCTCTGTTGAAGGTATTGTTGCAAAATTTACCAGAACGTTTCGGATATCGCCGTTTTTATTCATAATCCTCAATTCATAACCGTCACTTGGTATTTTGATATACTTTCCCCGATGCCTTTTGGGGTCATTTACTTTCACTAGATCATCTTCAACCACTAATTCCTTCCAGCATTTTTTACCCTCCATATCGGCGCGAGAATACCCCGATAGTCGTTCAACCTCCCTGTTGGCCAAGACAATTGATGCATCATTATCCACGATAATGGTCGCTGTTCCCGTGTTTTCAAAAATCGTCCGGTACCTGAGTTCCGATTCCTTCAGTTCCTCTTCAATACGCTTTCGCGCTTTTCGTTCTTCAACTTCGTGGAGCGCCCGGGAAACGGCAGGCCCGAGGCGTGACAGTCTGTTTTTCAAAACATAATCCGTTGCCCCTTTTTTTAGCAACTCGATCGCCATTTCTTCACCCAAAGCCCCTGAAACAAAGATGTAAGGAACATCGGGACACCTTTCCAGGGCAAGCTTCATTGCCGATAGTCCGTCAAATGACGGCAATGAATAATCTGAAAGGATAATGTCCGGACAATATTCATCGCAGGCCTTCGTAAAAGCTGCCTTTGTGGCAACTCGTTTGGACGTGAATGTCAAATCCGACTCTGTGAGTTCATTTTCCATCAATTCGGCATCCGAAGGAACATCTTCAAGGATCAATATCCTCAAATCCATGCTCATGGCTTAATCTCCGAGTAGATTTGAAAATTAGAATTTTCACCGCTATTATCTAATTTTCGTATAGTGACCTGTTCATGGATATCCAATACGATATGATATCCGTAACAAATCGTGAGAATAAATCCGCATCCAAGGGCTTTACAATATAACTATTTGCTCCCAAAACATAGCTTTTGTTCCTGTCCTCTTCTTCATTGGATGAAGTAAATATAACTGTGGGAATATGTTTTGTACGTTCATCGGATCTGATACGCTCCAGAAATTCCAAACCGCTGATTTTAGGAAGTTTTAAATCGAGGAGTATTAATTTGGGAAGATGGACAGTTGGAGCCTGGAAGCATCCCTCAGGGCCAAAAAAATAATCAAGAGCTTCTGCGCCATCACGGAGAACACACACCCTATCTGTCGTATAGTTCCCGGACATAGCATCCAAGACCATCTCAACATCATTTCGATTATCCTCAACAACAATGATATCAGCCATTTCCATCAAAAAAGGCGACTCCTTTCTGTTCGGTGATAAATAAAAACACGGGCGCCGAACTACCTTGCATTTGCAAATTTCTATATCCTTTCTACCTATAAATGTAAAAAACTTTCTCCTTCATTCACGCTTCAGGTTTTATGCTTTCATACTCTCGTCCAGCCTCTTGCCTGCTTCATCCCAGTTCACAATGTTCCAGAATGCATCGACAAATCTTGCCCGGTCATTTTTATAATCGATGTAATAGGCATGTTCAAAGACGTCGAGGACAAGAATTATTCTGAACATAGGATAAACATTCACATTGTGCTTCTCGATCTGCATGATCAAGGGTCTTTCTGTTCGCCTGCAGTAGGACAATGCAGCCCATCCGGACCCCTCAACACTGAGTGCCGCCTGTGTGAACTCCTTTTTAAACCGCTCAAAACTTCCGAACTCACCTTTAATCTCATTTCCTAAAATGCCGGCCGGCTTTTCATACCGACCGGTGGGAGCTAAGTTGCCCCAGAACAAAGAGTGAAGCAGCTGCCCCCCGATGTTGAAAGAAAGCTCTTTCAATGTCGATTTCATGTCGAAATCAATCTGCTCCTTGCGGGCCTTATCAAGTTTTTCGAGAATGGCGTTTGCTCCCCTGATATACGCCTGGTGATGTTTCTCGTAATGGATCTTCAGCTGTTCCTCTGAGATATGAGGCGCCAAAGCTTTGTAGTCATAGGCTAACGGCGATTGTGTATAGAATTTTCCTTGCCCCATGGTTTTCCTCCTTTTTTATTATGATAGTACACCCGTTGCTCAGGGTGTTGTCAGTTTGGACTGTTGTCCATCGTTTTTATTTCTATATTTCGATGGCATATCCAATAATGCGATTACTTTGTCGGATTTGTATTCTATCTGGCGCAACTCTCCATTTAGAAATCGGGGAAGCAGCTGCTCTATATGCGTGCACATTTGCTGCCACAATTGATCTGCCCTGTCCTGATCCATAGTAATTCCTCCCTTTAGCTAAAATTATAGTATATCGAGCTGGTATAGACTATTACCTGGAGGATGCGTATCATAATTAATGGAAGCATACGCATCAAATGGGGGGAAAGGCAACAAGTATTAATTGTAAGGAAATTGGTAGGCAATACCTATCAGAATGGAAGACATTACACACATTCAGAAAGGAGGGCAGATTGTATAGAAAAATTCCGCCGGTTTTTTCTCACTAGGATTACGGGATGATACCCGCTTTGCCTTTGCGATAAAACTCCGTCAGAAACAGGGCCTCTTTTGGAGAAAGGTCAAAACGTAATACCGCTTCATTGACAAGCTTTTGAACAGACTTGCCCGGGGCTTCCTGGAGCATATCAGAAATCCATTTGACGGCCTTGCGAATAGAGTCTCCTTCCGGCATAATTGTAGTCATAGCTTTATACTCCTTTTCTATCAAAGTTATTGCATGTTGACGGCCTCGTAATCAGTCTTCAATGATGTCACGCCAATGATTCAGACGAGGTTCCCGCAAAGGCTCAAAACCGGTCCTTTGCACCCTGGGTCAGGGTATTCACAGGAATGCCCTTTTGACGGTTTCGCGACTTTCTACGAATTCGTCAAAATGGGCTATGTTATCTCCTTCCCCCGAAGGACCAGTTCCGGCTTTTTCAGAAACACTTCCGTATCGGGCGGCACTGAATCGGTAATCCAGACATTTCCGCCGATCACCGAACGGGTCCCGATAACAGTCTTTCCACCCAGAACAGTGGCATTTGCATAAATTACGACATCGTCTTCTATTGTTGGATGACGCTTTTGCTCTCTCAAATTATCTATTTCTTCGCGACCGAGCGATAAAGCCCCTAAAGTCACGCCCTGATAGATCCTCACCCGCTTGCCGATAACGGCTGTCTCTCCTATTACTACCCCCGTACCGTGATCGATAAAAAAGCTTTCTCCGATGTGGGCTCCAGGATGGATGTCGATTCCTGTTCTGCTATGGGCGTGTTCGGTCATGATACGCGGGATCAGCGGTATTTCCTGATGTCGAAGCTGGTGTGCAATCCTATAGACTGTTATGGCATAGAGCCCGGGATAGCTGAAGATTATTTCGTCAAAGCTTTTCGCCGCCGGATCACCCTCATGGGCTGCCCGGATATCCGTAGCCAACAGTTCCCGCAACTGGGGCATGCCATGTAAAAAGTCGACTGCCGCCTGCTGGCCTCGCTCCTCGCAGTCGGTGCAGGGCAGATTATGGCGGATGCAGTCATGCCGTATTGCCAGCATAATCTGCTCGGAAAGGGCTTCAAAAAGGCCTGTTACCTCCTGCCCGAAATAGTACCCGACATTGACCTGGTCCACTCGTGTTCGGATAAAATAACCGGGGTAGAGAATATGACTTGCCCTTTGCAGGATGTCGATAACGGCTTCCCGCGAGGGGATCGGCTCAGGCCCTATATGATCAAAGCATCCCCCCCGGTTGCATGATGATACAAGCTGGTCAACAATAGGGGGGATTTCTTCACGAAAGCGCCGGGCAATGCGAATGTCGGCGCTGCATTGCTTCATTTTTGACATGTCATCCACAGTAACGCTTCCTCCTTTGTGAATACGCTATGGAATGCTCCGATCTCATATTTCCGCTACTGCGTGACGCACGCCTTTTCACTCGTCCAGTACGGGGACATACTGCGTAATTTCTCAATAATGGGCGGCATCTTTTCAATCACGAAGTTTATTTCTTCTTCCGTAGTATAGATACTCAAACTGAACCTGATTGACCCATGAGCCATGGTAAACGGAACACCCATGGCGCGCAATACATGGGAAGGCTGCAGGGAACCGGACGTGCAGGCTGATCCGGAAGATGCACAGATGCCGAATTCGTCCATCAGAAGGAGAATACCCTCGCCTTCGACAAACTCGAAGCTGATATTGGATGTGTTGGGAAGCCGGTACGACCGGTTCCCGTTTACCCGGCTGTTGGGGATGAACTCCAGGAGTTTTTCTTCCAGCTTGTCACGCAGTTGTTTTACTCTAGTATTCTCCGCTTCCATATTACGGGCTGCCAATTCGCATGCCTTCCCCAGTCCGATGATGCTGGGAGTATTTTCCGTACCTCCCCGGCGTTCTTTTTCCTGGTGCCCTCCGATCAAAAAAGGAGAAAATTTCGTTCCTCTTCGGACATAAAGGATTCCAATGCCCTTGGGAGCGTGCAGTTTGTGTCCGGAAATGGAGAGCATATCGATTACATTCGCTTTCATGTGTATGGGAATCTTGCCCACAGCCTGAACAGCATCGGTATGGAACAGGATGCCTCTTTTGTGCGCGAGTTCCGCGGCCTTCTCCACCGGAAAGAGAACTCCTGATTCATTGTTGGCCCACATGAGACTCACCACCGCCGTATCCGGAGTCAGGCTTCTTTCATAGTGGTTCATGTCCAGAAGACCCTCCTTATCTACGGGAATTTCCGTCACACGATACCCCTGCCTTGTGAGGTGAGCGCACAGCGATTTTATGGCGGGATGCTCAACCCGGCTTGTCACAATGTGACGCCTGTCGGGGTGAGCTGCCAGTGCTGACCGGATGGCAGCATTGTCGCTTTCCGTACCGCAACTTGTAAATATGATTTCATCAGATGTGGCCCCGATGAGCGCCGCAGCCTGCTCACGGGCTTCACGGATTTTCTTTGCGACCTGACCGCCGAAGGAATGCATGCTGGAAGGATTTCCGTAAAAGTCATGAAAATAGGGCAACATTGCCTCCAGAACCTCCGGAGCAACCTGGGTCGTTGCATTGTTGTCGAGATATATGGGTTTCATTGCGTCACCTCTTCAACAACAAGCTCAGGAGATACGAAATCCCGGAGCTTTTGCTCAACAAAATGTTTCAGTGTAATGTCAGCGGCCTTGCAGGTTGCACAGGCGCCTCGTGTCGCGACAAGAACGCGGTTGCCGATCACGTCAATGAGTTCGATATCCCCACCGTCATGCTGCAAAGATGGCCTGATTTCCCTTTCTATTGTTTCCTCAACCATTTTTATTTTCTGAATGTTGGAGAGTTTCGGTTTCGTGATCGGTTTCGCGTCCGCTCGAACCCTCTCGATAATTTGCCTGATAGCATCATGGCAGCCGCCGCACCCTCCTCCGGCCTTCGTGTAGTTCGTTACTTCTTCCACCGTAGAAAGATTGTTTTCCTTGATTGCCCGCTCTATTTCCAGATCTGTCACGCCAAAGCATTCACATATGATCTGCGCCGCCGTTTCTTTTGAGGGAGCGCCATGATAATTTTCTATCGCTTTCTCCAGTGCCTGCTTTCCCATGACGGAGCAGTGCATTTTTTCCTGGGGAAGTCCGCCGAGGAAGGCCGCAATGTCCTGGTTGGTTACTTTCATTGCTTCTTCCAGTGTCATCCCCTTGATCATTTCCGTCAATGCTGAAGAAGTCGCAATCGCACTGGCACAGCCAAAGGTCTTGAATTTGACGTCTTTAATTTTTTTATTCTCATCCAGCTTGAACGAAAGTTTGAGGGCATCTCCGCAGGCAATAGAACCGACCTCGGCCACGCCATCCGGATTTTCTACTTCCCCGACGTTACGGGGATTCAGGAAGTGCTCTTTGACTTTATCCGTGTATTCCCACATAGGCTCTCTCCTTTTTATGTCTTTATCGTTTAAGGTTGCGAGAAACAAAGACTGGCTACCGTGACAAATATTACGCAGCAATCTAAAAATTGTCATGAAAAATAGGAATATAAAAATCTTTTTTATAATAGTACACCATATTGCTGCTGTCAATACTTCCCGTATGCTCTCTATGACGATTTGACAATCAGATAATCGTCCTTACATTATATTCAATGAATCAGGTGTCATACGGATTGCCATGGAGGATAGGAATGAAAAAGACCTTGCCATATGTGATAATAGTATTTCTTCTTATTTTAGGGTGCCAAAGTTCAAGCGGCGACCAACGGGAGGTAAAAGACAATATGAAGGAAGCGAATGTGACAACCCAAATCGCAACATTTGCGGGCGGCTGTTTTTGGTGTGTAGAATCCGATTTTGAAAAAGTGCCGGGTGTTGTGAAAGTCGTATCCGGGTATACCGGTGGAACAGGCGATACTCCGACCTATGAAACATACGGCAAGAAAGGTCATGTGGAGGCCGTTCAGGTGTATTATGATCCCACAAAAACCAACTATGAGCAATTGTTGGATGTGTTCTGGAAGCACATCGATCCCACTGATCCTGGGGGGCAATTTGTCGACCGCGGTACTTACTACAGAAGCGTCATATTCTACCATGACGAAGAGCAGAAGCGTTCTGCGGAAAAGTCCCGGGAAGACTTAGCAAAATCCGGACGCTTTACCAAGCCCATTGTCACAGAAATTGTGAAATTCAGCAAGTTTTACGACGCGGAGGAATATCACCAGGGCTATAGCAAAAAAAATCCACTACGGTACAAGTATTATCGCTCCGGATCGGGACGTGATGCCTTCTTGAACAGAGTATGGGCAAACGAGAGCGCTGGTTGCAGCATCCCGTCCAAACAACCATACAAGAAACCGGATGATCCGGCGCTACGGGAAAAACTGACAAAAAGACAATACGAAGTGACACAGCAGGAAGGCACTGAACCGCCTTTTGACAATGAATACTGGAATAATAAAAGAGAAGGCATTTACGTAGATATAGTATCCGGCGAACCGCTCTTCAGCTCACTGGATAAATATGATTCAGGAACGGGCTGGCCCAGTTTTACCAAACCCCTTGAGCCTGGCAACATCGTGGAAAAGGAAGACCGCAGGCTTTTTATGAAGCGTACGGAAGTACGGAGTAAATTTGCGGACTCACACCTCGGGCATGTGTTTCCGGATGGGCCGAAACCGACAGGACTGCGTTATTGTATGAATTCAGCGTCCTTGAGATTCATCCCCAAGGAAGACCTGGAAAAAGAAGGCTATGGCAAGTATCTAATTTTATTTGACTGAGAGTAGATTCAGATATTTCATTACTACTTGGTAAGTCTGTAGTCTCTGATGGCATTGTAGAGTCCTTATTACTGCACCCTCTGCTTTCCCTTGTGATTTCCCTCCGGCCAGAAACATCAATAATAATTAATGCCTTAGCTCTCCTTAAAGATTTTTCTTGTGATGGCGAGAACCGGCAGTGCTCAGCAATGATACACTTATCTTTGCGCGTGTTTCACTTTACCGACGTGGCATGTGATTCTCATTTTATCAGCAGTACAGATACATTAGAATCATGCAACACCTTGAGAGCCACACTACCAAACAACACTTCTTTCATTCCGGTATAACCATGTGTACCAATTACAATTAGATCGGCAGCATTATTGTGTGCGTACTCAACAATATATTTGGCGGCTGCGCCTTCCAATATTTCTGATTTGACATTAATACCCTCTGAAGTGAAAGTTGTTTTCAGCTAATGTCGAACCGTCGAGGGGAACAATAACTTTTTTTGTTTAACACATCGTTGGGGTTTTTTCACTCAGAGAAGCGTTTCATCATCTATTGTTATATGTTTGACAAGGGCAGTGTAAAATAAAAAGTCGCTCCCTCGTTTACTTTTCCCTCCGCCCAGACCT
>CAZMBE010000043.1:15113-23691 GCA_964564625.1 uncultured Syntrophaceae bacterium | reverse complement strand
AGGGGGTGCAGGGGGAGGTCATCCCCCTCACTTCCTCCTTTCCTAACTTATAGCAGCCAGCATCTTTTCCGTCCTCGTCACCCACCCATCAGCCCCGCATTCCCGGAAGAGATCGATGGCCTTAGTGAGCTGTTCCTTAACGCCTTGAATGTCACCCTTCTTTTTGAACCATTCGGCGTAGAGGACGTAGTCTTTGGCTAATTGCCAAGGTACGGCATGCATTGTATCAAAGTCAATTGATTGCCTTATCCATGTCTCTGCTTCCGACATACGGAGATCATCAATGTGTAAAAAGATCTCCCCGATGCACCGTGAGCCGAAAGATTTACTATTTGCAAGCTTGTTCTTTTCATGGGCCTTTATCAACTCATTCAGTCTATGGATATCAATGTCAGGTTCTCCATTTGAAATCCTACTCTTTTTCACCCATAGTTTAGAACTATTCTGCCAGGAGGGGAAGAATCTTGTATCTTCGAAGATCGAAACGCATTGCTGATGATATTTTTTCGTCTGGTCACAATTTCCCATATCATAGTAGGTCCATCCTAAATATCCAGCTGCATAGCGTCCCCAGCCAGCTTGAAACGTTTTTGCGAAATACATCAGTGCTTCGAGCAAATACTTCTCTGCCTCATCTAAGTGGCCTTTATAATACCAGGTTGCCCCATAATGAGTATATGCAGGCTGCTTTGCAAATATATCCCCACTCTCCGTTGCTGCCTGCAACGCCTCTGTGCATACCTGTAGCGCCAGATCGGTCTTACCCTGAAGATAATAATTCATCGCAAGAAGACTCTTTGAATGAGATATTCCTATAAGATTATTTGCCATGACACTCAAATCCAGCAACGTCTTAAAACAATCCATGCTTTCTTTGAATTGATAATTGCCACACATGGCGACACCCAGTTGGTAGTTACCAAACCACAAGGCAAGAAAATCCTCTACCTTAGTGGATATGTCGAAAACTTCCTTGAGATAAGGAACTCCCTTGGAGAAATCTTCTTCTACCCAAATGTGGTAGAGGCCTATGGCGGTATATATGCCGGGCAGCCTTTTCTCATAATTTAGGCCCACTGCTAAATCGACAATGGGTTCAACAGCCTCCTTCGCTTCTATGTGATAACTCAAACTTAAATAATATGCGGAAAGCGCTACCCTCGCATCAATGAGCTTCTTTTGTATAGGTTCCGTCTGAGGCAGTCTTTCCAGACATTCGATGCTTTTTTTCGCATACGAGATTGCATCCCTGTACGATGCCGCTTTCTGATATCTCCTCGCCTCCAGCCTCGCATACTCCGCACCCTTTTCATAATTCTCACTGGCGATGCAATGACCGGAGAGAACTCCATAATGGTAACAGATATCATCTTTATAGATATCTTCAATGGTGCTCGCAATCTTCGCATGGATCTGCTTTTTCTTTTTCGTCAGGATGGAATTGTAGGCCACCTCTCTTGTGAGGGCGTGTTTGAAGATATAGGTGGATTGAGGATAAATGTCCCTCTCATAGAGAAGTTCTGAATCTTTTAATGTCGAGAGATGCGAGAGAAGTTCCTGTTCAGGGATCTCGGTTACTTTCTTCAGCAGCTCGTGGCTGAATTCTCTCTCGATGACAGAGCCCGTTCTTAATACTTCTCTCGCTCCCTCAGGGAGCTTGTCGATCCGTGCCATGATCACCTCCTGGATGGTGGAGGGGATAGAGACAGTCTTGATATCCTGGATGAGCGTGACTGCCCCGTTCCTGCACTCAATGATCCTTAAATCCTTCAGGGATTTGATGAACTCCTCGATGAAGAAAGGAATCCCCTCTGATTTCTCAAGAATCAGGTCCTCCAGGTGCTGGTCTATGTCCCTGGTCGCAAGGACATGCTCGATCATAGCGAGGCTCTCACGGTTGGAGAGTCTGTTTAACGTAACTTGGCTATGGTAGGAACGGCTTCCCCAGGTATGGATAAACTCAGGTCTGTAGGTGAGGATGAGGAATACCCTGGCTCCTGGTATGTTGTCTAAAAGTTGTTTCAGGGCATCCTCGGAGCTTCTATCCATCCAGTGGAGATCCTCAATAGCCATGATGATGTGTCTGAACTCCGCACCCTTGAGGGTGATACGCTTCAGCGCTTCCAGGGTTCTGTCCTTCCTGGCCTCGGGGCTCATGGGGATCTTGTCTATACTGCTGTCCTTTATGGAGAGGAGTTCTAATAAGTACGGAAGGGTAGTCCCTTCATCAATGTTCAGGGCCTGGAGAAATCTCGTGACCTTTTCTCTGATTACCTGATCCGTATCCGTGTCCTGAATATCATAGTTGGCGCGGAGGACATCAACGATGGGATGGTAGGCAATGTTTCTGCTGTAAGAGAGACATCGTCCCTCAAGGAACGTGACATCCTCATTGGTGACGGCTTTTCTGAACTCATAGAGGAGTCGTGATTTCCCGATACCCGCCTCGGAGATAATGGAGATGGCCTGGCCTCGCCCTTCCTTGGAACGTTCATAGCCATCGAGAAGGAGTTCAAGCTCTCGCTGTCTTCCCACAAAAGGAGTGAGCCCTCTTTCGGCGCTGACATCAAACCGTGTCCTTCTGGTACTGGGAGCAATGACCTGGTAGACCTTAAGAGGCTTCTCCTTACCCTTGATCTCCTTCTCACCTAATGCCTCAAACCGGAAGTACCCCTCCGTGAGTTTAAAAGTGTCCTCCGTCACATAGGTAGCGCCGGGCTCGGCCATCTGTTCCATACGGGCAGCGAGGTTCACCGTGTCCCCAACCGCCTTGAACTCAACTCTCAAGTCGTTTCCAAGGGTGCCTACTACTACGGGACCGGTATGAATGCCGATCCGCATCTTTACCGTAGAAAAATCCCCCCAGCCCCCCTTTGCCAAAGGGGGAAGAGAGGAGGTGTGATGTTCACTCCGCAGTTTCTCATTGAAGCGGGATATTTCCCTGTGAATGGACATGGCAGATCGGAGTGCCCTCTGTGGGGCATCCTCCAGAGCTATCGGGGCGCCAAACAACGCCATGATGCCGTCCCCCGTCATCTCGTTCACAGTTCCTTCATAGGCGTGTACTCGGTGAATGAGGATCTCATAGACCTGATCCATCATGGCATACATGTTTTCTGGGCCTAATTTCTCAGAGAGCGGCGTAAATCCCTTCATGTCACAGAACATGACGGTGACCTGGCGCTTCTCCCCTTCGATTTTGTCCCGTTGGGCTAAGACCTTCTCGGCAAGGCCACGGGGAAGATACTTCTGAATCTTCTCCAGCTTCTCATCGAAGGAAAGGGTTTTGCGGTTGGGTTCGGATGGAACGGTCAGGTTATGGCCACAGTCGCCACAGAAGCTATCATCAGGGCCGTTCTCGGATTGACAATTAGGACAAATCAAGATTAACTTCGTGCCGCACTTGCGGCAATATTTTTTCGTATCAGGATTCTGAATCTGGCAACTCGGGCATTTCATGTCTTATTGTCCTCGTTCCACATTTTCGTTTTTTCTCCGGTGGCAAGAGGAACTTAATCCACGACAGAAACAAACGTTCAAATCTGGACTTCGTGTCGAACGCCCCAGGGTCTTCTTCTTGAAGATAACCTCTGTCTTTTGATAAGTTTGAAAAATTTCTTGAAGGGTGACGTACTTGTCATTGCTTTCATCCCACAGTGTGAACGAAAGAATGGAAAATTTACCGCCCCTCTGCCTGATGCCAGAGACGGATTACGTCAAGTCTTAAATATAGAGCAAAGGGGTGGACTCGCTGAGGATCTGAAATTTCGGAAACTATCGGAGGAGAGACAGCACTGCTGAACCGAGGTGGAGTTCTAACACGTCAATACAGGATGTATAACTCTTTTTATTTTGTATGGTTACAGATAATCCCGATGATTGTCAAGGTTTATCTTATCGCGTAGGTATTTTTTTAAATTGCGGACGTTGGCTGAGCATGGAGGATATTATGAAAGTGCTGATTGTTGATGACATGAAGTTGTCAACGGAATTTGTGTATTTCGTTCACCAGCGAACAAATTCCCCCGATTAACTGAACGTATGGAGGATAATAAGGAGAAGTGGCATAGTGCCGCAGGAGATATGGAAGCCATATATAGGGTATCCCGATCCCTAGGCGCTAATAAAACAAGATCAAAAGTGATCATCCACAAGATGTCTTGCTCGTTTTTTGAAACGGTTTCTGCAGGTCTGCAGTGTATAGGGAAGAAATGGAACTTCGCTTAGGATGACGAGGATGTACGCAAGAAGGGTTTTGTAAGGGAAGCCCCGGTAAGGGAAAAATCAGGTATCAGAAATTAGTGGCTGTTGACCCGGCAGAAATCCGAAAATGCATGTCAAAAATCAATAATCAACGATGTCAGAAATATTTTGTCAGTATGCCTGATACCGGTTGAAGGCGGCTCATTCTGATAGTTGATGATGTAACTGATGCCGAGGGATATTTTTTCTTTAACTTTGACCTCCACGGCCGTCTCTGAATTTATGAAATACTTGTGTGTATCATCAAATGATACAAGATACTCGGCATTCTCCTTAACTTTCAGGTTGTCAAAGATTTGCCATTCGTAGTTGATTGCTGCTTTTCCGGATACATAATCATCCGACTTTTCAGGCCCTTCCGAATACCTGTCGTGGTAATACAGAACGGCCGCAGAACCTTTGAGAGTGTGATCTTTCGTCTTAACAATTTCATAACCGGCGCCCGGACCGCATCCTATGCGGTATTTATATCCTGAAAATCTATCTCTCAAGTAATTTGCAGTCAGAAAACCATACAGTCTGTCACTTAATACTCTTTCCCACCTGCCGTCAACAAGCCATTTATTAGCCGTCTCATTATACTTGTCTTCAGCCCGAAAGACATGTGTCTTTCCATAGTACCTGTTTAACGCCTCCTCTCTTTTTGTTTCGAGTTTACCAGACATTGTTTCAGTGTCTGAATTGCCCGAGGTTTTCACGTATGAAAATTCAGCCCGCGTTTTCCAGGTGACTTCTTCCGGTTTCTTCTCTTCCTTCTGGGCATAAACGATAGAACAGAACATAAGCATACCCACAGCGATCCACGCGATTACGGCATTTTTTATCATGGTTCACCTCCTTGTATTTTTGTAATGAGCCGGATTGCTCTTTATAACGTACGCTGTTGAGTTATTGAAAGAATTCCACCGACTACATAGTGGTAAAGAAGTGCGGAAAACTATCAGCGATAGGGTTGCGCATCATGAGGCCTC
Source organism: uncultured Syntrophaceae bacterium (assembly GCA_964564625.1). Classification (GTDB taxonomy): domain Bacteria; phylum Desulfobacterota; class Syntrophia; order Syntrophales; family UBA2185; genus UBA2185. The sequence continues at coordinate 18,457 of CAZMBE010000043.1, read as the reverse complement.
AATATCAACCAACGTCAGGTGTCGTATCGTGGTCCAACCTTCCTTGCCGTTCCCGAATTTTATGTAAACCCATACGTCTGAAGGTGCCTGAGATCTCCGGGCTTTGCTTCTGACGGTTGGCCCTTGCAGTATTTCTCCCGTTGTCCCGGCGGGGACGTAAAATTTTTCCTTCCCATCGAGCTGCGGCAGGGCGACAACAGTCTTGTCGGTTTTTATGCGTTCTCCCTTTTCTATAAATTTGTAATACCGGCGTGGCACATATTCATTCCCCGCATCCACGGGGCGGTACACGACGCCGGCGGGAGGGGCTTTTTTGACCCTTACCCAGGTTGCGGACTCATAGACCCACATCTGGTTGTCGTCGTCGAACTTGTCGAACAGCATGACGTGTTTGTTTTTCGCATTGAGAATATCTCCCGGCTGTAGGAGTTCCCAGGGGATTTTTATCGAAATGCCTGGAAATGTATTTGTCGTGTATCTGCTTATTTTCCAGCTGCGGGAGACGAGGCCGGAGCAATCAAGGCCGGCGAATTCTACCCGGACACATAAAGTTCTGCCGCACCTCTTTTTGAAGTTTCCCGCAATCACGCCTTTGTTCACTTTATTCAAAAATTCTTCCGAGGAATCAAATCCGCCCCAGTTGTATGTCACCCCCCTGTACTGTTTCCCGGAAGTCAAGAGGTTGTAGTCTTTTCTGGCATTTTTCTTTGAACAAAACCACGTGAGATTTGCATACATCGACGCGTTCGCGATGACCTCATCTCGTGAAAGGCTCTCTGCGTAACCCGAAGCCGTCAGGAGTGCGATGCATAGGGAAACCATAACCGTGAAAGATGTCTTCCTGCGAGTCATGATTTGCTCCATTTTACGATTTTGACGCCCGATGGCACCGTTTGCAGTTGATAGAGGGAACCTTTCTTGTCGATAGCAGTCTTTTTGTAGACCATGGTGTAGTAGCTGTTCGGTAGTTCCACTCTCTGTACGAGCCTGCCGTCAACCTGGTAACGCCTGATCTCGAGATGAACAACGCCGTCTTTTCCAATTCTTTTTGTTTCCAGATAGATGATACCTTTTTCGTCAGTATCAAGAAATATAACGGAACCGAAGAAATCCGTTGTCTCTATCGGGAATTCACCGACCAGGTTTCCTCGTTTGTCATGGATGCGAAGGCGAATATGTTTGGCGCTCTCCTTGGCCATGGTGAACCAGTGCGTTCCGGAACTGTTAGGGGTGCCCCGCCGTTCGCTCTTGATCTGGGTTCCTTCGGGCAGAACGGCATTTTTGCTCCCGATGCCTTCGCAAATTCGGTAAGCCTTTCCCTGAGATCTGACATAGAGATTTCCGTCGCCATCGACACGCATCCACTGACCATAGCCCTCATGAAGGGTCAGGTTCTGGGCAATGGGGTAAGTCTCTCCCTGTGTCCCGGAAAGCGTGTATTGATAGACGGTTTCGCCATCAAGCAAGTAGTAGTGCCCTTGATTCACAACAAACGAGTATCCCGGAAGATCCCTTCCCTTACTCCCAAGAAAAATGCCTTCTTTGTTGAATGCCTTGATATTTCTTTTTATTGAATCGAATATGTGGATGTTGCCGTCATCGTCTATCGTGAATGTTCGCGGCCCGACAATTTCACCTTCCGCGGGGATTGCAAGGCCGAATTTTCCGGCTTTCGCGCCCCATGCGACAGATACGATGAGTCTGTCCACGTATTTGGGGGGATCCTCTTTTCCACAGCCAAGAAAAGATAGTACGATAATCAGGGCGAGGAAGTGATAACATCCTCTTGAGAGTAATTTCAAAAGTAATGAATTGGGGGGAAACGTTATGGAAAAAATCTGCATCGTCCCCGTCCTTTTCTCCGGCATTGAATCCTGCAGAGAGCGTATTTCCCGTGGCTTGCCGCGGGGGATGCGCGCGAATGGGGAATAGAACTATTCCCTTTGAATCGAAGATTCACCGCAGTTCATTGCGGAGAGCTTCAATTGATAAGAACTACCTGCCTCTGGCTGTAAGTATACGGTGAGGGGCTTTTTGTGTCAATCAATAATGAGCAATGCGGAATTTGATACCACTTGTTATGTTGAATGCAGTGTGACATGGGAGGTGCGTGAATACAGGAAGGGCGAAGGGAATAGTATCATGGAGAGGGCGATGTAAGAGTAGATGCTTTAATATGGTCTTTAATACTGCCGTAACCGATGACCAACTCCATTCCAAACCTCATATGGGTATTTACCTTTGGTTCACTATCAAGATAAGCAAACACGAACTGCTGTTCATCATCAGCGTATGTTACAATAAACCATAGAAACTCGCTTAATCCTGTCTCCTTGAACTGGAATTTAACTTTAACTTCATCACCCGGTTGGTAATTGCTCATTCATTTTGCTCCTTTTTGATCAATGGCGTTACATGCGTGTTGTTAACTATCACGACTCAGAGAGAAAAGCCATCACGAATAGAAAATTCGATTACTCATTTCTTTTAGGATCTCTCCCGATCTCGGACGTTTGACGGATCCGTGCCATGCTTCCCTGCGATAGAATTTCTTGACAGAACGCGCGCAATCTCTTAGTTTTTCAAACCATGTGCGCCTCGACAACCACTGAAACCATGAAGGGGAAACCTATTCTTGCCCTGGCAGTCATGACCGTCATCTGGGGCTATAACTGGGTCGTCATGAAGGAGGCTCTCCGTTTCTGCGATCCATTCGTTTTTGCCGCTATGCGAGCATTCCCGGCCGCTATATGCCTTTTCGGAATACTGCTCTGGGCGAGGAAGGATTGGCGTCCGCGACAGGTGAAATGGACAATCCTTCTGGGATTACTTTCTACGACGCTTGGTCTTGGCCTTCCTATATGGTCCCTCGTGAGCGGTGGTGCGGGGAAAACGGCCATACTCCTCTATACAATGCCGTTCTGGGTAATTCTCCTTGCCTGGCCTATCCTGGGTGAGAGGATCAGGGGCCTTGAATGGCTGGCCGTAATTCTTGCATTCGCGGGACTCGCTTTAATTGTGGCTGTTGATGCAGCGGGGGCAAAACTCTTTTCGAGTATCCTCGCGGTGATTTCCGGAATAGCATGGGCGGGAAGTGCCATCGTCGCCAGGATCATGAGTCGGAGTAGGGAGTTCGACGTTTTGTCGGTGACGACCTGGCAGATGATTTACGGAGTGGGGCCTCTCATGCTTATTGCGTACCTGGTGCCTTCGTCTCCTATCCAGTGGACACCGACATTCATTGCCGCCCTGGTCTATAATATCTTTATCACCAGCGTCGTCGCGTATCTGCTCTGGTTTTATATAATGGAGAAGCTTCCGGCGGGAATGGCAACTATGGGAAC
>CAZMBE010000043.1:12359-15013 GCA_964564625.1 uncultured Syntrophaceae bacterium | reverse complement strand
TTCCTGTCGGGTTCGCGATCCGGCCTTCCTACGGGAAGATGGTCATTTCAGGTTGGCGAGTATCGCCGATCGCGTCTTGTAGCGGTCGCAATGGGCGCGGACCTCCTGTCGGTTGAGGATCCTGGCGACGTAAACTTCAGCGGTCACAGGGTAGGCCAGATCATACCGGATACTGTTGAACGCTAACCGTGGCCCGGAGCTGGTTACAGGCTTGCCGTTCGTGTCAAATACCGTGGCCGTCGGGGGGGTGGCGAAGGACACCTCTACCGGCCTGACTGTCCAGCCCATAAATACCCAGACCTTGGTCTTCTTGCGGTTCAGATCGTAAAACAAGGGGACCAGCATCCGGGCATCCTGGCCCACATCCGGGTCGTCTGCGAGCTTCCTCTGCCACGCAACCAACGCCGCCGCAGCGGTATCTCCCGTATTGCCCGTGCCTGTGGAAGGCGAGGGCGTCGGATTCATGCCCAGTTGCCGGCAGACGGTCACGTGCGCCCCATAGAAGAGATTTTCCATCATGAGGAGCTCTTCGGCCAGAGTTGTTGGCACGGGGCCCGCCGCAGTCAGGCGGTGCATCTTTTCCAACGCCGGGGCGCCAAAGGTGGTTTCCAGAATTTTTCGGATAAAAGAATAGGAGCCGGCTCGCCGGAAATAGTATGTTGCCAGAGGCTCGGCATCCAGTTCAGGAAATATATGGATCATGACTGGCTCCGGGGCAGCCCCTGCTAAGGGCACCTCGAGTTGTTTGATATGTGTCTCCCGAGTCAGCGCCAAAATCCCCTTGAACAGTTCCAGCAGCTGCTTTCGATAGCTTTCATTGAGTTCCAGGTGCTTGGCCTCAGGCATTTTGTCAGGGATGACCAGCGGCTCCAGCGCCCATGTCTGGTAGTCGTACCAGCCGGAATCCACTGACGGATGAAGTGAGAGCCGGCCCTCCTGAATCCGCGTGATCATCTCATCGACGAGGCTGAAGCCTTCGGGTATCGGGCGATTGCCATAAAGCTTTTTGATCAGGTCAGTTTCATGGGCGCGAGATGGGGGAAAGAAATATATTTTGTCCTCCGGAATAACCATGTTCCCGCCGTCGGCCGCAGCCAATGGTTCCCGCAGATCGGGATATGCCAGAGGGTTGGTCAGCCGGGAAGTCAGGTGAAGGTAAGCTTCGTAGGTGGCGCGGGCATTGTTGTCATCATGAAGGGCCTTGACGATGGCTGTAGTGCCGGGCTTGTCCCGCAGCTCGGTCTGCAGCATCCGGTCCTGCCTGAAGATCGCGCCCAACCGTTCATTCCAGCTGTAGAAGCCGATTGGTTTGGAACGGAGCTCGTCCTGGAGGAACGTGTTGGTCACCTTTTGAACGGGCTCCAACGCTGCTGCCGGCAGCACCGTCTCCAGGTTTCCAAGCTTCCCCGCGGCAAATACAGTAGCCACGGACGGCGTGGGCGGGGAGCCGGCAACCTCAGTGAGGCTGTGGATGAGACTCGACAACAAAGATGCCTTGCCCGCAAACATGCCGGCTCCCTGCTGTGCGGCAAGCTCCACGGCGGCATACAGGCCGTCGTCGAACTGTTTTGCCTTCTGCGCCAGTACCGATGCGGAAGTGAATCGCCTGTCGGCGACTCCGGCAAGCGTAGGGGCAATGGCCGCCTCTTCATGTGTAGCCTCGTTGGCCCATCCCCTGTCTTCGGGCACCTCCAGCCGCAACACCTGGCTGCTGAGGTCGAGTTGAATACGGTAGCCTTGTTCACTGATCTCCCGCACCAGCCTGGGACCTGCGTTTTTTTCCGGTGATTCCGCAGCCGCTATCGCCACGGCCGCAAAGGCGAGCGTTGCGAAATGCAGGATCATCATTGTTCTCATCGCTTCCCCCCTCATGGTCTTGTGTGTGTCAAGGCCGCTCCACTTCTTTCTTAATCACCAGGCATACTATTCACTGTCAAGCAGTGATGATTACCCAAATCGACGATTCGTGATGGAAGACGGCAACGCCGAATTAACCGGTCCGTGATAGTAGCGCGAATCACCCACTGCGCGGGACCGTGTTGAATGGACTGCTGGGAAGCTTCACGATACCCACCACTCCAACACAAGAAACGGAGCAGATTCCAGGGTGAACGAATAGCTGATATGTCCTATTCCAGCCAGCGGCCCTGCTCTCATACCCCTGAAGTGAACAAAAATATGACGGACCTTCTGGTTTGTTGTATTTTCAATAACCTCAGATTGACCGGCATTGAGCAATTCACTGATGAGGTACAATGAATCGGCGGGAACAGGCATTTGCACCGTGTCGCATTTACATTCATCTGTTGACTTCGTTAAGCTTTGCAGAAGTTCCTCTGCGCGACCACCGCGGATCATGGCCATCCGCTCTTGTTCTGTTTTCCACTTTGCTGGTTTCGCTGCTCTAAGATGCTCAAGGAGCCGGAGGGAAACCAGAATAGTCGCCTTGCCGTGCACAACCGATACGCAATCGCCTGAGGGTATACCATCAAGGATGATCTTAAAGATCTTATCCACTGTAGTGCCCCTTGCCGGGGGCTCAAACTGAGGCGGGCGAATAGGCATGGTCATATCCCCGCATACTACGAGATTTGTTAATCCCGATAGGATGCCAACGATTATCACAATCGACTGGAATGCTTTCATGGGGCTAA
>CAZMBE010000043.1:0-12259 GCA_964564625.1 uncultured Syntrophaceae bacterium | reverse complement strand
GGTGGACTCGCCTTCTCCCATTTATCATTTCCCAGGTATCCTTTGAGAACTCGTATCGTGACAGGTATGGGATTCGTGAAACCCTGGAGGGGAGGGATCTTGCCCTTTATTGCCGTGTCTGTCCATGACTCGATCAGTAACTCAGGATTCACCGGATATGATATACCCTTGCCCTGAGACACGGCGAATTTATAAAATGGTTCGCCCTTATAGTTTGGAGCGAACAACACTGCTTTGCTTCCGGCACTTGTTTGAAACCCGCATCCCTCGATAAGAATAGGGTCTCCAGGCTTGACCTCTTTGGGGAATACCGATGTCACGGTGGGCAATGCGCATTTTTTCTGCACGGATATAGTCTTCATCTTTGCCCTGATTGCCTGATCAATTTTTTGCACTTCGGATTTTCTCGCGAGTTCCTCTTTTGCAATGAGTTGCTGCATTCTTTGGTTTACTATGGTTCCGGCTTGTACCCTTTGTAGCAGTTGGGTCTTGCTTGTGGCAGTCTGGAGTTTTTGCACCGGTGCAGTTCTCACCCGCATTGTCTCCGCGGTGCCGGATGCTGTTACGAAAGAGAAGACCATGATGGTAACGATGGACATGATCACTTTTATGTTCATTCTTCATCCCTCCATTCTTCTTACAAGGTTTTGATCCCTTAAACTTTTCCTTCTCTCATGCACCCTTATTGGCCTTGCTCTTTCCCTTCCTTTTGCCCTCATGGTACGCAAAAAATAATTTTTCTCTAAAACACAAAACCCCGTCTCTTTTGAGAAACGGGGTTTTAGTAATCTTTTCATGGCATCACCCTCGTAAAGGGTTCAATTCGTTGTTAACCTTTTGACGATGCCTTGTTTAAATATGATATAAATTTTCCTATGATTCTTCAAAAAGTCAACAAAGAAATTTCATTGATAACCATTTGAAACAGTGTATGTCTGTTAAAATTACCTGATACTCTATTTTTGGAAAAAAATGGTCTCATTTAAAACCCCACACCTACTCCGCCACCGCCGCCATAAATCCCTCCGCCCACGCCGATGCCGATACCGAACCGTGGGGTGCTGTAAACGTCATCCGGTTTCCAGAGATAGTGTTCTCTCACTATAAGCACAGGATACGTGTAATTCATCTCCTTGAGCGGACGAACAACCTTGCCTTCAACCTGTCCTGCCACGGTCAACTTTCTTCCCGCTCGCTAGATGGCGGGATCGAGAAAACCCTGAGGGACATCCCAATTATTTATATGAATTTAACTTTTTTATCGAATAATATTGAACCCATACCGCGCCACAAGATGGGATGTCCCTAATTTCTCTAATTCCTCTAATTCCTAAGAACCCCGATAAGGCATTTCTCATCAGTATTTATTATTGATACAACTTCCTTACCTTTGTGGCATTACCCTTTTCGGTACTACTCTTTGTGGTATTATGCCAATTTTCGCAGATAATGTTGCATCGCTCGCACCTGTAATACACGAGCCTATCTGAGGATGCTCACTTCGACTATCCTTTGATTTGGCATATTGATGGGCTTCTCCAACCGTCACTTTGCCATCGGTGTTGTAATCTGCATTTACAACAGCCCCCGTCGGTGTCTTACCGAATATTGCCGACGTCCAGTGATACACATATTCATCATAGCTGCCTTCCGTGTCACATGCCCAGGAGACTTCATCGTGTCTCGCCGCGCTCATGACGCTGACTTTCGGATTTGAACAGGGATAGGTCTGCGCCTGCAATATATTGTCGATCATGCCGCCACTATAGCACTGCTCCATCACGTAAATGGCGTCTGCACATTTAATGTTCTTGGTAAGTGCGGCAAAGTCAACATCGGTTATCCATTCACCCCACAAATAGAGATAAGCATTATATCCCCCTGAAGTACCGCCATGGTTTGTTGAATAAAAAAAGAATTTTCCGTCACTGGGTATGTTGGCCGCTATGTTGTTGATAACAGCCGTGAGATTGGCTTTTGTAGCCGCATAATCAACATCGTCCACCCCGTCGCCGTCAAGGTCTTCGTTGGGAGAATGTGTACCGTTGGCATACAGCACAAAGATTTCGTTATCGCTAAAACCGTATTTTTGTTTCAACGCCTTATACATAAAAGACATATCATTCCAGTAGCGGCCATAATTGGAACTGGCGTTCCATCCACCGCTCACCAGAACCGCATATCTCTTTTGCTTAAGAAACTTTATCGGCTTAATCATAACTCTCTCACGGATTAATTTCACATTGTTTCTCATTACACTTAATTCAGCTTCTGCCACTTTGTTTAATGGCTTGTGCTCCATAATATTGACTGGAGGGGTTCGTGCCGGGATGTCCTTAACAGCTCCCGAAATTTTGTTTACCAAAACATATCGGGCTTTATGTTCCCAGTTGGCGCCCGGCTGCTCATCGACAAAAAAGAACCACGAATCATTATCAACCACGAGCTTCGCCGGCTCCATCCAACTCGCTATTTTGGTTCCTTTACGCATAAGTGCAGGATGGCCATAGAGACCACGATCGTCTATCTTACCTTTGAAAAGTGTTGTGACCATTTTCATCTTTGCCTGCTCCATGTTGATTTCTGCAGAATAAACTGGCAGGCAAACTGCTAATACAAACACCGCTATCATAAATGCCGTACAGAATCCTCTTTTTAACATAAAGCCTCCTTTGGTCATGGTTTTAAGTTTATAATTACATCCTCAATTAAAAAAATCTAAACGCTCCATCACGTCTTCTTGTCCCTGGAAGAAACGAGAGAGATGAAGCCCGTTTCTTAAGTATTGTGGCTATTGTGATTCATGGGGATATATCTTCATAAACATATTCATATTGTCTGGAGGTGTTGTGCCTTCGATGACCATATATTTGCCTGTGCCCTCATCGACAAACACATAGCGGCATGGGTGCTCCCAGTTTGCCTGAGGCGCATCGTCAATGAAAAATACCCATGAAGAAACAAACTCATCTACATGATAGGTTTTTGCCATTGCCTGTATTGTTTCCCCTTTCTTCAGGGGCATTTTTGACATATAAACGGTTTTGCCGTTCAGTTTCCCTGATAATATTTCTTCTGTGACTATTTGTTTTGCCTTCTCTGCAGTAATTTTATTGTTGCTCGAGTTGCAAGAAGTCGCAAAACCGCACTGCGAAAGAAGCAGGATTAAAGAAATGAAGATAATGACTGCCTTATTATTTCGCATGTTGCATAACAGCTTGTATGTACGTAACGAGTATAATTTTGAATAGCGAACTGCATATGCCTCCACAAGGGCACACAACACCCGTGGAAGTTCAATTAGAGGAATTTTGTGGAAAGTCATTCTCATACCTTCCTCCACACGGTTGGTGGTTGGGTTGAAATTTAACGCAGGATTAGGTGGAAATAACGATTATAAGTACTCCTAAATAATTTAACCGTCAAGTGAAAAACTTCTTTGGGAATTGCCTTTCATGCTGATTTACTTTTTAGATATTGCATGCTGAAGAAAATTTTAAAAACAAGAATACGGGAAGTAACAAATAGAATTTCGTATGACAAATTTTCAACATTAGAAAATGACGGGTTTATTGACAACATCTCCGGCCGTTCAATGGCAGGTAGTCGTGAGAATTGATGACCATGGTGGAAAGAAGCATCGACTGAAATCACATGTGGTTGTACTCCATCTGTTGGCGTTTTGTCATATGCAAGGCTATGTAGGATCAAGCGTAATAATTTTTGTTACGCATATACATCGTGCCGGCTCAGTGGGGTGATGAGGCCAATATCGCCAATCGTATGGTGCTTGAGGTTGCGGGATTGATCCGTAGTGATGGTGCCTTCGAAGAGGATGTCATGCCTTCTCGCCGCAGCGGTAGGGAAGCAGGATGGCCCCGGTTGAGGTCAGTACCAGGTCATCCATTCAAAAGGGATACCTTTTGCGTTCAAGCATTGGCGGAACTCATCCACCGCATTGAATTTCCCTCCAAACAGGAGTTCGATAAGGGCGAGCGTCACTCTGTCCTTGTCTTTGGCCCGGACAGTCACCCAGAACTCATAGTCGCCATCATCAAACCATTTTTTTGGCGCCTCCCCCACGTCTTGTCCGGACAGAACAAGGTCCCCATTGTCTTTGATTTCGGCATCGATGAAACGGGACGTTGGTCCCCGCTCTTCAAAAAGGGTAACCTTCGTTGATTCATGCAGACGGTTCTGTTTGTCCATATATTTTCCTCATGTCCTCTCATTCATGCAACAATGTTTGCATATCAACTTTCTCTTACATGGATAACGTATAAGAATCATTTCCTATATCATCCGCCCCGGGAAATCATACTCCACTTTCGAATCTATGTGAGATAGGACCGTGCTGTCTGATAGATCATACTCGCAGCCAATCCCCACGGATCCATGAACAGGGCATTTGACAGCACCCGCTCAGGGGTATCCTCTGGAAAGCGCCGTGTGCCGCCGTCTGTATCCGGAGAAAATCTATCGTTTCCTAAAAGGTTATTGTAATACTCTATGATTGATACCCGTGGCGTAAAGTGCTCCATAATAAACTCCCGATGTTGAACCTGATGTGCTTCAGTACAAGGCGCGTTTGTTTATAAAATAGGGCATTTCACCGCTTTCGGGATAAGGTGAGAGAAAATTGCATGTCATCAGGTTGCTAAGTGCTCGATGGCGATCGTCACGATCACCATCGAGCGATTTTTACCTGCCACAGGGGGTTAGTGGGCGGGCGGTCTTGGCATGGGTTCAGGCATTGCCCTCGGCGGTCTTGGTATGGGTTCAGGCATTGCCCTCGGCGGTCTTGGTATGGGTTCAGGCATTGCCCCCCGCAGATGTACATTGAGAATTCTCGCCTTGATGTTCACTATGTCAGGGATGATCCAATGTATGCTCTCCGCTACGACCCAGGCTGAATGCCTGCCGATCCTGTTACTGCCGTATTTGATCCAGCCGTACCCGCCATAGCCCCAGTCAGTGCCCCATGAATTCTTGATCAGCCAGGCGCCCTTGGCGTTATCCCAGCCTACTATCACCACCGCGTGTCCTTCACCTGCAGTGTCCGACGCGACTGATTCATTGTAAACACCTTCGGTATACGCCTTAAAGTCATTTGAAACCACCCTCATGCGGGTCGTGAGAGGACCGTGTTGGCACAGGGCCTGTTTTATCTGGTCGGTAGTCGGGAAATCAGCAGCATCATTCACAAATCCCCATGATATGGCATCAAAAGGTGTGGCAGGGTTTGTGCAGGTCTGGTTCGTTGCCGTGTACGGCACGGTTGCCTCCGTGGCAGAACCAACCCTGACCATATGCTGGAGCGCCTTTACCGCGAGACCGGTGTTGCAGCTGCCGGCATCTGTACCGTCATCGGCTATGGCGCAGTCATTGATATACTGCTCCGAACCGTCGGCGATTATGCCGTTTCTGATCCGGTAGCTCGCCTCGTACGCGCCTACAGCGGCAAATGCCCAGCAATTGCCGCAATTCTGCTCTTTCACAGGTGTTACTTTGCCCTTATCGACCCAGTTGAATGCTGCCTGTATCGAACAAGGCAGGGGCTTAATGACAAGGTCAGGATACTTCTGAACAAAAGTCGGATTCTTGGCAATGTAATCAGCTTTGGCCTTGTCATCAAACTTCATCAGCTCCATGGCCTTCCGATTGGCCAGTCTTCGTGCCTGGAGTGAGGTTGCCTTTGGATCATCCTTGTCACCGAACAGGGCGCTATTAGGTTTGCCGAGCGCCTTTGTGTAACCCACCATGTACGTGAGGTTATTCCGCTTGATTTTGGCGCGCATCTGCTGCAGCTGCTGTTTGATTGCGGGCGGAGCCTGAAGCTCGCGCTGCTTCAACAGCGCCGTGCGGTTGGGATTGGCCTGCAATGTTGCTGCGTCTGTGGCAACAGCTCCAATTAAAAATGTTGATGCAACAATAAAAACAGCCAGATAACGTACTTTCATGCAATTGCCTCCTTTCTAAGTTGTTGGAATTGGTTAACACATAATGAACGCCAGCGTGGTGAAGATGAGAATGCGCTCGAAAAAAGTAATGAGTCGGGAATGGATTAACTTCTTGAAATAAGAGAAATATAGTACAATACTATGAAAATATCAACCTTAAGATGGGTTCCCGCATAGATTTGGTATCGTCGGAGAAGTGATCATTGTCCATGGAATTCTTGTATCCATGAAAGAAATACATGTCCGTTGACTGCAGGACGAACACAACAGAAAATGCTGCCGCCGGTTTTCTATAATCGGGCGATGGGTGTTCTTACGCTCTTCACCATTTGTAATGGTAGAACTTATATGAATCCCAATAGTTTGAGACCATCATGAAAGAGAACAAATGCTAACACACAGAGCGCCAACCCGAGACAACGCAAGGTGTATGTATATGCCTTGCCATGTAAGAATGACTTTGATTTGCCGACCAGTACGGCAACGAGAATTTTTGACCCGACCAAGAACGTATAAAAGCTGCAGAGGAAAAGAAACAGCGCGACAATATGTACGCTCATTGCCTTGCTCATGGTGGGAGCGCCAATGCTCATCCAAAACAAGTAGGGGTGTGGGTTCAGGGCATTTGCGAATATGCCCTTCGTGAGAGACGCCGGTTGTTTCGTGTGAATAGTGACCTCAAGTCCCTTCGCGCGCATACTTTCATATCCCATGAACAACATAAAAAAACCACCACTCAGCGAAATGATTCCTAATATGCCGTGAAAATCGGACAACTTTGCCAAAATGAAGAAAGTGACGATGATTATCGGCAAATCGGTAATAATGGGTGCGAGAGCAACTTTCACGCCCGCCTTAATGTCATGTTTAAGAGTTTCAGTTATGACAAGAGTCAAAAGCGGACCTGGGGCAAGACCTGCAGACAGGCCTAATATGATTCCGATAGTCAAGAAATAGATCATTTCACCAGTTCTTCTTCTATGACCCACGGTCCGGGATACGCGGCCAGGGAACCTGCTCCGTGTGAAAAAGAGGACGTTTGTGGAAATTGCCGGGTGTTTTCTTTCAGGGTGTACACCTTGAAAATAGTTTCAATTAAGTTTCCTGTGGTCGCCGCTTTGTCGTGCAGCCGCCGAATGCGGCCGGTTGATGAGTATTCTTGTCTCTTTTCTGTCGGGCTTCGTCATGTCTGGTTTACCGGTTTTTCCAGGACAGTCCTGATCATGTTTTCGGTTTTCAGCACTAATTCCTCCACAGTAACGGCGCCAGGTTCTATTGAATCAAGAACGGTATACTTAATTTTTACGCCAAAGGACATAGGGTATAATCCATTTTTAAGCAGTTCATAATTACCGTCGATTACAAGCGGAACGACCACCGCTGAAGGTGCGGCTTTTAACAGGGCATTTACTCCCGCGGACTTGAATGGTTGTATTTTCCCATCTTTTGTCCTGGTGCCTTCTGGGAATATACTGGCGGCGTAATGATTATTCTCAATATACCTGCCGAGCTTTTCGATTTCCCTGGCAGCTTGCAGCCGTTTGCTCCGGTTGATCAATACTGATCCACCGTGCCGTAAATTATAAGATACGCTTGGTATGTACTTTCCCAACTCGATCTTAGAAATAAATTTTGGGTGATGATTGCGAAATCCCCATATGATGGGCGGAATGTCAAACATGCTCTGATGGTTGGAAATAAGAATGAGGGGCCGTTCTTTTGGTAACTTTTCAAAGCACCTGAACGAAATTTTTGCTCCCAAGATGAGCAGGCTTTTCATTATCAGGAGATTTAGTATATCAACTGATTTTTTATGCGCACTATATCCCCATACAGTCCGGCAAATCACCTGAACGGGATGGAATATAACAAGCAGGAGTCCAAAAACGATAAGGTATATGGGAGTTAAAAGATATCCAAGTGATTTCATTATTACTGTTTTCATCTGATCTTTCATAACACGATTTGTAGCATTTAGTCGATGAAACCGGATTCTCCCGGTGCTGCAGGTTGCCGCTTGTGTCCTATTTGTACCGTCCAGTTTCACGGCAGAACCATAATCTCTGGCTGCATATATCAGATTTTTGCTGTTGTTGCATTTCGATTATTTTGATTCGAAGTCTTGGACACATTCAGTAACATCAGACTTAACGCATACCGGAAGAATTTATGAAAGTAAGATTGAGCGGGAAGAATAAGGCAAAATAAATTAGCGGCTGGGGAACTGGCCTCGTTTTTTTTCGGGGAGTAGGATGTCAGCAGAAAGTTTTTTTGTCTGTTTAGTATTGGTTATCTATTTGATTTATCTGGTGGGCCGTAGGAGACTCGAACTCCCGACCAACGGATTAAAAGTCAACAACTGATAACAAGCGATTTTCCATCAAAATTAAGCCTTTACATATCAAGTGGTTATAGAGTGCATGTTGGATTATGTTGGTTTTTGTGAGGTTATTTTCGGTTCTGACGGTTACATTTTTAGGTACACTTTCAGCCATCTGATCTGGCATTGAACCAACCAAAGTTCTCTCCACAAAAGGCTCGTGAGTCGGTAAAAAAACACCCAGAATCGATTTTCATATGTTAAGATGACCGCAATATAGTCTGCAAATAATTCAGATAATCAGTACACCTCTAAAGCGTGAACATCATCATAAGTTGGATAATAAAGATTACCGATTGAAACATTAATACTGACTAATGGTCCTACAACATGATTGTTCTGATGAGGGATAGATCAGGATCGGAGAGGATTGTGCCCTCCTTTTCTACTAGCTTGCCGTTTTCGAAATAAAGAGATTGCGTTTCGTAGACCCATTGCTCATGTATCCTCCACGAATCTACAGTCTTATTGATCTTCTTTGGTTCACCCCACGATAGTCTTGCCTGTTGTTCAGTCATTCCATTTTTTTAATCTTCTGTTGTTCAATGGCCGTTCGAATATCTCGCGGGGTTCCGGCAGGAATAGGGTCTGTTACGTAAAAGTACCGATCATTGAATTTAATTAGCCCTTCTTCACCTGTGCTCTTTTTCACCTTCAGGAAGAAAGAGCCTGCACCTCTGGCGTGTCCGTACCGAACCAAAGACACATCCAAGACGATCAGTTTTTCAATGTTGTTCGTTGGATAAGAAATCTTGGGGTCAGAGGTGATCAGTTCCTGGGGTCGCGCCACGGATGCGTTATTGATCCAGATTGGCTTACCTATCAACACCTTTGCTCGTTCTACATCTTTGGCAAGAATTGCCCCCATATATTCTGGGTTCTCCTTACTGACTTGGGCGTACACGACTTCACAATTGTTGAGAACAGCCTTATGAAATACGAAGTAGTCTCCGTAACGAGAAGGGATAACTTCGCCAGTCACCTTTCCTTTACGCCCGCGATATTCGTGATAAGGGAGCCCCTTCCCGGTGCTGGGACTTGTATTCCACATCTGATAGCCGTACTTCTCTCCGCCGATATAGGTAGGTGCAAACTCGAACAAATCGCCGCTGATCGCCTCGAATACGCAGGGTGGTGCATACGTGTCACGCGGGAAACGCATCGGGCTTTGTTTACACTGGTATTCGATCGTCACTCCCTTGTCTTTTCCCAGATCAAGAGTCATGGATAGTTTTCTCGAAGCGCGATCCATGATGGCGGAGTGGATGAGGCCGCGCTTGTTCTTGTAAGGGAGATAAACTACTTTCTCAGGGGCAATGAAGCAGGGCATTGTTTCTTTCCAGACCTTTCCCGCCGTCCCCAACTCTGACTTCGGGTTGTATCTGATCTAAATTTCACGAAGACCCTGTCCTGAAAAGGCTTCCGCGATCTCTTCTGGCCTGGGCGGAGGTACTCGCTCGCTTTTCCCGGCGACCTTTGCAAGCCACGCATAATCCATTGTGCATTCCTTTACGATTTCATCCGGATCCGTGGGAAAAGGTATCTCAACATCCCTGATCCCAGAGAGATCGATGCGCTTCAGGATCTTGCTGTTTTGTTCGAATGTTACAACGGCCGTATTTTCAAAGAAAGGCTCCATCGCAACAGGTTTCTTCGCTCGTTCTTTCCACTCCTTTACCGTCAATAGCTTACCGTCCTTGGGTGTCATCATTGGCAATACGTTTGAGCGAATGCCCCTGTCGTTGCCCCGCATTCTCGATAATTCACCGTCCAAAGCGTTTCGGCGAAAAGCGAAAATGGGGGAAGTCGCATTTGTCTCCGATTCCCTTCCCAATGAGCGATATGTAAAACCCAGGATGATATCCACCTCATTGCGGCTGCGGAAATCCCTTCTCGCCTGTGCATCAATATCATCGTACATAACTCCGACAACACCCAATTTCCCTTCCAACGGATCTTTCGAGTTCCAGCCGCCCGCCATGAAATCGGAGAATATCGTCTTTCCGATTGTATACCCCGCCAGTTGCCTGAGACGCGCGCGGTTCAAGGTATCAAGTTGCGCCTTCTTGTCGGATATCCGCTCTTTGAGAAGAGCCTCTTCACGCTCCTTGATTTCCCTCAATGTCTGAATTCGCTTCGTCACGTTAACCGTATAATTGCTGTCGGGATACTTCTGGAGAAATTCTTCATATGCGGCGAGCGTTCCTCTGGAGTTTGCCAGTTCATAGTCTTTGTGGATCCGCCCGCCGGCGCATGAGAAAAGAAGAAGAAAGGCCAGAAATGCCACGCCGCGAATCGACAAAATATTCATGTAATACAGACCATTTTTGCCCGACAAATGTCTTACTCTTAACGTCTTCATGGGGATCTCCTTAGCGGCAGGTAATGGGGTCAGGTTCGACTATCGGATATTTGCTGATAATCGGAAAGAATATCCAAAACTCTAACCAGACCCTATATACTTCCTTATTTTCTGGGGAATTAGAAAATCAACCAGTTTACCTTTTCCACTCTTGAATAAATACAATATGTTACGGAAAGGAAGTCAACGAAACAACTACGTTCCCCTCAGCCTTCAAAAATGAAAAACCACTCCCGATCGGAACCAGACGACCGAAACGGTCTTTCTTGATACGTTATGTCTCCAAAGGTCAAGCATCATGCATCCCCCCGGAAAGGTATCTGAATAAAATTGTAATTGATAAGACATTGCTTCTGACGACTCGGAGTATAGGGGGGGTATTTTTGTCTGTCAAGGGACAATATTCATCGAAAAACGGGGGACGGTGATGGTGTTGGGCAGGGTATGTGAATTGGCGGCCGGGAGAGGCCACGGCTTGGTCAGAACAGATTGCCCTTCTTCACCTCGTAGGTAGCCATCGCATGACCAGCAGCCTTGAAGCACTGTTCCGAACAATAAGGTTCCCTCAAAAAGCCACGGGTGACTGCCTGATTCTGGAGGCCGTTGCCGCACCAGATGCACTGGCGCTTCTTGTCATAATGCGCCACGACGACGGCGGCGCACGCTTCGGAACACAAATTCATGACCAAAATGTCCGTAGCCCGGTCCGCCAAGAGCTTCATCCCACGTCCCATAAGCTTTCCGCATTCGTGGCAGACCCTGCCGTCAGCGGCCCTTCCTCGGGCCTATTCCGGTCGCGCTGCGGCCTTGAGCGAACTCGCCGATACGGGACCGCGTCCGCTGGCACAAGGTGCGCACAAGCCCTTTTTCCTCTCGGCCGTCGCTGGCAGTATCCTAGCTCCGCATCTCGTGCAGCCGACTTTTCCGTTGGCCCCGATCTACGGTGCCGGGGGTTCAATGCCTTTGGTCCCGAAAAGCTTTGAAAAGAACCCCATGATACCTACTAAAGACGGATTGAATTTATCGGTAAGAATTCACTTTTTTGGTGAAGCAGTATAAGAGAGAATTTTCTTCAATATCAATTTTATTGTTCCGCATAATATGACAATATCGCCATCGATTTTACAAGGATGCCTGTGAGAGTCTCTTGCTGGTCATTTAATGGGGTGCGCTGAGAGGAAAATTGGGGTCAAATCTTTACTCTTGACATTTGGCTGAATTCCGGGGGCATCATACACATTTCTCTCCGAATTTTCAAGCGGTCCGCGTAATTTCTAAAACTAAGAACTGTTGTCTTTTTCTCCGTGTTGTATTAAAAGAGTCTTTATCTTGCGTTTCCCGGCGGATCACTGACAGCGGCCCGCCTAACAAAAACGCGCGACACGGTCGTCAGTAAACCTGCACAAAAACCGTCGTTTTTTTGCAGGCTCGTGCCGCCGGTCAGCTCCCAGTTCGGCTGGCATTGATAAAGGAGGTATACGCATGGACATGTGGAAGTTCTTTAACATCACGCATCGGGAGCACATTCTCTGCAATCCGATGAGTCTTGAGAAACTT
>CAZMBE010000042.1:13016-23864 GCA_964564625.1 uncultured Syntrophaceae bacterium | reverse complement strand
GCCAATACCACGACGTATACCTTGTCGCGCCTCGTGCGGGCGCGTGGATTGAAACGTTACATGGAACTTGTATTTGACGATGAAAAGCGTCGCGCCTCGTGCGGGCGCGTGGATTGAAACAAGATCAGCGGCATCTATGCCCTCGATGATGAAGTCGCGCCTCGTGCGGGCGCGTGGATTGAAACCGTACAGGGTCAACCTTTGTCAGGATGGGATACGTCGCGCCTCGTGCGGGCGCGTGGATTGAAACGTGGACATACCATCCGGCATATGTGCCGCTTGCGTCGCGCCTCGTGCGGGCGCGTGGATTGAAACGTATCCTTTGATCGTGCCGCTTTCGTTGGTCAGCGTCGCGCCTCGTGCGGGCGCGTGGATTGAAACTTACGACATATGCCAATACCACGACGTATACCTTGTCGCGCCTCGTGCGGGCGCGTGGATTGAAACAAGATCAGCGGCATCTATGCCCTCGATGATGAAGTCGCGCCTCGTGCGGGCGCGTGGATTGAAACCGGTCCATGTTTGCCCAACCTGCAAGGACAGGCAGGTCGCGCCTCGTGCGGGCGCGTGGATTGAAACATCATTAAGATTGCACCATATAACCGCATTACTGTCGCGCCTCGTGCGGGCGCGTGGATTGAAACTTATCTCTGTAAATGCAGTCGTCAAGGCAAAAATGTCGCGCCTCGTGCGGGCGCGTGGATTGAAACAGCGATTCGGTAATGGTGTTGTAAAGACTCCAAGTCGCGCCTCGTGCGGGCGCGTGGATTGAAACAACCTGACTACAGGGTGACGACAAGTCGCGCCCCGTGCGGGCGCGCAGGTTGCCGGAATTCATCGGGCGTCTGTCACGGCACACGCGAGAGCGCTTCGGTGACGGATACGCCGAATTTCTCCACTTCCTCTGCAAGATTCGCGTCGCCGAACACCTGGATTGATCGATTCAGGGCGGGCTTTTTTTCTTCGATACTGATGAGATGGCAGTCCGCAATAATCTCGGCGCCCCTCTTTTCCACCCGGCCTGAAATTATGTAGTTAAGCCCGAGCAAGGTACCGATCTGGATGATGTTTTCCAGGTTATTGTTTTGCTGAAGGTCGTTGGTGACGAGAAACCTCTCCAGATCACGGCGGCCCAGCAGCCTTATAGAGGGGTTGGCCTCAAGCCTGTTTTCAAGCCTGTTTGTAATCTCTGCACTGTAGGGATTGGACTCTAGATTGGCGGATTCAAAAGTAAACACGGCCATGTTGATCTGACGGGCATTGCTCCTGACCGCGTGGCCGGGAACTGCCTTCGCGTGTATTGGACCTGCGGCGGTGCCTTGTTCCCCTGCAGGCGCAGCCTTCACTGCCGGTGGAGAGGGGGCAGCCTCTTTCAGCATCCGGACGATTTCAGCAAACTGGTATTCCTGGGCGTAACTCAGGGCCGTCTTGCCGTAGGCATCGGCAACGGAAGCATCGGCTCCCTTTTCCAGGAGCAGCTTCACGATGTCTTTATGGCCGCGATATGACGCAACCATCAGCGGTGTGCCGTAGTTCCCGGACCGGAGATTCATATCCGCTCCTTTGTCAATGAGCAGCCGGGCTATTTCGGTTCTTCCATGTTCGGCAGCCCAGTGGAGGGGGCTGAAATTTTCCGGGCTTCTTTCATTCACGTCGGCGCCGCCGGTGATGAGCGTCTGTACGGTTCCAATATCATTTTGAACAATGGCATTTACCAGCTCGGAGCGGCATCCGGCAAGGGTGATGAGCACGGAAACGATGGCAAAACAGGCTAACAGTCTTTTCATGGTTCATACCTTGGTTAAGAACAATGTAAACGTTATTTAATTTGATCGAGATCTTTTTTTGTCAGGGCAAGTATAGAAATGAGCACCGTATATGTCAAGAAAAATGGGCTGTGGGATATGTGCACATGCCCTGTGACGGTCAGGGGGTGTGGCATGATTTCATCGATTTGAGATGGTTATAGACACGCTTTTCCTGATCCGCACAGTTCTTTGCCATGTGGGCGATTCCGACCATATCAAAATCCGCTGCCTTGCTTTTACAGGCTTTGGCGCACGCCAGGGCAAACTGGCGCCACATATCGCCCGCCTCTGTCATCATCCGCGATGCTTCCTCTAATTGCGGAGATTTCAGGAGCTGCCCGGCTTCCTGGAGGAAAGCCGCGTACATGAAGCGAAAGCCGCCCCCTCCCGTCCCTATCTCTTCCTGCATCCTTACGATATGACCGAGGAAAAGACGGACGTATTTCAGTTCCTTGCGGGCCTTCAGCCGTTCAATTTTTTTTGCCATGTAGTGGATGCCCTTCACGCCGATGAAGGGTACAGGGGCATAAAGCATCATGTGTACCGTTCGCGTGATGGATTTTTTTATGACCTTCCTCAAATCAATGGAGTTATTGACCATGAGGGGATAGTACATGAAACCCTTCGGGGCCAGAGTCCCCCTGGCGAAGCGGGCATTCTGAAGATCCTCCGCCCTGATTCGGACGGTATGTTCAAAAACGGGGTCGCTCACGAGAAATTCTTCCCCATCCCGTCCGTAGACGATGAGATTATGCGCATTAAATTGAAAGCGCATTTCCGGCGGAAAGTATGGAAGCCAGTATACGGATGTCTGAAGGCCGACGATCGCACCGCCATCGACGAGGTCGGTGAGTTCCGTGAGAGCCCTTGCTTTTTCCCTGTACTTCGCGGTCTTGAATTTGATGGGAAGATTCTTCTCGGCGCCTTTGATGATCGAACCGGGGAGCATTCGGTATGATATGATGGGCATGTTGGTCATCTTGATGAAAGGGATATAAGCGAAGGTAAGGCCGCCTGTAATACCGAACACCATGGGTTCGGAAAGATCAAGGCCATGGCACTTCAGGAGCGCCGTTACCACACCGCTTTCGCAATGGGCGTATTGCCTGTGTTCCAATGGCTTCAATTCCCCCATCTAATCCTCACCGCGGAAATTCATTAATTCGTTTACGGAGACACGCAAGATGCGGGCATACTCGGAAAGCATCCTTTCGTCAAGTTTTTTGAACACCCCCGGTTTGCAATGCCGCTTTACCTGCCAGCGGTAGAGACCCATTGCCTGAGCAAGGGTCAGGGGATCAAGCCAGTTCTTGTACATGAAATATTCTATAGGCGATGTTTCGTTCTTCCTCACGCGGGTTGCTGCTTCTCTGGCTTTTTCTTCAAAGTCGCCGATCACCTGGGCAAGGACGATCTCTTCCGCCTCCCAACCCCTGGTGGTGGTCTTGGTGTAACGTCCCTGATCGTCAACGGCATACAGGGCCTTTTTCTCGCCCTGCATGGTCTTTATGTCATCCTGGGGCACTTCGGATATCTTCATACTATTGTTCGATGGGAATGATCAGAAAAAATACACCTGGGGATATCATACCGGATATGATTTTTTTGATTGTATGATGTCCCCCGGAGTTTTTAAATGACTGCTGCTGCAAAAACTAATATCCTTTATATTCAAGCATATCCTTGAATCCTTCCGGATTTTGCTTTACTTCCGCATGGTAATCAGCGATTGCCTGTTGGTATAGTTTTGTATCCATGTCTTCGCCGCCCAGTTTCGGATCAAATTCCCAATATGTGCAATTATTCATGGCTTCCATCGCTTCCTGCGGATTCAAGGGCGAAAACCCTGTTGTGCGCGCGCGCCACCATCCCACGGTGACTCCCTCTCGGAGATAATATATTTTCCCGGGCTCAAAGTTTAAATGCGCAACGGCTGTATTCTCGGTCGTGACAATGACATAATGAGGTCCCGGCTTAACTTTGGTAACAAAATACGTTTTACCTTTGGTTTCCCCTATTAATTTTCCGTCTAAATAGTTCCAAAATACTATGCCGGTTCCCAAAAATGTATCACGGATGATTACAAGGGTGGACGAATCATTCCGAGGTGTAAGATCAGGTTTACGGTCAGGCGCCAACATGCTTGTCGTCGCACAGCCTGAAAACAAAAAAACACATACTGCCAAAATCAATGCTTTTTTCATAGTTCCCCCTTTCATATTTTCCAAACTAATTCTACTGGAAAGATTTTTAACGAAAAGTCACGCTCAGGTCAAGTAAGATTACTGATACAGCTTGACTTTAGTGGTATTATTTGCATGATGTCGACATAGTCAGAACCTGCGGGAACGTGCCTTTTCGAAGGAGCGAAATAAACGAGGAAGCGGTAATGTTATTGGAATAGACCCCTCCCTCAGGTCGGGACAAGGATTTGTCCCTGCAGTCGAGATGACACGGCGCGAATGTACTCAAGGAGGGAATCAGGTGCTGAAAGGGGGACGTTGAATTTGATATGATTGCTTGTCGTTGGATTAAACTTCTGCTTATGGCCCTGGTCTCGTTATGCGTCGGCGCCTGCGCGTACGTGGGGGATCGCAATGCTCCCACGGCGGAACTCGGTAGCAGCGTGCGTGAGGCCGGTCAGCCCAGGGTGCTGATCGTGTATCAAACAAAGTACGGAAGCACACGGCAATATGCCGAGTGGCTGCACAAAGATATTCCCAGTGACCTGGCAAGTGCCGACAAGGCAAATAAAACTGAATTCAGCAGATACGATGTGATCGTCTTCGGCAGTTATATCAGAATGGGCCGGATTGGCATCGCGCCGCTCATTGTTGAAACATGGGATACGCTCAAGGGGAAAAAGGTGATCCTGTTTACAACGTCCGGCACTCCCCCCAGCCACCCCAACATCCAGAGAATGTATCTCAGTAATCTACCGGAGGAGGTAAGAAAAGGGATCGAATATTTTCCCCTCCGAGGGAAGATGTTGAGCAGGGATTTGGGCCTCTTCGATAAATTCCTTGTTGCTGTCGGCAGGATCATGGAACGTGATGAGACACTGAGAAGTGCAATGGCTGAGGATTTTGACGGAGTGAAACCGGAAAATCTTATACCCGTGCTGGAATATATTACAACACCATTGCTTCAGAAAGAGAAATCCATTGAATCGGCGAACCCCTGAGAACACCCTGCCGAAAGGCGCGTGAACAACCAAGTCAAAAAGGAGGATGCCATGAGCATCAAACGGGTAAGGATCTTAATGGCGAAACTTGGCGAGGGATATGAGGCAGCTATGACAAACCTAACCCTGGCCTTCCGGGACGCGGGGTACGAAGTGATCTACACGGATATCCAGAGGCCGGAGGCCATCGTCGCTTCAGCGATCCAGGAATGTGTCGACCATATCGGGATTACGACATTGCCAGGAGCAAAAATCGAAGATCTCGCCAAAGTTGTGAGGCTCCTGGCGAAGGAGGATTCATCACATATCAGGGTTACTGCCGGAGGCTATTTAGAACGCGCTGAAATCCCGAAGGTAAAGGAAACGGGCGTGGTTGAATTCTTTCCCATAGGAACCTCTATATCGGAACTTATTCAATGGGCGAAGGACAACATAAGGCCAACATAGGAGTCAAGACGGGCAATGAAATGAAAAAGATGTCTTTGCCGTTGACACAAACACGCCTCTCTGATAGCACTCGATGCTGGTATCATAACTATAACGCAATCCTTTTTCCCGGGTATATCTGATCATGAAAATTCTCCTTGTTAACCCGCCCAATTCCGGTCGGAGCATTCCGGAAGAACATTACGGAGTTACATCCATCAAGCAGATCTTCCGCGGTGAACCCTTCGGTCTTGAAGTCATAGCAGGTGCCCTCACAGGACACGATGTAATGATTCTCGATATTAAATGCGAAGAGGAGGACGCTTTATGGCGCGCTATCGCGGACTTTCGCCCTCGCGTGGTCGGTTTCACGGCAGTTACGTGTGAAGCGAACACGGTGCTCAGATACGCAGGGAAGATAAGGGAAGAACATGGTTGCACTATTGTTGTCGGGGGAAATCACGCCACATGTGATCCGTCCTATTACAACCGGAAAGAGATTGATTATATCGTCATCGGCATTGGGAAGAAGAGCTTCAGCGAACTTATACACCAGCTCAAAGGGGGAAATAACGGCACGGCGATTCCCGGAATTGCAAAAACGGCTCCCGGGGCCTCCCTTTCCTTTATGCCAAGAGACTATGGTCCAGATGATCTGATGAATGATTGCGCACCCCGTTACGATCTTGTGGAGCGGTACAGGGACCACTATGTCCTGGAAAAACTGGGGATGAAGATGGGCTTTGTTATTACCGCCTATGGCTGTACACACAGGTGTTCTTTCTGTACTATTCCCGGAACGACGGGGGGGAAATACCTGGTCCACTCGCCGGAGTCCGTCATCAGGGATATCCGTGTATTGGGCGATATTCCCTTCATCCGCATGGTAGATGCCAACACATTCGGTGATCCTGACGGATCAAAGGATCTCTGCCGAAAGATTAAAGAATTGGGTAACCGGAAAAAATACATTGCCGATGTCCGGGCCGATACGATTATCCGGCATTATGATCTATTGAAGGACTGGAAGGAGGCCGGTCTGCACGCAGTGGTCGTCGGGTTTGAGGATATAGAAGACAGGAGAATCGAGGGGTATAACAAGAAATACAAGTCTCACGTCATCCCCAGGTCCATTGAACTCCTCCATGAGCTTGGCATGCTCATTGTGGGGGATTTCATCGTTTCTCCCGAATATACAGAATCGGATTTTGTACGTCTGGAACAGTTCATTGTAACTCACAAAATCCAGGTACCCGTGCTGTCGGTGCTGACCCCCATTCCTGGCACGCCTCTCCATAAGGCAATGCGAGACCGGATCATCATTCATGATCTGGATTATTACACCTTCACGAACGCGGTTGTTCCCACAGCCCTCCCGGAAAAAGCATTTTATGAAACCTTTTCTGATCTGGTGAAGAAACTGCATGGGAAAACGTCAAAATCCGGCTGAACCGCCTGACTTTACCGGCCGGTCATCTTGTATACCCGCACATGTACTTTTTCCTTGATAGAAGGGTTCCTATTTAGTAAATAGGCACGTCATGAGAAACAACGTCACATACCAAGGAGATTGAATGAGCGTTTATATAAATGACGTTTCAGCGTTTTTGCCGAATGAGCCTGTTGATAACAGCCGAATAGAGGAGGTCATCGGCAAAATCCATAACATTCCCTCGAGAATGAAAAGGAGAATTCTCGACAATAATAAAATCGAGAAGCGTTACTATGCCATCGACCCGTTAACGGGTGCATTGACCCATACAAATGCCCAATTGACGGCAGAAGCGATTAAAATGTTGAGGCCCTATGAAGGGTTCACGATTGATGATATTCTGTGTCTGTGCTGCGGCACGTCCATGGCGGATGTCATTGTTCCCGGGCACGGCCTCATGGTGCATGGGGCGCTGGGTTCTCCTCCCTGTGAAGTAGTATCTACCTCGGGGATCTGTCTTTCCGGAATTTCCGCGTTTAAATATGCCTTCATGAATGTTGCCATGGGGTTCAGCGATAACGCCGTGGCGACGGGATCGGAGCTGGCATCCTCTCTTATCAGGTCAAAGTTCTTTGAGCATTTACAAAGCGATATGGAAATAAAAAGAAATCCTATCGTGCCCTTTGACGCGGAGTTTCTCCGATGGATGTTGTCCGATGCCGCCGGGGCGGTGTTTATGTCCGCGAGAAAGAATCCGGATCGGCTTTCACTGAAAGTGGATTGGATTGAGCATGTTTCTTATGCCGGGCAATATGAGGTATGCATGTACGCGGGGGCCGTCAAAGGCGATGATGGTTCGATTACGGGATGGCGTCAGATTGACTCACTCAAGGAAGCCATGGATAATAATTATTTTGCCCTGAAACAGGACATGACTATTCTGAACGAAGAGATTGTGAAGGTTGCCGTAGACATGGCCCTGGCAAGGACCATAGAGAAGAGGAACCTGAACGCCGAATCAGTGGACTGGTTCCTCCCCCACTATTCGTCGTATTTCTTCCGGGACAAGATATACAGCGCCATGGTGGCAATAGGGTTTACCGTTCCCTATGAAAAGTGGTTCAGTAACCTGGCATATAAGGGAAATACCGGATCAGCCTCGATCTATGTAATGCTTGAGGAGCTGTTTCATTCGGGGATGCTGAAAGAAGGGCAGAAGATTCTCTGTTTCATACCGGAAAGCGGCCGCTTTTCCATCGCATATATGCTTCTCTCCGTAGTGTAGGAATATCCGGGCAATTCCCTTACTGTCTTTTTTCTCTCAGGGCTTCAATATTCCCCTTATGATTGTAGAAAATGAGCAATGCCGTTCCGAGAACACCGGAAACCGCGACCGGCGTATGGCTGTACGTGATGACAGTTCCCGCGGCGATGGTGATAATCATGAAAAAGGAAGCGATAAAAGGAATCCGGGTAATAGCGAACAGAATGACCCAGACAATACAGGAAAATATGGCAGAAACCGCTGACAGGGCCGCGCCAAAGCCGATATAACTGGCGACACCCTTCCCCCCGCGAAATCCGTGGAAGCATGGATAGCGGTTGCCGAGGATCAATGCCAGCCCGACCCACGGTACAAGCGGTTTGTCAAGAAGATAAAGGGCAGCGACGCCGATTACCAGGGCCCTGCCCACATCAAGGATCAACACGACGGCGGCCCAGAACATCCCCGCCTGCCGATAGACGTTCGTTGTTCCCGCGTTGCCGCTGAACTTTGTCCGCGGGTCCTCTTTTCCCAGCAGGGAGAGCAGAATAATGGCAAAATTGACCGATCCTGCCAAATATGCGGCTGCAGCGATGAGTATTGTCACTTAACCTGAGGAGGGGCCATATCGGCGACTGCCTTGAAATACACAGTTTTGAATTCCGGATCATTCAAAATCGTTTCGAAAAGTTTGTTCGTCATGTTGTATGCCCGCTTCTCAAGGTATTCCTGTGTGCGCTGTTCCGGATTGGCGGGCAGGTCCTCCCCGGTGATGGTGTACGTCTTGGTCATGGAAACGCTGTAGAGGAATTTCTGCAATTTTACCTCTACCACAAAATTGGCGTCGGTCATGGACTTCAAACTCATCCACACTGCCGGCGCGTGAGGGTCCGGCTTGTTCCTGTTGGAAACGATCATGCCGAGGCTCATCAAGGCCTTTTCGCAGGAATACCAGAAATAATTGTCGATGAACGAGGGTCCCATGTAGGAAGTTTTCCTATCCGGACTGAAGTAATATCCAAGAGTAGTGTCTTTGGCCTGATTGTCGAAGTCTAATAGATTGATACGCTTACCCTTATATTGGCTCAGGTCTGCCGTGAAATGAGGAACATAGTTCGTCAATGAGACAACCATTGCCTTGTCCGCGTGCGCCACGCCGGATACAGCAAGAAAGGTGCATACGAGAATACCTGTCAATAAAACTACCATGCTTTTTCCGCGCATAATCTGTTCCTCCTTTGCAGTCTAGTATGGTTGACATATACGCTGAGGACGGCTGAAAAGTCAATCCTAATGTTCTTTGCCTCTTGATGCCGGAGCTTATTATTGTTTCTTCGCAAGAATTAGTTGGATTGCTGTCCGGTCATATTTTCCTGTAGATGTGACGGGGATTTCTTCACTAACGATTATGCGCTTGGGAACGGCATAGGGTTCACTCACCGCGGCGATTTGCCTTCTTACTTGCAGTACATCGAGATGAGTCGCAACAAGGGCGGCGAGTTCGTTTTGACGCCCTTTCCCTGTGGGAAGGGATACAACCACGGCATCACGAACTCCGGGGATCTGTTTGATCTTGGATTGCACCGCAGCCAGGTCAACCCTCTTCCCTCCAATCTTCACGATGTCGTCCACCCTGCCCCGGAGGGTAAAACGCTGATTCGCGTCAGGTACGGCGCAGTCCGCGGTGACGAAGAAGCCGTCGGCATCACGGGGAAGCGTTGGCGAGATAAAGTGAGACCGCACGTGTAACCTCTCGTCAAGTATCTTCCAGTCAACGATATCGATGGGGCGCCAGGAATCGCCGTCCCTTACACGACGTCTCGTTGCTATCCCTCCCGTTTCCGTTGATCCATAAATTTCAATAATGTCCAGACCCGTTTTTTCATGAAAATACGCGGCGTCCCCCTTATCCAGCACACCCGCGGAAGAAAAAGCCATCCTGAAATTATGCCGCTGCAAATCGTCAGACTTTAAAACCCGGTAATGTACGGGAACGCTGACAAGTATGGATGCCCTGTGCTCCTCCGCGGTCCGGAGGATTTCTCCGGGGAAGTTATAGACGCCTTCGAGCACCCGCGCGGAAGAAAGTAGGGGAATCAGCACGGAAAAGAGGAGCCCGTATATATGCTGGGGCGGCACCGTTGACAAGAAGATATCGTCGGGAGATATCCCGAATATATCCGCCTGGTAGCGGGCCTCCGCGAGCATATTCCGGGGCGTCTTCGACCATACCTTCGGTTTTCCCGTTGATCCGCCCGTAAAAAGCATGAGAAAAGGGGTGTCCGGCTTCATGAAAACACCGGGAATTATAGAGTTGTGGCGGAGCATGGAGGGGGTTATGATCTCGCAACCGGGCGGAAGGTCTCCCGGGTGGTCCGCAAGCAAAAAGGAACAGGGGAGTGTCTCAAGGACTTCTTCAATGGCCTGTCGTGAAAAAGCATAGGGGAGAACAAGGCGGGGGCCTCCGGTAAGCGCCGCGATGAGCGCCGCGGCAATAAGTGCCTTGTTGACGGTGCCGATGCAGATCATGGTGTGGACTTCTGCGTCCGACGGCTGGAGACGGTGAATTCCCGACGCGAGACGATGCACCTCTCCATACGTGCAGCCGTTCACAATAAATTCCCTGGTCGGCTCCGGGAAAGAGGTGAAGATATGCCGGTACCAGTCCCGTTGGGCACTGTCTCTTGCCGTGTAGGGGTGTGTCCCCATTAATAATTCCCCTTGACTTATCTCA
>CAZMBE010000042.1:10346-12916 GCA_964564625.1 uncultured Syntrophaceae bacterium | reverse complement strand
GTCTCTTGCCGTGTAGGGGTGTGTCCCCATTAATAATTCCCCTTGACTTATCTCATTTTTTTTATTTACTATGCCGCCGTCTCATAACACATTTACGTAGTTTTTAACATCTGAAAAAACCTCACCTCGTGATGACAGGATGGATATTGAAAAGCTGATTCCCCATCGGGACAGGATGAAACTGATCGACGAAGTGTTGGATATCAATGCCGATAAGGTTACCACTTCGGCACGTGTGTCCGATAAATGGCCCCTCTGCCAGGAAGGTTTTGTCGATCCTATCGTCCTTATCGAGATTGTCGCGCAAACAGCGGCAGCGCATATTCGGTGGAAAAAGGGGGTTGACAAGGGTGGCGGGGGCGGATGGCTTGTCGGCATTAAGAGCGCCGATTTTTTTCTGGATCGAATTCCGCTTTCTACGGAGCTCATTACCTCCGTGATACCTCTTTCAAGCGCGGAAAATTATAATGTCCTGGAGGGAACCGTTACGGCGGGAAAGGACATCCTGGGCCGGATTCAGATACAGGTATTCCGGTCTGAATAGCAGCCACACGTGTAATGAAAAAAAACATTGCCGGGCAGTCTCTGGTAGGTGGTGTGCGGACGTTCAAGGAAAGCTCCCCGCTTGGAGAACGGGACATTCCGGCAGTTTTTGTAAATTCCCGCTTTTATAAAGAGGGGGGTTAGGAGGGATTTTGAACAGCATGAAAGAAGAACAGGTTGCCCTGGTGACCGGAGGTGGCCGGGGAATAGGCCGTGCCATCGCCATAGAACTGGCGGAAGCAGGATATAAGGTCATCATTACGTACAAAGCGAATGATCAGGCCGCCGGGGAAACCCTGGACATCATCCATTCAAAAGGCGGTGTGGGGGAAAAAGTACGGTTTGACGTGGCCGACTCAGGGGAAGCGGCAAAACAGATGGAGGGAATAATCTCGCGGAATCAAAGCCTGCGGGTCCTCGTCAACAATGCCGGAGTCACCGCGGATGGGTTGTTTATGATGATGCCGGAGGAAGATTGGGATACGGTGATTCAAACAACCCTGAAAGGCTTTTACAACATAACGAAACCGGTTATCAAAAGGATGGCCAGAAACCGCAGCGGCTCCGTGGTTTCCATTTCGTCAATATCCGCCCTTATCGGGAACAGGGGGCAGGCCAATTACGCCGCGGCAAAGGCGGGACTGATCGCGGCCAGCCGGGCCCTGGCATCAGAGGTAGCCAGGCTGGGCATTCGTGTGAATGTGGTTGCCCCGGGGTTAATTGACACGGAGATGATCAAGGGCGCACCGATAGAGAGAATCAAGGACATTATTCCCATGGCGAGAGTCGGGAAGCCGGAAGAAGTTGCCAGGGTTGTCCGTTTCTTGTGCTCTGACAATGCCTCGTATATCACAGGCCAGGTCATTTCCGTCAACGGCGGCATGTTTTAATGGAATGCATGATGGAAAGCAGAACGAAAAGATGCGCACTCCTTATGGGGATCCTCTGTTCCTGTGTGTTCATACTGGGATGGGTGAATACCTGGGAAGATATCCGCCGGGAATCGGCAAAAATAACATCGGTGAGCGCTCAGTTCTCTCAACGAAAACATATGCAGATCCTTGCCAAACCCCTTGTATCTAAGGGGCTTTTTTACTTTAAGACTCCCGATTCAGTGAGATGGGAATACACCTCTCCGATAAAAAGTGTGCTCCTTATGCAGAAAGGAAGCATCAAACGATACACCCAGGGAAGCAGGGGACTGGTGGAGGATGCGAGCGGGTCTCTGGAAGCGATGCAGATCGTTCTGCAGGAAATCGGGCAGTGGACCAGGGGACAGTTTACTGAAAACGAACATTTTTCCGCGACTCTGAAAGGAGGGAAGGGCGCGAGGATAATCCTCACGCCGAGGGAAAAAGGTTTCGCGTCCATGATTTCGCGCATCGTGATTACTCTTTCACCGGACAGGCAGGGAGTCATAAAATCCGTGAAAATCATTGAAAGTGAAGGGAACTATACCCTCTTTGAATTCACCGATGTGCAGATTAACAGAGAAATTTCTGAAACATTGTTCCGGGAAGTAGGATGAACGCCTCCACGCCGCATGGACTCCGGGTCCTGATATTGATGTCTCTGATCTTTCTCATGTCCTGCGGCCGCCTCCCTGTCATCATGCCTGTGGATCCATCGGTGGTTCCGGATACCAAAGGGCAATGCCGCCGGCCGTTCCTCGACACCCCCTATCGTTTCATCCATGCAATAGAGGTGTCGTTTCCCGGCGGCAGGACGGGAACGGTGATCGGCATTACCGTCTTCGATCCGACGGAGAAAACTATCCACAGCGTGATCATGACCCTCGAAGGGTTTGTCCTGTTTGATGCCCGGTGTGAGAAAGAGGTGCGGGTAAACCGGGCCGTTCCGCCTTTCAATGCGGATCAGTTTGCCCGTTACATGATGGAGGATGTCCGTCTTATTTTTCTGGCCCCTGATGGAAAGCTCCTGGATTCCGGTGTGAACGCGGACGGGGCGGCTGTCTGCCGGTACCAGGGACGCGGGGACTCAATTGTTGATGTGATTGTCCATAAAGA
>CAZMBE010000042.1:2081-10246 GCA_964564625.1 uncultured Syntrophaceae bacterium | reverse complement strand
TCTGCCGGTACCAGGGACGCGGGGACTCAATTGTTGATGTGATTGTCCATAAAGATGGGTCATGGGGTATCGAAGCATACACCACCAGTCATGAACTGTTGAGAAAGATACGAGCTGTCGACGTACGAAACGGGATTCCCGGGATGGTGGAACTGAGAGGTTTCGGTTTTCGGGAGTATTCGCTCAGCCTGAAGTTAATCAGCGCGGAGGCGGTTTCTCCCGAGGCGAACCATATTCGCCCCGGGGAAACTCCGGATGATGATGAATAGCAGCATAAGTCACCCTTTACAAAGGGGGAAGCAAACAAACGCTATGTATAGAGAAAGTCAGGAAACCAATTGAAATTTAAACTTATCTATCCGAAATGGAAGAAGCTGGAAAGGCAGACGGAATTTCACCTTCCGCCCCACGGCCCCGTCGTGTTTGCCGCGACGCTGCCCGAAGATGTGGAAGTCGAATTTATCGATGAAAATGTGGAATCCGTCGCCTTCGATGACTCTCCCGATTTTGTCGGCATATCGATGATGCTGACGAGCCAGATCAAACGGGGCTGGGAAATTGCCGACCAGTACAGACAGAAGGGCATTAAGGTTATTTTCGGTGGCATCGCGACGATGCTTCATGCCGCGGAAACGATGCTCCACGCTGATGCCGTGTTTCTTGGCGAGGCGGAAGGCAGGATGGAGGAGGTCTTCCGTGATTTCAAAAACGGTCAGCTAAAGAAGCGCTATGATTACATGACGGAGTTTCCTCCTGTGGCATCCATCGGAACGGCGAGAAGGGACATATTGAAACGGGAATTTTACTATTATAAAGGTGTGCAGATGGTAGATCTCGTGCACGCCTCCCGGGGGTGCCGCTTCGATTGCTATCCCTGCTGTGTGTCGTTCCTGGGAGGAAGGAAATTCCGCCCCCGCCCCATTGACAGGGTTGTGGAAGAACTGGAGGCAATCGACAACAACCGTCTGTTCATTGTGGACAATTCCCTCGCTCAGGACAAAGATTGGGAGCGGGAGCTGTTTAAGGCCATGATACCCCTGAAGAAGAAATGGTGCTGCCATCCCATCGAGGATGATGATGAAATTCTCGATCTCGCGGCGCAGGCGGGCGCCTGGTATGTCTATCAGGCCGTATTCGATACATCGGACTATATACGAAACCGTATCCGCCGTTACCATGACTATGGCATCGCCGTAGAGGGTACGATCCTCCTTGGCCTCGATGACCATACGGAGGATGACATCCGGCGGCTCGTGGATTTTCTCCTGGAAATCGACCTGGACCTCGCCGAATTTACCATCCTCACGCCGTTTCCCCACACCCGGGCCTTCGACGACCTGCACCGGGACGGGCGCATCCTCTCCTATGACTGGAATAATTATACGGCGGACAAGGTGGTGTTCAAGCCCAAAAATATGTCCCCGGAGAAGCTGCAGGAGTTATACAGTTTCGCCTGGGATACATTTTACCGGAATGAACCCCAGCCATACAAGATGTTCAAACTGATGCAGAAGGTGATGGAAAAGGAGAAAGCCGACGGGACATTTCGGGGTCGCAGGAGGGAGCTGATGGCGCGCAGGTTCGGAAAGAATGAAGATGTGTCTGGAGGGAAGGTATGAAGAGACGTGCAACCAAAGAAGTGGTCGTAGGCGAGGGTATGGTGACGCTCCGGGAGGTCGTTGCCGTGGCCAGGGAGAATGCCCGGGTGAAGATAAGCCCGAAGAAAAGTTTCCGGGAGGGTATCCGCCGCAGTGAAGCCATGCTTCACAGAGCCATCCGGGACGGCGTTCCCGTGTATGCCGTTTCTACAGGTTTTGGCAGGTCCTGCGGAAAACGCCTGAAGAGCGATCAAATACGGAAACACCGGGGTTCTGATCCCGTCCGGTTTCATGGCTGCGGAACCGGCGAGCCTCTCAGCATCGAGGCCACACGGGCGGCAATGCTCTGCCGTCTGGTCTGTCTTTCCAGAGGGTATTCCGGAGTATCGCTTAAACTTTTAGAACGGCTGGCGTCGTTTCTGAATCATGGGATCACGCCCGTCGTCCCCTGTGAAGGGTCTGTGGGAGCTTCCGGTGATCTGACCCCCATGTCCTACGTAGCGGCAGCCTTGACGGGGGAACGGGAGGTTTTCTATCGGGGAACGCGCATGCCCGCCGCCGAGGCACTAACGTTAGCAGGCCTTGTCCCGTATGTCTTTGCTCCGAAGGAACCGATCTCCATGATGAACGGTACCTCCACGATGACGGGGGTGGCTGTTCTCGCCATAGAGAGGGCGGAGAGAATCCTCGATGCAGCTGTCTGCGCCACATCCCTTACCGTTCATGCCCTGAAGGGAAAACCTCTCCATTTTCATCCCGTCATTGGCGAGGCAAAACCGTTTCCGGGGCAGGTCAATATCGCCCGGAGGCTTTCTGAACTGCTCTTTACGAAAGAAGAGAACGGCGATCTCGAGTCGCATACGCGGGAAACCCTGCAGGACCCATATTCCGTTCGGTGTGCGCCGCAGATCATCGGGGTCCTTTACGATGCCCTGATCTGGATCCGGCAATGGGTTGAGACGGAATTGAACAGCGCCAACGACAATCCCATTTTTGATCCGGAGACGGGTCAGCCGCTCATGAGCGGAAATTTCTATGGCGGCCATATGGCGTTTGCCATGGATGCCCTGAAGGCGGCTCTGGCCTCCGTCGCGGACATGTCGGACAGGCAAATGGCGCTCCTGGTGGATCCCCTTCTCAACCGGGGTCTCCCGGCGGATCTGGTAAGGGTTACGGGGGAGGATGCGGTGTTCCATCATGGCTTCAAGGCCATGTCGCTTTCCACGTCGGCCCTGGCGGCGGAAGCCCTGAAGCTGACTATGCCCGCGGCCTCATTCTCGCGCTCCACGGAATCCCACAACCAGGACAAGGTCAGCATGGGAACCATCGCAGCCCGGGATGCTGACAGGATCTGTACCCTCACGGAGCGGGTCCTGGCCATCCACCTCCTTGCCGCCTCGCAGGGCTGTGAAATCAGGGGAAACCTCGATATCCGCCCGCAGTTGCATGCCCTCATCGGCCGGATTCGAACGTTCTCGAAAGCTCTGCTGGAAGACAGGGAGATGGACGCAGATATCGAGCGGCTTGCCCGTGCCATCGCCGGATCCAGCCTCTTCGGGTGACACCATGATGATTCTTACATCAAAATGGCGCGGCATCACATGGGATTCTGGTTCTGAGCCATGATGGAGAACTTCCGGCAGGCCCTTGCCGCTGGCGTAGAGCGCCTTACAGCCTGGGCGGATCTCCTTGATCGCATCAATGTCTTTCCCGTTGCTGACGGAGACACGGGCCGAAACCTTGTCATCAGTCTCGCGCCCCTGCGCCAACAGGACCGCGAAACAGCCCTCCTTGCCCGCAATCTTCTCCTTTCCGCCCGGGGAAATTCAGGAAACATCGCCTCCTGGTTTTTCCAGTGTTTCATTCAGGCTACTTCCGGGGAAAACCTGCCCGAAAGAGTCCGGTTGGGGCGCGATCGCGCGTGGCAGGCATTGCCCAACCCTCGGCCGGGGACGATGCTCAGCTTCCTCGATGCCCTCGCAGCAGTCCTTGCCGATTCCAACATGCTCCTCAGCATTGATCGGATCGCCGGGATCCTGGAGCATCTGGAGGCCGGCGTCCGGGAAACGACGGAACAGCAGCCCAAGCTCACAAAGGCCGGAGTGGTGGATGCCGGAGCCCTCGGTCTTTTCCTCTATTTTGAGGGTTTCTTCCATGTCCTCGCGGGCGGCCGTATACCCTTTCGTGACGTGACGGATACTTTTCGCGACAGGCTTCACGTCTCGCCGTCCTATCGAGATGTCCTGGAAACAGGTTACTGCGTTGACACGGTGCTCGAAAGCGATGCGGATGCAGAGGAGACGGCAAAGATGCTTTCCTCCCTCGGCAATTCCATTGTGATAACCCGCAGGGATGCCTACCTTAAGGTCCACTTTCATACCCGGAATCGGGAGGATGCCCGCCTGAAACTGCTGGATCTTGGCCAGGTAATCGATTGGGAAGAGGATGACCTCTATGAGCAGACATCGGCGTTCGTCGCTTCACGCCGGGAGCCTGTCATCCACATCATGACGGACGCGGCGGGCTCTGTGACACGGCAGGAGGCCAAGTCTCTCGGAATCAGCCTCCTGGACAGTTACATCACCGTCGGTGATCATTGCCTGCCGGAGACCTATTTGAGCCCCGGGGAACTTTACGGCGCCATGAGGGCGGGCACGAGGGTAACAACCTCCCAGGCCTCTGTCTTTGAACGCCATCAAGTCTACACGAGCATCATGAGCCGCCACAGGAAGGTTCTCTATGTGTGTGTCGGATCGGCCTTCACGGGAAACTACCATGTGGTCATGGACTGGAAACGGGAGCATGATCCGGAGGATCGCCTCACCGTCATCGATACCGGCGCGGCCTCGGGACGCCTCGGGGTGCTTGCGCTGGCCATAGCTGCCTATGCCTTTGAGGCGGCAGAGTCGAGGCATGTCGTGGACTTCGCCCGGGGGGCCGCGGCCCGTTGCGAGGAGTATGTGTTCCTTGACCGCCTTGAATACGTTGCCGCGGGAGGACGACTGTCAAAGACGGGGGCCTTTTTCGGCGATATGCTCCGCATGAAGCCCATTGTGAGTCCCATGCCCGAAGGGGCCCGCAAGGTGGGCGTCGCAAGGAACCGGGAAGAGCAGCTGCATTTTGCCCTGGAATCTCTGGAACGTTCCCTGCAGCCGGGAGAGAAGGCTTTCATCATGCTGGAATATTCAGACAATAAATCATGGGTGGAGGAGGTCAAGGGTGAACTCGTGCAGCGGTACGCGGAAGCCCAGATCATCATACATCCTCTGTCTCTGACCTCAGGGGCGCATATGGGCCCCGGCACGTGGGCCGTGGCCTTCCTCCCGGAAATACGCTGACCCCTTAAAAAGCGCGGTAAAAGTGAGGATTCGTTGATTATTACGCGAGAGGTTTCCCGCCGTTTAGTCTTTCGTATACCCTGATATACTCATCAACCATGGTATTTAAATCGTGCTTCTGCCGGGCTTCCTTCATGATTCTTTTGATCTGCTGTTCCCTTATTGCCAAGGGTTTTCTGTGGAACTCCACACTCTTTGCCAATCCGTACCATAACCCGCCCGAATCGTAATCCTGAAAGAGAAATCCGTTTCCTTGATCATGGGAAGCGCCGTCTATCTGCAGGCGAAGTTCTTGTATCTTGTCATGATAGCCGCCGGTGTCGCGGTTCGTTGCTGTAGCCCCAAAGATGTTGCCGATCTGGTCTATCTGCCCGCATGGTTCATACAGAGAGGCGCCAAAAACATCGGATGCGGCGGCATACC
Source organism: uncultured Syntrophaceae bacterium (assembly GCA_964564625.1). GTDB lineage: Bacteria > Desulfobacterota > Syntrophia > Syntrophales > UBA2185 > UBA2185. The sequence continues at coordinate 4,887 of CAZMBE010000042.1, read as the reverse complement.
CGAGTAGGGAAATTTCCTCACTGAAGCGCTGGTATGTGATCTTTCCCCCCGACGCGCAGGCGATTCTTCCCAAAATCTCTTCGTGGTTATGATCATGTCTCACGCCGTCACCGACGATGGCGATCTGGACATCCCCGTGCTCAATGACAAATTTGAGGGCTATATCTTCAAGCAGTTCGACCCCTTTTTGTGAAGGATCCAACCTGGACGGCCAGTAGAGGAGAATTGCCTCCGGGTTCACAAGGAGCCCTGTCCTTTTCTGAAATTCAATGAGGTTTGCCTTTTTTGCCGCCATGACGTCGTCATCAGGACCGTACTTTGCCGCAAGATAATCGCATCGCTCCGGCGATATGCCCGGAGAAGGGGCGTTCAAAATTGCCATTGTCGCGTTGTTGGAGTGCTTGGCCTTCACTTCGTGCCTGATGCTTGGAGGAATGATGGGTCTGTCCAGGAAATAATCGTTGATGATCTCTTTGAGAAATTGTTCGCCGACAAAGTTAATCAGGGTCGCGCTCTTAATGGCTGTGGCCTGGCTGTCTATGCATGTTTTTCCATATTCTTTGGAATAGAAAATGTTCCATGAGAAATTGTCGATATCAACACCGAAGAGCATTTCCAGGGGGATATGGCCGGTGTGAACATTGTGGATGGTATGAAGTATCGGACACCCCCGTAATTTTGCGTAAGCTGTAACAGCGCCGCCCGCCATCCAATCATGGCTGTGGAGGATTAGCCGTCCTCCGTTTCGGGCACGAACGGACTTGATAATGTTGTTGACAATCCCTTTTTGAAACTCAGCGGCGTTCAATACGGGATCACCGGCATATGCACTGGACAGGTGTGCGAAAACGGAAGAACTCACCAGGTGGACTTTTTCGGGATCAACCTTGTGTCTGATTTCCTGCCACCTGTCTTCATCGACATTGCTTTCCCTCTGGAACCGCTTTTTCAAATTCAGTGTGGCCAGATGGCACTCAATTCCTCTCGCCCTCAGCCCCTCACACAGTGCGGAAACAACTTCTCCGAGGCCGCCGCATTTACAGGAAATGTACCTGGCAAGATTTCCCATCTCATTGGGCAACCGTCCCGTTTCCGGAGAAACAATCAATACCGCCGTTTTTGCCGCTTTTTTCAATATCTGAAAGTTATAGACGGGTTTTTCTGATTTCAAGGGGTAAATGGAGAGCCGCCGCGCGAAAGAACGCTTCTTGGATAGGGTGGCATAATTGATGACTCTCGGATTCTTGAGGGAAAAAATCGGTATGGGTTTACGCATTTTTTTCTCCTGGACAGCCATTATCATTTTGATTTTCTGTTAGTAACTACGGTCGATTACCATAACTCCATTATAGGTTTGCATTAACTATGCCATGGTTATGAAATGATGGTGTGTGCCGGGGCAAAGAAGGCAATATGTCCTGATTCCAAATAGATAGAGAAGAATGATCGGGATGCACTGATTGATTAGGGCGAACGAAAATTTTCACTGCGTCAATGCATTGACAAGTCCACGTCAATATTTGAATGATCCGCTCCCTCATCCATTATTATGTAAGGTGAATAAATTCTGCACTTGATAAATTTCAGAGAAAAATGCAGATTACAGAAAGAATTGCATACATTGAACCTTTGCGGAACGCACGTTTTGTCATTATTGTTACGTTGCTGCCCCTTCGCTTTGCTCAGGGCCGCGGCTTACCCTCGCAATGGCACGATGTGGAGTCCTGCAAAGGTTTTACATCAGGGCGGCGCGCATACCGCTGAAAGGGTGACACAATGAAACCTGAACGTACACTACAGAAACTGAGCGCCGGTGTCCCCGTCACCATTGTGGCACTCGGCGATTCCTTAACGGAAGGATGGATGGTTTCGAAGGGATATATCGACTACCTGGTGGAAATGCTGCGTACAAAATTCCCCCGGAACAAATTGAAGCTCATAAACAAGGGCATACCGGGCGATACGGCAAAATCAGGCCTTCACCGTATGCAATGGGATGTTCTTCATTACAAACCCGATTGCGTCTTCATTCAATACGCGTTAAATGACGCATTTTCAGGATATACAGAACAACAGTTCAAAGGAAACATCAAAGGCATCATCGATAATGTCAGAGACAATGGTGATCCCGATATTGTGCTCATAACCTCAGTGTATATCGGCGACAATGAGGACAACCGCCATGCGGAGGGATATTACCGTCAACTGGAAGCATTGGGAGAAGAGTACCGTATCCCCGTCGTGCGGACCCATGAGTACTGGAAAAAGAAGATCAGGGAAGGGGCGGTGTTCGGGACGCTGGTGCAGTATGACGGTGTGCACCCCACGGAGGAAGGCTACAAACTCATGGCGGAAGCAGTCATGGGTATTTTTGAGTAAATGAAAAGAGAAAAAATATTTGGCGCTGCGTGTAAAGCCCAACCTGTAACTTCCTTTCGCAGAGAAGTTTCCATTCTCTCCACGAAGACATGAAGCTATACAAATCCTCCCCTCCTCCCATACTTTTAATGGGAGCTTCTATACTATCGGGTGGTTCAGCTTTCATGTAAAAACCCCTGGTAATTTTATACTGAAAATTTTCATCTGAAAGCAAACAATGGGCTTTACGGATATTCGAAAATGATTCGGCTATAAATTCAGAATATTTTAAGATCGCGTCAATTTTCTTAAAATATTATTTTACGGTAACTACTTTTCCGCCACTGCATCGGTGGAAAAAATATCTTGAGATATTTTAAGTATTAACTTATTATTCTCAACATGAAATTCATTGACCGTTCACTTGCACCACAACTCATTAAGGCAG
>CAZMBE010000042.1:0-1981 GCA_964564625.1 uncultured Syntrophaceae bacterium | reverse complement strand
ATTCTCAACATGAAATTCATTGACCGTTCACTTGCACCACAACTCATTAAGGCAGCCAAACATTTCGGCGCCGTGCTTCTTACCGGGCCGCGACGCTCCGGCAAGACAACCCTTCTGCGCAAGCTTTTTCCCAGAATGTCGTACTACCTTATCGAGGATCCGGATGTTGTTTCCCGCCTTCGCAGCGATCCGCGAGCATTCATTGATGAGATCCGGCCGCCGGCCATCCTTGACGAAATCCAGAATGTGCCGGAGGTTCTCAATTATGTGAGGACCAGGATCGACCACTTCCCCAACCGGAAAGGGCAATGGTTTCTTACCGGCTCCCAGGATGCCCCGCTTATGAAGGGGGTCACGGAGTCTCTTGCCGGGAGGGCGGCAGTGTTTCAACTGATGCCGCTTTCCATACAGGAGACGCCAAAGGTTTCCATTCTACGTGGGGGCTTCCCGGAAGTTCTTGCACGTCCTTCAGCGGCACAGGTATGGTTTCGTTCCTATATTCAAACATACCTGGAGAGGGACGTCCGGTCTGTCAGCGCTATCCGTGACCTTGCGACGTTCCGACGCTTTCTCTCCCTTCTGGCAAGCCGCTGCGGACAGATCATCAATCGTACGGATCTTGCCGCTCCGTTGGGGGTTTCAGTACCCACGATTACGGAATGGCTGAATATCCTTGAGGTCACCTCACAAATTATCCTGGTTCCTCCATTTTATGAAAATTTTGGGAAAAGGCTGATCAAATCGCCAAAGCTGTATTTTGCCGATTCCGGGCTTGTCTGTCACCTCCTTGGGATCGACTCGGAGAAAATATTGAAGAATTCGCCATTTTTTGGCGCTATATTTGAAGGATATATTGCCTCGGAAATCATCAAGACACAAATCCACGCGGGTCGATCAAGGGCGCTCTACTATTTTCGGGACCAGCAGGGCATGGAAGTGGATTTTTTAGTGCCATCAGGACATCGGGAAATCATGCTCATCGAAGCAAAGGCGTCGCAAACGGTCACGCCCCGGATGGCGGAATCGATTCGGCGGCTTGGGAGCGCCATAAGTAACCATAGTCTCAAGAGTTATGTTGTGTATAATCCGGGGAAAACGACTTTTGCCACGTCTGCCCTTCATTCTGGTATCCAGGCAGTTTCAACAGCTCAGTTAATGTCTGCGCTCAGCTTGTAGGAAAAATAAAAACGAATAAAAACGGGACAGGCTGTTTTTTTGAGTGATGGGATAGCTGCTTTGTGCCGGGTTGTGAAGAAAAAGTAGCCTGTCCCCTTTTTCCCCGCCTGCTCGGGGACGACGTCTGGATACCGGCCTCCGCCGGTATGACGATATCGTTGGTATATCATCCATTATTGCGATACAGTCTCCCGCAGGAGCGTGGATTGAAACATTCCTGGATGCCGGATCACTGCCCGGCATGACAAATTGCCCCGTACGGAAGAGCAAATTGAAACAAACAATTGCATGCCGGGGTAAAAAAAGTGTAGACTCAGGATAATTACATGAAAGAACAAGGTGATAAATATGAAAGCGGCTTTTATTCAGTTCTATCCTGTGTTTGGTGAGATAGAAAAAAATATTGGAACAGCGGCAACGCTCATTGAAAGGGTTAATGCCGAGATCATTGTTCTCCCGGAGTTGTGTAACACGGGTTACCTTATAACCTCGAAGGAGGAGGCCTTTGATCTTTCTGAGCCGGTACCCGGCGGGAAGACCACAGAGGCGTTGAGCGCGATTGCCCGCAGAAAAAACGCGCACATCATTGCCGGCCTGATTGAAAGAGAAGGCGAGCATCTTTTCAATTCGGCGGTCGTTGTGTCCCCTTCGGGATATCTTGGGAAGTACAGGAAAATTCATCTTTTTAATGAAGAGAAACTCTGGTTTCAGCTGGGTGACATGGGGTTTCACGTCTTCGATATAGGGATGTGCAAGATAGGTGTTATGGTGTGCTTTGACTGGTTTTTCCCTGAATCCATGCGCA
>CAZMBE010000041.1:0-24587 GCA_964564625.1 uncultured Syntrophaceae bacterium | reverse complement strand
AAGGAAAAAATTCCCCGTCAGGCAATGCCTGAACAGGACCCCAAAAAGCGTATAACAAACTTCGACGAGGTCCCCTATGGATATACGGCGGAAACTGCCATGACAGAGGCAAAGCGCTGCATCCAGTGCAAGAAGCCCGCCTGTGTCGGAGGATGCCCTGTAGATGTGAAGATCCCGGAATTTATCAAGTTGATCGCGGATGGGAAGTTCCTGGAAGCCGCATGGAAACTTAAAGAGACGAACGCCCTCCCTGCCGTATGCGGAAGAGTCTGCCCCCAGGAAGATCAATGTGAGAAGGTATGCATCCTCGGGAAGAAAGACGATCCCGTTGCAGTCGGCAGGCTTGAGCGCTTTGCCGCGGATTTTGAGCGGGCATCCGGAAATATCCAGATACCGGAGAAGGCTCCATCGACAGGCAAAAAGATCGCCGTTGTCGGCGCCGGGCCGGCGGGACTTACCATAGCCGGTGATCTTGTGAAAATGGGTCATGATGTGACGATCTTCGAAGCCCTGCATAAGTCTGGCGGCGTATTGATTTACGGTATCCCCGAATTTCGTCTTCCCAAGGCCATCGTGGACGCGGAAGTGGATTATCTGTCAAAACTCGGTGTAAAGATCGTAACGAATGCGGCAATCGGCAGATTGAAGACAGTGGATGACCTCTTCGGAGAGGGATTCCATGCCGTATTTCTTGGCGTAGGCGCGGGGGCTCCTGTATTCATGAATATCCCCGGTGAGAACCTAAGCGGCATCTATTCGGCCAATGAGTATCTCACGAGATCAAACCTGATGAAGGCCTACAGGTTCCCCGAATACGATACGCCTATTGCCCGCGGCAAGAATGTTGCTGTTATCGGCGGAGGAAACGTGGCTATGGATTCCGTCCGGACGGCCCTGCGCCTTGGAGCTGACAATGCCTACATCATCTATCGCCGCAGTGAAGTAGAGTTGCCGGCGAGAAAAGAAGAAGTTCATCATGCCCACGAAGAAGGTGTGCAGTTCAAGATACTCCATAACCCTGTGGAATACATCGGCGATGAGAACGGCTGGGTAAAGCAGATTAAATGTATCCGCATGGAGCTTGGCGAACCTGATGCTTCAGGAAGGCGAAGACCCATACCCATAAAGGGCTCTGAATTTACCATTGACGTGGATACGGTGGTCGTTGCCATCGGAACTGAGGCAAACCCCGTGATCCCGAAAACAACGCCGGGCCTGGATGTAAACAAGTGGGGTTACATCGTAACCAAAAGCGAGGCGGGAGAAACGAGCCGCGAGGGAGTATTCGCCGGCGGTGATATCGTTACCGGATCGGCAACGGTTATCCTTGCCATGGGCGCCGGACGACAGGCAGCCAAGGCTATTGACGCGTATGTAAAGGCGAAATAATCACATTTAAAATAATAACGTTCAGGGGGCCGGGATAAATATTCCGGCCTTTTTTAAAACCTCCTGAAAATTTTCACACAACTTTTTTACCTATCTATCAATGACATTGATATTACCCAGTTGTTAGTAAATGCTTTCTGAAAGAGATAGATAAGGTTGTACTGAAGGTATGTAAACGATTTCTTAAAAGGACATCCCTCTGGAATGATTCTTCCAATATAATGGGAGCCGCAACCCTCATATTGCGGTCGTTATTTCATTGACACACAAAACTGCTTTTCTTATACTAAGATCGTCAAAAAGAAATACCTTATCAATCACAAGGCGAAAATCGAATAGCCTGGCAATTGATAACTACAAAAAAGATGAAACGTGGTTAAAAAATAGTGTTTGCTTCTCTCCCTTCACGGATGGTGTAAACACAAAGGAGGAATGCTCATGAAAAAGTTCTCTATTTCTTTTGCTGTTGTTGTATTGGTTATTGCTGTCTCCGTATTTCCGTTTAATGCAGCATCGGCTCAGACCGGATGGTATGTTGGTGCATTTGGAGGTTATACATTGAGCCCTGATGCGTCACTGTCGTATTATGATTATGCTTACTACTACAATTACAATTATGATTATGATTTAGACGTTGATGAGACTTGGGTTTTTGGACTTAAATTCGGTTACACCCCCCCCCGACTGAAATTTTTCTCTTTTGAATTTGAATACAGCTATTTAAATCCTGATGTGGATAGGACTGTATTGCCCCGTGCCGGTACGGATTATGCCACCATTAAAGGTGATGTAGAATTTCATAATTTCATGTTTAACGCGATTGTGAAATATCCAGAAGGCAAACTTCACCCTTACTTTGGCCTAGGTCTCGGATTTTCGTCTGTTGATCTTTCGGTTTCAACAACATCAACCGCACGTTCCGCGAGTTATGATGATACTGACTTTGCCTGGCAAATAATGTTCGGAGTTGAGATTGATTTAACAAATAACTTATCTATGGATATTGGTTATCGTTATTTTGCTACAGAATCTGACGATGACGATGACTATGACTATTACTACCATTACTATTACCGTGATTATGGTACATACCTTGATTATAAAACAAGCATGGTAACTTTAGGGTTAAAGTATAAATTCTAATTATCATCATTGGTGATTTAAAGAAAGGCAGGGTTCTTGGGCTCTGCCTTTTTAACGTTTATTTACCTCTTTAATCGGAATATTTATTAATGCATTTTCTCTTGATACCAAAGACTTAGCGTGGCCTACCCCATTCCTTCCCGTTGAAAGATCGTGATCAGAAAAAAGAGAACGGAAAATAGAACATCTTCCCGTTTCTCAGGATGTTTTCCTATGGTAGACAGCTATCAAATTGACTATCGGAAGGATTTGAGATAAAAAAGAATTGATTTTCCAAACTCGCCTGATCATTACTGGATGGAGGATGAAAAACCATGAACGAGGAACAAGATAAGGATCTTTCGCGGGAGAACGATAAACTGATGGCCTGTCTGGAAGTGGGGAAGCTTTTGACTTCCACACTCGAGTTGACAGACATTTTGGGACTCGTCATGACGAAAGTCAGCCAACTGATTGATGCCCAGAACTGGTCCCTGCTGCTAAAGAACCCGCTTACAGGTGAATTGACATTTGAGATTGCAGTGGGAATTCACGGGAATATTATAAAGGGGTTGCATTTGGACCCGGGAGAAGGCATCGCGGGTTACGTGGCGGAAACCGGCAATCCGCTTTTTGTGGCTAATGTTCAAGAGGATCCGAGGTTTAGCGCCAAGATTGATGCTTTGACCGCTTTCCGGACCGAATCGATGGTTTGCCTTCCCCTGAAGATTCACGGAAAGATTTTGGGAGTCATTGAGATCATCAATGTGAAAAACATGGAGAGGTTCGAAGACCAGGATTATCCGGTCCTTTCAATTCTGGGTGATTACGCCGCCATCGCAATTGAGAACGCCCGGTATTTAGACAGGATAGAGCTAATGGGGATTACCGACGAATACACGGGTTTGCGGAACGCCCGGTACCTCCATCAGGTCCTGGATGAGCTGATCTCGCAGAAACCAGCCTCAAATAACGCTTGCTCAGTGGTCTTTGTGGATGTCGATAATTTTAAAAAGGTGGTGGACAGTCATGGACATCTATTGGGAAGCCAGGTCTTGAAAGAGATAGGAGAGACGATCTCCACCTGCCTTACGGAAAAAGATATTCTGGTGAAGTACGGCGGAGATGAATATGTCATCATCCTTCCGGGACGAAGCAAACCGGCGGCTGTTGACCTGATCCAGAAGATCCTCCAAGCCCTGCGTACCTCCACCTTTCTGAAGTCGGAACCTGAGCCGGTGCGGGTTACCGCCAGCTTTGGAATTGCAGTATATCCAGAGGACGCCCAAACAAAGAAAGACCTGCTTTTGTTAGCGGACCATTGCATGTATGATATCAAAAAAGCCACTAAGGATGGTATTGCGTTGATGGACCAAAATGGCAAGGCAAGAGCCATTCAATAAAGTTGTAGTAGACGCTGAACTGGAAACAATGACGATGGATGCAAGAGAAGGAATCACCGCCTTCCTGGAAAAACGTAGATCAAACTTTTTTGGTCGATGAAGGCATAACCTGTCTTAAGCAACTCGCATAGATTTATATGAAATATTGGAAACGGCATAAGATGAGCCCGGAAAATTACACATGATATTCAACTGATTTGCTTACAAGGAAACCTGGCATGAAAAAATTATACTTATCAACTACTGACCGTAAAATCGGTGGTGTATGCGGCGGCATTGGGGAATATTTTGAAAAAGATCCTACTCTGATAAGGATTCTCTTTATACTGGTTATATTATTTTCATTTGGGTTTGGCGTCATCGCCTATCTGGTAATGTGGCTCATAATTCCGAAGAAGCCTGAAGCATAGCAATATTTCCTAAATGAAAAGACTATAGGGACACCTATGGAAGATATACTTAATCTTGGGAAACAAGTTCTGGCATCACAACCATTTAGTGGTTTGATCGGCACCGAATTGATCAGCTTCTCCCAGGGATATGCGGAACTCAAGATTCCCATATGTCCCGAACTGAAGCAACAACATGGCTTCGTACATGGAGGTGTCATAAGCTACGCCGCGGATAATGCACTTACATTCGCAGGCGGCAGTGTTCTGGGCCCAGGCGTCACGACATCGGAATTTAAGATCAACTATCTGAGGCCAGCCATTGGCGACTTTCTGGTCGCAAGGGCATCGATCATATACTCCGGCAAGAGCCAGGCCGTGTGCCGATGTGACGTATTTGTGTCTAAAGAGGGCACAGAGAGCATGTGTGCAACCTCTCAAGGGACAATCGTAAAGCTTGCCCAGTCTTGAACCGGTATAAAAGCCCCTCTGTCCCCTTTCAAAAAGATGGTGAACAAGAGATAAAATTTATTTTTTTCGAGAGATTCAAAGATGTTCAGGCCGAAAATAGTTTTCATGGGAACGCCGGAATTTGCAGTTCCCTCCCTTGAGATTTTGATGATGCACAATTATCCGATTGTCGCGGTGGTAACCCAGCCTGACAGGCCCAGAGGCAGGGGACGGCATATGATCCCTCCCCCGGTAAAGGGGTGTGCCCAACACCACCTCCTCCCTGTAGTACAGCCTGAGCGGGTGCGGAACAGTGAATTCATCGATCATTTACGGAATATTGCTCCGGATCTGGTTGTCGTCGCTGCCTTTGGCCAGATACTTCCCCGGGAAGTTCTGGAAATCCCCAGAAAGGGATGCGTCAATGTGCATCCGTCACTCCTCCCGAAATACAGGGGTGCTGCTCCGATCAACTGGACAATTATCCGGGGCGAGGTAAAGACAGGCGTTACCATCATGCTGATGGATGAGGGCATGGATACGGGTGATATTCTCGCGCAGGAAGAAACGATGATAACTCCCGAAGAAACATCCGGCGAACTCCACGACCGGCTTGCAGAAATGGGAGCGGAACTCCTCGTCAAGACTATCAAGATAATCCTGAGCGATGCCGCCACGCGGACACCGCAGGATGCCTCTCTCGCCACATACGCTCCCCGGCTGAAAAGAGAGGATGGTCTTATCAGATGGGACAGCGATGTCCATCACATTGTCAATCTCATCAGGGGATTTTCTCCCGTGCCCGGTGCATATATTTTTTTCAAAGGAAAGATGCTGAAGATATTTTCTGCAAAAGGAGAAGAACTTCCGGTCACGGATATTCCAGGAAAAATAGGCAGGGTAACGGAAGAAGGCCTTCCCGTTGCCGCTAGGAACGGGTATGTGTGGTTGAGGGAGATTCAGCTTGAAAACAAAAAGAGAATGCCTGTCCGCGATTTTCTCAGAGGATTCAGCATATCGCCGGGAGATGTCCTGGGTTGAACGTAATGATAAAAAAAACTCCCCGCCACCTTGCCGTTGATATTTTGAATCGCGTGGATCAACACGGGGCCTTTGCCGAACCCCTGCTGGATGCCCTTCTTTCAAGAAATCACCAACTCAACATTCAAGACAGAGGATTGATCACCCAGATAGTCTACGGCACCTTGCGGATGAGAGGGCGGCTGGACTGGATTATCGGACAGCTCTACAGAGGCACCTTCTCTTCCATGGACGTATGTATAAAGAATATATTGAGGACAGGCGTCTATCAGTTGCTGTTCACTGCAAGGATACCGGAGTTTGCTATCGTTCATGAAGCTGTAGAGATAATAAAAATAGTTCGCCCCGCGGGAGCGGGGCTGGTAAACGCCGTCCTGAGAAATGTTATACGGAAAAAAGATGAAATTGTATATCCGGAGATGGAGAAAGATCCTTCACTCCATGTTTCCATTATGCATTCACATCCCCTCTGGCTGGTAGAGAAATGGATCGGGATGTTTGGTGTCGAAGATACAGCGGCACTCTGCAGAGCAGACAATGAAATCCCTCCCGTTACTCTTCGTGTGAATACACTGAAGACCACCCGGGAAAGGACAAGGGATGCCTTGTTGCAGGATGGTTTTGACGTAAGGCTGACCGCCTTCTCTTCCGATGGACTCATTCTCTTGAATCCGGCAAAGTCAATCAGAGACACAACCTGCTATGCCGAGGGACATATACAGTTTCAGGACGAGGCCTCGCAACTGATTGCCCGCCTGGTTGATCCGGAAGAGGGGGAAAATATTCTTGATCTCTGCGCCGGTACGGGGGGAAAGACAATGCACCTCGCGGCAATTATGAATAATCACGGCAGTATCACGTCGGTAGACATCAGTAAAAAGAAACTTGAAACCCTGAAGAAAAACGCCCGGAAACTTGGTGTCAATATTGTGAATACGAAGGAGGGGGACGCCAGGGAAAAGATGAAGGAATCGTGTGTCGGAGAATTCGACAAAATAATCGTCGATGCTCCCTGTTCGGGCCTTGGTACACTGAGGAGGAATCCTGAAATAAAATGGCGTTCCTCCCCGGAAGATGTGACAAAATGCGCGAACCTGCAAAAGATAATCCTGGATAATGCAGCCCTATACTTGAAAAAAGGCGGCTCTCTCATTTATAGTACCTGCACTATTATGCCGGAGGAGAATGAAAAAGTTATCGAGGAATTTATTGCCCATCACCGGAATTTCATGTGTATTCATCCGCCGGATACAATAAATTCCCGTGTAGTCGGTGATCTGAGATATTTCCAATCTTATCCTCATCGGCATGGCACGGATGGATTTTTCGGAGCATTGCTGAGAAAGAAGAGCTGAATTACATTGACTTCAGAATTACAAAAATGTTAGGTGGGCGGCGGAGGAAATACATATGTTTCTAAAGCAGATACAGGTTGGCCACATGGCAGTATTTGCCTATATCATAGGTGATCCGCAAAGCGGTGAAGGGCTGATCATTGATCCGGCAGCAAACGTTGACAGACTCATTGCGGATGCCAAGAAAAACAATATTACAATAAAATATATCGTGAATACCCATGGACATGTGGATCATATCGCGGGCAATCTGGAAATGAAAACAAAAACAGGGGCGCAGATCATCATTCACCATGATGATGCGGACATGCTTGTCTCTACACCGTCCGCGATCTACAGGATGTTCGGAGCCACACAATCCCCTCCGGCCGACATTACTGTGAAAGACGGCGATACTATAGATATAGGAAACATTTCACTTAAGATCATACATACCCCTGGCCATTCTCCCGGCGGTATGGCCCTCTACACAAAAGGATATGTATTCACAGGAGATACACTTTTTGTAGAAGCCGTCGGAAGAACTGACCTCCCCGGAGGATCATGGTCGGTGATGCATAATTCCATCACAGGCAGGCTGTGCACCCTTCCCGACGATACGAAGGTAATGCCGGGACATAACTACGGGAGGATGCCCACGTCTACTATAGGTCACGAAAAAAAACATAATCCTTTTCTGCAATAAAGCCAGGTTACGTATAATGCACAATGACGGGCTGATGACGACTGAATTTAGAGGATTGAAGCTGTTCAACAAGGGAAAGGTACGGGATGTCTATGAAGCTGACCACTGTCTCCTCATTGTCGCCACAGACAGGATATCTGCCTTTGATGTAATCATGCCGAATCCTATTCCCGGCAAGGGAAAAATTCTGACAAAAATGTCTGCCTTCTGGTTTCACAAGATGCAGGATATTGTCGAAAATCATCTTGTATCGACAGACCCGAAGGATTTTCCACAAGACTGCAAACCATTTAAGGAGAAGCTCAAAGACAGAAGCATGCTGGTAAAAAAGGCCAAACCCCTTCCCGTAGAATGTGTCGTGCGTGGGTATTTAAGCGGCTCGGGGTGGCAGGATTATCTTGAGAGTAACAGTATTTCCGGGATCAATCTTCCTGCGGGATTACAAGAATCCACAAAACTTTCAGAACCTCTGTTTACACCGTCCACCAAAGCCCCGGCAGGCGAGCACGACATGGTCATAACAAGAAAAAAAATGGCAGACATCATCGGCTCTGAACGCACAGAGCAAATCATTGAAATCAGTATCGCTGTATATACACGGGCAGCAAAGATTGCCGAAGAGGCGGGTATTATTATCGCGGACACCAAGATGGAATTCGGCATGATCGAAGAACGACTGATCCTGATTGATGAATTGTTGACGCCGGATTCTTCGAGATTCTGGCCCATGGAGGACTATGAAGCGGGAAGACCTCAAAAGAGTTTTGATAAGCAGTTCCTGAGGGACTATCTCCTTTCCATCGAATGGAACAAGAAACCTCCGGCTCCTGAACTTCCTGCGGAGATTATAGAAAAAACGAGGGGAAAGTACGAGGAAGCCCTGAAGCGACTTGTCGTGTAAGACAGAGCCCCGCGAAAGATATTCCATGGCATCATTTTCTTTGATCTTGACATGCAACAATTTGTTATTAATGTAATGGGAGACATTGTGAGCACTCATCGGTTGTGATATGTCAAAAAAATTACCCAGTTATCGAGAAAAACAGCGAATTCTTTACATAGATCACCGGTCAGAACGCGATCTCGTTGCTTACGGAGACGCCTTTCTTGAGGCAGGGAAAATTTTCGATGCCGTTGAATGTTACCAGAGGGCAAATTACACTGCTGGACTTGAAAAGATTAGAGATATGGCCAAACAATCAGGTGATGTCATGCTGTTTCAGCAGGTTATGAAACCCTTAAAACAAACTGTCTCGGATGATGCTTGGAATGAAATTGGACAACGAGCCCTTGATTTAAAGAAATACGCCTTCGCCCTCCACGCCTTTGAGAATAGCAACAACATCATGATGATTGAGCAAATAAAAATAACAATGACTTCAAAGGAAAACGAGCAATTTCATGAGTAAACGCTGTTATTACGAATGCCTCGGTGTCAGCCGTAGCGCGACAGAAGAGGAAATAAAGAAAAATTATAGAAAGCTGGCGATGCAGTATCATCCGGACAGGAATCCGGGAGACAAAGAAGCCGAAGAAAAATTCAAGGAGGCGGCGGAGGCCTATGAAGTATTAAGCGACAGAGAAAAGAGGGAGATATATGACAATTACGGTCATGAAGGCTTGAACGGCATAGGATTTAGAGGCTTTTCCGGCTTTGACGATATTTTCACAAGCTTTGGTGATATCTTTGAAGACATTTTCGGGTTTGGTTCAGGAAGATCAAGAACAAGAGCAGCTCAACGATCGGGGGCTGACCTCCGGTATGATATAAGGATATCATTCATGGACGCCGCCTTCGGTACCTCAACCGATATTGAAGTGGCAAAAGCCGAGAAATGTGGTGAATGTCACGGATCAGGAGCAGCACCCGGAACATCGCCGGAGACATGCAGCCAGTGTCGCGGCCGGGGTCAAGTAACACAATCAAGCGGCTTCTTTACCATCAGTACCACATGTCCTCAATGCAGGGGACAGGGCAGAGTAATCACGAAACCTTGTATGAAATGCAGAGGTACTGGCAGATCGAGAGTTACAAAAACAGTGCAATTAAAAATTCCCGCGGGTGTAGAATCGGGTTCACGATTGAGGCTTCGTGGAGAAGGAGAAGAGGGAGAATTTGGAGGTCTGAGTGGTGATCTCTATGTCTTTATCCACGTTGAACCCCATGAATTCTTTGAAAGGAAGGATAACAACATATACTGCCAGCTTCCGATTTCATTTGTCCAGGCGACGCTGGGAGCAACCGTTGAAGTGATGACGCTGAATGGAACAGAAAAGCTGAAAATACCCAAAGGCACTCAAAGCGGCACCATCTTTCGTCTTAAAGGAAAAGGAATTCCTCATTTAAAGGGGTTCGGGCGCGGTGATCAGGTCATTGAGACCGTAGTAAAGATACCCACGGATCTGAATAGAAAACAGGAAGCTCTTCTCAAAGAATTTGCGAAATTGAGCGGTGAGAAGTGATTCACTGGGCTATGTACATAGTTCATTATTAAATCTGCATTAGAAAAAGTCCCATACCAAATCCAAGGCAATCCTTGTCTACACGAACTTCCGAACAAGAAAAAATGGACAATTGGCACAACATCATTTATATATGACTACCATTGTTGCCTGGATATATTGCCATTCAAGGGAGATATGAAGATGAATAAAAGCATAGATTTCGCCTCGGTTCCCGTCGAAAAGCTGAGATGGACATGTGATCCGGATTCTCTTGGCTTTGAAAAAACCGGAGAGTGTGCACAGATAAAAGGTATCATAGGCCAGGAAAGGGCTCTGGCGGCTATCCGCATGGGTCTTGAGATAAGTAGCCCCGGCTATAATATTTACGCCTCCGGTCTCACGGGAACCGGGAAAACATCGACGATTAAAACTCTTCTCGGCCAGCTTGCTGTGACAAAGAAAACACCCGATGATATCTGCTACGTACATAACTTCAAGGACAGCGATATGCCCATATACATCACACTCCCGGCGGGGATGGGCAAAAAGTTTCAGGAAGATATGGACGATCTTGTTGCTTTTTTAAAAAAAGAAATTACTAAGATTTTGGAAAGTGAAGATTTTAAAAGGACTTCCGAAGAAATTATCACCGCTTACAGGTCAAAGCAGAAGGAAGTTATTAAAGCTTTCAACGAAAGACTTCAGAAGGAACAGCTCCAGCTTGTCCAATATCAAATAGGACCCTATATGAAACAGGACATCGTCCCTCTTTTTGAAGGGAAACCGGTGCCTCTCGAACAAATTGAAGTCCTTGCAGAACAGGATAAGTTTGATCCGGAAGAACTGAACACCTTAAGAAAGAACATAGAACAAGCCAGAAGCGATTTTGATACCGTCATGAGGCAGACACGGGAACTGGAAAAAGAAATACAGAGGGAAATAAGTTCTCTGGAGCATAAATATGGGCTTCCCGTTGTCAGTGGCATCATCTCCGATATACGCATGAAGCACTCGAAAGACAACGAAAAGATAGACGGATATTTACGCGATGTCCAGGAGCATATCCTTTCTAATCTGAAAACATTCAAGGAGAAAGAGGAAGAGCAGCAACCCGTCACGCATGCAGCTCCAGGCATGTTGCCTTACCAGACAAAACAATTCATCGAATATCAAGTCAATGTTCTTGTCGACAATTCCCACACTGACAAAGTCCCGGTGATCACAGAGACAACACCAACTTACAAAAATCTCTTCGGAACCATCGAAAGGGACATTGAAAGAGTGGGGGTCTGGAGCACCGATTTTACCCGCATAAAAGCCGGCTCTCTTCTTCGCGCAAACGGTGGTTACATAGTCTTTGACGCCCTTGATGCGCTTATTGAGCCAGGAGTATGGGAATTTCTCAAAAGGACTCTGAAAAACAGGCTCCTTACCATGCAAAACTATGATCCCTACAGTATCATTCCAATTGCCATAAAGCCTGAACCAATCCCTATTAACGTGAAGGTCATCATGATAGGAGACGATTATCTCTACAGCAGACTCTACAATTTAGTGGATGACTTCAAAAAGATATTCAAGATAAGAGCATCTTTTGATACGGAAATGCCAAATAGCAGAGATAACATCATGGCATACGTGAGCTTCATAAAAAAGATCACGGAAGAGGAAAAACTATTAGAATTCGATAAAAAAGCCGTTGCAGCGGTGATTGAGTACGGAGTACGCCTCACGGGCCACCAGAAAAAGATATCTACCCGATTCAGCGAAATTGCCGACCTGCTCAGGGAAGCGAGCTACTGGGCACAAAAAGAAGGTCATCAGATTGTTTCGGACACGCACGTGGATAAGGCCTATGACGAAAAGATAAGAAGGGTGAGTTTGCTGGGAGATAAAATTCAGGAACTGATTGAAGACGGCACTATTATGATCGAAACGGAAGGTAAGGTCGTCGGCCAGGTCAACGGGTTATCGGTGTATGACATCGGAGATTACGCATTCGGCAAACCTTCTAAAATCACTGCAGAAACATCCGTGGGCAGATCAGGAATTATAAATATAGAAAGGGAAGCAAAACTTTCCGGTAAAACTCATGACAAAGGAGTCCTTATCCTCGAAGGCTACTTCCGGGGAAAATATGCGCAGGATAAAAACTTGACTGTATCCGCAAGTATTTGTTTCGAGCAATCATACGGGGAAGTCGATGGAGACAGCGCCTCATCGTCCGAGATTTATGCCATCCTTTCAAGTTTAGCTGATATCCCTATCCGACAAGACACTGCTGTGACAGGTTCCGTCAATCAGAAGGGGGAAATACAACCCATAGGAGGAGTGAATCTAAAAATTGAAGGGTTTTATGATGTATGCCGGGCGAAAGGCCTGACTGGCACACAGGGAGTCATCATTCCTGCCTTGAACGTTCCCGACCTTATGCTGAGAAAAGACGTCATAACATCCGTAAATGAAAAGAAATTCTATATTTATTCTGTCAGTACTATCGATGAAGGTATTGCCATACTGAGCGGTCTCGAACCGGGAGTAATGGATGAAACCGGTGCTTACCCGGTGGGTACGGTTAACTACCTCGTTAATGAGAAGCTGAAAGTACTCGCGAGAAGTTATAAAGCAGAAGAAAAAAACAATGAATTCGCAGAGACAAAAGAAAAATAATTGTATTGAAAGGAGAAGTTATGAGGAAACAAAATAGTTGGTTGCTGGTATTCATCGTCGGCGTTTTCCTTACGTCGGGATGTGCTCCCCTTGTGGTCGGCGGTGCCGCAATCGGGGCAGGTTCTGGAACATACTATTACATGAATGGTGAATTAAAAACAGATTACTACTATCCTTTTGATACCGTATGGTCTGCATGTGAGAAAACAGTAGCGGATATGCGCGGCATAGATGTTGACCCGGTAAAGGAAATCGGTAAAGGGACTATCTCTGCAACAATTGAAAATGATAAAGTTCAATTCAAGATTACATATAAGGCTAGAAATGTTACCACCGTTGCCATACGTGTAGGTTATGTGGGCAATAAACTTTCATCCCAGCTCTTGCATGATAAAATAAGCGAAAATCTGGCGAAAAAACAGTGACAAGAAAATCCATGGTCCCCCTGCCCATAGACAGGAACGTGTGATGAAAAAAAAACTGGTGGCGGGAATTCTCCTCGGTGCTGTTCTTGTTTACCTGTCTGTGCGTGGAATAAATTTTAAGGATGTCGCTGATGGGTTAAAAACCATCCGATATGGTTATGTGATAGCTGTCTTGATAATCCTGTTTTTGATACAGGTTTTAAGATCCTGGCGCTGGGGAATCATACTCAGTCCCCTGGAAAAGGTAGACCAGCTCTCTCTCTTTTCCGTTACAAGCGTGGGGTTTCTCGCTATTGTAGCAATCCCTGCACGTCTGGGCGAACTGGCCCGTCCATACCTGATCACGAATAAAAGTCAGATCAGGATAACCGCCGCCATTGGAAGCATCTTCGTTGAGCGCGTTTTTGATTGTCTCACCGTACTGCTCTTTTTCGTTTTCGTCTTATTCTTCACACCACTCCCCGCATGGCTTATTAATGCCGGCACGGTGTTTCTGCTGATTACTCTGAGCATATTCGTTGCAATGATTTTCATGATCATCAAAAGAGACATGTCTCTTAAAGCGTTAAATTCAATTTTTCAAAAACTTCCTGAAAAATATATTGTAAAGCTTAACCATCTTTTTCATCAATTTATTGATGGATTTAAAATCATCACTGATGTGAAACTCCTTATTATCCTCATTCTTCTCTCAACCCTGATATGGTTAATGGACGTCACTGCAATCTATTTTATGTTTTTAGCATCCGGCTTTACGCTGCCAATCGCAGCTCCTTTTATCGTTATGATTATTCTCATGATAGGCATTACTATTCCCACAGCACCTGGTTTTGTTGGAAATTGGCATTATTCCTGTATCCTGGGACTTTCTCTGTTCGGTATTCCGAAAACAGACGCCTTCACCTTTTCGGTTCTTTTTCACTTTTTATCTATAGGTATTGTAGTCATCCTGGGCCTGATGTTTTTACCCTTTAACAAATTTTCTCTTTCCGATCTTAAACAGCGGGAATATTAAATTAAGATTCATCTCCACTTATAAGGAGTCCAGGGGTAAAGGGTTCAAGGGTGTTTACCATCTATTTGAATCCTTGAAACCTTCTTGCACATAGAAGGGAGACGAACGAATTATAATAATGACAAACGCAAGTGTATAGAAATGAGGTATGACTATTTTGAAATATCATCAAGGCCGTATCTCTTTATTTTTCTGTGGAGATTGCTTCGCTCCAAACCAATGGCCTCTGCTGTCTTCGAGATATTGCCCTCAAACTCCTGCAATTTTTTTATTATGAATTTTTTTTCAAAATCCATCTTTGCATTTCTGAAAGAGTCTGATGAAAACCACGGCACAGGCGCATCATATTTTTGCTGGATTCCGGTTAAAAGAGGTATGTCTTTCGCGGTTATTGCATGCTGGGGAACCATGATGACAAGCCGTTCAATAAAGTTCTTTAATTCCCTTACATTTCCTGGCCAATCGTGCTCCATCAATTTTCCCAAAGCATCATCTGCGATTGTCTTTTCTTCTTCATGTTCTTTTATGGAAAATTCTTTCAAAAACCAATTCACCAATACAGGAATATCTTCTTTCCTTTCTCTTAAGGGAGGAACTCTAAGAGGAATGACATTCAGCCTATAATAAAGGTCTTGCCGAAATCTCCCTGCTTCCATTTCCTGTTCAAGATCCTTATTAGTAGCGGCAAGTACTCTGACGTCAGTAGGAATAAGCGTGTTTCCTCCTACCCTTTCAAACTTTTTCTCCTGCAGAATTCTGAGAATTTTTGCCTGGGCTTTTAGGCTCATGTCAGCCACTTCATCTAAAAAGATTGTCCCTTCATGAGCCAGATCAAATTTCCCCCTCTTTTTCTCAGTTGCTCCGGTAAAGGAACCTTTTTCATGTCCGAAAAGTTCACTTTCTATCAAATCTTCCGGTATGGCTGCACAATTGACTTCCACAAAAGGCTTAAACACCCTTTTGCTCTGCCTATGTATCGATCGGGCAACAAGCTCCTTACCCGTACCATTTTCGCCCATGATCAAAATCCACGCATTGGTAGGAGCGACAATGCCGATCATCTCTTTCAATTCAGTAATAGGAGCACTGTTACCCGTCAGTTCATAGTCCTGACTGATTTTTTGTTTTAGTAATTTATTTTCCTCTTCTAAATTAATCAGTTCAAAGACATGATTGACAACAAGGATTACCTTTTCCATGGATAAAGGTTTTTCAAAAAAATCAAAAGCACCTAGTTTTGTAGCCTTGACCGCTGTTTCGATAGTGCCATGACCGGATATCATTATAACCCTTATCTGTGGGTATCGCGATTTAATAATCTTAAGTGTTTCAATGCCGTCAATTCCCGGGAGCCATATATCCAGGAGAATAAGATAGGGCGGATCTTCTTCAATAACCTTCAGGGCATCCTCACCACTTGCCGCTGAGAGGATTTCATATCCTTCGTCGATAAGAATGGATCCCAAAGACTGACATATACTCTTCTCATCATCTACTATAAGAATCGTTTTTCGCATATGAATTATGAAATACCTGTTTCCCTCTACTGTTACTGAAAATGAATCTTATACCTTCCCCTTTGGAAAAGGGAACCATATTAACACTATCATCCCTTAGACCGCATCAGTACCCTCCGGCACGGGAAGTTCAAACGCGACAATAGTCCCTGTGGGACTATTGTCCTTGACGCTCACATGACCATGATGATCCGATATAATCGAACTCACGATTGCAAGACCCAGTCCTGTACCGGATCTTTTTGTGGAAAAGTATGGTTCAAAAATTTTCGCTTTGTAACTATAAGGCACACCGTAGCCATTATCGGCAACTTCAACTTTTGCCTTTTTATGTACCTTATCATATGAAGTTCTAATTATGATGTGGCCATTCTCTGTCTTTACAGCAGCAACGGCATTATCCAGGAGATTTATCATAACGCGTTTAATCTGTTCGGAATCAATATTTAATGTAGGAATATCGGGTTCCTTCTGAAAATCAAAACAGACATCTTTATGAGCATCCTGGAATAGAACCACAGAATTACTGATAACCTCATTCAGGTTACCAGGAACGGGATTGGTAACCGGAAGGCGTGCATAGCGCGAAAATGCATTGACCAGATTTTTTAACACTTCAACCTGCTCTATGATTGTCTTGGTACATTCATGAAATACGGCACCATTATCACCCAGACTGTCACCATATCTCTTTTGCAGTCTTTGGGCAGATAGCTGGACCGGTGTCAGCGGGTTTTTAAACTCGTGAGCCATTCTCCTGGCAACCTCACGCCATGCTGCTGCTCTTTCTGCTTTTCGAATTTGCGTCAGGTCTTCAAAAACAACTACCAGACCCATATAATTTCCCTCATCATCACTGAGCAACGTTACGGTCATCAAAATCGTTAACACTTTCCCTTTAAGCATTAATTCCATTTGTTTTTCAATAAAATTCTTGCCATTCTCTTTTAGCTCCTTATACAATTCATCCACTACGGCCCGATGCTCGGGAATTATAACTTCCTGGTATTTTCTGTTCAGGACTTTTTCAGTCTTTATGTCCAACATTACCTCGGCCGCTTTGTTTATTATTGTGATGACATCATTATTATCAATCGAAACAACTCCGGCAGACACATTGCCGAGAACGATTTCCATATATTTTCTTCGCTGCTCCAGATCTATGTTTGCCTGTTCCAGACCTTCTTTGTTTTTTTTCAAATCCTTTGTCATCTTATTGAAAGAGTCCACAAGAATCCCTATTTCATCGTTCGCAACGATATTGATTTGATGGTCAAGTTCCCCGCGTGCTACTCTGTCTGTTGCCTCCGCCAGGTCCTGGATCGGAACTGTTATCCCCTTTGCGAGAACCAGCCCGAACCATGTGGCAGAGAAAATAACTAAGAGCGTAACCGTAAACAGCGTAATGATGTAACTGAACTTCATGGGGTTTTTTAACATTGTAATTTGCTTGTAATGATCTGATGTTTTGGAGATAATTCCCAAATTATCAACCATACCTTTGGGAATAGTATAACTGACGGCAACAACACCGATGACCTCCGCCGGACTCAAGTATGAATAGATTGGAACCACACCACTAATCACGTCACCTGTATCCGATGAATGAACCGCTGAAATTCCCTGACTTGTAAAAACCTCTTCCAGCATTTTTGGAGTCAACGGCATAGGTATGATTTTAGGATTCTCAGGGTCTTTTGCATAAAGTTTTCTGTTCTGATTATTAAAAGAAACCTCAAGTAACCCCAACTTGTAATTATTCTGTCTCTGGTCAATCAGATCCTTCAAATACGCTTCTCTCTCTAAATCATAGAGGCGATTTTTTGTAATATCGGAACTTATCTGCTTTGCATAATATTTCGCGTTATCGGCTGTCTGCTGATAGTAGACCTGTGCAACTTCAACCGTCTTGTTCAGGGCATCTCCGACGGCGATGCTGAACCAGTTCTCCATGCTGAATAAAAAAAAGTTAATGGCAACGAGAAAAAGGATAGCCGTGGGTATTAACGACAAACCAACAAAGGCTGCTACGACTTTTGTACGAAGTTTCGATCCAAGAATTCCATGCCTTCTTTCAAAGACCAACTTCACAACATTCCTCACTATTAAGAAAATGAGGAGAAGGATCAGAATAATATTGATATTAATGAGGCCAAAAATAAGTACATTATTGGAAATGGGCAGGATATTTTCTTGTCGGGAGAGATGAATTTCAAAAAAAATCAATACGGCAATAACGAAGATCGTAATAAGTATAATGGTGAGTTCTAATCTTCGTTTTTTCAAGCTCTGACTATTTTTCTTTATCCGCTCCTTTACCATTGCTATCAGATAAGCCTCTGTCTGTACCAATCAGTTTCAAAATCCCAAAGGGAAACAAAAAATAATATGTATTCCATATAGACGGGAAGTTGTATTGTATCCAGCTTTGCCTTTATCATAATGTAATATGATTTGTTTTCCTGCAAATCTTTTAATGGAACCAATGCAACGCCATTCACTTCTGCCATAGCCTTCTTTGCTTCATCAAATTCCTTAAATTCAGACTCTGTCCGACCATCCATTAATGATACATAAAATAACTTCTTCAGATTATCATACTTAATCGTTTGTTTGACAACAACGCTGGATATTTTTTCATCGTACCATTTGGGTCTTTCACGATAAAGATCAATTAAAAAGGTAAAGGTAATAGGGACACCGGCTAAAATGGCCGCATCCATTTTTTTCGTAAAACAATTTGTTACCCTCGCATACACCGTTGTATAATCAGTACTGCTTGTCACAACAATATCAGTGATTGTTGCATTTCGACCATACGAGCTGAGGGGAATCACTAAAAATATATAACACGCTAAAAATATAACTAAAATAAATATAGGTTTACGCATGCAATCGCTTCACCTTTACATGACTTATTTTTTGACTTTTGCACACTATGTATACGTAGAGATTCGCTTGAAATAATCTTCTAGTACAATAACTCCTGGTGTGTCCAGGATTAGTTCTGTAAAGTAAACCCATGATTAACAAATGATCCAATGGATTACCAAACGCATTCGCAACTTTGCCCTGGGGCTGAGGCTCAAACTATCAATGATAACTCGAAAAATTGTCCGACGGTCTCTTGTTGTATTACCATGTAGCCCGATTATGTAATGTTTTAAGGAGCTTCATGAACATAATACACCAGATTAAAGAGAAGCCCCGCCTTAAGGCGGGGAGCTACACTGAGTTTTTTATTCGGCAGATATACTAAAAAACTGCGCTTCAAAAAGCAAGTGTAATTTATGGAATGATTAATAGATTAGCGTCTAGAATGTCTTTATGAGACGGGCATTTCAGCGTTTGCTTTATCAAGAATGCTAAAGGATGGAATACTGAGAGACATGGATTCATCTTCTCTGTAGTTTCTATCGACATGATCAACTATTTTCCAGCATTCCTTATGAGCCATAAGCTCTTTAAGAAGAAGATTATTTAATCTATGCCCCGATTTATACGCGATAAAATGACCAATAATCGGCATACCTAACAGAGAAAGGTCTCCAATTGCATCAAGGATTTTATGTTTCACAAATTCATCATCGCATCTTAAACCCTCTTTATTAATAACTTTTTTGTCATCCAACACAACAGCATTCTTGAGAGATCCACCCAATGCCAGACCTTTCGCTTGAAGATATTCTACGTCCTTTAGAAAACCAAAGGTACGGGCTGCACAGATATCTCTTTCATAGATAACATCAGAAAAAGTCATGTGATACGCTTGCCGACCGATTATAGGGTGCTCAAAGTCAATTTCGTACGTAATTTTAAACTCCCGAGACGGCAAAAACATTGCCTTACCATCCCCATCAGTGACAGATACAGGTTTCATAACAACCAACAATTTCTTGCACTTACTTTGTATTTCCGTACCAACATCCTTCAAAAGCTTCACGAAGGGAAGCGCACTGCCATCCATAATAGGAATCTCGGGTGCGTCCACCTCTACCACTGCATTATCAACACCCATACCACAGAATGCAGAGAGGAGATGTTCTACTGTAGAAACAGATGCCCCATTAAGACCGACAGTTGTAGCCAAGATAGTGTCACGAACATTTTGAAAGTCAGCTTTTATGCTGACCTTATCCGGAAGATCCCTACGAATAAAAACTATGCCCTCATCAACTCCGGCAGGCTTTATCGTCATGCCGACTTTTCTGCCTGAGTGCAAGCCGATATTTCTACAGTTTATTTCTTGTTTAATTGTTCGTTGTAAAAACACTATCATATCCGATCAAACTTAATTTACTTTTTTTTGCAGCAATTAATATACCAAATGCGAAAGGTATCATGATAATACATGATTATTTACAAAACACATTAATTATACGGCGTATTTCGCATTTCACCATCGATAAAACTGAAAAATGTTTTCTATGGCTGTGTGTTAGAAAAGACACACTACATAAATTTTAAACGCTATATCACACCGTTAATAGGTTATGAATGCAAATCCCTCAAACTTCACTCGCTGAATTCATGAAAGACCCGGTTCAACGCTTAAAAATCTTTCTTTTTCACTATAAATACACCCACAATATGGCTGCCTGTAAAGCCCAATTTCTCTGGATAGCTTTTGACCTTCTGTCCAACCAACCCGAAAGTCTTGATAAAAGAACGTTATCTTATATTCGATGCCTATGCTTTTACCAATATCCTTAATCATTTCATGGCCTTGAAATTTACTATAGAGCAGGGTTGTGCTAAAGGCGTCAAAACTTCCCTCTTTCGCTCTAAGGGCTGTGTGACTTAACCGGCTAAAATAACAATAAAGACACCTGTCTTTTTCCCTAAATGCAACACTCCTTAGAAATTCCTCCATAGTATATTCTTCCGGGTACATGACACTTAAACCGCAATGATCGGCATACGATTTCAACGTATCAAGACGTTTCTGATACTCTCTATAAGGATGAATATTGGGGTTATAAAACAGTCCATATATATGATGGCCATCAGATCTTAATGTTTGTAAGGGATATATAGTACATGGAGCACAGCAGATGTGCATGAGTAGCTTCATACTATTAACCTTGTATCATCTTAAAAAATTTATCAGCATCTTCGCAGGATTCAGGAAATACAATAAAAACGAATTATTCCCTTGAATTCTCACTTTCCACCAGTTAGAAAATCATTTCTCACAACTAAAACAGTTCCTTCTGATTTGAACCATTCCAAATTTTTCCAAAATGCTCATACGCCATTTTTGTAACAACCCTCCCCCTTGCGGTCCTCTGCAGATAACCTTCCTGGACAAGGTAAGGTTCATAGATATCCTCAATCGTATTTTTCTCCTCACCAATTGCAGAAGAAAGACTGTCAATACCCACAGGGCCACCATTGAACTTATCGATCAACGTCAGCAATATTTTTCTATCCATTTGATCGAAGCCTTTATGGTCCACTTCAAACATTTCTAAGGCAGCAATTGCTGTTTTTCTATCGATGAAGCCTTCTGCCTTAACCTGGGCGAAGTCTCTCACTCTTCTGAGTAAACGATTGGCTATGCGCGGCGTTCCTCGAGAACGCTTAGCCATTTCCAGAGAACCTTCAGGATCGATATCAATAGATAATATCTTTGCAGATCTGTTTATGATGACAGTAAGTTCTTCAGGCGAATAAAAATCAAGCCTGAAACTCATACCAAATCGATCTCGCAAAGGTGATGTCAGTAATCCCGCCCTTGTGGTTGCACCAATCAAAGTAAATCTAGGTATTTCGAGTTTCATTGATCGCGCTGATGGTCCCTGGCCTATTAGAATATCGATATGGTAATCTTCCATGGCGGGATATAATATTTCTTCAACAACATGCGAGAGCCTGTGGATCTCATCAATAAAAAGAATGTCCTGCTCATGAAGATTGGTGAGGATTGCCGCGAGATCGCCCGGTCTTTCGATAACAGGTCCAGAGGTTACCTTAATATCAACCACCATTTCTCTGGACATAATGTATGCGAGCGTTGTTTTTCCCAGACCCGGGGGGCCATAAAGAAGAACATGATCAAGAGCTTCACTTCTCTGTTTCGCTGCTTCAATAAAAATGGAGAGATTGTTTTTAATCTTTTCCTGACCGATATAATCAGCCAGGCTTTTTGGACGTAAAGAATTTTCATATCCCTTTTCTTCATTCTGGATAACAGGGCTTATGAGGGAATTTTTCGTCTCCATAGTGACCTATACCGAAGTGTGTTATTCCTGTGGAAATACTAAACAGCTAAAACTTTCAGGGCTTTTTTTAACAGGATATCTAAAGTCAGTGTTTCAGAAGATTCATTAATAATAGTATCTAAAACCTCTCTGGCCCTTTGATTCTTGTAGCCGAGATTAACAAGTGCTGAAAGGACATCATCAATAATTGAATCATATACCTTAATATTGCCTTCACCATTATAAATTGCCTCATAGGTACTGAGCTTCACGACTTTATCTTTAAGCTCCAGGATCATCCTTTCTGCTGTTTTTTTACCAACGCCCGGTATGGATACTAATCGATCCAGGTTTCCATGAGATACTGCTCGAATTAAATCTTCAGCGGAAATTCCTGATAATATGTTCATGGCCAATCTCGGACCTATTCCGGAAACAGAAATCATCAGCTCAAACATATTCTTCATATCCACCGTAATAAATCCAAAAAGACTGATATCATCTGTTCGTACATGTGTGTGTATATGGAGAGTAACATGCTGGTCCGTATCAGGAAGTTCGTAAAAAGTAGTCAAAGGAACAAAAACCCGGTATCCTATACCGTTTGCTTCCACGATAATGTGGTTAATAGATTTATAAATTAATAGTCCGTGTATCAGGGCAATCATTTTAAATTGAAAACGTTTTCAAAAAATTAGCATGACAGATCGCCACCGCTAATGCATCTGCAGCATCAACTGGAGGGGATTCAGACAAACGCAATATAGCTTTGACCATAGTCTGAACCTGGTTTTTCTCTGCCCTGCCATATCCAACTACGGCTTTTTTAATTTCGAGTGGTGTATATTCATAAATTGGTATGTGTTTGTGCGAACAGGCGAGGATTATTACCCCCCTTGCTTCCCCTTGTCGAATAAGACTCTTGATGTTTTTCCCATAGAAGATATCCTCTACAGCAATAACATCAGGTGATGATCGATTAATCACGTCTAATATGTTATCATACATCATTAGCATGCACGATGATCTAGATGCCGCTTTCGAAATTTTAACTTCGCCGTGCATTACATGGTGAAGACCGCTCCTCTGTTTTTCAACGACACCATAACCGGTTATATGATTACCCGGGTCAATTCCTAAAACTCTCAAAGTTTATACCATTACATTATTAACTAAATTTTTCCATAACTTCATCCGGGATATCAAAATTTGCATATACGTTCTGTACATCATCATTATCTTCCATTTTTTCCATCAGCTTAAGCATCTGTACAGCTTTTTCCGCCTCAAGTCTTACTGAACTCTGCGGAATCATGGAGATATGCGCCTTAATATATTTCAGACCCTTACTATCAATAGCTTTCTTTATATCGTAAAACATCGCGGGATCAGTAATTACCTCATACTCATTTTCTTCTTCCTTTACGTCTTCCGCACCCGCTTCAATAGCTGCCTCCATCAGGATGTCTTCGCTCACTACTCTTCTATCGAATAATATGCTGCCTTTTTTTTCAAAAATCCAGGACACACAACCGTTTTCACCCAGATTCCCTCCATGTTTTGAAAAAATATGCCTAATTTCCGCAACAGTCCTGTTTTTATTGTCCGTCATTACTTCTACAATAACTGCAACACCACCTGGTCCATACCCCTCATAGACAATATCTTCGTAATTCGCTGAACCTTCACCTCCTCCGGCTCCTTTCTTTATAGCCCGGTCGATGTTGTCTTTAGGCATATTTTCCTCTTTTGCTGCCATAATTGCCTGTCGTAACCGTGCATTTCCCTCTGGGTCAGAACCACCAAGCCTTGCAGCGAGGGTTATTTCCTTTATTAACTTTGTAAATATTTTTCCCCTCTTTGCATCAACAGCGCCTTTCTTTCTTTTTATCGTATTCCACTTGGAATGACCCGACATGACAGAATATCCTCCGTTGCAGATTTTTTGTATACTGTGTAGCTTTCATAGCATAAGGAAAGACATAATGTAAAATAAAAAACCCCTCCATTACTGAAGGGGTTTATTTATTATATCCCGGCAGCTCCCTACTCTCCCACACAGTCACCCATGCAGTACCATCGGCGCAAGAGAGCTTAACTTCCGTGTTCGGGATGGGAACGGGTGTGTCCTCTCCGCTATAGCCACCGAAATAATATACTAATGTAGTAAAACAATTGCATATCATGAACGCTTCGTGGAAACATTATTTATGAAACCATAATAATTATGGTCAAGCCTCACGGCCGATTAGTATCAGTAAGCTTAACACATCACTGTGCGTACACACCTGACCTATCAACCTCGTCGTCTACGAGGGGCCTTTAGTCCTGATGTCTCCATCAAGAGGGATATCTTATCTTGAGGTTGGCTTCCCGCTTAGATGCTTTCAGCGGTTATCCATTCCGAACTTAGCTACCCAGCGATGCCGTTGGCACGACAACTGGAACACCATCGGTTCGTCCATCCCGGTCCTCTCG
>CAZMBE010000040.1:0-25433 GCA_964564625.1 uncultured Syntrophaceae bacterium | reverse complement strand
CTTCGTTCTTTATCGCGTCGAAAAGTACTTTCGGGTATACATACAAAAAGATGTTTATAGCCATGGCAATGATGCTTATTTTTACCGTCAGCTTCCTTGCGCTGTGGCTCGGGTAATAGTTGTTCACAACAAGGGGCATTTGATTCGTTTCCACCTATTCATTTAAGGAGGTGAAGGGTTTCGTTCATTGAAAATGAGGGGGTGTTCAGCAGGTTTTTCTTCCTTTTCTGAAAAGTAGCTATGGAAAGGGAAGAGAAGATACGTACTCATGAAAAGGAGGTTGCTATGCCAAGAATTCGCGGAAAAGCTAAAAAGGCTGAAATCATGACGCTTGAACAAGCGGTCAAAAAATACATGCATGATGGAGTTATGTGCGCCTTTAGCGGGTTTACGGGTTTTAACAGAAATCCCATGGCCTTTGCCTGGGAAACGGTAAGGCAGGGTTTTAAAGATTTACACGTCATCGACAGACACGGCAGTTGCTGTACCTGGCTCCTCAACGCAGTAGGCGCCATAAAGATATACGAAACCGACTGGATGGGTTGGGGAGAGATGGCGGGGAAGCTGGACATCAACCTGGAGAGAATATATAAAGCGGGGAAGATGATCCTCGAGGATTATTCACACGGTTCCATGGCCATGAGATTTTTGGCGGGGGCCATCGGGGCGCCCTTCATTCCCTATTACGCCCCGCTCGGATCGGACCTCTATAACTCCGACTACGATGCCCTGGGGAAGGCGGGCCTGAGGACCG
This sequence comes from uncultured Syntrophaceae bacterium, assembly GCA_964564625.1. Lineage (GTDB taxonomy): Bacteria > Desulfobacterota > Syntrophia > Syntrophales > UBA2185 > UBA2185. Next base: position 24,679 of record CAZMBE010000040.1, on the reverse strand, counting down.
GTAAGAATCCAAGAATTTCAAAGAAGAAGTTTATCCAGATCGAGGAGCCTTTCTTTGGCGATGGAGAAGTTGTCCTCCTTCCCGCGGCCCGGCCGGAACTGGCAATTATCCATGTTTCCCAAGTGGGAGATAAGGGGACGGCGCGCTGGAGGGGTGTCGGCACAATTGACAAGGAAATAGCATTTGCCTGTGAAAAGGTTGTCATCACTGCCGAAGAAGTCGTTCCCGAGGCGGAAATGAGGAAGGAGCCTGAAGCTAACCAGATTCCATTCTTTACCGTTGATGCCATTGTAGAAGTGCCCTGGGGAGGCTTCCCGAGCGGTGTGCCCTTCTACTATGACTATGACGCGCCCTTCATGAGAGAGATGGATAAGGCATCAAGAAACCCGGAAGATTTGAAAAAATGGCTCGATGAATGGGTGTTTGGTCCGAAAAACTGGGAGGACTTTGTCGTGAAGCTCGGTGCAAAGAAGTTGTTGTCTCTCAAAGCGGACAGCACCACCGGATACAGCACCAGGATGATGCGAGGAAAAAACCCTGCACCCAGGATGAAGATGCCTTTGTCCGTCGCGCGAAGCGGTTATTAAAGGAAAGGGGGGAATGGAAAATGGCGAAAACAATGGAAGAATTGATGGAATTGATCGACAGGATACCAGAAGAAACGGCACACAACGGGGAATTTATTCTGCCGGAGCTGATGGCAATTGCCATTGCCCACGAAGTCCTGAACGATGACATCGTATTCGCGGGCACGGGACTTCCCATGGTCGGGATCATGGCGGCAAACATGCTGAATGCCCCTAACGCTGTATTGATTTATGAATCGGGTATCTGTGATGGGAAAACCATGCATGTCCCCATGTCCGTGAGTGACCAGCGGGCGGCAAATATGAGTTCGTCCCTTGGCGGGTTGGTGGATACTTTCGGATACTACCTGCAGCAGGGATTCGTTACCCTGGGGTTCCTGGGCGGCGCCGCCATTGACAAGTACGGTGGAGTAAATGTGACATCAATCGGGGATTATTACGCGCCGTCACACCGCTTCACGGGTTCGGGAGGAAATTCAGACATAGGAACCATGTCGAAGAGGGTCGCCTATATCATCCTTCAGGAAAAAAGAAGGTTCCTGGAGAGGAACGAATATACCACGACGCCCGGATGGTGGTGCTGGGATTTCAAGACCCGGGAATGGAAGCCGAAGAAGGAAGTCTGGAAAGGCACTCCTTATGCGGATTGCGGACCTGTTGGGGTCGTGACGAATATGGGTGTCTACCGGTTTGATGAACAGGGGGTCATTTATCTGGAAACCTGCCATCCCGGGATCTCTGTTGAGAAGATCAAAGAGAATTGCGGGTTTGACTTGAATGTTTCTAAGGTGAAGGGTGAAACGCCCAGACCGACCTACAGAGAGCTCTTCGTGTTGAGGGAATTTGTCGATCCGGAGCTGATCTTTCTCCCGGCAAAAACGGAATATCCGCCAGCGATAAAGAAAATTATTGAAGGGTGAGGGGCTCTTGGGTTATGGAATAGCATATATACGCGTCCTGCCACACGGCCGATGAAGCCGGGTGGCAGGATCATGAGAAAGGGGGAATGGATCTGAATTTAGATCTGATAGAAGAGCAAATAATCATCCAGGACACGGCGAGGCGCTTCGCAAAGACGGAACTTGAACCTGTGGCAGCACGGCTGGACCAGGAGGGTGACCGGGAAACGTTCTTGAAAAATTTAAGGAAACTTGCCGAACTCGGATTGATGGGCATAAATGTGAAGAGCGAGTACGGAGGCTCTGAAGCGGGTGTGGTGGCCTTCAGTCTGGCGGTTACGGAGCTTGCCAGGGCCTGCGCGTCGACAGCGGTCACCATGTCGGTCAATAACATGGTTTGTGAGGTGATTCAGGCAATCGGTTCCGAGGAACAAAAAATGGTGTACATTCCGAGGATCTGTTCCGGTGAATACTATGCCGGCGGGTTTGGGTTGACGGAAACTGTGGCCGGTTCCGATGCGGCAGCCCTCAAGACCAGCGCGGTCCTTGACGGCGATACGTGGATTCTCAATGGTTCAAAGATGTTCATTAGCAGTGCTGAATACGCGGGGGTGTTCGTCGTCTGGGCGGTGACCGATAAGACGGCGAAGAAGGGCAGCGGCATTAGTACATTCCTCGTGGAAAACGGGGCTCCCGGTCTCGTAATCGGAAGGGAAGAGCACAAAATGGGGCAGTGCGCCTCTGTAACAAACGAGCTCATCTTTGAAGACTGCCGCATACCCAAATCATCCCTTATGGGAAAATTGAACGGCGGCTTCAAGACCGCCACGGGAGAACTGGCGGGTGGACGTATCGGCATTGGATCGCTGGCTCTCGGCATCGGGCTTGCCGCCATGGATTATGCCACGCGATACGCGATGGAAAGGAAACAGTTTGATCAGCCCATCACAAATTTCCAGGCCATTCAGTGGATGATTGCGGAATCCTATACGGAGCTGGAGGCGGCAAGGCTCCTCCTCATGAATGCCGCGTATAAAAAGGAGCAGGGGAAACCCTTCGCGAGAGAAGCGTCTATGGCAAAGTATTATGCGACGGAAGCGGCGGACAGGGCCTGTTACAACGCGGTGCAGATGCTTGGCGGATATGGGTACACCAAAGAATTTCCCGTTGAACGTTACGCGAGGGATGTCCGTGTCACATGCATCTATGAGGGGACCAACCAGATACAGAGGATGATTATTGCCCGGGATATTTTAAGCAGTTTTAAATAGGCGGGATCTCATTATCTGAGTATGAAGAAGCGTTGCAGAAGGGATTTGCTGCGGTTCAAAAAAAATTTTTCACGTATGTGATGTAAGCAAAAAACAACACTCACTATCAGTTGCATAGCACAGTTATCGAGAAAAAGTCTTTGTCACGCAGTTGAAAATCTCTTCTGCAACATATATAAAGATAGAATAAAGTTACATCAAGGGGGAAGGAATGGAGAAGGTGCCGCAGAAGCTGGAAAAAACCAGGGCGGAGATGTATGCACACGCGCCGATCGCAAAATTTGGTGAAAGAAAACCTGATTTTTCGACGATGGGAAGGAAGTTTAAGAATCAGTACAGGAGTTTCAGAGAGGTCGTTGTCGTAGAGGCATGCCGAACACCGTATGGAAGATTCGGGGGAGGCCTTAAGGATTTTACGGCTCCCGAGCTTGGGGCGTTGGCCATAAAGGAGGTTATAAGGCGCACGAACGGGATGGTGAAGCCCTCGGAGGTGGATTATGTCTTCATGGGGCAGGTTGTACCGGCGGGCTGCGGACAGATTCCAAGCCGGCAGGCAACGATTCTTGCGGGCCTTCCTGAGTCTGTTCCCTCCATTACCATCAACAAGGTCTGCTCTTCGGGCATAAAACCGATCGATCTGGCAGTCCAGATGATTCAGCTGAGAAGGGCGGAAATATGCATTGCCGGTGGCCAGGAAAGTATGAGCAATGGCCCATACGCGCTTCCCGAAATGAGGTGGGGGGCGAGAATGGGACTTCCCAGCCGGTCAGTTGTTGACTTAACGGTATATGACGGTCTGTGGGACGCATTCTATAACCGGCATATGGCAATTCACGGCTCTGAAGTAGGTGATGAATTTGGAATTACACGGCAGGATCAGGATGAATGGGCTCTCCGTTCTCAGATGGCCGCCGTTGAGGCAATGAAAGCGGGCAGACTGGATGATGAGATCTTTCCGGTGGAAGTCAGGCAGGGGAAAAAAATAATTATCGTTGAGAAAGATGAAGGCCCCCGGCCGGAAACAACCATGGAAGGCCTGGCTAAATTGCCGCCCGTGTTCAATCATAAAAGCCCGGTTACCGGAGGGCCGGGAACTGTTACCGCCGGCAACGCTCCTGGTGTCAATGACGGAGGCGATGTGTGCCTTGTGATGAGCCGGGAAAAAGCAGACGCGCTGGGTATAAAGCCGTTGTTTAGTATCCTCGATTACGCCGAGGTATCCCAGCCTCCGAAGGATATCGCGACCGTGCCGGGGCTGGCCATTAAAAAGGTTCTTGAACAGAACGATATGACCCTTGACCAGGTAGATCTCATTGAAATAAATGAAGCGTTTGCCGCTGTCGTACTGGTGAGTGCCAGGTGCATTCTCGGCATGGCGAAGGAAGACATTTTCAAAAGGGTCAATGTCAATGGGAGCGCCATTGCGTATGGCCACCCGATCGGAGCTACAGGTGCCAGAATCGTCATGACCCTCGCCTATGAACTGCGGCGTCGAGGCGGTGGGATCGGGGTATGCGGCATATGTTCGGGTCATGCTCAGGGTGATGCGATGCTGATCAAGGTATAGTAAGGGTTCAAGGGGTCAGGGGTTCAAGGGTTCGAGTGAAATGCTTTGAGACTATAAAAAGGGGCAAAAGGCCAGGCATTCAAGTGCAGGGTTTAAACACTTGGACCATAGAATTCTTGAACCCTCGAACCCTTTGTAAAACTCAATCAGAGGATGATTCAATATATGTGAAATGAGGAGGTAGTGATGGCGATTAAAACATTCGGTGTGGTTGGCGCCGGTCAGATGGGAAACGGTATCGCTCAGGTAGCGGCGAACCCGGGCGGCTTGAATGTTATTATGAATGATATCGCGGATAAGTTTGTTGACAAGGGATATGATACGATTGCGAAGAATCTCGACAGGCTCATTGCCAAGGAAAAGCTCACGGCTGATCAGAAGGGGGAAATAATGGGCCGTATCAAGAAGAGCACGAGCCTGGAGGATATGAAAAATGCCGATTTTGTAGTAGAAGCGGCAACGGAACGGGAAGATCTCAAACTTGAAATATTTAGAAAACTTGATGGAATCTGCAAACCGGAAGTGATCCTGGCAACAAACACCTCGTCCATACCCATCACAAGGATCGCCGGTGTGACAAAAAGACCTGCGTTAGTCATCGGGATGCATTTCATGAATCCAGTACCAGTGATGAGGCTCGTGGAGATCATCAGGGGCTTGGCCACCTCCCAGGAAACATACAATATGACAGAGTCGCTTTCCAAACAATTTGGGAAAGTGCCCGTGGAATGCAATGACTTTCCTGGATTTGTCGCAAACAGGATTCTCATGCCGATGATCAATGAGGCTGTGTACGCCCTTATGGAGGGGGTGGGGACACCAAAAGCCATTGACGACATTATGGTGTTGGGCATGAATCATCCCATGGGACCCCTGGCCCTGGCTGACCTTATCGGGCTGGATACCTGCTGGGCCATTATGGATGTTCTTTACAGGGGATTTGGTGATTCCAAGTACCGTCCATGCCCGCTTTTAAAAAAGTATGTGGATGCGGGATACATGGGGAGAAAGACGGGAAGAGGCTTTTACGATTACAGCAAGTGATGCATGAGTGAGGAGAATACTTTTCAGAGTTTGAAAAGAAAGTGGAAAAGAGGGGGACATCGAATGGAATATAAAAATCTCTTGTTTGGAATTGAGGAGGGTATTGCCACAATAACCTTCAACAGGCCCAAGGCCCTGAATGCCATGAATTCGGAGACCATGAAGGAACTCCTGAATGCCGTGACAATCTGCAAAGATAATGACAGTGTCAAGGTGCTCATCCTCACCGGTGCGGGAGAAAAGGCATTTGTCGCCGGCGCGGATATCGCGGAGATGCAGAACCTCAGGCCAAAGGAGGCCCTCGCCTTTATGGAACTGGGCCAGGAGACACTCCGATTGCTCGAAGTGTTGCCCAAGCCTTCTATTGCCGCCGTGAACGGTTTTGCTCTAGGTGGCGGCACGGAGATTTCCATGGCCTGCGATATGCGATTTGCCTCAGAGACAGCCCGTTTCGGCCAGCCTGAAATTCTGATCGGATTGATACCGGGATGGGGAGGCACGCAGAGGCTCGCACGCCTGGTCGGCATGGGGAGGGCGAAGGAACTGGTCATGAGCGGCGAAATGATCGATGCGAAGAGGGCATATGAGATAGGTCTCGCGAACAGAGTATTCCCGGCTGATCAGCTTCTTGCGGAGACGAAAAAGTTCGCCGGTAAGTTGGCCGGCATGCCCGGTTTCGCGATAAAAATGGTCAAACATGCGATGAACTTTGGCTATGACCTCTCGCTCGATAACGCCATCAGACTGGAGATGGAGTGTTGTGCCCAGTGCTTCAGCACGGATGATCAGAAAGAAGGCATGAAGGCATTCCTCGAAAAGAGAAAGCCGGCCTTTACGGGAAATTGATTTGCTGGTAACATTGAAATACTAATATGAATGCAAGGGGGTTATGAGCCATGAATTTTGGTTTAACAGAGGATCAGCGAGATGTGCGGGAGATGGTGAGAAAGTTCGCGGAACAGGAGATCAAGCCGATTGCTGCCGAATTGGACAAAACCCACAGGCATCCGGAAGAGATCTGCCGTAAGCTGGGAGAAATGGGAATCATGGGAGTTGCCGTTCCGCAGGAGTATGGCGGGGCAGGTATGGATAACGTGACTTATGTGTTGTGCATGATTGAGATTTCGAAAGCCTGTGCAAGCTGTGGCGTCATCGTGTCGGTCAATAATTCTCTTTACGGATATCCTGTCATGGCGTTTGGAACGGAAGAACAGAAGAAAAAGTACTTAACGCCGGTAGCCAGCGGGCAGGTTGAAGGCTGTTACGGCTTAACGGAACCCAGTGCCGGTTCGGATGCGGCCTCATTGAAATGCCGGGCCGTACTGAAAGGAGACAAATATATTGTCAACGGGACAAAAATCTTCATAACAAACGGCAATGTTGCCCATTACTGTGTCCTCGCGGTCACGACGGATCCTTCGTTAGGATACAAGGGAGTCATCAATCTCATCGTGGACATGAAAAATACCCCCGGCTTTAAAATAGGGAAGGTCGAGGAGAAGATGGGAATCCTCGCGTCCGGGACGGCTGAATTGGTATTTGAGGATGCGGAGATACCGGCGGAAAACCTGCTCGGAAAGCCGGGACAGGGTTTCAAGCAGATGATGATGGGGCTTGATGCGGGGAGAATCGGCATAGGATCCCAGGCCTGCGGTATCGGCAGGGCGGCGCTTGAAGATGCCCTCGCGTACGCAAAGGAAAGAGTGCAGTTCGGTAAGCCGATTTCAACGTTCCAGGCCATCCAGTTCAAGCTCGCCGATATGGCCATGGAGCTTGACGCGGCGGAGTTGATGCTCCTCCGTGCCGCGTGGATGGAAGATAACGGGCTCGATTATGAGAAAGAATCGGCCATGGCGAAGTGTTACGCGTCCGATGTCGCCATGAGGGCGGCCATAGAAGGGGTGCAGATATTCGGCGGATACGGATACATCAAGGAATATCCCGCCGAGAGACACATGCGGGATGCGAAAATCTGCCAGATCTATGAAGGCACGAACGAAATCCAGAGGATAGTCATTTCGAGAAAACTCCTCGGCTCGCGATGAGGGCAAGAATACATTACGCTCTTTACTATTCAGTGCGCTGCCCGGCTATTCTCCGGGTACGAAGGGCTTAAACTCATAGTCTTTCCCTTCGCATGAGAAAACTACCCGGTTCTCTTCGTTTACGGTGAGTGTCCCCTCTATGCTGCGGCGGCACCCGGAATAAAAAAAGTTGACCTGGTGGGAAGGTCTATCTTTTTCATCCGTATTTTTATAGTATTGCTCTTTTTCTTCGGGTGTTATTTCTCTGATGATGAGCTTTTGGCACCGTTCCCTGGATTCCCAATCATCCCGACGAATGGTGACGATGTAGTTTAAGTGAAACTTTACGGGCATTTTGATTTCCATCGCGGTACCTCCTTTAATGGTACGGTGAAATGAAACAACGAATGTAACATAACATAACGTAAGGTAATTGTCTATTTATTGCATAGGAGGGGTAATATGTATTTTGCAAAAGAAGTGCTGAGTCATTCCGGTGAACTCAGGAGAAAGTGGGAGGATGAGGTACGGAGAGTTGTGAGCAAAACTCCGGACCAGAAGGAACGCTGGTCGACGGTCTCAGACCTTGAAATCAAGAGGCTTTATTCTCCTGAAGACATAAAAGACACGGACTTTGTAGGAGACATCGGTTACCCCGGTCAATTCCCCTTTTTGCGGGGTAATCAGGTAACCGGGTATCGCGGACGGTACTGGACGTTTAGAATGTTCTCTGGTATGGGAAGCGCAGAGGACACAAACAAACGCTGGCATATGCTTCTCAAAGAAGGTCAGACCGGCCTCAGTACCGCCTTTGATTTTCCGACTCTTATGGGGTATGATACGGACTCCCCCAAGGCCCGGGGTGAGTGCGGGAAGTGCGGCGTCGCGATAGATACTCTGGAAGATTTCCTTCAATTAGTGGATGGGATTCCCATGGACAAGGTAACCACGTCCATGACCATCAATCCCCCGGCCTCTGTGCTTTGGGCGATGTACTGCGCCGCGGCGGAAATGAAGGGAATATCTCTCACCAAGATCGGCGGCACTATTCAGAATGATATGCTGAAGGAGTTCATCGCGCAGAAAACCTTTATGTGCCCGCCGGAACCATCGGTCAAAATCGTCAGCGATACCGTTGAATTCGGGACGAAGTATGTTCCCAGATGGAACACCATCTCGATCAGTGGCTACCACATCCGGGAAGCGGGATCAACAGCAGTGCAGGAATTGGCGTTTACCCTCCGGGACGGCATGGAATATGTGGAAGACGTGATTAACCGCAAGGGGCTGAAGGTCGATGAATTCGCCCCGCGGCTTTCTTTCTTCTTCAATTCCCATATTGATTTCTTTGAGGAGATATGTAAGATGCGCGCAGCCCGGAGGATCTGGGCAAAGGTCATGCGTGACCGTTATGAAGCAAAAGATCCGAGGTCCTGGTGGATGCGATTCCATACGCAGACCGCAGGGTGTTCGCTCACGGCGCAGCAGCCTTATAACAATGTGGTGCGCACCGCTGTCGAAGCGCTCGCCGCCGTGTTGGGAGGAACACAATCCCTGCACACCAATTCCCTCGACGAAGTCATGTGTCTGCCGTCGGATTCGGCGGTGCAGATTGCGCTCCGCACCCAGCAGATCATCGCGGAGGAGACAGGAGCGGCCAATACGATCGATCCTTTGGGAGGGTCTTATTTCATTGAGGCGTTGACGAACGAGATGGAGGAACAGGCCTGGGATTATATCAACAAAATTGACGAAATGGGCGGCATGGTTGCGGCGATTGAAAAGGGGTTCCCGCAGCTTGAGATATCCGATGCGGCTTACAAATTCCAGAGACAGATCGATGCTGGTGAAAAAATTATGATTGGTATCAATAAATATGTAACTGGTGAGGAAATACCCATTCCCCTTTTAGAGATTGATGATAAAGTTGAGGAAGACCAGATCGCTCGCTTGAATGCCGTGCGCAGGAAACGCGACAATAAGGCGGTCAAGAAGAGTCTCGATGATATTAAAAATGCATGCAAGAAGGGTGAAAACGTCATGCCCCACTGCATAGATGCCGTAAAGAATCTGGCCAGTGTCCAGGAAGTATGCGATGTCTATCGTGAAGTATACGGTGAATACCGTGATCCGGGACTTTATTGAGAGATTGAGTGCAGGAGGAATAGAGATATGACGGAGAGAAAACTACGTGTGATGGTTGCAAAACCGGGTCTTGACGGTCATGATCGGGGAGCGAGGGTGTTGGCCAGGTGTTTCCGTGATGCAGGGTATGAAGTTATTTATACGGGATGCCATCAAACACCCGCGCAGATCGCCGCTTCGGCAATCCAGGAGGATGTGGATGTCGTGGGACTGAGTTGTCTTTCGGGAGCCCACCGCTATTTGTTTCCCCAGGTCGTAAAACTATTGCAAGAGAAAGGCGCAGATGATATTACCGTCATCGGCGGGGGTATCATCCCCGAGCAGGATTTTCAGAAGCTTTATGACGCGGGCATCAAGGCGATTTTTGTGCCGGGGGCAACCCTTGAATCGATTGTGGGGTGGATCAATACTAACGTGAAACCGGTGGAAAGGACATAATGGGGATAGACAGGAAGATTAAGGCGGGAGATGTTCGTACTGCCTCCCGCCTTATCAGGGACATAGAGGATAGTATTCCGGAAGCGAAAGTAACCATTAAGAGCATTTTCCCGTTAACGGGGAACGCGCAGGTAGTGGGTATCACCGGTTCGCCGGGAGTGGGAAAAAGTACCCTCGTTGACGGTCTGATCGAGGCAAGCCGCAAAAAGGAAAAGACGATCGGCGTGCTTGCCGTTGATCCGACAAGCCCTTTCACAGGAGGGGCAACCCTCGGTGACAGGATCCGCATGCAGAGGCATGCTGAGGACCCGGGTGTCTTCATCCGCAGTCTTGCGACGAGGGGTTCCCTCGGAGGCCTCTCGAAAGCGGTTGGCGATGCCATTCATGTAATGGACGCCATGGGGAAGGATATTGTTTTTGTGGAGACCGTGGGCACGGGTCAGCAGGAAGTGGAAATTATTCACTATGCCCATACAGTCCTTGTTGTCCTTGTGCCGGGCATGGGAGATGAAATACAGGCCATCAAAGCCGGCATCATGGAAATAGCAGATATTTTTGTCGTCAATAAGGCAGATCGTGAGGGCGCATCGAAACTTCAGCGGGAATTGATGGCCATGTTGGACATGTCTCCCATTGCTCCCGGTGGCTGGCGTCCACCGGTCATTACCGTTGGTAGTTCCTTTAAGCCGGACGACTTCGAAAAAGATTTGGAAAAACTGTCTGCCACAATCCTTGAACATTACGAATATCTTGTAAGGAGTAACCTCATCGGTGATCGCCTGCGCCGCAAGACAATGCATGAGTTGAATGAGGCACTCCGCTCCAGTATTCTCGAACCGGTGCTGAGGGTGCTTGTAAGTACGGGCGAACTTGACCGTATGGTGGTAAAGTTGCTGAACAAGGAATCGGACCCCTGCACCCTTGCTGAAGAGATTGCCGAAAAATATCTTCAGGGATGCATATAGAACCTTAATTTACGTGATGCCCAGTTCTTTCCCCAGTTCCTTAAAGTTTTTCGGGAATTCCGGCTGGAAATTCAGGAAAACCGGCACGGGATAACGGGCGCCGACTTTTTCACCCGCCTCTCTAAGCCCCTGCAAAAGTTGGGGAAGATATTGTCCGGGCAAGGAGAAGATCATTTCTTCATCCTGTGTCATAGAGAAAATACGGTCTCCCGTACCGGGGATTGCGACACGCGGAACCTGCTCCTTAAATGGGACAAGAAGATACTCCGTGCATTCCACTTTCCCCCCGAAATTACTCCGTACGCGTTCACCTTTCATATATGTCCATGCCTGGATCAAGCGCATCATCTGTGCGGGGTTGCCGTAGAAAACAATTGTATCCGGTTCCATCACCCCTTTTTGCAGAGGCGCCAATACGATGGCTCCGTATTCCTCCTTCTCTGAACGTTGTATGGATGCTGATTCTTTCTTCGCTGTTTCCTCGTTCTTAGAATAGCCCACTTCGCAAAACAGCCTTGTAAGTGAAGATGCGGTGTCGGGGGAGCTGCTGAAACCAAAGGCGATGGCGGCGGGAACGCAGATGAGGTCGTCCTTTGTAAGACCGACTGTCCATCCATATAAGCGGGCCATGGTAACAGCCTGGCAGATAGTTACCTTTTTCCCGAGAAGTGAAGACGGCTGGCGTGTCTTCTCAGGAAAATCTTTCTTCTCTTTCAGGAATTTTACCGCTACCGGAAACGTCTTAAGCCTCAGGTTGTTGCTGATAAATTCGGCGGCGTTTTTCATGTTCTCTTCCATTTCTCTGTCCTCCTTTATGAAGAATTATGGTCATTAGATGGAAAGGGTTCAAGGATTCAAGTGATCAAAAATTTTTTCTATGCATTTCACTTGAGCCCTCGACTCCTTGACCCCTTGAATCTTAACAATGATAACAGCTTTGTCTTGGATGCATCATATTTTTAATGAATCAGTGACGTAATGAATTGTGTCATTTCCTCGAGCACCCGCTCGCGCGCCTGATGATGAGGAACATGTCCACAGTTAGGTATCATGAGCCCTTTCGCAGGGCCGCCTGTATTCCTTGTGATAGAATTCACCTGCTCCTCTGTTCCGTATTCGTCATGTTCTCCCTGCATGACAAGAAGGGGGCAGGTGATCTGGTGGAGATATTCTTCAATGCTCCAGTTGCGGAATTCTGCCGAAAGCCAGGTATCGGCCCAACCGCGGAACATAGGGTCAGTGTTATCTTTGTGGTATTGATGGAGGCGTTTCTTGAGACCATGAGTCTCATAGGATTCGACAGCCTTACGGATACCCGTTATGGTGACGTCTTCGACGAAAACATGGGCCGCCTCCGTTATGGCGCAGCGTACCATGTTGTTATAGGTGGCTGCGAATATGAGGGCAATGGAACCGCCATCGCTGTGTCCGATCAAAACAGCGGCATGAATGTCCATCTGCTGCAGTACCTCAGGAAGGGTAATCAATGCTTCATCATGGAGGTAGCGAATGGTTCGCGGCATATCAAGAGTATCGGAATTGCCGTATCCCCAGCGTTCATAGATCAGTGCGGGCAATCCGGTCGTGATGCTCAGGCTCGAGGGGAAATCTCGCCATTGGGCGATACTGCCGAGTCCTTCATGGAGAAAAACAAGCGTCGTTGGAACAGTAACATGGCGTTTTGATGCCGGTTCAATGTAGTGTGCAAAAAGACGACGATGGGTGGTGTGAATATAAAAATTGCGCTTTGAGATAAATCTTTTTTTAACCAAGCTGAAAACCCTTTTGAAGCAATGAGAATGAGCCTTTTTTAAGGTCTGCTGCTTTCGAGCTCTTCAATCTGTTTCTTTTTCTCTTCAATCAAGTTTAGCTGTTCATCGACTAGCAGGCGCCAGTGCCTTCTCTGGGAGAAGCCGCTGGCCTGATTCATGTTTCTTCTGTACGCCGCTTCGTCACGTATCGCTTTATCCAACTCCTCCCTGAGAGATTTGATTTTTTGCTGTTTATCCTCTTTTTTTGCTTCAGCCTCCTGAGTAGGTTGTATTTTCACCCCCGGTTCTATTTCCGGTGCGGCCTTTGGCTCTGTCGGCATGTCATCGGATACGATATATCCCTTTGCCTTGACTCCCGGCGGAGGATTATCAGTTATGATAACAGAGCCGTCTTTATCCGTGTACTTATAGAGAGTACCGCCGTGAGCTTCTCCGGGAACGGTCATCCATAGAATCATCATCACCATCAAGGGCACTGTCAGTCCCCCTGCACGTATTGCGTAGGTAACCATTCTGTTTCTCCTCCTGAAGAAAATATGACCTGAGGGTATTCCAAATCTCCATTGATGTCAATTATATTTAGGTATTCCGCGGCAGTTCCTGAGAAGAGAAGATCAGGGAAGCGTAGTTTACGGCGCTCTGTGTTTCACTTTCACGGTAGGTATCAAGGTGAAGGATGTCGGCGCGGTTTCCCTTCAGGAGACTGGCGATAAGCAGGATAGCCGGAAGGCCGCAGGTACGGTATCTGTCCTGGTTGTCTAGAGCAGTCTGGTAAACCTTCTCCACATTTCCCTGGGCGAGAAGGGAAAGGATTGCTTCATCATTTGCCGTTGCCTGTGGAAGAATGGCATCTGCCGGCAATTGATCTCCGAATTTTTTTCCAATGTGGGAAAGATCGACACCTGCCACAAGCAGGGTGTTTCCTTTTTCCTTCTGTAGCAGCGTTCTCATCGCATCCACCATCCCCTGGAATCTTTCATCATTGAGAAGGGTCTTCTTCTGGCTGATAAACGAGTGAATTCCTCCGCATAGAATCGGCACTATGGAAAAGGAATCACCGAGGTAGTGCCGTAAAAAAACAGTTTGAAACTCAATGGAATGTTCCGTCATATGTCCGAAATCATCCGTTGCCAATGTTCCTTCCGGTACCAGTTTCTTCAACGCAGAGATAAAATCACGGTTTGATGTGATTTCTCCGTGAGGGGTCACGTAATTTTTTTCGGACACACTGTAGAGACCATCCTGCTCGTGGTGGTTTATACCCAAAATAATGACAAGATCATAATGTTTGCCCCGCAAATGGCGGTAAGTGTTCACATACACTTTGGCAGCTGTCTTAATGTCAATGTGGGGGGCGAGAATGCCTGTGATAGTATCCGGTCTAGGGCGCACATTCTCCCTGCTGACAGTGTCTTCAATATCTCTTATAAACTGGGACAGTTGATCCGGGTCCTCCATGTAGGCCTTTCCGGCATAGACGGGGAATCGATTCTCTTGACTACCGAACTCATCGCGGAGCCTGTTCATTTTATGGCTGTAGAGGTCGCTGTCTAAAAGACAGGCCTTGTCCAGCGTGTCGATGAAGGACTCTATTTCGGAGATGTACACGATACGGCCGCCCTGAATTTTCGTCAGCGTTGTCTGAATGTCCCGAAGGTCATGTTTCCCGTCAAGGAGCTGCAGAATTGTGAGTGTGCTCATATCGAGAGCGATACTATGGTCGGTCAGGTGGTATGGATCATGAAAGACGATCATTTGGCGACCATTAATTACCGTGGCAATAGGTTGAATGTCCCTTCTTAACACAGGCTTATTCATGCACCCTCGACTTTCGTAATACGTTTAGAATACCATTGATAGTGATACGGTATCCGGACAAACGGTTACCATAATGCTTCCCTATAGATCGGAGACTTCACGGAGTGTAATGCGGAGGGCGTTAAATTGCAACTTCAATTACTATAGATTCTCCTGTCGGGATGAAACATTTTTCATTTTATGGATGCTGGGAGAAAGAAAAATATGTTATAGGAATCTCCGATATTGTGTAGAGGGGGGATATGATGGAAAAGAGGATTAGAATCGCGATAAATACGGGGGGAGGGGATGCCCCCGGGCTTAACGCTGTAATCGAAGCTGTTGTTATGGCGGCCAGCAGCAGAAACTGGGAAGTGTATGGTATCAAAAAAAGTTATGCCGGGCTCCTGAACACGGATGAAGTAATCCGCTTGACTCCGGAAACAGTAAGCCACATTTCCAACACAGGAGGTACGATCTTAGGAACGACAAACCGTGGCAATCCTTTTATGATGCCGGTGACAAATATGGCGGGGGAGGTTGAAATACGGGATGTATCGGACAAAGTGGTCGAGAATTTCAAGCGCCTCCGTTTCGATTGCCTCGTCGCCGTGGGCGGCGACGGAAGCCTTGGAATTGCCTACCAGTTATACAAGAAAGGGATACCGGTAGTGGGTGTGCCAAAGACTATTGATAATGATATCTGTGAGACGGTAATAACGTTTGGTTTCGACACCGCTGTCAGCATTGCCACTGAGGCCATAGACCGCCTTCATACGACCGCCAAATCACATGAACGTGTGATGATAGTTGAGGTTATGGGGCGTCATGCGGGCTGGATTGCCCTGAATAGCGGTTTGTCCGGCTCGGCGGATGTGATTCTCATTCCGGAGATTCCCTTCGACATCGATAAAGTGTGTGACCATATAATGGAACTTGGAGTAAACGGGCAGCGTTATGCTATCGTCGTTGTTGCCGAAGGCGCATCGCCAGCGGGCGGCCGCGTGATAGATAAAGGCACGGGAGAGGTTGGCCGTCAGGATGTAGTTCTCGGGGGCATAGGAGAGTATTTAGCAAAAGAAATTGCCGGGCGCACGGGCAAAGAAACGCGGTCACTGGTTCTCGGCCATTTACAGCGAGGGGGCAATCCTACCACGTTTGACAGGCTGGTAGCGCTCCGCTTCGGCGCAGCGGCAGTGAGAATCATAGGAGAGAGAAAATTCGGTACTATGGTAAGCCTCGATCCTCCTCATATAAAGGCCGTTCCCCTGCAAAAAATAATTGGACGCATAAAGAACGTCCCTCTTGACAGCGACAAAATCAGGACAGCGCGAGATATAGGTGTCTCGCTGGGGGATTAATGGCACTTTGCGACTCTTCCACTATCTGACTTTCGAAAAATTTTATGATCAAAAAAGAGTGTTACGTAAATTCAGCCAAGGCTTTTTCTGCTAATGTTACCCAGCCGTCAGCACCGCATTTCCGGATGAGGTTGCTGGCCTTGGTACATTGTTCCCTAATAGGCATGAGCCAAGTATGCAATCACAGGATTAACCCAGCCCATGCCTTTTGAATGTCTTGCAGATCAATTAACTGTGTGAGGGTTTTCATTTATTCACTCTGCGGCTTCGGTTAAGTCCGTATCTTAGCCTGGTAATCTTTCAGTTCTGTCAAAGCCTCCGTTAAACCAAAGTGATCGATGGCTGGGCAGACTTCCATACTGATACCAGTTCCATAAGTAACAGATGTGCAAAATTTTTGAAGACTTTTAGCGGAATTCATCCATCCTATGACGATCATGGAATTTCTGCCGATTAAATTCCACGTATGAACTCCCTTTAACCCTTCGCCTTCCCTTATGTTAAATACTTGTAGGTATCGGTCTATCGCCGCGGCTTCATCCTGAGGCAGCCACTTAATAATACAAACAAAGGGAGTATAACCTCTCTCCTCCAACTCATCCTTCAATTTTTCATATACTAACGCCACAATCACATCTCCTTTCCATAGGTTGTAAAATCAGTTCTATAATGAATGTGATTTTCTACTCCACCGCTCCTTATGAAAATTCCACAGTGAATCATGCGGTGGGAACCGAGCGCAACAGGGCAATAGAAAATCTCTCAATATCAAGAGCTGATGAAACATCGGCTCTCACGTCCTTTTAAGCAGTCTTAAATGTTCCTTGGAAAGGTGTATTCAAATCAGAAATCCGATAACGTTTCCTCTGTCTTTCTTAACCAGCCATCGGCCCCACACTTCTTGAAGATCCCCATCGCCTTTTCAAGGCATTCACTCGCCTTTGAGGAGTCCCCCTTTTGTTTGAAAAATTCACCGTAAAGGGTATAGTCCCTACCAAGATCACAATACATACCATTTCGTGTGTCTGCTTCGATGGCTATTTTTATCCATTCCTCTGCTTTCTCTAAATGGTAATTATCGAGATGCAATAGAATGTCGCCAATGTACCTTGCCATACAGCCTTCGTACAATTTTACCCTGTTCTCCTGTGAGTATTGATACATTGATTCAAGGTCGATGTTCCTTTCTCCGTTCAACAACTTTGCCCTCATAAGAGCAATCCGGTTTAAATTTACAGAAGATGGGAACAGCCGGCTTTGTTCACGGGCACAAATTGCTCCATAATAGTGTTCCTGGGCCTTCTGATAGTTTTCAAGATCATAATAGACATGACCCAACCACTGGTGAGCCATGGCCTTGTGAGCCGACATGTTGATCTTTTCCGTTAAATTGACACCCGTAATCAGATGGTGTTGCGCTTCTTCAAGAAACCCTCGATAATAGCAGGAGGTTCCGTGGCTTGCATAGGCCATGGCTTTTGAGTAAATATCTCCGCTCTCTTCAGCAATCCGCACAGCATCTTCACTATTATGATAGCCTTGGGCCACCATGCCATGATAATCATACGCATAGACGCTAAGATTGCTTTTCATGACAGAGATTTGCCAGGGATATTGCATGGCGATACTGAGATTGAGCAAGCCCTCGAAATAGGGGGTAGCTTTTTCATAATCGCAGTTCATGGCAAGGACCAGACCCAACATATATCTCGCATACACGTTGGTGATTAAATCACCGGTTTCTTCAGACGATTCTATGGCCTTTCCCAAATACTCTATAGATTCAGAAAATTTCTCTTCAGACATGAATTTAAAGCTGCCAATGATGACGAATACCTGACCAAGGCGATCCTTAATGCCTCTCTTCACAATGACATCTGAGATCGGATCAATACATTCCTTTGCTTCCGTCATATTGCTCATTCGGAACAGATAGAATCCTAAAGCTGTTCTGGCGTCAATAATTTCGCTTTCTAATGCAAAGGTCTGTGGCAGTTGCTCCAACGCCTCAATACATTTTTTGCCATAATTCGTAGCTTCATGAAGTGAAACTGATTTTTCTGCTTTTACACACGAACGTCGGGAGTAGTCGGCTGTTTTTCGGTAATTTCGGCTGGCCATGTAGTGTGTCACAAGCGCCCCATAGTGCTCATCAAGATTGTCTTGGTATAGTACTTCAATTGTTTTTCCAATCTTTTCATGAATCTGTATTCTTTTTTTCATCAGTATGGAATCATAGATCACTTCCCTGATGAGTGCGTGCCTAAATATGTAGGTTGATTCAGGATAGATGCCCCTTTCATAAAGAAGTCCCGATTCCTGAAGAACAGACAGATGGGAGAGAAGTTCCTGTTCGGGCAGTTCTGTTACGCGCTTGATCAGATCATGGTTAAATTCCCTTTCGATAACGGAACCGTTACGCAAAACTTCTTTAGCTCCTTCCGGTAAAGTGTCAACCCGGGACATAATGATATCCTGGATGGTAGACGGGATAGTGAGTATCTCGATATCCTTTGAGAGTTGGTAGGTCTTGTCCTTCCTCTCGATGATTCCCAGGTCTTTGAGTGATTTGATGAATTCCTCAATATAGAATGGAATACCCTCAGTATTTTGAAGAATTATTTCTTCCAAGGAACGCTCAATGTATGGACTTCCAAGAATGTTGGCCATCATACTAAGTGTTTCAGTCTTGGATAAGCTGTTCAACATCACCTTGCTGTGATAGTATTTACTGCTCCACGAATGAACATACTCAGGTCGGAAAGTCAAAATCAAAAATACCCTTGCTCCCTCTATACTTTCCACCAGTTCTTTCATGACATCCTCGGAACTCCTATCCATCCAATGGAGGTCTTCAGTGGCTATAATCAAGGGTCTGATTTCCGATCCTCTTACGACGATCCTCCTCAAGGCATCAATGGTTCTCTCTTTCCTGGATTCCGGACTCAAAGGAATCTTGTCCAAGCCGCTCTCCGTGACAGAAAGAAGTTCCAGAAAATAAGGGAGGGTACACGGTTCATCAATATTCATGGTGCTGAGACCTATGGTAATTTTTTCTCTAATCTGCTGATCAGTGTCGGTATCATGGATTTCAAAGTTGGCCTTCAACAGGTCTGTCATAAGATTATAGGGAACATATTTGCTGTAGGACAGGCAACGTCCCAGAAGAAAGGTTACATAGTCATTGCTGACGGCCTTTCTAAACTCGTAGAGAAGCCTTGATTTACCCATGCCTGCTTCGGAAACAATGGAGATGACCTGCCCGTTGCCTTGTTTTGCCATTTCAAATCTCTCTAAAAGAAACCCGAGTTCCCGTTCCCTGCCCACGAAAGTGCTGAGACCTTTTTCCGTCGATACTTCAAAGCGAGTTCTCCGTGTAGTTGGTGAAATTACTTGATAGACCTTGATGGGCGTTTCTTTTCCTTTGATTTCTTTTTTACCCAAAGCCTCAATATGGAAGAGTCCTTCAGTGAGTTTGAACGTGTCATCAGAAATATACGTTGTTCCAGGTTCGGCTAATCCTTCCAACCGCGATGCAATGTTTACCGTATTTCCAACCGCTTTGAACTCCACACGAAGATCATTCCCAAGAGTTCCCACCACCACAGGCCCTGTATGAATCCCGATTCGCATCTGGATTAAGGGGAGACCACCTTTGCCCTTCTTGGCCTTTTCATTGTAGCGGGATATCTCCCGGTGAATGGACATGGCTGATCTAATCGCACGTTGCGGTGCATCCTCAAGCGCGATAGGGGCACCAAACAAGGCCATGATCCCGTCACCGGTCATCTCGTTTACCGTGCCTTCGTAGGCATGCACTCGTTGAATGAGAATCTCATAGACCTGATCCATCATGGCATAGACTTCCTCAGGGCCGAGTTTTTCAGCAAGGGACGTGAAGCCTTTCATGTCGCAGAACATGACGGTGGCCTGTCGCTTCTCACCTTCGATCTTGTCCCGCTGGGAGAGGATCTTCTCAGTAATGCCCTTTGGAAGATACTTCTGGATCTTCTCCAACTTCTCATCAAAGGAGAGTTCCTTACGAAGGGGGTCGGAGGGAGTTGTTGAGATCTGCTGACCGCAGTGATTGCAGAAGTGGGAACCCGGAGGATTGATAGATTGGCATTCCGGACACTTCATTTTCGATGTCCTTAGTGAAAATTGATGCCGTTCGTAGTTCAGAGAAAAAGAAACTGCCGCTGCGATCAGAGCTAAGCAGGTGGTTTGTTTGAATGGTCAACGAAGTAACTGAAAATATCTATAGTATCTATCACTTTAAGCTTATTCGCAGGATTGTCAAGGGATTTTTGGGAATCTGAAAACATATTATGGTTTGGACATACAAATTACCAATTGAATTGCTTTACAAGAGTGTGCTGTTCACATAGAATAGTGACATAAAATAGTGGCTGTATTAGTGTTAAAAAAACTGAAGGAGGGAGAAGATGGATTTGTTAAATTTTCTGAGATCGGTTGATGTTTTTTCTGACCTCAGTGATGAGCACTTACATTTCTTGGTTGAAAATGCACAAATTCTTTCCTTTCCGGATGCCACAAAAATCATAAAGATAGGTGACATAGGACGATTCCTCTGGATTATTTATGATGGGAAAGTAGACGTATCACGCCCTAAATCAGATGGAGTATGGCGTGTTGTTGCCTCCATTCACAGAGGCGAAATAGTAGGCGAGATGTCTATTGTCACAGGCGATCCCACAATTGCTGATGTTGTCACCTCGGGACCTTGTAAGCTTATCAAAATTACACGCGAGGCCATTTCACATGTCATTGCGGGGAACCCCAAAACGCTCACTAAATTTTCCCGGCTTATTTCAAGAAGGCTTCTCCAAAGTGAAAAAAATGAACAGTGGCAGGAGATTGTGAAAAGAGCCCACAGTGAAAATGACGATCCCTATGACCTGAATTTTTCTTCCTCGACTGATCCCATGAAAGTACTTGTATTAAACAGTGGCAGCTCTTCCCTAAAATACACCCTCTTTGATACGACCCAGAACTTTCCTCTCTGTGAAGGCCTCGTTGAAAGGATAGGTTCGGGTGAAGCGTTCCATAAGATAAAGTTATCAAATTCGAAAAAAGAAGAGCCTGTAAAAAATGTCAATACGATTAAAGATGCACTTGGAGCAATGGTTGCTGCAATCACCGATCCCTCTTCAGGAGTTGTGAAAAATCTAATCGAAATACATGCGATAGGGCATAGAATCACCCATGGGGGAGACAAATTTCCAAGTTCCGTGGTCATAGACGATTCGGTTAAGGAATCGATAAAGTCGTATATCCCCCTGGCACCGCTTCACAATCCCTTCAATTTAAATGGCGTTGAATTGATGCAGGACATGCTCCCCTCCGTACCGCAGGTAGCCGTATTTGACACCTCGTTTCATTATACCATGCCGGATAGCGCATATACCTATGCCCTCCCTCATGCCCTTTGTGACAATGAACAGATACGCCGGTACGGTTTTCACGGCACGAATCATCGATTCGTCGCCATGAGTGCGGCAACGTATCTGAAACGCCCTTTGAAAGACCTGAAAATTATTTCATGTCACCTGGGAAGCGGAGCCTCCGTGTGCGCGATCGATCATGGGAGAAGCATCGATACAAGTATGGGAATGACTCCCCTTGAAGGGCTTATTATGGGCACACGAGCGGGCGATCTTGATCCAGGAGCCATACTGCATCTCATGCGAGTCTCAGGAATGGGTATTGACGAGGTCGATACTATTCTCAACAAGAAGAGCGGTCTCCTGGGGATAAGTGGAAGAAGCAACGACATGAGAGAAATTCTCCAGGGTGCAGAGGCGGAAGACGCCCGTTGCAAAACCGCTGTCGGCGCTTTCTGCTATCGGGTCAAGAAATATGTCGGCTCTTATATTGCTGTGTTAGGCGGCATTGATGCCGTTATTTTTACTGGTGGCATCGGTGAAAATTCCCCTGAAATACGGGCCCGCACATGCCAGGGTCTTGAAATATTCGGCATTAATCTATCTCTTGATGTGAACAGAAAGGCACTCGCTGAGCGGGGACGTGTCGTTGATGTGTCTGAACCTGCTTCAAAGGTGCGCATTTTAGTGATACCTGCTGACGAGGAAAAAATGATCGCGCGAGAAACGCTCCACGCCCTCGGCAGAGTGCGAACGACGCAAGAAATCGAAATGTTCAAATCCAGGCCTATTCCGCTCAGTATTTCAGCGCATCATGTTCACCTGAGTCCGGGCGATTTTGAATCTTTGTTTGGTAAAGGCATGCAGTTAACCCCCCGATCCGAATTGAGTCAATATGGACAGTTTGCTGCATGGGAAACGGTGAATCTCATCGGACCGAAAGGAATTATCGAGGAAGTCAGGATATTGGGTCCGTTCAGAAAGGAATCGCAGGTGGAAATTTCCCGTACTGAACAGTTTAAACTCGGCATTGACGCTCCCATACGGGACTCCGGCGATATTGAGGGAACACCGGGCATTATTCTCGAGGGGAAAGCAGGCCAGGTAAGGCTTAACAAGGGCGTAATCTGTGCGAAAAGACATATCCATACATCAACTGAAGAGGCGTTGTCCCTGGGACTGAGGGACAAGGATAAAGTGATGGTCGAGATTAAGGGCGTACGAACTTTAATATTCGGTGATGTTCTCGTGCGTGTTCATCCAAGCTATAAGCTCGATATGCATCTTGATACTGATGAGGCCAATGCGGCGCAGATTACCGATGGTACATTGGGTTATATTGAGTCGATACAGTCGCGACAATATATGTAAGATTGAATTGCGGCACTAAAACACCATCTCCACCTCACATGTGCCGTAAGACTGCCGTATGGTGACCGTACCGCACTTTTTGGCTACCGTCAGCATCGCCGTGTTTTCCGGCAGAATGTCCGCGGTAAATCCCCTGAGCCCTTTTGATTTGGCGTATTCAACCATCCTTTGCTGCAATGCGGTACCAAGGCCGCTTCCCTTCCACTCTGGCCTGTTCATGTAGGCCACGTCCGCCATTTTGGTAGAAGGATTCACCACGTAGCAGGAGCTGCCGATGATCTGCTCTTCTTCGAGACTCCCGATCGTTGCGACGAACGCCATTTCCTTCTCATAGTCCACATTACACAGATGCTCCGCCTTGGAGACGGAAAGAGATCTCAATCCGGTAAAAAACCGCGTATACACATCCTTTGGCGTCATGTGATAGAAAATATCCTGGAGTCCCCTCACATCACTGGCCCTGGTAGGACGAATGACAACTTTCGTGCCGTTTTTTAAGGTCACC
Organism: uncultured Syntrophaceae bacterium; assembly: GCA_964564625.1. GTDB lineage: Bacteria > Desulfobacterota > Syntrophia > Syntrophales > UBA2185 > UBA2185. The sequence goes on along the minus strand of CAZMBE010000040.1, from coordinate 1,528 downwards.
TCCCTCACCGCCTCTTCCGGGTAGGCCGTTTTGCTCATGAGTGTTTGATCTTCACGGAGATAACCGAGGCGTTTGGCTTCCGCCAACAACCAGTGTCTGAATGACGGATGGGCAATCTCGATCAGCGCCAAGGCCCGCTCGCGAATCGACTTGCAGAAAAGGTATGCGTAGCCGTACTCGGTAATCACGTAATGGACATCGGAGCGGGGGATGGTAACACCTTCACCCTCGTGGAGCAGCGGGCGGATTCTCGATCTCCCCCGGTCTTGCGTTGTGGAAGCCATACAGATGATCGGTTTGCCTCCGGGGGATAGCGAAGCCCCGCGGATGAAATCGGGCTGCGTGGATACGCCACTGTAAAACTCCCCTTCAAACTGATCGGCGCATACCTGTCCCATCAGGTCTATTGACCAGGCCTGTGTGACGGAGACCATTTTGTAGTTTGCCGCGATGACGGACGGCTCGCACACATACTCGATGGGATGAAAAGAAAAGAGGGGATTATTGTTGATGCAATCGTAGAGCCGGCGGGTTCCCATGCAATAGCTGGCGACAATCTTTTCCTTATGGATGGTTTTTGCCTCTCCGGTAATGACGCCCTGTTCTACTAAATCAACAATCGGATCGGTGATAACATCGGAATGGATGCCCAAATCTCGCCGGTTCGTCAGGTATCTCAACATTTGGTTGGGTATTCTCCCCAGACCTATTTGAAGAGTGGATCCATCTTCAATGATCCTGGCAACATAACGGGCGATTCTTTCCGACACGGCGTCTTCCACTGGAGGATGGACATATTCAATAACCGGGGTCTCCACCAACACCATTTTATCAATTCGATCTATTGGAATGAGCGTGTCCCCATGGGTCCACGGCATATGGGGATTTATCTCGGCGATCACCCGGCCGGCGTTCTTTATGATCGCGGAAGTGATATCAGCGGAAACGCCAAGGCTGACAAAACCCTCTTTTGGCATGGATACCTGTACAATTGCCATGTCGATGGAAAGAGCGCCTCTTTTAATCAGATACGGCACCTGGGCGAGGGAGATGGGAATGTAGTCGGCCTTCCCCTGCTTTATGACCTCTCGTATCTCACTGCCAACGAAAAATACCTTGTGGTGGAATTTCGTATGCGGACGGCCATCCACGTAAGGGATGGCGCCATCAGTAAGGAAATGGTAGAGATGCACATCGGTGAGCCTGTTGCCTATGGTCTCTAATGCCTGCACGAGGACTCTCGGTGTCGCGCAGGCTGTTCCCACAAAAATCCTGGAACCGGAAGAAACGCACGCAAGAGCCTCTTCCGGGGTTGTAATCTTGTCCCCAGCGCTGCAAGAACATCTTGGTGGGACGATGATACGTTATTCATTTGACTGCCTCTCCGTAGTTACTTTGTAACTTAATTGAAACAGTAGAAATCTCCACACCTCCGTGGGGCATCATGAAGGTATGAAAATTATCGATCCTATCAAGCCTCCCATTCGTAAAGGAAAGAGTCTCTCCTCGCTGTCCCCCTCTGGAGGGG
>CAZMBE010000039.1:1478-25630 GCA_964564625.1 uncultured Syntrophaceae bacterium | reverse complement strand
CACACTCCGTCTTTTGCGGCCAATATCCTCTTGACACGCAAAATCCTTCTTCATATACTCCGATTACGAAACAGCAATGCCTTGTAAATTCCTTATCCATGAGACGTTTCGACGGGACAGAAATCGGAATACATTATGCTGACACGGAACAATATCGTTTTGACCATCATTGACGTGCAGGGCAATCTGGCGGCAGTGATTGACCTCAGAGACATCGTCATTGAAAATATCCGGAAGATCATAAAAGGCTGCCAGGTTTTCGATATACCCATACTCCTTACCGAAGAGATCAACCTGGGTCCGACGATTCCTGAAATCACTGATCTCATCCCGGAAACCAGACCGATCATCAAGGAAAGTTTCAGTTCCTGCGGCAATGAGGAATTTGTGAAAGCGCTCCAAACCCTGGAAAGAAAACAAGTGCTCCTCGCCGGCATGGAAACGCATGTCTGCGTCTATCAGACCGCAGTGGATCTGATCGCGCGAGGTTATGAAGTCCAGATTATTGCCGATGCGGTATCATCGAGAAGTCAGCATAACAGGGAAATCGCTCTTCATAAAATGAGGGATCACGGCGTCATATGGACGAGCACGGAGATGGTCCTGTTCGAGTTGCTTAAAACGGCTGCCGATCCCAAACTCAGAAATATCATTAATCTCGTAAAGTGAATGCGGGAGGATTATGAAGGGGCACTATACACGTACCAGCCTGCACATACGGTGTCATGGTAAAAACAAGGATGACTGATAATTCGTTATAAAACCGTGTTTATTTTGTCAGGCTTCGAACATTCCTTTTCCCTTCTTCAATGTCGGCTTCCACCGTTTTTTTAACGTCTCCCGCTTGCCTCCTTACCTCTTGCCCCGCCTTTTTCACCCCCTCCGGCACTTTCTTGATCTCTGCCTTCGTTTCCTGTACTCCCTGCTTCACTTCTTCCTTAACCTTTTGAACCTTATCGGCCCTGGCATCATTAGGCGCCGCATACAATGATGTAACGATTACAAAGAGGAAGCACACAAGGAGCCGCCAAAAGACGGGGCCGGCGTTACCGTTCTTCCCGCCCGGATGGCTCGACTTGCCTTGCGCATGGGCTACATTCACTGCCCGCTTAGGGCTTTCATCAGACCCTGTCACACCGATATGCCTTTCGCGTGAATACACAATTCCCGGCTCCTTCATTCCTTCGCTTTGGGGAACCATCACCCGGCAGCCATCCATCTTTTTCAGTCCTGACGTTGTTTCAGGCATCACATACCTCCCTTCCCGTCCATTCGTCCAGCATTTCCCGGACCGCACACGGGTACTACATCACCGCTTTCATTTCTGTACGCATCCTGTCTGATATTCCTGTAGTTATCCCGTCAGAAAGCAATGCCTTATCAAATATCAAAATTAACGCTTCCCGGTCAAGAGGAAACCAATGGATACGGCTGCCAGCGCCATTCCTATGCTGAACATGAAATAGCCGTGATAGCCCCATCGGCCGACGACGGCGCCTCCAAATACGGGACCGAGGAAGAATGCCGCATGCGTCGAAAAGAGAATGAGGTTTGCATTCAAAGGACGAAAGATGGGGGCCGAAACCTCAAACATCAACCCGTGGAGGATGGGCTGTCCCATTCCCATACCTACCCCAAAGATTAACGCCACGACCGGTATCGCCCATGGCCCCGGCAGGTTGTCCAATGCCAAATGCCCGAGGGCTATTAAAGCAAATGTGGCCACCACCATCCAGGCTTTGTCGAAGGCATCAAACAGCCTTCCTGCGAAGAGGCGGAGCGCAATCATTATTCCTGTCTGCACCGTGAAAAAGACTCCCACGTTCATGATTCCCTGTTCATCCGCAAACCCCTTGAACAAAAAGAACATGCTGCTCCAGTTAATAATATACACCGTATTCAGCAGAAGGAGCAGTGCAACCGACAGCTGTGCTACATTGGTGCGAATGTCCGCCCAGGCGGGCAGATGTTTTCTTTCCTCCATGCCCAACTGTCCCTGGAGGCGTCGGCGAACATGCAAGACAATCCATACCGCCGGAATCAGCGTTACCGTGGCGCCTGCATACCCATGCGGCGGCGAGGGAATCATGGAACTCAAGGCGTCCATCACCGCCGGCACTGCCCCATATGGTAAAAGAATGAATAGTGAGTAAACGGCAAAGGCCTGGCCGCTTTTTTCCTTCGGAATGAGGGATACGAAAAGCGTCATTGCTCCCGCGCCCATGAGGAAATTCCCGACACCGTTCATCATGCGCAACGCCAGCAGGCCCCAGAAGGAATGGATGAAGAGGTAACTTATGCCGCACAACGCCACCACCATTATCCCCAACAGCATGGTGCGAGGCGCGTTCGCGGGACTGAGAAAAGGGCTCACCAGCAGGTAAAGCGCCATGGCCGTGAGGGAGTAGGAGCCGACCACCAGCCCTTGCAGATCAGCAGGTATGCCGAGCATCCGCAGGTAATTAAAGAGATTATAAAAGACGGTGACATTGCAGATAGCAACAAACGTCACCATACACAGGCCCAGGAGCTCAAACGTTAATAATTTTCGTTGTTCACGCATTCTGTCTCGAACATTTCTCCATTACGCGCCGTTTACTCTACTGATTGAAAATGTGAAGTCAAGGGCAATAGCGCAACCGGGATGCCGACAGGACGCGTGAAGAAAGACGCGGAGCGTTCTTTCCCTGCAAAAAAGAAGGATGGCGGGAAGCCTATCCATACTGCGCAAGAAAGAGCAATGGCTGTTCCTGATTAGCTATTCACTGTCCCTGATGAAACAGCGGGGGTCTTCGGCAAGATAGTCACCGCTATACGCGAATGCTCTTCCACGGCAACCACCACAGATCTTTCTATAACGACAGTCTCCACAGAGCCCTTTGAGAGTAATTTCACGATTTCTGAGGTTTTTAAAAACGGGGCTTCCCTCGTAAATTTCCTTAAAAGACTTTTCCCGGACATTTCCCGTGTTCACTTCAACAAAAGGGCATGGCCAGACATCTCCGTGAGCCTTGATGTATACAAAGCCACGCCCTGCGGCACAGCCATGAAAGACATGCTCCGCAATTCTGCCTAAGAGCCCGTTCTGAATACCTTTATTTTCAAGGAGAAACGGCCAGTACTGGGGGCCTGCTACGGGTTCAATGATGGCTTTGGCAGTACTTTGTTTTTGAGATATAAGCTTGCTGAGTTCATGGTTCGCTGATTTCTTCAACGTCGCCTTTTCAATCTTCTCTCCTCTTCCAACGGCAACCAGCTGGTACATAAGCATAATACCAGCATCCTGCTGATCCACAAAATCGATCAGCCCGGATAGGTGATCCATATTATATTCCATGGCCGTAGTGTTGATCTGCAGGACGATACCCGCCTTTTTTGTTGCTTCCATTGCTCTGAGAACATGATCAAAAGCCTTTGGTGTCCGTCGTATGAAATTATGAATGTCAGGATCGGCGGCATCGAGACTGATGGCATTACATACTACCCCGTGCTCTTTAAGCTTCCACGCCATTTCTTCATCGATCAGAGTACCATTCGTGGCGATGATGTTGGCGAAACCGGTCTCCTTTGAATGTTTGAGGAGATCGAATATATCCGGTCTGACAAGAGGCTCGCCGCCGGTGTAAATCAAAGTGCGGAACCCGTCAATTTCCGCGATCTGATCAATCAACCGTTTCCCTTCATCCGTTCTAAGTTCATTATGATGCGGCTGGTTGCTTGCCGCATGGCAATGTATGCAGTTGAGGTTGCACGCAGCGGTGACCTCCCATACGGGATGGCCCGGGTAGCCAATACACCCCATACCGAGGGCGCCGTTTGACACTGGAATTGACTCGAGAGCATGCCGGAAGAGCCATTGCGGAAATTTGTGCCAGCTGTTGAGATACCCCATCAACAGGGCGCTCCCAAGCTGTCTGCAGAGTAAAGAAGGGGGTGAGAAAAAAGGCCGCAGTTTCTTTCTTGTATTGTTACCGTGCATAGGTGTCAGTTTCTACATATATGCGAATATATACGTTGCCGTAGTACCAAGATTTACGGCTATATTCAGTCCACACATAATCTCAAGGATTTTTGGATCCTCATGCATCTTTTTCAGCATCATATATATAACAGCTGCCGACAGGATGAGGATCGGCAGATACAAATATATGGCCTTCACGGGCACTCCTGCCATGATGGAGAAAAACATAGTTATCCAGGCAAGCACGGACATAGAAATGTACAGCATTTCACCCTTTTTCTTCCCCAGGCGGACCAGCAAATTTTTTTTCCCGACGGATACATCAGCAATGAAGTCGGGAAATTCATTAAGGAGAATGACATTGAATATCGAAAGCCCGATGGGCAAAGCCATGGAATGAATGATAGGGTCAATATATCCCATCTGCAGGTAAAAGCCTGATGCCACGGGAAGCCAGCCGTAGCAGAAACCTATGAAATATTCGCCGACCCCCCTTTCCACCAACCGGATGGGTTTCGTTGAATAAAAGAATCCCGGAAAGGCGCCGAGACAGCCGAGAAGCAAAGTGTAGGGGCCTGTTTTCAATATAAACTGGAGAATAATTCCGATGACTGCAGCAAGTATGAAGGTAATTATGCCGGTCCAAAGGGGAACATCCCTGGATACAATCCCCAGCGGGATGACCCCTGAACCCCCGGCAAACATGCTGTTGAACAGATTCTTGGAAATTTTATCTTCCTCATGATCAAAGTATTCTCCCGCATGATAGGTTGCAAGCAGAATCAGAATAACTGCAAAAACCCCAAGGGCAAAAACAGTGGCACTGAAGAAACCGTTCATCTTCCATGCCAGGAAAGACCCGAGGATAAATGGAAGGATCCCAACAGTATGGAAAGGAGGCCTTGAAAGACTGATCCATCCTTTCAGTTTTTCTTTAAATCCACGTTGTTCCATCATCAGCGAGATAATAACTGTGTATATTTTCTGAGTGAATCCCCGTAGCACAAAGTGTGTCACCTGTCAAATTCTCATGCCGCGATAACAAATCTGGCTTGATACATCATCCGGGCATAACTCTCACAAGAACACACGCGGTTCCTGGATCAGGGGACAAAGGCACTCTGTAGACCGGAAATCATTTAGACGGCAGGGGCGTCAAATATTCGTCTTTACCGTTCCCTCAAGGACGCTAAGCATCCTTTCCGCAGCCCTGGAAATCTCCGCATCATGATCGTGGGAAAGGGCAAAAACCCGCAAATGAACGACCCGCGCCGGGATGAAGCGGTAGATATCCTTCAATGGCTCCGGGGAGGTAATGCCTGTGGCCGGGTTGAAGATATTCACCCTCTTTTCCGTCTCTGCCATGGGATTAATCGGCCGTGGATCCTGTGTGGCAAGGTCGATACGAAAAGAAATACCTTTTAATTTAGCGGGAAGATATTCTTTGAGCTGCCTCTCATAATCAGCGGCTTGAACGAATTTTGTTCCCCGCTGAATCTGATCAATGGATATCTCCGTGGAATACGACATCTTCCATTTCACTTCTCTGTTGTGGAGCTTCGCCCATTCTCGGCTCAGCTTCTTCTTTTTGGGGTCCTTATCCGTAAGCCAGTTCCGCACTTCATTAAACAGCCGCCACTCGTCGCAGAGGAGATATTCATCGAGAGCGTGTATGGGGTTCCAGGGAAACAGTATTCGCATCGTGTCCCTGAATATCTCCTGAAGGTGCAGATCCAGCGCTCTTGTTGTTCTGTGGAAATACACATTGGTGTAAAGATTTAACCTCGCATTTAAAAAGCGGCTGAGGGCGGAAATGCCTGCCTGGTGGAGCGTGAGACCGCCTTTCGTAAAAAAGGTATAAAAACGAAGTCTCGTGATGTCCACAATATCGAGGGAAAAGCCCGTCATATACGCATCCCTCTGGACGTAATCGAGATTATCCACCGTATAGATTCCGGAAAAAAGCTGCCTTAGCAGCTGGAGCCATCCGGGTAATCTGATGTCACCCCCCGCCGGCATCTTGATGAGCATGGCAACGTGATTTGGATCGAGGCATTCCCCGTTGTGAAAGATGCCTGCAGGGCTTCTCCGAATCTGACGGATGATATTCCCCAATTTCTTCGTGATAATCAATTTTCCAATATCTTCATGAGTAATTTCATACTGATCAAGAAAGTGGTCATCAAAAAAATGCCCGTACGGGCCATGCCCGACATCGTGGAGGAGACCGGCAATGCGGAGGAGTTCCTCAATGTAGTTGAGCGAAGGGATATCACTGCATATCTCTTTCAGACTTGGGTAAAGATACCTTCCGAACTCACCAGCTACGTGCATGGTTCCAAGGGAGTGCTGAAACCGGCTGTGCTCGGCGGCCGGATACACCCAGCGGGCGCTCTGCAGCTGATAGATCCGCCGCAACCTCTGCAACCAGTGAGAATCAATCAGGTCTTTTTCCGTTCGCTCATCAGGAAAATCAGGTGAGGGTACCGTAAAAGAAGCGTACTGATAAATCGGATCGGCTATCAACGCCTTCCCCTGATACACATTCGCATATTCTTTATCTTTTCGTTTCATGCGCCAAGATTTACAATATTCTCCTGTAAATATCAATTTTAATCCTGTTTTATTCTTGACATTGCATCTTCGCTTGCCTAAGATGCCGCCGGTTGTAAACATGCCTCGTATGCTCAAGAAAACTTCTTATATGGACGAAATACCATACAGAAAAGAATACCTGATATAATTTTGAAGGATGGCACACATGGGAACGAACAATATGATATTTCTGGAAGTTATAGAATGGTTTGATGAGTCGAGTAAAGAGCTGGTCCACAGGATTCCGGAAAAGGGATCCGGTGAAATCAAATGGGGCGCCCAGATGACCGTTCGGGAAAGCCAGGCCGCCGTCTTTTTCTATAACGGCAGGGCATACGACGCCTTCGGGCCGGGCCGGCACACTTTGAAAACAGCCAACATCCCCATACTGACAAAAGTGCTAAGTCTGCCGTGGGGAATGACCAGTCCCCTTCGGGCGGAAGTCTATTTCATCAACATGAAAGTCTTCCCCAACTTGAAATGGGGGACAAGGGATCCCGTAGCTTTCAGAGATTCAGAACTGGGGCTCATCCGCCTCAGAGCCTTCGGCGTCTTCAATATACAGGTTCTGCAGCCGGTTCTCCTGGTAAACAGCCTCGTTGGTACCCAGGGAGTCTATACCACCGACGCCGTTGAAGAATACCTCAACCGTGTGATAGTCTCTCGTTTCAACGATTTCATGGGAAATCATATCGACACTATTTTTAACCTTCCCGCCAGGTACGATGAACTTGCGGAAGGACTGAAAAAAGCCCTCGATGTGGATTTCAGTCACTTTGGCCTCGGTCTATCCCAATTGTACATCAACTCGATCACCCCTCCGCCGGATGTTCAGAAGGCCATCGATGATAAGAGCCGTCTCGGAATTTTTGAAGATCTCAATAAGCTCCTGAAAATGAAGGCGGCCATGGCCATGGAGACTGCCTCCCAATCCCAGGGCCAGGCGGGGGCCGGGCTCGGTATGGGAATGGGCTTCATGATGCCTGCCATGTTTGCTGAGGCTTTTAAAACCTCTTCGACCCAACAGACCGCGGCACAGGAGACTTTTACCTGTCCCGATTGCCAACACATTGTTCCCAGGGAGGCCAAATTCTGCCCTTATTGCGGTCACCAGATCGTTGTCTTCCAACAATGTTCACAGTGCGGCAAGAATTTGCCTTCAAGTGCCAAGTTCTGTGTTCAGTGCGGCCATCCTGTGGAACAGAAACCCCAGTCCCTGAAGTGCGTAAAATGCGGCATGGAAAATCTGCCAAAATCCATCTTCTGTAATCAGTGCGGTGAAAGAATCTAACTGGCGTATCGAACATACCTGCCCCCAGTGCGGGGCGCCTGTGACTCTGAACGAGGCAGATCGCATACTGCTATGTCCATACTGCCGGACAAAACTCTATCTTGTTCCCGGTGACTGCTTTCGGTATTACATACCTCCGCCTGCCGGGGCTTCCCCGGATATGATCTATATACCGTACTGGCGCATGAAAGGACTCTCCTATTCCGTAGAGGAGAGCGGTGTATCGAATCGTTTCATAGATACCAGTGCGGCAGCAATACCACTAAGGGGCATCCCCTATTCCTTGGGTTTCAGACCCCAGGTCTTCGCACTGAAATTCGTTTCTCCGCAAACAGGGGGAATTTTTCTTGATCCACACGCGCCACCACCGGGGACTGACGCAATCCCCGAAAGGCTTGTCTCATATGTTTCCGCACAGGCATCAGCACTATCAGGTTCGTCCACGCCGCCTCCCCCCGGTTTCCTTAACGCCTTTATAGGGGAAATGTTTAGTCTAATCTACGCCCCCACATATAGAGAAAACAATACCCTGTACGACTCTGTTCTCAGGCGGCCTGTATGTTCATTAAAAACAGGCGATTTGGACAGACTTCTCGCCTCGCGGACGCCACAGAACTGGAAAATTGGATTCATCGCCACTCTGTGCCCGGAGTGCGGGTGGGATCTCCAGGGAGAAAAAGACGCCCTGGTCATGACATGCAAGAATTGCAGCTCTGCCTGGAAATATCGGGGAAATACATTTGAACGGGTTACTTTTACGGCGGTAACATGCGCAGATACTGCGTCACACTATCTGCCATTCTGGAGAATGAAGGCCCAGATAGCGGGTATTGCACTTGATTCTTACGCAGACCTTATCCGTCTGGGAAACCTGCCAAAGGCCGTTACCCGCACCTTTGAAGAAACTCCATTGTATTTCTGGTGTCCCGCCTTCAAAGTCAACCCCGCCCTTTTTCTGCGGTGGGCACGGCAAATGACCGTCTATCAGCGCGAAGGAACAAGTGGCGAATTGGTCCCCGGCGCTCATCTCTCCCCTGTTACCCTTCCCATCAGCGAAGCCGAGAAAAGTATCGCCGTAATGATCGCGGATATCGTTACCGATAAACGCGGAATATATCCTCTTCTGCATCAAATTCGCATTATACTCTCCGAATGCCTTTTGGAGTATCATCCTTTCATCGAGCGCCATGGCGAACTCATCCATGCGAACATGCGTCTGAGCCTAGATAAAAAATCCCTCGCTTATGGAGTCAAGTTATAGAACCAACATTCCACAGTTTTAGTTGATCTCTGAACTTCAGCCTTAAATCTCCGTATCCGTTTTGCAGCTGAATCAAGTTTATGCGCTCCCATATGGTTTAAGACGCAAGAGTGCCTCTTTCAGGCTCTGCTCATCCATACTCCTCTCATTCAGCCTGTTCCGGAATGCCTCAATCATATACGTTATCTTCGATATGATGATCCCCCGAATCAGGTAATTGAGGGCAAATTCCTGTGCACCATCCAGATACTTCATCTTAAACGATCTGCGAATCTCCCCAATAACGGGGGACACATGTGCATTAATCACCCTTTGAATCGAAGTAAGCTCACCGTCTTTCCTGGCCCCCCACACGGCAGGAACAATAAAGGTTATCGGTTCGGCTAACAGGTTCTCTCTGTGCGCCACAAAGATATCCCACACCACCTTGTCTATAAGCGGACCGATGACATTGGCAATCTCCATGACATCTTCCGGCTCCTTTTTTAATTCTTTCTTTCTAAAAAAATCCTTCAGGATTTTCATCGCGCCTCCCCGGTACCATTGACCCTGCACCCGGGATCAGGTTTCCGTGTTTTGCCATGTACCTTGTGTCGCACAGGTGCTGTCAATGGTTTCCCTTCTCGAATAAAATTGTAACCCCATAATGAACTTATTAAGAATGGGTTTCTTAAATTTTACCACCATGACTTATCAAATAACTTCTCAAAACCTTCTTGTGCACTGTGAAATATGAAACACATGCCCGAAGCAAAAATCCAACGTGATTTCACGATACAAAAAAAAGGTCAGCCTGAAAACAGCTAACCTTATGATTTATGTACTATGTCAAAAAAAACCATTATCCTCCCTGATACATTATGTGGGAGTGAAATAGTCCGCCTGACCTCCTTTTTATGATGGGGTCTCGACAGTACATCGTTACCGTTTCCTTATTTATTTTTATGACGGTTAGACTTCAACCGCTTCCTGTATTTATGTTTACTTATCTTCTTTTTTCTCTTCTTTACAACACTTCCCATTATATACCTCAAATAATATCAGATTTTTTATTAACGTATACAGATTGAATGCTTCCCTGCAATACTTCTTCTCAAGTAAGCGTCGCATCATATACGATTAGAATGTTCATGTCAATGAAGATAAGAAAAAGAATGTATTTTTTCAAAGGTACATATTTTTGTCTTCACAATGTGATATCCTGAATATATCGGCATTATCTCAAAGATAAAAGGTGTTCTTGACTTTATGACAAGAATCTCATATATTTATTATTGAACAAGACCTTCAGCCATGGTCAATGCCGGTGAAAATCATTAGAACATTTAAGTGAAGAGGATAAGGATAGCCTACCCGGGTTATCTCCATATTTTGAATTATGTCACACATACCACAAGGAGGTGTCATCATGAGACGTTACACATTTTTATTTCTCATTCTTTTCCTGTTTGTCTATTCCATTCCCGCTACGGCCGCTGAGTCGATCAGTGTCGCCGTTGCGTCAAACTTCATGCAGCCGTTTAAAGAGATTGCGAAGGCATTTACATCCAAAACCCGGGTTCCCGTCATGGGCGCCATTGCCTCATCGGGCTATCTCACGGGTGAGATCATGAGCGGCGCCCCCTATGATATTGTCCTGGCGGGAGATGAAGAAAGACCCGCAGAGCTCTTCCAAAAAGACCTTGCGGAGAAACCTTTTGTTTACACCATCGGCACGGTTATACTCTGGACGGCAAAAAAAGACCTGTGCGGCGTATCAGGCTGGCAGGAGATTGTCAAGCACCCCTCCGTGACAGCAATTGGTGTTGCTTGGCCGAAGAACACTCAATATGGCGCCTCATCGATGTACGCCATAGAGAAAAGCCGCCTCCTGGATATGATAAAGCCTAAAATTGTCTACGCGGCAAACAGCGACCAGGTTTTTGAATACGCTTTCTATGGAAGCGTGGATGTCGCCTTCTGCGCCCTTTCGTCTGCGCTATCTGAAGAGGGGAAAAAAGGCTGTTATCTCGAGGTGAAAGAAGCGCATCCCATCATCCAGGCGGGATGCGTGCTGAAACCGGCGAAGGACAGGGAAGCGGTGAAAAAATTTGTGAATTTTCTCAATTCCCCGGAGGCAAAGTCCATAAAAGAGAAATACGGATACAGATAAGTTCTGGATTGGCAGGAGCCAGAAGAAAGGTTCCGCGATAGCCCCGGTTCGACGGGTTCCAAAATCATGATTTTCGTTCCATGAATAAAAGGCAGGGTCGGTTGGCTCTGCCTTTTATTTTGATCCGATTAAGGATCACTGATTGAACACCTGAAGTGTTTACATAGTAATCACAGGTATGCTAAGTATTTTTTACTATTTCAAAAGAGTCACAGTATACATCACAACCAACAGGACTGAAATGAAAATTCTGGAAACACTTCGCGGTGTTTTGCCACAATCCGGTAAGATTGACCATATCTATTCTTCCCTTCAGTCTTACGTTGCAGAGAAAGTCCATGAACGATGACGAAAAACCAGCTTGTCGACCTTCAGGGTATTATAGAGAGAATAACCTTCACCAGCGAGGAAACGGGCTATACCGTTGCCCAGGTGAAGGTCTATGGCCGCAGGGATTTAGTCACCGTAACAGGCAGTATGGTAAACCCCCTCCCCGGTGAAGTCATCAAAATGAAGGGGGAATGGAATAATCACCCGAAATACGGCCAGCAATTCAAGGTTGTCTTTTGTCAGACTACCACACCGGCCACTGTTTACGGGATTGAGAAATACCTCGGGTCGGGTTTAATCAAGGGAATCGGCCCGGTCATGGCCAAACGGATTGTCAGGAAATTCAGGGAAGAGACCCTGAACATCATCGAGAACGAAACGGAAATGCTTTCCCATGTCGAAGGGATCGGCACAAAGCGTATCGGCATGATCAAAAAGGCATGGGAAGAGCAGAAAGAAATACGGGCGGTAATGATTTTCCTGCAATCCCACGGCGTGAGTTCCGGGTACGCCGCCAGGATATTCAAGCAGTACGGCAATGATGCAATAGCAATAGTACAGGACAATCCCTACCAACTTGCCACCGACATATTCGGCATTGGTTTTCTCACCGCGGACAGGATTGCCGAGAAACTGGGCTTTGCGAAAGATTCAGTCCTGAGAGCCGAATGCGGCATTCTCCATGTCCTGCATGAAATGGCGGATGAAGGCCATGTGTATTATCCCTATGAGCCCTTGATTGCGAAGTGCAAGGAGATTCTGGATATAGACAGGGAAATCATTGTCAGGGCCATCGGTACTATTGCCGCCGGCAACAAGATTGTCATAGAAGATATGAACACCGGTACGGATGATTGTATGGAGAACGACAAAGCCGTCTATCTTGCCGGGTACCATGTTGCCGAAAAAAACATTGCCTCCCGGTTGAAAACCCTCATACATGCTCCTCAAGCGGTGAGAAAGATTGATCCTGAAAAGGCTGTCCAGTGGGTGCAGGAAAAGCTTTCCATAACCCTGGCGGAAAAGCAAATTGAAGCGATCAAATGTGCCGGTAAAAGTAAGGTCATGGTGATCACCGGCGGTCCCGGAACGGGAAAGACAACAATCATTAACGCGGTCATCAAGATATTCGCTGCCGTTAAGGCCAGTATCATGCTTGCCGCTCCTACCGGCCGGGCCGCAAAACGCATGACCGATTCCACAGGGCATGAAGCAAAGACAATCCATCGCCTGCTTGAATTCAGTGTGCAAAAAGGTGGTTTTAAGAAGAATGAAGAAAGCCCGCTTGATTGCCAGCTGGTAATTATCGATGAAGCCTCCATGATCGATACCCTTCTTATGCATCACCTGTTAAAGGCCGTACCTGTCGCCGCAACACTCATACTTGTCGGAGATGTAAACCAGTTACCATCAGTCGGCGCCGGAAATGTTCTGAAAGACATACTACACGCGGGTATTGTGCCGGTAGTCGAGTTACATGAGATATTCCGCCAGGCAAAGGAAAGCTCGATTATCGTCAATGCGCACAGAATCAACAAGGGTGAGTTCCCGAATTTACAATCATCACAGAAGCTTGATGACTTCTATTTTATTGAACAGGAAGACCCGGCAAAAGTACTTGAACTGATCATTAATTGTGTGAAAGAACGTATTCCCAAGCGATTTGGTTTTGATCCCATAGATGATATTCAGGTATTAAGCCCCATGCACAAAGGAACCGTCGGCGCCGGAAACCTGAATGCTGAGCTTCAACGGGCTTTAAATAACAGGGAGGACGGGATAACAAGGGGCGGCAGAAATTACCGGATGCACGATAAGGTCATGCAAATCAGGAACAACTATGACAAAGAGGTGTATAATGGCGATATTGGCAGGATCATCAATATAGACGCAGAAGCCCAGGAGGTAACAATTAAAATTGATGGTCGTGAAGTAACCTATGACTACAGTGAACTGGATGAACTTGCTCATGCCTATGCGGTATCAGTCCACAAATCCCAGGGGTCCGAATATGCCGCCGTTGTCATCCCTGTTATGACTCAGCATTATATGCTTCTGCAGCGGAACTTACTTTATACCGGCGTGACAAGGGGAAAGAAACTCGTGGTGATAATTGGGACAAGGAAAGCTTTGGCGATTGCCGTCAAAAACAATAAACCCCAGAAAAGATATACACTGCTGCTCAGAAGATTGATTGAGCATTAATTCTGATTTGTCCCGGCCAAAACATGATAGTGCAGAAAATCTTGAAGGACTCGCTTCCCCAAGAAGTCAAGAATTGACTGATTTTTAGAAACATGCGAGGGTAAAAATAATAATGGTCAAGATGTCGCAGTGATGCGCAACGAGTCGGAAAATACAGATATCAGCCTTTTCTGTTAAATTAATCTGTGTGAGTATATGCTCAAAAAAGGATTGTCCCCAAATAAATTGATGGCCTGGATGAGTTTGATCTTTTTAAAAATGCTCGGCTGGCACGTTGAGGGTGAAATTCCTGACATAAAAAAATTTGTCATAATTGCCGCTCCGCATACCTCGAACTGGGATTTTCCCATTAGCCTTGCAGTTGCCTCCGCGTTAAAGATCAAAATTTACTGGATGGGCAAGGCCGCCATTTTCCGCTGGCCTTTTGGCGCAGCCTGCCGGTGGCTTGGAGGCATTCCCATCGACCGCAGCCGGTCACACAATGTAATCGAACAGTGTATACAGGCCTTCAATGAGCGGGATAAGCTCATCATGGTGATTCCTCCAGAGGGGACGCGCAAAAAAGTCAGTTCCTGGAAGACAGGGTTTTATCATATTGCCAGGGGGGCCAATGTTCCCATTGTGCTGGGGTTTCTCGACTACCGGCACAAAAAAGGCGGAATCGGTCCCATCTTCTATCCCACGGGGCGTATCGAAAGTGATATGAAGGAAATCAAGGCCTTCTATGCCACCATTACAGGCAAGCACCAGCACCTCTTCAGCAATGTGATCCTCAATTCGTAGTGCTCATCGCCAAGATATTGTTCATAATATCTTAGGACGGATACTACAAGTCAGCCTCTTTAGCGAGATGTGGGAAAAGGTTTGCTTCCTCTTCTAAGCATAGTGTCATTATGATGGATATGCATCCTTC
Source organism: uncultured Syntrophaceae bacterium (assembly GCA_964564625.1). GTDB lineage: Bacteria > Desulfobacterota > Syntrophia > Syntrophales > UBA2185 > UBA2185. The sequence continues at coordinate 10,922 of CAZMBE010000039.1, read as the reverse complement.
AAGTGATAATCGGTGATTATTGTTGAATTGACATACAATATAAGTCCGGTTATACTCCCGCTATGGAAAAGGAAGGTCTTGTCAATTATCAATCATAACGTCTGAGAGGAATTCATATCAAAAGAAATCAAAAAAACAAAGGGAGGGCACTATGTGGATACGGATATGCAAGGTTATCTTGGCTATGTCAGCAATCTTCATTGCTTGTGGAACACTGGTTGATGCCGCGGAACGGAAAACCGTCCTGGAGTCAAAGCCCTATACTGTGGAACAAAAAGCCGTCCTGGAGAAATTGCCGGGAATAAAAGCCGTCCTGGCGGCATCTCCTGCCATCTACCGTGGCAACTGCCCTGGCATCATCACATTTAATGGGTCGATAACTTCGAACAAAGCTGGGACTGTGAAGTATGTATTTACCAGAAGTGACGGTGCCACAGATACGATCACCAAAACACTCATTTTCACAAGCCCTGGTACTAAAAGTGTAAAGGACACGTGGCAACTTGGCGGCAATGCTCTGCCCTACTTCAAGGGGTGGAAAGCCATCAAGGTGCTATCACCGATATCGGTAACCTCCAACCAGGCCGCCTTTGAAGTGCGGTGTAACCCGCCGCTGAATAGTGCTCTGTCAGCGCACGGAAACACTGATTGGCATGTCGACACAGCGAATGAGTTTCTCTTCGGTGTAAGCATGGCGGGAGATAACACAGCACCGAACCACGCCCCGAATGGCTGGACAAAACGCCATATGCATGTAGGATTGAGTAGCACTTCAAAATATTACTATGACAAGACAAAAACCCCCAGCGGTGATGACACTAATGCAACCTCAGGCATCGACAAGGCCATGCTCTTCTTCTACGCCGGGCATGGGTGGCCGGAATCATGGGACACTCTCGGCAACAGCGCGTCTCAGAACCTCATGGCCCTCAGCAATATCGAACAGGGCGGCATGTTACGCTACTACTGGCAATGCTCGTGTGAAGTCTTTGCGCACGGGCCGAAAACCTGTGCAGGGTCCAGTTTGGAGTACGCCTGTCCCCAGAACTTCAGTGGCGGTGCCGATTCTGTAAATATGCGAAATGTTTTTGAACGCTGGGGCCCTGCACTACGTCCTGATTTACGCATGGCATGCGGCATGTCAACAGCTGCATACTGTCATGAGGGCAACGTAAACAAGGTCTGGGATAATTACAATAACAGAGGAATGTCGGTGGCTGATTCCTTCGTCGATGGTTTCAGCGGCTGGGGTGTTGTACCCCTTTGCATCACAATGGGTGGTCCGAACATTCTCACAACTCCACTGTACGATGCGAAATTCACCAACCAGCCTAATACCTCCGGCAAAACCTATTATCATATCCTTTACACCTCTGGAACAGGCTCTGCCATGAAACCATTAGAGATGCATGTAATCCCAAAGACATTGCCCAGATTCAAGCTTGTTGCCGCTGACATACACCCAAGCCTTCGCAAAGCCGTAGCTCCCCTTAAGAGCTTTGCGGGCAGTAAGGCAAATGTACAGATCGAATCGCTGAGTGGAGCAGTGTATCTCAAAGCAGTACAACATGGGTTACCAACGGAGCCTGTTATCGCAGAGCGAGACTATCTGGCACGATCAATGAGCCTGATTCAAGAGATAGGGTGGCATGATCCTAACCTTGGTGAGCCGGTTGTCACCCGCTTGATGGCTGCAAGCATGCCTATTGGTGGTAAGCGGGGTGACATTAAGCAAATGCAGAAAGGCGTGGTTGTCACCTATAAACGGCAGATTGAGGTTGAGGGGAAACGCATTGATGTGCTCGGGGTAGGCGGAGTCATCCGAATTGAGATGAGCAACAGCGGCTCTGTGCTGAATGCCTCTCGCGTATGGAGGAAGATCGAACGCACACGAGGTGTTGTTCAAATTAAGAGCTTCGAAGAAGCCCGTGACGAGGCGCTCAGGAAACTCAGCAATCCAAACGCATATAAGCTTGATCAGTGGGCATGGGGATATATGGAGCCTGCAGGAAATGTGAAGCTTGATGAACTGAGGGTAGTCTTCGACTTCGCTTTCGTCCCCAAGAATCATGCAGATATGCGGAACAATCCTCCTCGGCTAGTCCGGGTTTCAGGGGAGAAGAACTGACAATATTGGACTGAATGGTTCACAGGCGGGCGTGATTACATCGCGCCCGCTTTTTTCATAATAACGGAGGCAATTCCATGCAAAAAGTATTGATGAAAATCCATGTCATGAGATGTGTTGCCAAACTCTTTGCCAAGTAAATCACGGAAAATATAGACGTGAAACCAAGCTTAAGAGAATGACTGAACAGTGACATACGTAAAAAACCTGGATAGATACATCATCCGCGCCTCATTCTCCCAGGAACACATACAATATCTTGATCAGAAAGCGAAGGTTGTCGTTACATGAATGAAGGCAAGACAGAGATCCTCGAACTGGGTGGGGGACAGGGTCGTGACACATTATATTTTGCCCGTGATGGTTTGAATGTTTGTGTTGTCGATTATGCCCGAAGCGGCGTTTCCATAATAAAGCAAAAAATTCAGAAGGTTGGTCTGTCCTCTCACATAACGGCAATATGCCATGATGTGAGAATTTCCTTACCGTTTGCCGACAAATCTTTCGACGCTGTATATTCCCATATGCTTTTCTGTATGGCCCTGAGCACAACAGAACTGGAGTTGCTTCTTGCCGATATACTGCGTGTACTTAAACCGGGCGGATTAAATATATACACAGTCAGAAATACAGATGACACGCACTATAAAAGAGGAATACATCGTGGAGAAGATATGTTCGAAGTCGATGGGTTTGTTGTCCATTTCTTTAGCACTGAAAAAGTTAAACGCCTATCACAAGGATATGTGATTGAAGGCATTGACAAATTCGATGAGGGCGAACTACCCAGGAAGCTTTTTCTTGTTAAGCTGAGAAAATTTACCGCAACTCTCACGTCAGGGGAAGTCCATTCAATTGATATGAAGAAATAAGCCAGAGCAATATAAAACGGGGCGTGATTTCGTTTCATCAACACCCCGTTTTCACTCTGTCTTTCTATCAACGCATGGACGATTCGAATTCGGATCGTCAGAACCCGCTCCTATTTACTTAACATACAGAATTGATTCCCGGGAGAGGCTTCTCAGTATCTCTTTTCCTTTATCTTCTGCCTGTTGCTTGACCAGTTCATGCTCACCAAATGTGATGGCATCAGTAAGGCAAACCTCAGCGCATACCGGTATCTCGCCGACATGGATTCTTGCGAAGCAGAGGTCGCATTTGTGGGAGCTTCCCTTTTGGAAGCTATATTGGATAACCCCGTAGGGACAAGACTGGATGCACGCACAACCGCAACTCTGGCATCTTGCTGCCTCCTGTTTGACCGCTTCCTCAGTGAACCCGAGGCAAACTTCGTTGAAATCCTTCTCACGTATCTTGGGATCACGCAGGGATGCAGGGACACGCTTGGCCGGGTCGAACTTTTCTTTCTGAACCTTGGCGGTATATGTCCAATCCTTCTCACGATTTTCATGGAGATCGACACCTCGTAAATATCGGTCAATGGAAATGGCTGCTTCCTTGCCGGCGGCAATGGCCTCAATGACTGTTCGCGGTCCCGTAACGGCGTCGCCCCCCGCAAAAATATCAGGATCTTTGCCTTGCAGGGTGATAGGATCCACCTGCATAACCCTTCCATCGGATGTAAGGCATGACCAGTCTGTCTGCTGACCGATGGCCACAATCACGTCGTCCACATCAAGAGTGAACTCCGTCGCTGGAATGGGCTCCGGTTTTTTCCGCCCGCTTTCGTCTGGCTCCGTCAGGCGCATTTTGATGAACTCCACGGACTTGATCCGATTTTCTTTGCCGATGAAGCGGACGGGATAGATGAGCGTTTTGATTTTTACGCCCTCTGCTTCCGCTTCCTGTATTTCAACTTGATTTGCCGGCATTTCCTCCATACTCCGGCGGTAGGCGATGATCACCTCCTCCGCACCCAGCCGGCGGGCAGAACGGGCTGCATCAATAGCCGCATTTCCTCCGCCGATGACGACGACCCGCTTCCCCAGAGATGGCGGGGTCTGGCTGTTGACTTTCATCAGAAAATCGTAGGCGGGGTGGATACCTTTCAGGTCTTCTCCCTCGCTTCCTATCTTTTTGCACACCTGGCTCCCCACCCCGAAAAAGAAGGCTCCATAACCTTCATCACGGAGTTTGGCCACCGTGACATCCCTACCGAAGTCTACACAGGTTTTCATTGTCACACCCAGGTCACGGATCACCTGGATTTCTCCTTCAATAACATCACGGGGAAGTCGGTAGGCGGGAATGCCAAGTGTAAGCATCCCACCCAATACCGGGGCCTTTTCGTAAATCGCTACCTGATAACCTTCCTGAGCAAGATAGTACGCACAGGTCAAACCCGCCGGTCCCGAGCCGACGATAGCGACCTTTCCATCCTTTTTGTCTTTGATGGGCGGCACATACCTTGTTTCCGCCTTCAGATCCAGATCGGCGAGAAACCTGTGCAGTGCCCTTATGGAAACCGGCTCATCAATTTCCGTCCTGTTGCAGTGGGTTTCGCAGGGATGGTAACAGACCCTTCCACAAATGGACGGAAAGGGGTTTTCGGCCTTGATAAGGGCCAACGCCTCTTTATACTTCCCATTGGCGGCAAGACCGATATATCCCTGAATATTGATATGCGCAGGACAATTGGCAGTACACGGGTTGATTTTAACCTTTTCTGCCGCCATTGTTTCCGGGATGGTTTTACACCCGTTGCACGTCTCTCGGTCAATGCGGACGATTCCTGTCTCCGCATCTTTGCTGATAGCCCTTTCCGGGCAGGAAAGCAGACACTTCGGATCCGGGCAGTGTTGGCACGGCATGACCCATGTATCAACGGCGACATTAGGAAACACTCCGAGTTCACGACTCTCCACCCGGATATAATAGGGAATCTCATTGGGCATCGCCAGGGTGTGATCAATGATTTCGTGATAGTTTCTGCATGCAACAATGCATGTACTGCAGCCGATGCAACGGTTCAAATCTATCATTAGGCTTAACTGTTTCATGATCTCCTCCTTTACTTTACGATAGAGACGCGGGTTGAAACATGCGACTCACCCCCGACCAGATCCTGCCATTCAAGCGTGGACCCGGAATCAGGAATCAGAATATTGCTCGCAACACCTTCACCTACTGTTGCTACCCGGCCGATGGTTGATCCGAATCCATGAGCCAACCCGAGGCAATCAGGTCTGATACCCTCCGTCAGTTTAACCCGAACCGTGATGCTTCCACTGGGAGACTCAATGGTCACCTTGTCTCCATCGGCAAGTCCCATTTCCCTGGCTACCCGGGAATTGATCATGAGGGGGTTCTCAAAGCATCCAGAGACCCGATCCCTGAGCTGGGGGTTGTTGTGGGTCCATTGACCGGTACCGGAGTGGTAAATGGTTCGATAGGATATGAGGACAAAGGGATAGGCTTTTGCATTATCTGTATATTCCTGTGCAAGGTCCGGACGAGGAAGGGCCTGGCACCATGGAGGTTCTTCCAGGTCTTCCCAGTAAAGGTGAAGTTTTTTACTTGGTGTTCCAAAGCCGCCGGTTCTTTCATATTTCCGGAATCCCAGTGTTCCCGGTGACCAGAGCCCACCGATATCCTTAAGTTTTTTCACCGAGAGGCCAAGACCATTTAATTGAATGTCGTAATAGGCTATATCATCCTCAAACTGGAAATATTCAGGGACAATCTTTTTTCCCAACTCAATCATGACCATATTGGAGTGGCGGCATTCTCCCGGCGCCTCAACGACGGGTTGGCGCAGGGCGACTCCATGACCAAAATTATACCACCAGGGCATGTAAAGAAGCTCCCACCGTTCGAAATAGGATTTATCAGGAAGGACCAGATCAGCGAATTTGGCTGTGTCCGACATCATGATCTCGAAACTTACCAGAAGTTCGAGCATATATTCACCCTTATCGTCTGTCATACAGACAGCCTTCTGCCACTCATTTTGGCCCATTTCTGTCAGTGCCGGGTTGGATTCTGCCGTAATCAGAATCTTCAAACCGCCGTTCTTAATAGCCTGGGCCTCGTACCACGTGGGTTCCATAATGAACGAATACTTGGCAAATTTATCTTTGTCTGGCCCCGTCCGATGCCATCCCAACTCATGAAGATTGGGACCTGCCGGTCCAGGGGCAACAGGGGATAAGGGAATGAGGTCGGGGAGGGGTTGTCCTCCGGGATTATCAATATTGCCTGTAATACAGAGGAAAATAGTCCAGGCATGAGCGAAATCCATTGCGTTTCCAAGCATAACGCCTTTGAAGCTGTCCACGCCCACGGATGGGGCGGCAGCGCATTCTTCTGCAAGTTTTCTGATTGTCTCCGCCGGAACACCACAAATCTCACCCATTTTTTCCGGTGTCTTATCGGTCATGTAGTGCTTCAGCTTTTCGAAATCCCCGTCGCGAACCCATTTTTTCACGAAATCTACATCATAAAGATCATTCATAATGAGATGGTGGATCATACCAAGGAAAAAGGCTGTATCGCCGCTGGGCTTGATAGGAATCCACCAGTCCGCCTTCGCTGCCTCCGGCGTAAACATGGGATCGAGGACTACCAGCTTGGCCCCTCGCTCCCGCGCCTCCAGGATATCCCGCGGGACGGCTGCGTCTTCAAGACCCCCGAAGGGACGACGGCCAGACATGATCATAATGCCGCCCTTCGGCACAGTGAACCAGGCCGGCGGGATATGATGATTCGGCACCCCTCCCATGGTTCTTATAAAACCGACAATCTTTGCAGAATCGCAGTGGGGAAGCGCCGTGTTTATGAATCCTCCGTAAGCGTTCAGGAACCTCCACTTCGGGTCTGTAATGCTGTGGGGGAAAAAATTAGCCGTCAGTTTATGGGCATCGCCACGATCCCTGAGGTCACGAAGTTTATGTTCCATAATCGACATGGCCTCATCCCATGATATTCTTTCGAACTTCCCTTCACCGCGTTTACCGACCCGCTTCAACGGATAGAGCAATCGGTCCGGTGAATACTCCAGAGATACTCCCGCCATTCCTTTCACACAGGCTTTTCCTCTGGCTTTTGGATTGCCCCGGACCTCCTTCAGGATGCCATTTTCAACGCGGGCAATAATGGCACATTCACCCTTGCACTGATAACACACGGTGGGTATCCATTGTGATCTTTCCATAATGATCTCCTTTCCCTTGACCGGGTACTCAATGAAGCAGTCATAAGACCCGGTTGGAATTGTTGCCGCTGTCCCGCTCTGGGAAGCTGATTTACCCGCTAGTGCACACAGCGGGGAAATGCTCAGTCGTGCTTTCCTGAGCGCTCCCCAGGGCGCCTCAAATTGCCTTTATTCCAACTTCCCCGGATAGTCGGGGTACTTACCACGAAAGATTCTGACAATCAGATAGGTGAAAACAACAAAGGCCCCGAAAATAAGCCATGTAACTGGATCGAAAGGTGTAAATGAAGCGTCCATGAACTATCCTCTCATAGTTTCTGCATAAAGTTCTTTTTGTTCTGGTAAAGCGCCATAACCCGTTTCGGATTAGATACCAGTTGGAAAACAATGCCTACAAAGAAAATTCCGCCGATAAGGTTCCCCATAACCGTATATAATTGATTATGAGCCCAGCCGTACTGGCCAAACCCCCAGTGAAGAATAACAGGAGCCGTTGACGATACTGCCGTTTGCCCATGCAGAAAGAGCTCCTGTTGGAAGAGTGGAAGAGCCAGGAACCCGATATTGGCAATGCAGTGCTCCGTCATACCGGCAACGAATGCCAGGGGGCCATAGGCTGCCATCACAATTTTCGCAATATCTTCATTAGCCTTGATGTAAAGCAGTGCGGCCGACTGGAGCATCCAGGTACAAATGATACCCAGCGCAAAAATTTGTCCTGGCGGCATACCCGTTTTTTTTACGGCAATGGCATGAGCCTGCTGAAGCCATGGCAAGGCCATGTAACTTCCTCCCTTGCTGATGATCCACATGAAAAACATGCTCCCGGCGAAGTTACCAACGTATCCTGCTAAAATCCCGATGATAAACCAGGTCCAGGTGATCCTTCTGTGGAAGACACCGATGATGCCCACCGCCATATCTGCGGTTACAAGTGTCATACCGCTAAAGAGGATGATCACAAGAGAGAACATGAAAACGAGCCCCATCATCAGATTTGCGATCCCTGGGGCAATGTTGCTCGCCACCCCGGCGCTGACGGACAGGGCAAGCGTCGCACCAAATACAACAAAAGCTCCACCGGCAAAAGCTGACAGTAAAAACGCACCAGGTCTGTACCGAAGCATATCCCATTTATAAGTGCAGATATCTGCAACCCTGACGACCAGGTCATCAACATCAGCGGGCATGGCATTGCCTCCTAAATCTAAATATCAATGGATAAAAGTTTTAAACAGTTGAGTGTTGCGGTGTTTGTTGTTTACTCTGATATAGACGGGGCACACAGTATGCTACTTTTAACATACCGCATTTATTTAAAGAAAATCTTTTATTGTGTCAAGCTGATTTTTCACTTACTCATACAGTTGTACTATATCCTATAAAATATTATGACATATTGAAACGTATTGACACATGAAAATATTTTTCTCATAATCAGTCACACAATACCTTATAAGCATTTAAACACAGTCTAAAAGATTTTATGGCCTATTCGAACAAGAAAAGCTGTAAGGTGGGAGACAGGGAGATCCTTCATGGCGAGTTCGCCTCGATGGTTGACAAATGTGTCATTTGCAATGATGGGACCCTTGTCGAGAACTATGATAATGTTTATGGCGGTATCGCTGGCACGGGCACCGGCGGTGTCTGGGACGAAGAGGAGTTCTTCTGATCTAACTGTTCGGTTCCCAACCACCACCTTCCCGCCACTGAACAGTGTTATATGCTGCATAGAGCAGCTTTTTCCTCTCTACTGTTGATTTTCTGATTCAGACATTCTGTACTGCACTTTGAATAAGCGTCATTCTGCAACTCCGCTACAGAATGACGCTTGTTCAAAAGAGAGCAAAGGCTGACCTAAGTCGCCCGGCCACAAAACGCCGGATGAAAATATATCAGGCTTACTCCGAAACGGCTTAAGTGCGTCGTAAGGCAATAACAATTTCATTTATTTTATTAATACAAAGGAAACTGAACGCATAGTTCCATATTGATACATTATGCCCTGTGGACGTAGAATCGCCGAGAAGAAACCACTGAAAAAATTATGTAAACAGCACGACAACGAAGGATTTCAGGCGTTGTCGTTTCGAGAACGATCCCGTTGAAATCAACCAGATTTTAACTTTTTTTTCAATGCCTTCACTATATCAGGAATCATAGGAAAGAAGGCATAGAGAAAGATTAACAACAGCGC
>CAZMBE010000039.1:0-1378 GCA_964564625.1 uncultured Syntrophaceae bacterium | reverse complement strand
ATGGCAAATCCCTTGGCGATGGCGGCGGTGGTGTTCCCCACGGAATCGAGGGAATCCGTGATTTCTCTCACGCTTCTATCCTGATGGCTCATCTCGGAGATGCCGCCGGCGTTATCGGAAATTGGCCCATAGGCATCAACGGAGACGACTATACCGGTGGTGGCTAACATACCGATGGCAGAGAGCCCGATGGCGAATACTCCACCACCCGTCATGGCCCATTCACCCGCCACGTATGACAGGTACATGGCAATAACAAGGATAATGATGGACCAGGAGGTGGATCTCATACCTCCCGCGAGCCCCGCCAGGATATTGGTTGCTGCACCCGTCTTTGCAGACTCGGCGATATCCTTCACCTCCTGAAACCGGTCGGAGGTGTAAATCTCGGAAATCTGTCCGATACCCATGCCGGCAAAAAGCCCCGCCACAATGGCATAGAAGAAGCCGGACGGGTGACTCACTCCCGGGGTGTCGGATAGAATGACATCAACAAGGAAATAGCAGGCGATTGTCGTAAGGATCGCCGCACTGTAGGTACCGAAGCTTAAAGCTTTACCGGGATGGCCATCCTTTTTGCTCCTGACAAAGAAACAGGCTGCTCCCGAACAGATTATGCCCACGGCAGCAATAAGAACGGGAAGAATGGCGCCTTTAAATCCCAACAGCATGAAACCTAAGGCCAGGGGCGCCACGATAGAGCCGACATAGGATTCATAGAGGTCTGCCCCCATACCGGCGACATCGCCGACATTGTCACCCACGTTATCGGCGATTACCGCCGGGTTCCGGGGATCATCTTCGGGGATACCAGCTTCCACCTTGCCTACCAGATCCGCCCCGACATCAGCCGCCTTGGTGAAAATACCGCCACCCACACGGGCAAAGAGGGCGATGGTGGATGCGCCGAGGCCGAAACCGGGAATGATATCCTCGAAGACGTTTTGTGAGGTGATCTGCACCGATGCGAAGCTAAAAGTGGCACCGGCTTGATCAAGTCCGAATAGGTAGTAAAAGATCATGAAGCATAGGCTGACACCTAAAAGACCCAACCCCGCAACAGTCATGCCACTCACGGCCCCGCCCCGGAAGGCGATCAGGAGCGCCGGTGCGAGGCCGCCCGTCCTGGCGGCATTGGTTGTTGTGGCGTTTGCCCTGGTGGTGATAAATAATCCCACAAAGCCGGCTGTTCCCGAGAAGATCGCCCCCACAACATAGGCAATGCCGGTTAGGGGCTGCTTGAGCCAGAAAACCATGACGAGGGCCACAAACACGAGGACATACGCCACCGTTTTGTATTCCCTTGTCAGAAAGGCCATGGCACCTTCCTGGATGGCCTTGGAAATCTCCACCATCTTCTCGGTCCCCGGTGACTGCT
>CAZMBE010000038.1:0-26998 GCA_964564625.1 uncultured Syntrophaceae bacterium | reverse complement strand
CTATTGTTTACGTTTCTCCATCTCTTCCGTCCTGAGCTGTTTCCGGAGAATTTTACCCACGTTCGTTTTCGGCAATTCCTTGCGGAACTCAATCTCTGAGGGAAGCTTGTATTTCGCGAGCTTTGTCGAGCAGTATTCCAGGAGTTCTTCCTGAGTGGCGGTTTCACCTTCCTTGAGCACGACAAACACCTTGACGTTTTCACCTCGTCTGGGATCGGGAATACCGATGGAACAGGCCTCCTGTACCTTGGGGTGCTGGTAAAATACCTCATCGATATCCCTGGGGTAAATATTAAAGCCGCCCGAGATAATCATGTCCTTCTTCCGGTCTACAATGTAAAAATACCCGTCCTGATCCATAGTGGCAATATCCCCCGTGTATAACCAGCCATTCCGGAGAGCGTTCGCGGTTTCGTCCGGCATGTCTTTGTAGCCCTTCATGACCTGCGGTCCCTTGATGATCAGCTCTCCGGGTTCACCCACCGGCACGTCAGTCACGCCGTCATCGAGGCTGACAATGCGGCACTCCGTGTCGGGGATGGGGATACCAATACTACCTACTTTGCGGACGCCGCCGAATGGATTGACGTGGGTTACAGGAGTTGTCTCCGTCAGTCCGAATCCCTCCACAATTATGGCCCCTGTCATTTTCTCAAAGGTATTGATGACTTCTACAGGGAGTGGCGCACTTCCTGAAAAGGCCCCTATGAGGCAGCTCATATCTGTTTTTTTCAGATCGGGGTGATTGAGCATACCGATATACATTGTCGGCACCAGGGGAGCAAACGTTGGCCGGAATTTTCTGATGGCTTCCAGCAATGGTTCAGGCTGTGGTCTTGGAATCAAGACCTGTGTCCATCCTTCATACACGGAAAAGTTCATGCACGTGGTCAATCCGAAGGAGTGGAAATACGGGAGCGCCCCGAGCGTGATTTCCATGCCCTTCCTGAATTTAGGGAACCATGCGTCAGCCTGCTGTACCTGTTTGCTCAGGTTGGCGTGGGTGAGCATGACGCCCTTGGATACCCCTGTTGTTCCTCCCGTGTACTGGTATGTTGCCACATCCTCGAATCCTATTTTGACGGCTGGCGGGTTCGGTTGATATTTGGCGATGCACTCCTTCCAGGTAAAGACATCCGGCGCCGATTTGACATCGGCGGCAAGCTTTTTCTTCTTGGCGATCAGGGGGAAAAGGAGATTTTTGGGGAAGGGAAGATAATCACCAATGGATGTATAGACGATCTGCTTAATCTTTGTTTTCGGCCGGAGGTCAATCATGCGATTCGCAAGGAGGTCAAGGGTAATCAGGGCTTTAGAACCTGAGTCGTTGAACTGGTGGTCGAGCTCACGGTCGGTATAGAGGGGATTGTTCATTACCACAATCGCACCGATCTTTAATATGGAAAAATACGCAACGACACAGGGAATGAGATTCGGCAAAAGGATCGCTACGGCATCGCCCTGTTTGATACCGAAATCGGTGAGACATGTAGCGAATCTGTTCACCATTTCTTTGAACTGCGTATATGTCAGCGTATACCCCTGAAAGATAAGGGCTGAATTGTTGGGAAACGCTACGACTGTCTTCTCCAGGATGTCGGGCATGCATATCTCTTCGTATTTGATTGTTGCCGGCACACCTTTTTCGTAGGACTTTAACCATGGTTTGTCCACATACTTGATTTCTCCCGCCATATCCACGTGCCCTCCTTTTTTTGTCTTTTGGGGTCTGGTCTCAAAAGATGACATTATACTCGCGATCGTTTTATATATGCATAAATCTAAAACAATTTTGTTAAAATTGCTACAAAAAAGCCCCATACATTTAGAATACACAGGGGCTTTTGTAACAGAGCAGCTAGGTTTTCACAGTACGTATTTATCCCGTGGGTGTGCACACATCTACCTGTTGTTTTTCCTCTTCCATTCCCATTGCTTTCCAAACAACCTCGGCAATATCGATGGATGCAATCTTTTCTTCCACCCCTCTCGCTTTGAGACCGTCAGTCATCATGGTCAAGCAGAACGGGCAGGCTACGGCAATAGTGTCGGCATGTGTGGCAATGGCCTGATCCGTTCTCATGTTGTTGATTCTTTCACCGTCATGTTCTTCCATCCACATCCTCGCCCCACCGGCGCCGCAACAGAAGCTCTTATCCAGTTTGCGGTCCATTTCGGCAAGCTTCATGCCGGGAACGGCAGCGAGGATACTGCGGGGCTGATCATAAATTGTGTTGTACCTGCCAAGGAAACAGGAATCGTGATACGTAAACAGGCCTTCAACAGGTTTCTTGAAGGTAATCTTGCCTGAGGCGATCAGTTGCGCGATGATCTCCGTATGGTGATAGACCTCGTAGTTCCCGCCGAAGTGCGGGTAGTCTTTTTTCAAGGTGTTGTAGCCGTGGGGACATGTACAGATTATCTTTTTCACTCCATAGCCGTTCATGATTTCAATATTGGTCTGCATAAGGGTTTGGGAGAGATATTCGTTCCCGCCCCTCATGGCTGAATCGCCGCAACATCCCTCTTCGGTACCGAGAATGCCAAAGCTGATACCGGCAGCCTGGAGAATTTTCACGAAGGCGGCAGAGACCTTCTTCCCCCGGTCATCAAACGATCCGGCACATCCGACATAGAAAAGATATTCAACACTGGAATCTTCGGCAAAAGTCTTGATACCCAAATCTTTGGCCCAGTCACCGCGCATATGGGAACCGACGCCCCAGGGGTTTGAGTTGTTCTCCATGTTCCGGAACGTTAATTGTAATTCGGGAGCGAAATCCGCTTCTGTCAAGACTTTATACTGCCGCATGTTTACGATTTTAGGAACGTGTTCGATGGAGGACGAACAATGTTCCATGCAATACATGCAGTTCGTGCACGCCCAAAGTTCATGGAGATCGATCACCTCTCCCACCATCGCTTTATCAGGCGCCTGGATTTCAGGCGCCGCGCCTTCACCTGATTTCACAGCAGCTTTCTTTGCCGCTGCAATCAGGGGGGCTCGCTCCAGCCAGTAGGTTTTAATGTCCTGGATAAATTTTTTTGGCGAGAGTGGTTTCCCGGAAAGGTAGGCAGGGCACCCGTCCTGGCAGCGTCCGCAACGAGTGCAGGCGTCGGAATCAAAGATCTGCTTCCTGGTGAGGTCTTCCAGTTGTCCGGCGCCAAAGGATTCTGCCGTTTCAAAATCACGGATCGGCTCAAGGTAGCCTGTCGGTTTCAGGGATGCCTTGAAATGATTGGCGGGTACCGTGATAATGTGAAGCAGCCTCGAATAGGGGATGTACGCGATGAAGCCAAGGGAGATAAAGGTGTGACCCCACCACGTTATTTTATGGAGGGTTTTTGCCGTCTCATGGCTCATACCGGCAAATGCCTTGGACAGAGTATATCCTATGAAAGACCAGACCTCCCAGGGAGGATTTGTCACGTGAATCCTCAAGGCCTCAATAATAAATCCTGTAATGATAATGCTCCCCAATAAAAGGAGTACAATTGCATCATCGGGCGTGTTGTCCGATTCCCCTTTGTAGCCGAGGCGATCGGGTTTGGTGACGTATCTTCTCTCCGCGGCCATGAATACCCCGAGGAGTAGAAATAATCCGAAAAGCTCCATGAGAAAAGAAAAAATCAGGTAGAATTTCCCTGTCAGGAATGGAATGCCAAGAGGCTCGGCAATGTGAAACTCTGTTGCATCGAAGGCCGCCCCGAAAATGAGGACAAAGAATCCGAAGAAAATCAACCCGTGCATGACACCTGGGTAAACATCCCTGAATGTTTTAATCTGCAGAAAGCTGTTTAAGAAGAAGAGCTTAAAACGCTCACCGATATTGTCATTCCTGACTTCCGGTTTGCCAAGGGCAGTCCACAATTGCCACCTTTTGTACACACCGAACCCGAAAATGGCCAAGGCGACCGCCGTGAAGGCAAAAAGGAGCCCTTCAAAATTTTCAGCATTCCAGAAGACCTCCCGCCCTTCATAGCCAACAGAAAATTTTGATAATTCCATAACACACCTTTAATTTCAAAAAAAAGGGGGCGTGAAGACCGCCCCCCCATTTTCATTACGCGAGCAATTTCTTGACTTCTTTGGTAAGTTCCGGAACAATCTTAAAAAGATCATCCACGATGCCGTAATCAGCCCTCGCGAAGATCGGGGCATCCGGATCCTTATTAATTGCCACAATATATTTGGAAGAACCCATACCGGCCAGATGCTGAATCGCGCCTGATATGCCACAGGCGATATAGAGGTTAGGGGAAACGACCTTGCCGGTTTGTCCCACTTGATCTTTCTGGGGTCTCCAGCCTGCGTCCACCGCTGCTCTTGACGCCCCGACCGTAGCCCCTAACAGATCCGCAAGTTCTTCCAGGATTACATAATTTTCCGGGCCTTTCATGCCCCGTCCGCCGGATACAATAATGTTCGCTTCTGTCAGATCCACCTTGCCTGATGTGTCTTTCTGTACTTCGAGGACCTTCGTTTTTAACTGCCCTCCATCTATACCTGCATCGAACTTTATTACTTCTGCTGTCTTGGAATTCTCTACTGCGGGAAACACGTTGGGCCTGAGCGATGCCATCTGAGGGAAAGATGATATCATGATTTCACCGTAACACTTCCCGGCATACATGGGTCTCCTCGCGCTCAGTTTCCCGTCAACTATCTGTAGATCTACGCAGTCTGTTGCCATTCCTGTCGCCAGCTTTCCGACAAGGCGGCCAGACAGGTCCTTCCCCTGGGTGGAAGCGCCCAGGAGCAGGATGGAAGGATCATTCTCTTTCACTACCTTGGCTACAGCCGCCGCATGTGCATCCGTTGTGTAGGGCTCCAGTACCGGCTGGTCAGCCACATATACCTTGTCAACGCCATATTTCCCAAGTTCCCCCGCAATCCCTTCGATGCCGGAACCAAGGAGAACAGCACACACTTCTTCACCAAGCTGGTTGGCAAGTTTCCTTGCCGTGGAAGCGAGCTCAAAACTTATCTTGCGGTAGGCTCCATATCTCTGTTCTGCAACAATCCACACACCTTTTGCCATCTCTTACACCTCCATAATCGAGAACATTAAATCACCTTTGCCTCTTCCCGAAGCAGTCTGGCCAGCTCTTTGGCCTTTTCTGCCGGTTCCTCACCGCAGATAATCTTTCCTGGAGGTCTGGCAGGAGGCGGCAAGGTCTTGACAACTTTTGCCTTTACGTCAATAGTGACACCAAGCCCCGCAGCATCTTTTACATCAACAGGCTTTTTCTTCGCCTTCATGATTCCCGGAAGGGAGGCATACCGTGGTTCATTCAACCCTTTCTGCGCGGTCACCACACATGGCAACGAACTTTCAATCAAAAGCTGAGCCCCTTCGATCGGCCTTATCACTTTTATGGCTTTTCCATCCACGTCAACCTTTGTGACGACCGTCACCTGAGGGATGCCGAGGAGCTCCGCAAGGACGGCGCCAACTTGACCGGAATCATCATCGATGGCCCGCTGTCCGCAGAAGATAATATCGTAAGGGATATTTTTGATGGCCCCTGCCAGGGCTGTCGCCACGGTAAAGGCATCAGCGCCTTCCAAAGCCGGGTCATTAATATGAATCCCCTTGTCGGCGCCCATGGCCAGTGCTGTTCTGATGGTTTCCAGGGACCTTGACGGACCAAGGGAAACTATGGTGACGTCTCCCCCATGCTTTTCCTTCAGTCTCAGGGCCTCTTCCACACCGAACTCGTCATAAGGATTCATGACCCATTTAATACCAGTCTCATCAATGCCCGATCCGTCGGGCTTCACTTTGATCAGAGTTTCAGTGTCCGGAACCTGCTTTACACATGCAACAACGTTCACGACTTCCTCCTTCCTTATCTATAACACCCTGTTCTTCACAATATCATCAACGACGGATGGATCAGCGAGCGTCGTCGTGTCTCCCAGTTCTCCGATCTCATTCGCCGCCACCTTCCGTAATATTCTCCTCATAATCTTACCGCTCCGGGTCTTGGGCAACCCATCGGCCCACTGGATCTTCTCCGGCGTCGCAATAGGCCCAATCAGACTCCTCACATGCGCCACCAGTTCCTTCCGAAGCGCATCGGACTTCTCCACGCCCGTCTTCAATGTTACGTATGCATAAATGGACTGACCCTTCAACTCATGGGGATACCCGACAACGGCAGCCTCGGCCACCTTGTCATGGGCAACGAGGGCGCTTTCTATCTCCGCTGTCCCCAGACGGTGTCCGGACACATTGATGACATCGTCAATACGGCCCATAAGCTGGTAGTACATATCCTCATCGCGGGTCGCTCCGTCTCCGGTATAGTAGAATCCGGGACGCTGAACAAAATAGGTTTCCTGGAACCGCATTGGATCACCATACACGCCCCGCATGAGCCCAGGCCAGGGCTTCTTGATGCACAGCGGCCCGCTCGCAACGGTCTCCTCAATCTCCTCACCGTTCTCGTCAATAATCGCAGGCACTACTCCCATGAAGGGAACCGTCGCCTTGCCCGGCTTAAGGTCAATGGCGCCCGGTAACGGTGTGATCAATATACCCCCCGTCTCCGTCTGCCACCATGTATCCACAATGGGAAGATCATCACGCCCGATGTTGTGGTGATACCAGTTCCAGGCTTCCGGATTAATGGGCTCTCCCACCGTTCCCAGGATCTGCAGTGAGGAAATGTTCGCCTTCTTCACCCACTCGCTCCCCTCTTTTGCAATCGCCCGGATCGCCGTTGGGGCCGTGTAGAAAATCGTCACCTTGTACTTCTCCACCACCTTCCAGAACCGGCTCACATCGGGGTAGTTCGGCACCCCTTCGAACATCACCGAGGTGGCCCCGTTGGACAAGGGACCATACACAATGTAGCTGTGCCCCGTCACCCAGCCGATGTCCGCTGTGCACCAGAATATGTCGTTCTCATGGTAATCGAAAATGATCTTGTGCGTATACGCTACATACACGAGATATCCGCCCGTCGTGTGCAGGACTCCTTTGGGCTTTCCCGTGGAGCCCGATGTGTACAGAATGAAGAGGGGATCTTCCGCGTCCATCCATTCCGGTTCGCACTCATCGGATGCCTTTGCCATCTCCTCATGCCACCACAGGTCTCTCCCTGCCCGCATATTACACGCAATCTTTTCACCGACCCTCTTTACTACAATGACCTTCTCCACGGAAGGACAGGGCTTCACCGCCTCGTCGGCGCTGCTCTTCTGCGGCACCGCTTTCGCGCCCCTGAATGTCCCGTCGCAGGTGATCAGCACCTTGGCGCCGCTATCCAGAATCCTGTCACGCAGAGAGTCGGCGCTGAATCCGCCGAACACAACACTGTGGACTGCTCCTATACGGGTACATGCCAGCATGCCGATTGGGAGCTCGGGAATCATGGGGAGGTAAAAACATACCCTGTCTCCCTTCTTTACACCTAACGACTTTAACACATTGGCGAACGTGCATACCTCCTTGTGGAGTTCCTTATATGTGAAGGCCCTGTCTTCACCCGGATCATTTCCCTCCCACTGAATGGCGATCTTGTCCCCACGGGTCTTTAAATGCCTGTCCAGACAGTTGTACGAGACATTCAGCTTGCCGCCTTCAAAATACTTCAGGTAGATGGGGCCTGCACCCACATCGAAGTTGTAGTCCTCAACCGTATCCCACTTCTTGAACCATTCCACATACTCAGTGGCGATCTCCGACCAGAAACCGTCAGGGTCCTCCACAGAACGCTTCCAGAGCTTCTCGTATTCGTCCCGCCCCTTAATATACGCACGCTTGCGCACCCAGTCCGGAACAGGATACAACTCCTTCAATTCTCCCTTCTCTGCTTCGCCCATGGCTCTCTGTAACCTCCCTTTTTTGTATCTTTATTTTGGCGTTAAAACGAATTATTTTCCCTGCTGTCCTGCATAACTTCCGTAAGAAAATGGAAATATACTTTTGCCCTTGTGCTTCTGAACTCTCCCATGTGCGGGATTGATGGTACTGAGATTTATACCGTGATTTTGTAAATTTACATCAAGCCGTGGAGATATAGCAATATTAAAAGACTTATATATTAAATTAAGATCATCTAAATCTTTTACGCCTGAGTAAATTCGACTGCAATTTATCATGAAATTCCCGATTAGACAAGAAAACTTTCCACACGGTAACGATCTTATAAGGGGGTTGCCGGGAAAATCGTTATGCATGACCTAAAGTCATTATGTGACTATCGGTCATGTCATTATCATGTGAATTACCGCATTCATATAAAGATGTCAAGAAAATAAATTTGGATTTTTTGAGTACCGGGGAGGCAAGGGCATTCGGAAATTACAATCCTTGCATAGTTACCTGAAGGCTATCGAGATAAGTGGAACGGCGTGGCAATTTTGCTATATGATGAGATTGCAGAGCACCCGGTGGGTGCTCGTAACAGCTATTGGCATGATGCAAACCATTTGAATTGTCATGGTGAAATGAACATTTTTTCAAGAGGCAGATAGCAACTCCGGGGCGGTTTGAAGAAATTACGAATTCTGCCGATGATACCGGCCACTTTTACACCGGAAGCCTCCTCGATCGCTGATTTGTTTTCCATTACCATCTCCAGCGGTGTTTCCTTCTCACCGGCATCGATAAAAACTATCCCCAGAGGTTTAAGGCCTCTGCCTGTCAGGGCTTCGATAGTGAGGAGAGTATGGTTGATTGTTCCCAAACCCGCCCGCGCAGCAATAACCGGTGCGGCGTGTGTTGCTAAAGATAAGTCAGCCACAAAAGTGTGTTCGACCACCGGGACGAGAACACCACCGGCACCTTCGATAATAAGAGGCGAGAAAAATCTGGCCTTTTCAACGACAGCATTTTCTATAACTGATAAATCTATCGTCTTGCCTTCATCACGAGCGGCGAAGAGGGGGGCTTTCGGATTTTTAAAACAGTAGATTACGGAATCAGCCGGGTCTTTGTCTTTATATTGTCCAACGTGACGGTAAATAAATTTTGCGTCACTTTCGCTGTCATATGGATCCTTGCATCCTGTCTGAACAGGCTTCACGTAAAAGGGGTTATATCCCCGGGAACAAAAGAATTGCATCAGAAGAAGGGAAAGCACGGTTTTCCCCACCCCTGTGTCGGTTCCCACTACAAACAGATTTTCCATTATTTTATGTGACTTCATCATTGGCTTTCTTAATGCATGTAATAAACGACGTGATATCTTTTTCTTCGAGGAGTGCCGTAATGCTGATTCTCAAGATGGCCTTGCCAAGAGGAACTGTCGGGTATCGGGCAGGGAGAACGAAAATATCGTGTTCCAGGAGACTCCGGGAAACCTTTACCGCCTTTTCCTCATCTCCGACCGTGAGCGCCAGGATGTGGGCATCACCGGACACCTGAAAACCCCCGCGCCGCAACCCTTCCCTCATGTATCCGCTGATCCCTCTGACGTGTGCCCTCCTGTCTTCGCTTCGCTCTATGATCTCCAGAATGTCTATAGCGGTGGCGGCGTGCGCTTCCGGGAGGGTTGTCGTATAGATGAGAGGGGAAGAGAAATTCAAGAGGTACTCCTTGAACCCTTCAGGAAGAAGGACAAAGGCACCGAAAAAGCCGAAGGCCTTGCCGAATGTCCCCACGGCAATATCCGCAACGGCACCGGCGATGCCCCGTCCATCCATACCCGCAGCGCCGAAGGCGTGCGCTTCATCAACGATTGTCAGAAAGCCGTAACGGTCTTTTAATTTTTTTACACCGGGGGCATCAAGCATATCTCCATCCATGCTGAAGAGGGATTCCGTTAACACAGCGACCTGTCCGTTTCCGTGTGTGGTGAGCCTCTTTTCCAGGTGGGACATGGAATTGTGATTGTACCCGTAAAAATCAGCCCCGCTCATAGTCATTCCTTTGACAGAACTTGCATGGATGTGCTTGTCGAAAATGACCGTATCTCCCTTTTCCAGAAAGGTGGAGAGGACTCCAATGTTGGCCTGGTAACCGCTCGGGAAAAAGAGGGCATCGTCATACCCGAAGTATGATGCATATGCTTTTTCCGCATCGTTGATTATCGAGTAATTGCCTGATACTAATCGTGATGAGGAAGATGACGTGCCATACTTTTTAAAGTTTCGAGCCGCCTTCTGCCGCAGTTCGTCGGAAATACTGAGACCCAGATAGTCATTGGAGGAGAAATTGAGGACTTTCCTGCCCCCCATGAGGAGAAATTTTCCGTCCTTCGTGGTTACCTCCGGAGGATTGCGGTAGAGGCCGGAGGTCTTTTGAACACTTAGCCTGGTTTTATATCTTTGTGCAAACATGAAAAAACCTTCGTGTAATGGTGACGTAACCGTTCGCTCTGGAAATTATGATCATAGTCGACTGCTGCAAAGAGAAATTCCCCTTCCATGAAGGTTTTGTTTTCCTTTTCCATCTTCAGGCGACAATGGAAAGAAGAATCGCTTTGGCTGAGAAGATTTCCGGAGAGGAAGTATTCTCCATCCATGCCTTTTCCCGCGGGAAGACTGCAGTGAACTATTTTTATCAGAAAAACGTGCCTGGAAAAACCGGTGAGATAACGGATGTGGTAAGCCCCCAACTGCGCAAGCGATTCCAGACCAATATAGAAAGGGGCATCGGAAAACGATCGAACACCGGCAATATGAGATGAACTGACTTCCACAACTCTGTCCAGCATCACAAAACGGTGTAATCCGGTATTAATGACAATTTCCGCCATCACTTCCTTATAACCAGAACGCTGTTCTGTCCGCCGAAACCGAAATTTTCAATGATGCACGTGCCGAAAGAAGAGTTTTCCCCGTTCCGAATGAAATTGATATCCTCGTGGCACGGCTCCTCAAGGTTTCTGATTTCAGGAAGGTAATTCTCCCTCATGCATAGTAAAGAAATCGCAAGTTCTAATGCCCCACAGGCAGATGAGGTGTGGCCGATCCAGGATTTCAGGGCGATAACCCGCGGTGTGCATTCCGCATAAATATCTTCAATGAGGGTGGCTTCCCTTGCGTCGTTGAGAAGGGTTCCTGTTCCGTGTGTCGAAATCACGTCGATCTGGGAGGGGGACATTTCCGCCTCCCGTAAAGCCGCTGTCACCGCGATCCTTCCCCACCTTCCATCCCTTTCCGGGGCCGTCATGGTATACGCATCCAGAGAACTTGCGTAGCCGCAGATTTCACCGTAAATAGTGGCTCCTCTTTCCCTCGCCTTTTCCAATTCTTCCAAAAGAAAGAAACTTCCCCCCTCCCCGGGCACAAAGCCCCTTCGGGTGCTGTCGAAGGGCCGACTTGCCTTATCGGGATCACTGTTCCCGGCATAGAGGGCTCCCGCCTTCTTGTACGCCAGGATCCCCCCGTGACTCAGGCGCGAATCCCCCCCTCCGGCAATGGCGAAATCGAGATGTCCTGCTTTTATTTTTCGAAAAGCCTCTCCCACGGCTTGCAGGGATGCCGAACAGGCGGTTGATACCGTAAGATTCTCTCCATGGACACCTGCAAGCTTTGCGATGATGGAAGCTGCCGTATTCGGCAGAAATTTCAGGATCCATAAAGCCTGAAGGTCTTCCCGGTCAATATTTCCCTCCCTGATCTCAGGGAATTCCCCACCGATGTCAAGGTTTGGGCCCGTGCCTACAAAAAGCCCCGCGTCCGCCAGATCCTCCTTTTTGTAGCCGGAATATTCTATTGCCGCCATTGCGGCTGCAACGGCAAACTTGGCGCCCCGGCTAAGGTAACGGCCTTCCTTGAAACGACCCGTGTAATTCCGGACATTGAAGTTCGCCACAGGCGCGGTGACGACGTCACGATCAAAGACAGGCCTCTCAAAATTAACTTTTTTCTCTTTGAGGTTTTTTACTATCTCTCCGCCATTATTGCCGAGAGAGGAAATGATCCCCATAGAGGTTATGACAACTCTGCGCTTCATTTACATTTCCCTGTAGATTTCGTTAAAATCCTTTCGTGCAATGTGATCCGGTTCTTCATCGGGATAACCCGTGGTAATAAAGCACTTGATTTCTATCCCTTTCAGAGGGAATATGATTTCAGGCTCTTCGATAAAGATCAGAGGGGCAGTAAGTATGCAGGAGCCGAGACCGAGCTCTTCCCCCTTTAAAAGATATCCCTTCAGGGCCAGTCCCACCGCGATATCCACGTCTCTGTGTTTTTTGTGTCCCTGTTCCCTCATGCCGGCCTGGAAGAGCCTTTCTGAGAGGCTGACGAACGTCGAGGTTGTTCCCACCGCAAAGAGGACGGGGGCGAGGAACATAAATTCCGAAAACCTGAAGTAGGCGTTTACCCAGTTTTTCAATCTTTTGGAACTGGGAGCATTCTTAATAGCCTCCAGTAAACTCTCCCGTCCATTTTCCATCGCCTTATGCAGCTGCTCCTTTAATTCGGGAGAGAGAATGCGAATGAATCGCACCGGTTGGCTGTTCGTCGGGGAAGGTGCTTTCATTGCAGACAGGATCATTTTTTTGATCCACTCCTCCGGCGGCGGATCCTTCGAATATTTCCGGATGCTTTTCCTTCCATGGATTAGTTTGTCCAGCGGCGTTTCGATCAAGACTTACGCTCCCCTTGACTGATTCGTAATGTAGCTGACCAGGTCTTTGACTTTCAATTGAGGACCTTCGCTGATGTGCGTGATGATTTCGGCTATCCTGTCATTGGTAAGATGAGGATATTTCACGGCAATATAGGAGGCATTATCCATTCCTTTCTGCGTTGCCTCAGTCAAATAAAGCCGGAACCGTGTCAGAAAAATTTCCTCATCCTTCACGGCGATTTTAAAGCGGCTGTTTATGGCGACCGCCAGTTCCAGAAGATCGATAGATTCGGCACCCAGTTCCTTTATCAGGTAAGTATCCGGTGTAATAGGATCGTCCTCAAGATCAAGAAGCTCCATGATAATTTTTTTTATTTCTCCTAAAGTGTCCATGTGCGCCCTTCCCATTTATAAGAACTCCAGACACCGGTTTTTCACCGGTGTGGCGATTTTTTGAAATCGGCAATGTATGCTTCTCATTTTCTGTACGTCAGCCCTCCGTCCATGATGATTACCGTGGCGTTCAGGCTTGCGGCACTGTCAGAAAGAAGGAAAAGAATAGTTTCCGCGGTCTCTTTTTGTGTTACCGCTCTTTTTATCGGCACAGTCTGGAGAACCTTCCCTTCCTGTTCCTCGATATATACCCTCCCCCTGCCCGCTTCTACATATCCGGGACGCAGAATTACCGTGGTGATGCCCCTTCCTCCCATTTCCAGTCCCATAGTACGGTAAAGGGTCTCCGAAGCAAGTTTGCCGGCGGCATACAATCCCTGACCCGGATTGGGTCTTTGGGCGGCCGTGGAAGATACGAAGACGAGCCTTCCTTTTCGTTTCTTCAGCATTGTCCTCCCGACTGTTTTTAATATCTCCGCGCGAAAGGAGATGTTTTCCATGCAATAGCGATACACTTCTTCCTCATCTGCCTGCGCAATGAGACTCTCATAGTTTCCCTGGGCAAAATCGACCAGGAAATCAAGATCGCCGCCAACATGAGTGAAGAGCGCATTCAGAGAATCACGGTCACCGAGGTTTAAATACCCGACGTCGTAGTTCTTTTCATAGTGCGGCAAAGCGTGTCTGATTCTGTTTAGTCCCTCCTTGCTCCTGTAAGTCAGGATCGGAAAAAGAGAGGACTTGATCATGGATACCGCCAGAGCGAGGGCAAGTTCGCAGGTTCCCCCCAGAAGCAAACCGCGGGTTCCGGAAAAGGTAATGTTCATATCGGTCTCTTTATGAATCCCCTGACTCCTGTTTTCTTAATACTCCCGTAACCAACTTTCGGGCTCCTGTATAAATGAGGCAGTTCAATCCATCCTTCTGTCTCTCGATGCGAAACGGGTAGTGGCCGGGGGTGAGAAATTCTCTAAATCGAAAATTTTCCAACGTGAAATACTCTCCCGGGATGCCTGCCTCTTCTACCGCTTGCTGGAAAGCATGGACGATCAGGCTTCCCGGAACGACAGGATACCCGGGGAAATGGTCCCCATAAATGCCGTCATCGGGATGAAAATGGAAGACGCCCTCCCAGGCATCCCTCGCGGGCTCTTCGATTATTGTGTGTATCTTGTTGGTCATCATGTTTTTTTAATCATAACACTCGAATCCTTGAATCCTTGAACCCTCGACCCCTGGAATCATATGTTTATTTCATTCGGTGACAACCCGGGTCGACTCATATACGGCATCACAAAGCTGATCAATCTCCTCCTTTGAAATACTGAGCGGCGGCATGAGTACTATGACGTCTCCTAAAGGGCGGATAATCACTTTCCTCTTTCTCGCCTCCATGATGACGTTATGACCGATCCTCTTTTCCGGTGGATACAACTGCTTTGTTTTTCTATCCGCAACAAGTTCTATGCCCACCATAAATCCACACTGGCGCACCTCGCCTATATGGGCCAGATCCTCAAGTTTTTTTAATCGCTCTTTTAAATGGGCGATTTTCTCTTGGAGATTAACCAGGGTACGCTCCTCTTGAAATACCTCAAGGTTGGCGACGGCTACCGCGCAGGCTAAAGGATTTCCCGTAAAGGTATGTCCATGGAAAAAAGTTTTAAACTCTTCGAACTCTCCAAGAAATCCCTCATAGATCTCTTCCGTGGTGAGCGTTGCCGCAAGAGGCATGTACCCTCCTGAGATGCCCTTGGCCAGGGCCATTATATCCGGTACTACATGTTCGTGTTCACAGGCGAACATCTTCCCCGTCTTGCCGAATCCCACGGCCACTTCATCGGCGATCATGAATACTTTGTATCGGGTGCAGAGTTCTCTTACTTCCTTCAGATATCCCGGGGGCTGGATAAGGATTCCGCCTGCCCCCTGGACCATAGGCTCGATTACGAGGGCGGCAATCTCCCGGTTGTGACCCTTCATAGTTTCTTCCAGCGGTGACAGGCAATGCAAATTGCAGGATGGGTGTGACTTCCCGAAGGTGCAGCGATAACAGTATGGCGCTTCGACTCTGTATGATGGGAAGAGCAGATCCTTGTACATGGAGTGGAAAAGATCTATGCCCCCTATACTTACAGACCCTATGGTATCTCCATGATAGGCATTGGAGAGGCGAATGAATTTTTTCTTGTTGCGATTGCCCGTCGGCGCCTGCTGGTGGTACTGAAAAGCCATCTTCAGGGCGATTTCATTGGCGGTGGAGCCGTTATCGGAATAGAAAACCTTTGTTAATCCCTGGGGGGCAATCTCTATTAATTTTTTCGCCAGCTTGATAGCCGGCACGTTGGAGAGCCCCAGCAGGGTAGAGTGGGCGATCTTGTCTATCTGTTCCTTCAGAGCCCGGTCCAGCTTTTCCTTCCTGTGCCCGTGCACATTTGTCCACAGAGAAGAAACGCCGTCAATATAATGGTTGCCTTCGATGTCTTTTACAATGCATCCCGCTCCTTCTTCAATGATCAGCGGCTTATCCTGCAGATAACCCCTCATCTGGGTGAAGGGATGCCAGATATATTTCTTATCGTCGTGTTCAAGTTCGCGTTGATGTTCGCGTGTCATGGTATCCAAACCTCACTTGTCCAATAGAGTTACGTCTCCCGATATTATCCTTTCTACCGTTCCGTCCTGCTCTCTGAGAATCAGGAAACCGTCCTTATCAATATCGAGAACCTCTCCGGTTCGTATCCGCTCGATCAGATCCACACTGATCCGCCGTCCAACAATGCCGGCAAGGTGCTTCCATCGCTTCATGACAGGTTCAAAGCCCTTGGTCATGAATGTGGTATAATAAATTTCCAGCCACTCCAGATATGCCCGCAGGAGGGCGTTTCTCGGAAACGGGTTTCCTGTTTCCATTAGCACAGAGGTTGCGGTTTCCTCAATATCGGAGGGAAGGCTTTTGCGGGACGTATTCACATTGATGCCGACACCGATAACGACATAATCGATTCTTTCCATTTCCGTGCTGATTTCCGTGAGAATTCCGGCGATCTTCCTGCCGCTGACGATGATGTCATTGGGCCATTTGATGCTCAAGGCGAGGGGAGTCATGGAAATCAAGGCTTCCGCCACCGCCACCGATGCCATCAACGTGAGTTTGGGCGCTTCATTCGGCGGGATGGAAGGCCTCAAAATGATCGAGGCATAGATCCCCTCCCCGGAAGGAGAAAACCATCTCCTTCCTCTCCGGCCTCTCCCTCTCGTCTGTTCCTCGGCGACAATCAGTGTTCCTTCGGGGGCTCCCTCACTTGCGAATAATTTTGCCCTCGTATTGGTGGAATCTGTGTGTCTGAAATAATGAATACCCCGCTTTCCGAACACAGAGGTGCTCAATCCTTCCTGAATTTCATTGACGAGGAGCAGATCGGACGACTGCCGTAAAAGATATCCCTTCTTCTGAGAAGATTCGATCACATAGCCTTCTTCCCTCAGGGTGCGGATGTGTTTCCAGATAGCCGACCGGGAAATGGTCATTTTTTGAGCCAGAGACTCCCCTGAGATCCAGGTTCCCCTCCCTTCCTTAAGATATGCGAGTAAATGCTGCTTCGTGGACATGACGTTGCCCATAGCACCAAGGCGTGCAATTGTCAACCCAAATTATATTTATGGTTGACTTATATTGGTCTCTCTGGTAAAGGGGCGGGCATACAACAGGGGGACACGCGCAATGCCCGTTCTCACCGAAAGGAAAACAATGATGTTCAATAAAAAACTTGTTGAAATAACTGAGAAAATTCTGCATGACAGAGATGCTCTTTCCTGCGACGATGCCTGTCGGCTTGCAAACCTTCCCGAGGATGAAACCATCGATATGCTCTTCTGCGCCCACACAATTAAAAAAAGATATGAGAAACAAGGAGTTATTCTGTGTTCCATCATCAATGCCAAATCGGGTTTTTGCTCTGAGGACTGCGCGTTCTGCTCCCAATCGTCCCACCATACCACGGGGATCAAAACCTATGACTTATTAGACGAAACGCAGATTTTGGAAAAGGCGCTGCAACTAAAAAAAGAAGGAGCCACGCGGTATTCCATGGTAACCAGCGGTTTGCGGCTTACGGAACAAGAGATCGACGCCATATGCCGTTCTGCGGAGACCATTATCGCGAAGACTGGCCTCACGGTGTGCGCATCTCTCGGCATGCTCACGGCCTCCAGAGCCCGGAGACTGAAAGAGGGGGGGGTTTCTGTGTATCATCATAACCTGGAAACGGCCCGGAGTTTTTTCGATCAGGTGTGCACCACCCATGACTACGACGAGGATATCAACACGGTGAAACTCGCCAAGGCATCAGGGTTGAAGGCATGTTCCGGGGGCATTTTAGGCCTCGGAGAAACATGGGAGCAGCGGGTAGAGATGGCCTTCACCCTCAAAGAACTGGATGTGGACGGCATTCCCATCAATTTTCTCAACCCCATCCCGGGTACAAAGATGCAGGATCGGCCCCTCCTTGCCCCCATGGAGGCCCTGAAGTGTATCGCCCTCTTCAGATTCATCAATCCGGACAAAAATATTCTCATCTGCGGCGGACGGGAAGTGACCCTCCGGGATTATCAATCATGGCTCATGCTGGCCGGCGCGAACGGGTTCATGATCGGCAATTACCTGACCACGCAGGGGAGAACGATACAATCGGATTTGGATATGTTGAAAGAGTATCCCTCCAAATAGACAGGCCATGTGCCTGCCCTTCGTACCCCTTTGCGAAGGGGGGGGAATAGTCGATATGGCATAGGATTGGTGCATGGGGGAAGTGCTCCCTTCGTGGTAAAAAATCAAGATCTCATGACCCGGTGTGTCTTTTTTAACACATTTCCCCATATCCGGTGAGGGTGGGGAAATGTGTTGCCTTTGTCGTTTCGACCGGAGGGAGAAATTGTATAACCTCTTGATAAAACGCAATATTGCCACTTCGCGTTGCTCCTTGCAATGCCGTGAAAGGGAACGTCTCCCCCTTTTGCGCAGGTCTCGCTATTTTTTCCGGTAAATAATTTGTTCGGCGATTTGCTCTTTGCTATCAGCAATTTACGTGTGTTGCAACGCGCATGTCGTCTTTATTATACCGTCTTTGGTACAATTGTTGCTCTCTAAATATGACAAACCGGGGGCAATGGAGGAACATGCTCCCGTGCGGATTTGTTCAGGTTTCAGGTAAAATACTTGACAACGGATACAGGCGGTGATAAGGTTCCGCCGATTGAGACAGATGAAACGCCTGTAATGCCGGGTGGCAGTCGGGCGTTTCACCACACAATGCGTTTTTACGAAAGGGGGTGAAAGGAGGGATTCATTGGAATGAGGTCCGGAAGAGATCCAAGAGAAAATCCGAAGGGCCGATATGAGCAGGTTTTACATGATGGTCTTTCCACACACATGCCCGGAAAGATCGATTTTACAACACAATAACAGGAGGAAAAAATGAGAAAGTTTTGGGTAGTTTTACTCACCATGGGGCTGATCATGGCCCTTGCGGTACCCGCATCCGCCGTGGACGTGAAGTTCTCCGGTCAGTACTATGTCGTCGGCTATCACGGCGATAACTGGAGCGCCTCAGATAAGGACGATTCAGTTCCTACGAGGAATTTGTACGCCACGAGGACGAGGATACAGACGGTGTTTCAGGTCGCCGAAGGCCTCTCACTCACGACGAGATTTGACGCCCTGGAAAAGAGATGGGGTGAGAGGAACTGGACCGGTGGAACATACGATGTCACCTCCCGTCCCAGCACGGGTGGTTCAGGAGCCGCAGAGCAGGAGAGCATCGAGTTCGAACGGGCCTATGTGACCTTTAAAACCGCCATCGGTCAGTTCGACGTCGGGTACCAGGAAATCGACGTATTTGGTACCATATTCGGGAACTGGTATGGACAGGGTGCACGAATCAAATACACGGGCGTATTTGGTCCGATGACGGTCATTGCCCTTGTCGAAAAGAACGATGAGGGGGCAATCCGTCGTAATACAGAAGTCGATTCGGATAGAGATTCCTACGCCATCGCCCCCATCTACAGGTGGACGGGCGGGAGCGCCGGTATCTTGTTCAAGTACGTCCGCGACGCCACCAATTCCGCCGCTGGTGTTACAGGCACCGTGTGGCTGTTTGTACCGTATTTCCAGGCCAAAATCGGCCCCGCCTATATCGAGGGCGAGGCTGCCTATTCGTACGGCGAGCTTGACTATGATGTAGGCCCGGATGTTGATATCCGCGGATGGGCCGGCTATCTCAAGGCCCAGGTCGATCTGGCGCCTGTCTATTTTGGAGTCATGGGCGCGTACGTAGGCGGTGACAAGGGAACAACCTCCGATAAGAATGAAGCGTCGGCAATGGGCGGTGGTATCGGATGGGAACCGACCCTGATCCTCTGGAACTTCACCACGGCGACATGGATGCAGACCCCCGGTACTGGCGGATATACAACAACAGGTGCGGGAAGCTACTATGGCACGCAGATGACCAACGCATGGCTCGGCCAGGTCTATGTCGGTATAAAACCGATTCCCAAACTCGACATCAACTTGGCTTACAATTACGCCCTGGTGGATCAGAAACCGGCAGGGTATGACGATGACTTCCTCGGACACGAAGTGGATCTTACGGCAACCTACAAGATCTATGACAACCTGTCCTACATGGTCGGCTTCGCCTACCTCTGGGTGGGTGATTACTTCAAAGGGCCGGCAGCTGCAAACCATTCCGTCGACGACACCTATCTCGTTCTGCACAAGCTGACGTTGACCTTCTAACTCGTTACCAAAACGTGTAACCGTTTCCAAAAACCCCGGAGGGATAACCCTCCGGGGTTTTTTCTCTCCAAAATCTTTCCGCCCCCCCTTTACGAAAAGGATGATTACCTCTGTTCGTAGCACGTTTCCCCTTGACAGTTTTGATATTTATGTGTATTCTAGTACACAATTGGAGGTGTCAGATGAGAACCAATATCGTTCTTGATGAATCTCTCATGAAAGAGGGTTTTAAACTTAGCGGTGCGAAAACAAAAAAAGAACTTATCCACCAGGCACTGAAAGAATTCATCGCCACTCGGAAGCGACATAACCTTTTGAACCTGGAAGGGAAAATTGCGTTTTCTGACGATTATGATTATAAAACCTTACGTGAGGGCACATGATCCTTGTAGATACATCCGTCCTGATCGAGTTTTTCAAAGGCACTCAGAGCAATGGTTGCCATATATTCAAAAAAATCCTGCAACAGGACATACCGTTTGGTATTAATTCCTTTATTTTTCAGGAAGTACTGCAGGGGGCACGGTCGGAAGACGAGTACCACCTTCTTAAAACGCATCTGGAAACGCAACGCTTTTATCACCTGAAAGATTCCGTTGATTCTTTTGCCCGTGCTGCAAAGATATATATGGACTGCCGTCAAAAAGGGATTACAGTTCGAAGCACCATTGATTGCCTCATTGTTCAGACAGCGCTGGAGCACGATCTTTTTCTTCTTCATAACGACAATGATTTTAATGAAATAGCAAGGGTGGTCCCCTTGAAATTATATTGAAAAAATAAGGAATGTGATATGCCTCTCTATGAATTTGAATGCAGTGCCTGCACACACATTTTCGAACGTGTGATGAAGGTCAACGAAGAACTCGGAGGTCTTGCCTGTCCGGCATGCGGGGCGATGAATCCCAAAAAGCTGATCGGGCGAACCTGCTTCCACAGCCGGGAACGATATGAAGAGCGCCTGGCCAGGAGAATGGCGGCGCGGGCGGCAGATATCAAGGGGGCAGGCAATCAATAAACTGTACGGCAACATGACCGGTCTCGGAGCGGGAGAGATCAAAAAGGTCGGTCAGCTTTACCGGAGAAAGATTCCTCCGGAGCGTGTTCTCACCCACGAACTGGCGAGGGCTCTCACGTCTCTTTCCCGGGAAATCAACCGCCAGATCGGCATCCTGATCAGCCGCAGAGGCGAGATTGCGTACGTGATTGTCGGCTCGCACAGAGACATCATGATTCCCAGCCTGGAGGGATTCCGTTCTTCCTCCGCCCGGTTCAAGGGACTCCGCTTGATCCATACCCATTTACACAGCGAAGGCCTCACCACGGATGACCTGACGGACCTGGCCCTGTTGCGCCTCGATCTCGTCTGTGCCGTGGAGACCGAAGAGGATGGCGTTCCCGGGTATGCCCACACGGCCCACCTGCTTCCGGAAAACACGGAAGGGAAGTACTGGTTCATCATGGAACCCACCCGGCCGTCCGAGATGCACCTCAATTTTACCGCCTTCATCCAGGCCCTGGAGGGCGAGTTCACGCGAACACAGAAGACCAGAAAGGTGGATTCAACGGACCGGGCCATCCTCATCCGCGTGGAAACGAATCCCCTTGCCGACAGTGAGGCTTCCCTTGCTGAACTGAAGGAACTTGCCCGATCCTGTGGGGTCGAAGTCTTTGACAGCGTCATTCAGTACCGGGAACAGATAGATCCCCGCTTTATCCTGGGCAGGGGGAAAATTTCAGCCCTCGTCATAAGGGCGTTGCAGATAGGGGCAAACGTCCTCATTTTCGACCATGAATTGACGCCGGCGCAGATCAGATCGATCACCGATTTTACGGAGATGAAAGTCATCGACCGCACCCAGGTCATTCTGGATATTTTTGCCCGCCGCGCCCACAGCAGGGAGGGTAAACTCCAGGTTGAGCTTGCCCAGTTAAAGTACCTCCTTCCCCGGCTGGTGACAAAAAATACGGCCATGTCAAGGCTTACCGGCGGCATCGGGGGAAGGGGGCCGGGGGAGACAAAGCTGGAGATCAACAGGCGCCGTGTGCGAGACCGCATCCATCGCCTCGAAGGGGATATCCGCGCCATAGAAAAGGCGAGAGGCCAGCGCCGGGTGAAGCGGGAAAGGGGGGGGCTTCCCGTGATCTCCATTGTCGGGTACACAAATGCCGGGAAATCCACTCTCCTGAATACCCTTACCAAGAGCGAAGTCTTTACGGAGGACCGTCTCTTTGCGACGCTTGATCCGAAGAGTTCCAGACTCCGCTTTCCCCGGGACAGGGAAGCGATCATTACGGATACGGTAGGATTTATCCGGGATCTGCCACGGGATCTCTTCGCTGCCTTCCGGGCGACCCTCGACGAACTCCGGGAGGCTGATGTGCTCCTCCACGTAATCGATGTGAGCAACCAAAACTTCGAAAACCACATCACCGCCGTGGAAAAGATCCTGGAGGAGCTTGATATAAGAACCAAGCCGACCATACGGGTATTCAACAAAGAAGACAATTTCTCCGACAAACCCCTTCTGCATGTACTCTGCCAGCGGTTTGGCGCCATTGCCGTATCGGCTCTGCACCCTGAAACCCTTCCGCCCCTCGTGCAAAGACTGGAATCTCTTATCAGTACGAACCACCGTGATCGAGAGTCCTTGTCATATTGCGGCAACTCTCCCGAACCTTGCCTCTAATGCGCTCTTTTTTCAGGTGCCGTCAACACCCGCCTCGATAAATAATACTTTACACAAGAATCATTCTCGTATATTTTCTCCACCTTACACTAGGGCGCCGTCATGTCAATGTGTGCGCCTCACCGCAAGGTTTCATGCTTCGAGGATACTGGAAACATGCATGTCGTCATCGCAAGGACTCAGCCGGGGAATGCGTGCTGATGTAAATGTGGAATGAAAACAAAAAAGAAAGAATATGAGCGCTCCAGATTCGTGATCGCCCTCTTTCTCCTGATCGCGGTCTGCCTGTATGGAATTCTGGATCTATTCGTTTCCAAGGTGCGGTCGTACCCGGATTCGCCCTGGAACGACTCCGTTTCCATCCATGAAAAAAGGATAGAGCCCCTGAAAGCGGTATTGCCTCCCGCAGGTTCCGTGGGGTATGTGACCACGGTGGAGAATGAGAGATTTTTCGCTCTCGAGCGAAGCTTTCAAGATGTGGAACTCCTGGGACAATTCATTGCAACCCAGTACACCCTCGCGCCGGTCTTTGTGTACAACAGTCCCGAGTATCCCCTGGTGGTTGGAAATTTCCTCAGCGGCCCTCCCGATCCCGTCTTCCTCCGTCGTCATCGGTTGGTTCCACGGAGAGACTTTGGGGACGGTCTTATTTTGTTTGAGCGAAGAGGTCAGAGTTGATATTGTTTATCGCGTCTCTTGTGATCGCTGCCTTCATCGGAGTAACCCTGGTTCATATCTTTTTCCCCCTCCGGATAAGGGACGCGTATCTCTTTACGATAAGTCTGGGAACGGGTCTGGGCCTTGGCGTCACTTCCTGTGTAGTGTTTTTCTCTCTTTTTATTCCCGGTCCGCGATTTGCCCTCGTACCTGAAATTCTTTGCGTGATCCTGGCCCTGGGCGGGTGGTGGTTCATGGTCAGGAAGAGGACGCCCATCACTATGAATATCTCTCCGGCGGGAAGGGAGAAATTCAAGTATGAACGAAGCCTTGCCGCGGTTTTCGGGGTCAGCCTCCTTTCCTCCATGGTCTCCTTCGCCGTTTCCGTGATGCAGGAACCCCACGGCAAGTGGGATGCCTGGCTTATCTGGAATATGCGCGCCCGCTTTATCTTCAGAGGAGGAGAGAACTGGCAGGATTATTTTCACAGCGGCCTTTCCTGGACACATCCCGATTATCCCCTCATGCTTCCCCTGTCCATTGTTCGGTCCTGGAAATATATGGGAGCGGATCATCTTTCTGTCCCCATTGCGATATCGTTCCTTTTCCTGTGCGCTCTCCTCGGCCTGATTGTATCGTCTCTCGCCATGCTTCGCAACGAAAGCCAGGGGTATCTGGGGGGCCTCGTCTTACTCGGAAGCCCCTTTGTCATTCTCATGGGAGCGTCACAGCTCGCGGACATCCCCCTGGCGTTTTTCCTGCTGGCCGCGGTCGTCCTGTTGTGTATGCATGACCGGTTGTCTGACAGGCGTCATCCCATACTGATTCTGGCCGGGGTGGCGGCAGGCCTCGTCGCGTGGACAAAAAACGAGGGTTTATTGGTTGTGTTCATCCTTCTCCTTGTCCGCTTCCTTGTCGTTGCCACGGGGACGGACGGCTGGAAAGAAGCGGTGAGACAGCTTCTCTGGCTGACGGCGGGAGTATTGCCGGTGCTTCTGGTTGTCGCCGCCTTTAAACTGCATCTCGCTCCCACGACGGATCTGTTTGCCGATCAGAATATTCATACAATCTGGGCGAGATTGACCGATCCCGAAAGGTATACAGCAATTCTTCGCGCGTATATCCACACGGGATTGACCTTCACACAGGGCATTCACGACATACGAACGGGCTTCCGGCTTAACCCGGCAATAGCCGGCATTTTGTTTCTTGCTGTCTATCTCGTCCTCACCGGAGTAGCGGTTGAACGCAAAGATACAGGCGCGATTCTGAGTGCATCGTTGGTCACGCTCATGACACTGGCGGGTTACTTCGCGGTCTACCTGATCACTCCTCTTAACCTCGACTGGCATCTCCTGACTTCCCTGAACCGCTTGTTTCTTCAACTGTGGCCAACGATTATTTTCATTACATTCGCAGCCGCACGAACGCCGGAGATGATGTTTCCCGCGGAGGCACACCACGGGCAGACAGTGAAGGCCGTTGCGGATCAAAAGGGCAAAAGAAAACGGAAAGGTGATTTACGCTAGTGAAACTCTCCATCATTATTCCCTGTTACAATGAAAAAGACACGATCCGGGAAATCGTGCAGTCCGTCTGCGCCGCACCGGTGGCAGAAAAGGAGATTATCATTGTCGATGACTGTTCAACGGATGGGACGCGGGAGATCCTGCGTTCAGAAATTGCGTCGTGTATCGACAGGGTTATTTTTCACGACACCAATAAGGGGAAAGGAGCGGCGCTGCGCACCGGTATCCGGGAGGCAACGGGTGATGTTGTCATCATGCAGGACGCCGATCTTGAATATGATCCACGGGAATACCCCCTCGTTATCGAACCGATTCTTCAGGGGAAAGCGGACGTCGTGTACGGTTCCCGTTTCATGGGAGGGCAACCTCACCGGGTATTGTTTTTCTGGCACTCCCTGGGCAACAAGTTTTTAACCCTTCTCTCCAACATGTTCACGGACCTCAATTTGACCGATATGGAGACGGGCTGCAAGGCTTTCCGCCGGAAGATTATCCAGGCTGTCCATATCGAAGAGGACCGGTTCGGATTTGAGCCGGAGATCACGGCAAAAGTGGCAAAAATGGGTGTGCGTCTGTATGAAGTAGGCATCTCCTATTACGGGCGCTCCTATGCGGAAGGCAAGAAAATCGGATGGAAAGACGGATTCCGGGCGATCTACTGCATTATGAAATACAATCTCTTTCGTTCATAATATGAAAAATGTTTTCATTGTGTTGCGGATGGAATGAGATTTCTCATGAGTAATATGAGCGATACGCGCCGTGTAATGTTAATTTGCCTCGTTCTTGCAGTAGTCACCCTTAGCGTCTTCTGGCAGGTGAAGGATCATGAGTTTATCAATTTCGATGACAAGGATTACGTAACCGAAAATCTTTATGTCCGGGTCGGTGTAACCCTGGAGGGCATTACCTGGGCGTTTACCACATTCCATGCGTGCAACTGGCATCCTTTGACCTGGCTCTCCCACATGCTGGATGTGCAGCTCTTTGGATTGAAGCCCGGCTGGCATCACCTGATGAATCTCCTCTTTCACATTGCCAATACCCTGCTGCTCTTTCTGGTGCTCCATCGCATGACGAAGGCTCTCTGGCCGAGTGCCTTCACGGCGGCCCTCTTCGCCCTTCATCCGCTCCACGTGGAGTCTGTGGCGTGGGTGTCGGAGCGGAAGGATGTGCTCTCCACCCTGTTCTGGCTGCTCACGATGGGGGCGTATGTTTTTTATGTTGAAAAGCCGGAGATGAAGAGATACTTATTTACCCTCATCTTCTTTGCTCTGGGACTCATGGCAAAACCCATGCTGGTTACGCTTCCCTTTGTCCTGCTCCTCCTGGATTACTGGCCGCTCAAGCGATTCCCATACCTCAACACACATCTAAATATCCCCCCTGAAGCTTATGCATCACCATCCTTTGCAAAACAAAAACGAAAATCTAAAAAGTTGCCTCCCGTGAAGGAAAAAGCACCGGCACAAAAACCAATGGATTCCCAGCCCCGGTGGACACTGATGTGCCCTCTCGTCCGGGAAAAGGTTCCCTTCTTTATCCTCTTACTGTTGTCAAGCGCTATTACATACATGGCCCAGCAGAAGGGAGGTGCCGTGTCATCTTTACATGTGATACCATTCGATGTCCGTATCGCAAATGCCTTCGTTTCCTATATGGCCTATATCGGCAACATGATCTGGCCCGTAAATCTCGCCGTTTTCTATCCTCATCCCGGTATGGTACCCCCTCTGAATGTTCTCGCTGCCGTCCTGGCGTTGGCCATGATAACGTTTTTTGCCTTCAGGATGGCACGACGATTTCCCTATGTCATCATCGGCTGGTTGTGGTATCTGGGAACGCTGGTTCCCGTCATAGGCCTTATCCAGGTGGGGATGCAGGCCATGGCGGACCGATATTCATATATTCCCTTCATAGGCCTTTTTGTTATAATCAGCTGGGGTATGCCTGATTTATTGAAGATAGTGCCTTACCGTAAGTTCATTCTTGGTATATTATCAGCAATGGTCATCATAACTCTCTTTATCATTACTTTGATGCAGGTACAGCACTGGCGAAACAGTATCATGCTGTTGCGCCATACCATAAACGTTACGTCTAATAATGCCGTTGCATATTATACTCTCGGCGATGCCTTTCAAAGTAAAGGCAGTATTGAAGATGCGATAGTGAATTATGCCGAGGCGCTGCGCATTAATCCACACTATGCGGATGCCCACAATAACCTTGGTACGATTCTCCGCAGGAAAGGTCATCTTGAAGAAGCCCGTAAACATTATTCAGAGGCAATCCGAATCAATCCCAACCATGCAAACGCACATACTAATATCGGCAATGTTTTGTTTGCTCAAGGAAAGGCAGTGGAAGCAGCGATACATTATTCAAAAG
>CAZMBE010000037.1:13927-27689 GCA_964564625.1 uncultured Syntrophaceae bacterium | reverse complement strand
TCAACTCATCCATCTTGGTAAGATAAACACCGCTTTCCATTGTACACATCCTCACAGGTGAGGATACATTGTTATGCTCCGCGACCACACTGACCGGATGATTGATAGAGATATCAGGCAAAGACGCATTTTCCACACGGTGGCGATCCGGCATCACCAGGAGAGTGGCGCCAAAGGCATATCCTGCAAGCGCCATCTGCAGGATGATTAAAACGAGACCGGTTGAATATGACCGTTTCAAATAATTCATCTCCTTATTATATTGGCAATGACTACTCTTTCACCATGAAGTATGAGAATAACGTTTTTGTATGTCGCTTATACATGAGTAATTCATACATTAATTCGTTTGTCTCGACCTGACCAAGAACAGAATCATATACGGATTAATTGTTCGTTCGTAGTGACACATCCGGTTAGAAACCAAGACTGAGAGAAAAATAATAGAGGAATCCTATCCCTCATTCCTGGAGATAGCGAACAATGTTGTCGTCGTTGAGCAGGGCTATGACGGCTTCCGTGAGGGCGTTGGCACCTGCATAGTATCTTGCCATTTCACCGAATGGTGAGGCCCGGTGAATATTGTTCCCTTCATATTCTTTGACATAGCCATTTCCAGTAGTTACCCTCAATATAATAACGCATCGCACCCCCGTCATTTCACTACGGAGTGTTCCCTTGGTAACGGCCAGACTTAGGACCCTGTCGGTATTCCGGGAAATGAAAACTTTTCTTTGTGTGAGTTCATGAGTAAGCAGATCAATCGCCTGAGTGGTCCATTCGTGCAAATCGCCCACCCAATCGATCGCAGGTCCTGATTTAAACACGGTCTTGGTTCCCGGTACCTGTGTATTGATCAGATTGATCGGACCTTTAATTTGCCCAATTTTTGGTACCAGTTCTGGTTCCAGAGGAAACGGCTTGACAATGTAGTTGCGGGTGCATCCGCAAAAAAAGACAATTATGACCAATATGATTACTAAAGAGATACGTGTCAATCGCATGCGGCCCTCCTTAATCATCTATTGATAAGAAATTTCTCTATGCGGGAGCAGTATAAGAGATTCTACATCCTTGTGATTTTCAAAAGGTGCTCTCGTGAACCCATAATCCCTTTCAATATACTCTAATTATATCAACACTATCTTTGCAATTTGCGGGTTCAATACATAAGCTCATCGAGATTCTTCTTCTTTTCTTCAACCACTTTTTGTTGCTTATCATACATCTGGCGCCAGTAAAGTTTTTTGTCATATGTGGTCGCCTCCTGCATATTCATCCTGTAGTTTTCTTCATAAGTTTTTGCTTGTTCCCACTCGCTTCTGGCGGCTTTGATTTTTTCCTGTCTGTCCTGCCCTCTTTCCTGGATCTCCATGACAGTGTTGCTTTTTCCCTTACCTTTTTCCTGTTCTTGATCCGGTTCTTCTTTTTTTTCTTCCATCACGTCCGGCACTGAATCAGGGATGAGCTTGAATTCAGGCGGCGGAGTATCGGTGATAACAACCGTGCCATCCTCATCAATATATTTGTAAAGCATTGCTCCGCGTGCCTCTCCAAGCGCGACTATCCATGCAAGCAGTATCAGCAGTAGGAGGCATGATTGTCTTAAGGCATAGGATTTATTCACAGCCATTTCCTGGTCCCCCTGATATCAAAAGTGTTACTATTCGTCTTTTCGATATTACTTTTCACCGACCGTTGATCGCTACCTTAACTCTATAGTCATAGAACTGATTAACGTCAGACGTGAAACGTGATTCTCCACAATGCTACCTGTAAAACCCCTGTGAGATATTACATCACATTTATAATTTCAAAGACACCGTTGTTTTTGCGGATACGGCTTAAAGATATTTTTTCTACAGGCCTTGCTATATAGCACAATTCTTTTGACACGCGATAGCTTTTTTCGTTACACTTGACCCGTGAAAGAAGGAAATTATGGCAAAAAACGTATCGCCCTTGTCCAACCGAGGGGATTTAACTGGTTCCCCGGTCGTCGTGATATCACGGACGTCGCCAACCGCATGGTCCCCCAGGGGATCCTTTCCATTGCCGCATATCTGTTAAAACAGGGGCATGACGTTTTTATTTACGATTGCCTTGGTCCGAATATCCCCTTCGATCTGCATAAACAAGTTGCGGCGATTCTTGATTATCAACCGCAAATTGTCGGATTCTCCGCCACCACGTCTTCATTTCTTGATGCTGCCGATATGGCACAAAAGATCAAGGAATACTCTCAGCACATTATCACTGTCTGCGGAGGCGTGCATGTCTCCGCATTGGAAGGAAAACTTCTTCATGCCTACGATGCCCTTGACTTTCTGTGCCCCGGTGAAGGCGAGATGACAATGGCAGACATTGCGGGAGGATTGGAGCCTTCGGACATCAGGGGGCTGATCTGGCGTCAAAATTCCCGGGTCATTACAAATCAGCCACATCCCCCAATAGCCGATTTGGACACCCTTCCCTTTCCCGCCTATGAAAAGCTCAGAGGCTTTCCCGGTGATTACCATCTTCCGTTGTTCAGTTACATAAATACCCCCGGGGCAACGATGATCACGTCCCGGGGTTGCATGTATCAATGTTCTTACTGTGACCGCTCCGTTTTCAAGAAGGGATTTCGCTATAACTCGGCTCTTTACATTTACGACCACATGAAATTTTTGAAGGCGAGATTTGGCGTGCGGCATATCAATATCTATGATGACCTGTTCACGGCAGACCGCCCCCGAATAGTTGAACTTTGTGAAAAGCTGATCCGGTATCCCCTGGGGATACATTTCAACTGTGCCGTGCGGGTGGGTTACACAGATGATGACTTGCTCATAATGCTGAAAGAGGCAGGGTGCCTTATGGTCTCCCTGGGTATTGAATCAGCGGACCCGAACATGCTGGCCAGGCATAAGTCGGGGGTTACTCTTGCGGAAGTACGGGATACGGTGAGACGGATCCAGAACTCGGGCCTCAGGGCAAAGGGGCTCTTTATGATGGGGTTGCCGGGAGAAACAGAAGATTCTGTTCGAAGCACTTCCGACTTTATTATATCGTTAGGACTCGACGACATGAATATGTCCAAATTTACTCCATTTCCCGGCGCACCGCTCTGGCCGGCCATCAGGGAAGAGGGTTCATTTCATGAAGACTGGCGCCTGATGAATTGCCTGAATTTCGTGTTTGTCCCCAAGGGAATCGAATCAAAAGAGAGACTGGATCAGCTTTACAATGAGCATGTGAAGCGCTTTTATTCCGATCCTGGATGGCGAAGAAAATTCCGTCGCCGTCTCTGGGAGCACCGAAAAAGTATCATGTATTTAATCCGTCATCTCCCGTCATTCTGGTCCGCGAAACGTCAGTTTGAACCGGGCAGATAAAGGCCTGTTGAGAACCGGGTTTCCGTTGAAGACTGCCCTCTGATGCT
The DNA here is from genome assembly GCA_964564625.1 of uncultured Syntrophaceae bacterium. GTDB lineage: Bacteria > Desulfobacterota > Syntrophia > Syntrophales > UBA2185 > UBA2185. The sequence goes on along the minus strand of CAZMBE010000037.1, from coordinate 24,265 downwards.
TTATCGCCGGTCAATATGCATGCATGGATTCACCGTATCATTGATTTTCTTAAAATCGGTCACGCTCATCGCCACGGAAAAATAATTTGACAACAGGGTGCCTTTTCATTACATTACATGATATTAAAAACCTTTCAGCCGGAGAGATTCCCTATGTCTAATATCCGCACATCGCTGATTGTTATCTTTATCCTTCTCCTGTCCCTTCAGGTATATTCCGCCCCTGTTCCCCTGAGCCGGTGGGTGTCACTCCGCTCCGACGCCAGGGAACAGGTAAGGGAAACCATCCGCTCTGAAGTGGATAGCCGGGAAGGCTACTCCACGTCTCAGGAGGAAAAAGCTAATCTTCGTGCTGTGGAAGGCGAAAAAGACAGGGAGGATACGGCATATAAAAATGGCGTTGCCACTGCCAACAGGGAGTTCGTTCGGACAAAGAAACGGCGAGACGACTTTACGACCCAGTTCCAAGCAGTTTCTACGGACATGGAAGAACAGCAGAAAAACATTAAAACGATCAGAACAAGTATCGAAAATCTGGACAGCCAGATAGCCCGATACAACCAGGATATCACGGCTCAGCAGGATGCCCTTAAAAAATGGCTTCAAACAGAAAAACAAGGAGAGGCTCTTGTCGCGGTGATTTTCACCCGGGGATTTAAAGACAAGGCACACACATTAGAAAGCATGGCGGACCGTATCTCGGCCCCTCTCATGGCACAGTACATGGGAACCTATATTCAGTCCTTCACAAAAGTCATTGATTCCGTCCTTTCTGTCGATTTTATCCGCGCTATTGAGGAGGGAACGGCAAAATGGAATAATGAAGAACCCTTGCGTATCGAACTGGAAAAAGGAAACAGGGGAACGACCTATCTGCGCCTGAAGCGCTATGAGCTATTTCCTTTTCAAGCTCCCAAGGGAGGGAGAGTAAAGCCCGCAACCGATAAAAATATTCATGCCGTGGTGATAACCTCCAAAAAAGGACTGGACAACTTCCTCTCAAAGAACGGTTATTCCGCAGCTAATTATGATTTGAACCGGTCAAACAGATTGATTCAAGAGACAAATCAAATGAATGCCGCCGCAAGTGATGGTCTCCAGGAACAGGTTCGTTCATTCCAGGACAGGATCAATTCCCTCCAGGAAAAAACCAGAGCCGCTTCATCGGAGAAAAGGATGCAGACTTCTCTCCTCGCAAAGAAGGAGGAGCAATACAAAAAAGTATCACTGGATGTAGCCGCGACGCAATCGAAGAAAGAAGAGGCTGACCGGTCTTTTCAACAAGCCCAGAAATCTCTGCATGACATGAGGCGCGTCCGGGAATCGATTATCGTTAAAACCGCCCTGGCAACAACTCGTGGTTCCCAGAGTCCGGCTGATGCTTCCGCCGAGGCCATTATAGACAAGTTGGCGGAGGTGAAAAATGATGCAAAAACGCAGCACTCCACTTCCACCACGGAGGTGACCAATTTCCAGGTCACCGCAGAGTCATCCGCACAGGCTGTTACAGACGCCCGCATTACCTCAGTTCGTCTCATTTCTTTCATTAATGAAGGAGACAGCGTCCGGGTAAAAATGGCGTTCCGGGTAAGAACGGTTCTGGAGGAACAAGGGGAGGAACGCCCCCGGGAAACGCCGCAGCCACCCCCTAAAGAGCCGGCAAGAAAAAAAGTGGCAGAACCTGTCCAGGAACCACCCCAGCCGCCCCCAAAAGGGCCAACATGGAAGGAAAAATTGGCAGGCATAATCCCGCCACCAGCCGTGAAGGAGGAAAAAAGAGCCGTCACAACACCCGAACCGGTCAAGGAGCCTGTCAAAAGAAACCCTAAAGCATTGGGGTCAGCTGAGGCCAAGGATGTTTTGTTCGAGATAATCAGTATCAAAGTCTCGGGAGACGAGATTAAGGTTCTGGTCGACGTGACAAACCTGACGGACGATAACCGTAACGTAGCACTCTACGATGATGCCTTCCGCTGGTCAAAATCAAAGCTCATAGACACCACAGGTAAAGAGCACGCGGTTTCACAGGTGGTGTTCTGGAAAGGAGATCAGAAGACCTCCATGTACGACGCCGGGAGCAGGGGCGTCCCGGTAGAGGCAAGGGCAACGCACACGGCGCAGCTCCTTTTCAAAAAAACACCTTCCAATCTGAAGATGATCAAGAAGCTCACACTCCACCCTTTCATTTACTGGCGCAGGGTCTTCGGAATCTGGACCTGGCAGGAACAGGATCTCGTGTTTCAGGATCTCCGCATAAGCCGATAGATGACTCCTCATATTAGAAACGAAAGCTTGTTTCCATGTTTCGAAAAATCGCCGCACGCCTTGCCAAAACGAGATATGTCCGTGAGGCGCTGGAAGATACGGCTGACCTGAAATCCCTGCGAATACAACGAACACCCCGGATGATTACAGGGCTTATTCTCATCGGCTTCAGTTATATTATAGGATGGCCGGCAGTAGGAGCTTTCGGCCTTCTCGCGGTGTACTTTCGGGAACCCCTGATCGTTGCGATTGGCGGACCGGTCATCTACGGTATTTCCCATCTTGTTTTCTTAGCCGGCGCCTGGCTTGCGGGAGCCGAACATGCGCGGTTCTTCATGAGATACGCCACAAAAGTCATCTTTAGGAAAATTCTTCACCACGATAAGGAAGCGTCAACGGCTTCCGGCGTGCATCCCACCGGTGGCACACCTCACTAAGAATCCCCCACAGCACAAGGTGTATGAAAACTTTCCTTTAATAGGAGGCTACTAATCCTACATTCAGGCCATATTGATGAGTTCTGCTTGCCGGTTCGTAATATGTACCGTCATAGTATCCGTAATATGTAAGATCATCATCATTGCTTTTACCTATTTTACTATATTCATACCATGGCTTTACAACAACTGACCAGTATGGGGAAAACTTGTACCTTACAGGGATTTCGGCATACCATCCGAATTTGTTTCCCAGTTTAAACTCAGGATCGTTCCAGCCGGGGTCTAATTCAGACAAATAGGCTGTCATTCTGCCATAAAACATCCAGCGAATGCCGGCGTTGGGTTCAATGAAAAGCTTGTCGCCTAAAGTAAAATCGGCTCTCACGCCAACAGGAAGATAATGCCAGTAATACCTTTCCTTGTATGAGGCATACGTTGCCGTGACCTTTGCATCTCCCCGCGACCAGTATCGATATCCATACCCCGCATAAGGTTTAAGGGAAATATCTTTCGCAATGACAAAATTGTATCCTATGTTCCATTCTGCACGGAAAAGAAACTGATCATTATCATTCGAAAAGGATATGGGAGTTCCCGATTGTGTTGTACCGTCGTATTCGGTTTCTCCATAGGAAAATTCCAACAGCACCTTTGAATATATATCGTTCTTCTTATTGTAGTTCCATCCCAGATAGAATCCCGGCAGCCATCCTTTTTCGGTGCTTTTCCCGGGAGGGTCTATATCTTCCTTATAGTCGAAATAGTGATACATCAAGCCGAATTCAAAGGACTGATTCGCAAAGGGTTTTCGGGGTTCAACACTTTCCTGATTATTAAGCACCTCCGATTCCGGGGTTGGGGTAACTGCAAAATTATCAGAGAGGTTGATCTTTTGTGTCTCCAGAGCCATGGAAATACAGGGTAAAAATAACATAACCATACCAATCATACAAAAGCTTAATTTAATCTTCATGCAAAGAAGCCTCCCTGCTCTTTATTAGATATTTCAACATGTTTGGCATGAGTACAGATATACTTGTTCCTCTAAGCTGCCCCGTAAAAATGAACATCACGGCACTCATTTAACCGTGACTACCGGGCACGGGGCTTCAAGAATCACATACTGGGCATTCGACCCGAAGACAAACTTCCCAACTTTTGATTTTTTCTCAATGCCCACAATAATTTCATCGATATTATTGTCTTTTGCAAATTCAACAAGGTCCGCTCCGGGTGACAGTCCCCGAATCAGCAGGTGTATTTCGCATGGTATATTTTCATTGTGAAAAAAAGTTTTGATGCCTTCCAGCTCACGCTCGGCTTTTTCGATATCTTCCAGTTGCCGCTCGGTACCTTTTACCATGGAGGTCATTATATACACTTTTGCGTCAAATGCTTTCGCGTGCTTTTTTGCCAAATCCAGGGCATTCTTGGCCGCGCCAGATCCGTCATAACCCACCATTATCCTCATGCAGTTCTCCTTTCCCCAAAGGTTCCTTCGGCAGATAGTAAATTGAGAGAGATTTGATACGTTAATTTGGTAGCATATTCACACGTTTTATGCAATTATTTCATCACAATATTAGTTACAAAAAATTGGTTAATCTCCGATAATTTTTCTGTCTTCTTCAGGATTCAAGGGGTAGAGGGGTAGAGGATTCGAGTGAAAAGCTGAGAAACTACAAGGCTTTGAAGGTCTGGCAGATGTTATAAAAAATAAATCCTTGAACCCTTGAATCCTCGAACCCTTTTTACCGGTAAAGGGGAGAAGAACCCCATAGATAAACAGATGCCTTATCTCCATGATACCCATTCGTGATACGATTCCATCTCGATATTATCCCGTCACCAATATACTCCTTATTGTCGTCAATGTTATTGTTTTCATGGTGGAAATATCACAGGGAGAATCTCTCAATAACTTCATTTTTGTCTACGGACTTGTGCCAGGGCGGTATTCAATACCTGAAATTGCCTCTTCTTTCAGTACCTATCAGCAACTGCTCTCCTTTCTCTCGTTCATGTTTTTACATGGCAGTTTCTGGCATCTCCTCGGCAACATGTGGTTTCTCTATATTTTTGGAGACAATATAGAGGACCGTCTGGGACATGTGAGATACCTTCTGTTTTATTTCCTCTGCGGACTGACCTCGGGACTTGTGCATCTGCTCTTTAATCTTGAGTCCATGATGCCCACAGTTGGGGCGAGCGGCGCCATCGCCGGCGTGATGGGTGCATATTTTATCCTCTACCCGAAATCAAAAATTATCACGTTAATTCCCATTCTCTTTATCCCGTATTTTATCGAGCTTCCCGCAGCAATCTTTTTAGGGATATGGCTGCTCATACAATTTGCAAGCGCCGCGCTGTCAAGCACAGAAGCCGCCGGCATCGCGTGGTGGGCGCATATCGGAGGTTTTATTTTTGGCGTTGTTTTTTTGAAAATGTTTCTTCTCCTTCCCGAATGGGGCATATCCCGCACATTGAATGCGGCTACAATGAAAAAAGGCACCCCTCACCTCCATGTTGCCAGACCCGTTCCGGAAGCCGGCGAATCGGATCTCTATGGTGTCATATCTATCACGCCGGAGGAGGCTGTCCGCGGCACCAGGAAGCTGATCAGTATTCCTCATGAGTATCAAAAGAAACCGATTGTTCTCCATATTCCGGCGGGGATCAGGGACGGCACAAAGCTCCGTCTGGCCGGAATGGGTAAAAAGATAGATGATGATCACCGCGGTGATTTTTACTTCACTGTGACGGTGAGGGATAACTGACAAATAACAACAATCCCGGGTTGCTTTATCAAATGCCTTTTGATATTTTACCACACGCTTCCCTTTTTGTCATTTCGACTGGGCCTGCCCCCGTAATCTTACGCGGAGAGGAGACAAAGGAAGATTCCTCATCGCTCAACCCCTCGGAATGACACGAAGCGGACTGCCATCGGTGAACGCCGATGGTCCCAGGGTTCAAGGGTTCAGGGATTCAAGGGGTCATGTGATCAAGGAAAAATATTCCCCTTGCGGCGTATAAAATTGAACTGAACTCTTCACCTGGAGACGAGGGTTATACTCCCAAACCCCATTGGGAGAGTCATATCTTCACGAATCGGTCTTATCGTGAAATGGGAAAAGGAAACACAGAACATGGCAGACAGGATTGAAATTGGCTTCAAGGAGGGAATCAGAGATGCCCTCGGTGAAAAGATCAGGAGAAGAATCATCGAACATTTGCATATCAGCGTTGATTCCGTAAAGACCATCGAAGTCCATACCATTGAGGGAAATTTAACTGAAAAAGAACTGAATATGGCTGCAGCCGGTCCCCTTTCCGACCCGATCATCCAGAATTTTTCTATCAACAGCGGCCTTGCTGACGGGTTCGACTGGTTGATTGAGGTGGGCTTCAGGCCCGGCGTTACCGATAATGTCGGGAAAACGGCCAGGGAGGCTATCGGCCTGCTCCTCGGAAATCCATCAGGCCGGCTTTCCGGAGTCTACACATCAAGGCAGTATGTGATTGAGGGGCCGATCAGCAAAGAAGACGCGGAAAGGATCGCCTCGAGCCTGCTCGCCAATGACCTTATCGAACGGTACGATATAGTCGAAGGAAAATCATGGGACAGACGGAAGGGAATTTCCCCCTATGTGCCGCGTGTTATCGGTGAAGACCACCTGATCGTTGAAGAAATAGATCTCGATGTCAGCAATGAGGAGCTTCTTAAAATCAGTAATGAACGTGTTCTGGCGTTGAATTTAGAGGAGATGAAGACTCTCCGGGAATATCTGAGGAATGATGCAATCCTGGAGGGAAGAAAAAAAGTGGGCCTTGGTGAAAAAATGACCGATGCCGAGCTCGAATGCCTGGCCCAGACATGGTCTGAACACTGCAAACACAAGATATTCAATGCTCTGATCACGTACGAAAATGAACTTGGCGCACAAAAGCAGGTTGATTCCCTTTTTGATAGTTACATCCGGAGATCAACCGAGGAGATAAGGGAGCGTCTGGGTGAAAACGACTGGTGCCTTTCCGTGTTTGTCGATAATGCTGGCGTTGTGAAGTTCAATGATGATTACAATCTGGTGTTCAAAGTGGAAACGCATAATTCACCCTCAGCCCTTGATCCTTACGGAGGAGCTCTTACGGGAATTGTCGGGGTGAACAGGGACCCGTTCGGTACAGGAAGGGGGGCGAAACTTATCTTTAACACGGACATTTTCTGCTTTGCGCCACCCACGTATGATAAGCCGCTCCCGAAGAGGATTCTTCACCCGAGGCGCATTTATGAAGGGGTGCGGGAAGGAGTGGAACACGGCGGGAACAAGAGCGGCATTCCCACGATCAACGGGTGCATTGTGTTTGACGAGCGATTTCTGGGGAAGCCTCTGGTCTACTGCGGCACAGGCGGGATCATGCCCGCTGTTGTCAACGGCGCTCCCGCGCATACAAAAGAGATTTGCCCCGGCGATGCGGTCATAATGGCGGGGGGGCGAATCGGAAAAGACGGGATTCACGGCGCCACGTTTTCCTCCGAGGAGCTTCATGAAGGTTCCCCGGTTACGGCAGTCCAAATCGGCGATCCCATCACCCAGAAAAAGATGACAGACTTTCTCCTGATAGCGAGAGACCGCGGGCTTTACCGCTGTATTACCGACAACGGCGCGGGGGGGCTTTCTTCCTCTGTCGGTGAGACGGCGAGGCTCTCCGGCGGTTGTGAAATAGACCTTAAAAAGGCTCCCCTAAAGTATCCCGGCTTGAATCCCTGGGAGATTCTCATCTCCGAATCTCAGGAGAGGATGACCCTGGCTGCCGCCCCGGAAAAGGTTGATGAATTCCTTGAGCTTGCACGGAAGATGGATGTAGAGGCAACTGTTGTCGGCAGCTACACGGATTCGGGGATGTTCCATATTCTGTATGGAGACAGAACAGTTGCCTATCTGGAGATGGATTTCCTCCACGGTGGGGTTCCCCAGATGCGGCTCTCAGCAAAGTGGACCCCTCCCATACATTCGGAGCCGGATTTACCCGAGCCCGAAGATATGGGACAGGCCTTGAAGGATATGCTTTCCCGGCTGAATATCTGCAGCAAGGAGTCCGTCGTCAGACAGTACGACCATGAGGTCCAGGGAGGAAGCGTGATAAAACCGCTGGTAGGCGCCTCCAACGACGGACCCGGTGATGCCGCGGTGATTCGCCCCGTCCTTGACTCCTTCGAGGGTGTTGTTGTGGCCAACGGTATCTGCCCCCGTTACGGTGATATTGATACATACCATATGGCTGCGTGCGCGATCGACGAGGCAGTCAGGAACGCGATAGCCGTTGGCGGAAGCCTGACGCAAATGGCCGGGCTTGATAATTTTTGCTGGTGTGATCCGGTCCAGTCCGAAAAGACCCCTGATGGTGAGTATAAGCTTGCACAGCTCATCCGGGCAAACGAGGCACTTTACGATTATACCACTGCCTACGGAGTTCCCTGCATTTCGGGAAAAGACAGCATGAAGAATGACTACCATATCGGGAGCGTGAAAATATCGATCCCTCCAACGCTTCTGTTTTCCACCATGGGAAAAATAGAGGATGTACGAAAAACGATCACCATGGACGCGAAGGCTCCGGGTGATCTGGTCTATGTCATCGGAGAGACATATGATGAACTTGGCGGTTCCGAGTGGTTCGCCATGCATGGTTATACAGGAAACCAGGTTCCGAAGGTAAACGCGGAAAAGGCGAAGAAACTCTACAACGCTTTGAGCAACGCCATCCAGGAAGGAGTTGTCGCTTCCTGCCATGATTGTTCCGATGGGGGGCTGGGTGTTGCCCTTGCCGAAACAGCGTTTGCCGGCGGGCTGGGCATGGCCGTCAATCTTGCCCTCGTCCCCTCTTCCGGAATCGACCGCGATGATGCACTGCTCTTTTCAGAGTCCCAGAGCAGGTTTGTCGTCACCATTCCTCCCGCGGCAAAAGAATCGTTTGAGGAGTTTATGAAAGGAACTGCCTTCAGTCACGTCGGAACGGTGCTCGCGGAAGGTCTATTAACAATAGATGGGATCAGGGGAACCAGGATTGTTGAGGAGGATATCAACACATTAAAAGAGACATGGCAAAAGCCACTGAACTTTTAATTTTCATACAGAGGAACATTGTATGCCCAGGAAAGTGAAGTCGATTGTTATCACCGGAAACGGAACGAACTGCGAAACAGAAATGGCCCACGCCTGCAGGCTTGCGGGCTCCGATGAGGTGGATATCGTCCATATCAGCATGCTGCTCTATGGAGAAAGAAGTCTTGATGAGTATCATTTTCTCAACCTGCCCGGCGGATTCCTTGACGGCGATGATCTTGGTTCTGCAAAAGCCGGGGCGAACCGGATCCTTCATGCACGGGTTAAAGGAAATTCAGAGATACTGTACGATCAATTTGCCAGATTCATCGCACAGGGTAAGCTGATCCTCGGCGTCTGCAACGGCTTCCAGTTATTGGTGAAACTGGGGATGCTCCCCGGTTTTGACGGAGATTACCGGACACAGACCGTAACCCTGACCTATAACGATTCAGGCCGCTTTGAAGATCGATGGGTGTATCTCTCGCTGAACCACGATTCTCCCTGCATCTTCACAAAGAATATCGGACGGCTGTATCTCCCCGTGAGACACGGGGAGGGGAAGTTCATCGCGAGAGATGAGGATATTCTCGAAAGACTGCATGATTCCCGCCAGGTCCCTCTTCAGTACAGTCATCATGATTATGTGGATATTGCCATGGACTATCCCGCCAATCCCAACGGCTCTATAGACGGCATCGCCGGTATCTGTGACAGTACGGGGAGGATCTTCGGCCTTATGCCCCACCCGGAAGCCTACCTCCACTTCACCAATCACCCCCGCTGGACCAGGGAAAAACTCTCCGAAGAAGGAATGGGCCTGGAAATTTTCAAGAATGCCATTGATTTTGCCAGGCGCTGCGTGTGACGGTTGTCCCGCTACCAGACCATGAAAATAAATCTTGACATATGGGACGCTATTCACTATATTCAAACCGAAGTTTCGGGATGGAGTCCCCCGCATAAACGCTAATAAAAGCTGATGACTCCTGTCGCGTGGGTATCATGCGGTGGGAAGAGGCAAAGAAAACAGGTACCCACCGCAGGGTGGGTTTTTTTTATTCCCGCCGTAACGAAATCAAACCACAACGAAGCAGCACAATACCTTTCTTTGCATGCAATGACACGAATCATATTAGTAAGACATGGCCAGACGGAGTGGAACCGCGTGGAACGTTTCCGGGGACGCGCCGATATCCCTCTGAATGAAACCGGTCTGGCTCAGGCTGAGGCAACGGGAAGGCGTATTGCCGCCGGGTGGAGACCGGCGGCGGTCTATTCCAGCCCCCTCTCCCGCGCAGTAAAAACGGCTATGGCTGTAGCCGGGCATTTTGATCTCCCCGTTCTCACCCATGCGGGCCTTATCGATATTGATTATGGCAAGTGGCAGGGATTGACTCCGGATGAGGCGAGAGATCGCTGGCCGCGCATACTGGACGCATGGTACACCGCACCCGATGCGTCACATATACCCGGCGGTGAAACGCTGGCTGCTCTACGTACCCGTGCCATGGAGGCGTTAAAGG
>CAZMBE010000037.1:0-13827 GCA_964564625.1 uncultured Syntrophaceae bacterium | reverse complement strand
AAGGGCAGCGTTAATTCTTCAAATCAATACGCCCTTCTTTTGAAAAAGGAAAATTGAGGGATCCGAAGGCCGTTTTGATGCCGGCCTTTCCCTCTATCTTATAAGGCAAGTCATCACCGGTAATAATGGCCTTCAGACTTTTACCCAGAACTTTGAACTTTGCAACGACAGGTGCCTGCACCCGTGTTACTGATGAGGAGGAAATCAGGAGTTCCTTTTCCAAACGGCCGTTCCCGATTTCTTCATTGTTAAGGTACACATTGTATTCAAAAGAATTGAGCGTAAGGTCAAAACGATTCGGATTGTGCACCTCGATACCGAGGAGAAGATGCATCTCCCTAAAGGAGCGGGGTTCGAGGATGATCTCGCGAAGGACAAAGGATGGCTTTTCCAGGATCCAACTCAGACAAGACACAAGGAGAAGAGAAAGGGCACAGAGACTGACAAGGCGAAGCTTTTTCACGGCAAAAGTATATGAAGAAGGATTATACGTGTCAAGAGGATTTTTACCGCGTTCCAGCTTAATATGCCGAGACTTACGTGGTGAAGGACAGGGACATCGTAATGGTCCGCATCGAGTCCCGCAACTGACCAATATCCTTCCCGGGATCCCGTTTTGATTATCGCCGGTAGAATGTCGTACGGAAGAGTCATCCCGGTTTCATGATCCAAAGACCTTCAGAAAATTCCGCTCCGCCTCGTCGGTGCCGATCAGGATCAACTCGGCCTTAGGCTTGATGGGCATCTGCGGATCCGGGTTGATCGACAGGACACCCTCGTCTCGGATGGCGACGACGGAGCAGCCCGTTACCTTCCGGATCCCCGAGTCGGCCAGGTTTTTGCCTATAAGCGACGAAGGGGCCTTCAGGCAGAAGATGTTGAGCCCCTCGGCGAGCATCAACATGTCTTCGTTTTTCAGAAAATTGAATATGGCGTTGGCGCCCAGGGACGCATAAGACATGACGAAATCTGCGCCGGCGCGGTGGAGGGTGGACACGTTTCGGTCCAGGTTCGCCCGGCTGAGGATCTGCATGTCCGGCCGCAGGCTTCTGAGATACTTGGTCAGATAGATGTTCGTGGCATCATCATGGGTAGTGACAAGGGCCGCGGGGGCCTTTTCAATCCAGGCCCTCTGTAGTGTTCGGATGTCGGCGGCGTCCCCGATGACGTAATGTTTTTCGTCGCGCAACCGCTTCGGGTTCTTCTCGATAACCAGATAGGGGCTCTCCCGTTCCTTGAACACCCCAGCTATTGTATCCCCTACCCGACCGCTCCCGACGATCAGCACGGGGTCCGCAGTCAGATGGCAGATGTGGTAAAAGGCGTACACATCGTCATACGCAGCAAGGTTTTCCTCGGAACCCGCCAGGACCAGGACGCTGGTGTGTTGGATCCTGCTTTCGGCGCGGGGGATCTCGAAATGACCCCGATCCCATATACCCACGACGTTCACCCCGAAGTTCTCCCGCAGCTTGCTCTCAGTCAGCGTCTTGCCGACCAGGGGGGTACCGATGGCGGGAAACTCAGCAATGATTAGTTTGTCATAGCGGCTGATAATGTTGGCACGGCAGTCCCCACCCACGGTCCATGCTGCCAGAGATCGCCCCAGGATGTTGTAGAGCTGCAGCACTTTTGTGCTACCCGCCATCTCCAGGATGTCTTCGGAATAAGGTGAATCGGCGGTGGTGATGATGGGGACTTGCTCGCTCAGTTCTCGGACGGTGAAGGTGATATTCGTGTTGATTTCGTCGCGGTCGGTGGCAACGACCAGGGCCGCCCTGTCTACGCGCAGCTTCCGGTAGGTTTCAGGATCGTCGACGTCCCCCACGGCTACCCTGACACCCATGTCGTAAAGGTCCAGGGCGTGCTTGAAATCGTCCACGATAAGGACATAGTCGATCCTGTGATCCTCCAGCTTCTCGATGAGGGCCATGGTGACCGGGTTGTAACTGGTGATGATCACGTGACCCTGTGTCTCCGGCGGCAGTTCACGCGGCGCTCGCTTTCTCGACTCCGCCTCGATCCAGGGGGCGTAGAAGAACTTGATGAAAGTGAAAGGCAGCAGGGTGAGCAGGAAGATCATCCCGGATAACAGCACCACGACGGAAAAGAGGCGCCCTAAATCCGAATTGAAGGTGATATCCCCGAACCCGAGCGTCGACATCACCGTGAGAGTCCAGTAAAAACCCGTTATCCATGAATGGTCCCTCCCCTCGACGGCCATAAGAAAATGGAAGATAATACTGAAGATGGTCACCATGATCGCTAAAATAAGCATGAATTTGAGGAGCTGGCGGATGTTTCGCTTGGTGCTTTCTCTTTGGAAAAAGTAGCTGATCAAGGCAGGGTTGAATTTCATAGCGGCTTCTCCTTACAACATCGGCCCTATTCACAGTCATGGCTGCCAAGGGCTCGTGCGGATCAGGCGAACATATTTCTCGCCAAATCACCTGTTCTCTCAGACTTCCATTGGCTTTATCTTATCAGGTTAATCCTTGATAATCTATGTCATTTGTTATCTGATTGGATGGGGCTAACACGTCTCACATTTTCAAAATGTTATGCCGTCATGCGTTGATCCCGGGAAAAGTCCATTTGCCGGAGATGCCCTGTGAGGACCATAAGAAGTATCTTCCCCGCCATAAGAAAGAATAATGCCACACATTCCCCCGCCGCTGGAGTCAACTCAGAAATGCGATGATAATTGGGATAACACCCGTTACGTGTGTTCAGGGTGTGACAATCCGGGAGCCGTCCTTTTGCTGCATTTCCTTTGCCCGTTCAATCACATTCTTGATCGTAAGCTTCATAACTTCAGGAAAACGTTCTATGGCCTCATCAAGGGTCTTTGCCGGTATCTGACACTGGATCGGTACGGGGCCCCGGGGTGTGACAAGCTGAGTCTGCCCGATGAAAAGAGATTCTCGATTATCATCATTATTCCCGTCTGGTGTCACAGGAGTGAGACGCCTGATCCATCCTACTTTTAAATCGGTGAAGGTCTCGTCCCGATAGAGATTGTCCCGGTCTATCTTTATTTCACGTGTATCATTCCGATCGTTGCTGGTCATAGCGCCTCTCCTTTTTATGAGATGTATGGTCATACGTACACAACTATGGTGAGGAGGTCAATGTATATTGATCAGTTAGCATGGTCACCATACAGAAATGAATACGCGTGTGCCAACTTTCCTGTTGACAAACGTAATAATACATCGTAAAAATACCTATATTTACGTTGCAGCGAAGGATACACCATAATATCAATGAAACGAAACACACTCACTATCCAGACCATTATTACAATCGAAGGCATAATTAGGTTCCCGACATAGGACACCTGATAGTGGAGTAGTGTTTTGATAAAAAAGTAAAGAGAAAGCAGAATCCGTTATCAGGTAATCTGGTAACGGTTTTTTTTGGAAACAGGAGGGGGTTATGAATTCATGCGATGTTCTGATTTATGATACCACATTAAGAGACGGGACCCAGGGCGAGCAGATCAATTTTTCAGCGGAAGAAAAGCTCCGTATCGCCCAGCGTCTCGATGAAATGGGCTTCCATTACATTGAAGGCGGCTGGCCGGGATCTAATCCTAAAGACGCGCGCTTTTTTGAATTGGCGAAAGAGATACCTTGGAAGTATGCCCGCCTCACTGCATTCGGGAGCACGAGAAAAGCCCAGATGGCAGCATCAGCATGTCCTAACATTGCGGCGTTACTGCAGGCGGAAACACCATCAGTGGCTATTTTTGGCAAGGCCTGGGATCTGCACATATCCGACATTCTCAATGTGTCCTTCGAAGAGAATTTAGCAATGATCCGTGATTCCGTTGAATATTTGAAGACGCGGGGAAAGGAGGTCATCTTCGATGCAGAACATTTTTTTGACGGCTATAAAAATAATTCCGCATATGCACGTCGGGTGTTAGAAACCGCCTTTTCCGCCGGAGCCGATATGATTGTTCTCTGCGATACCAATGGAGGGTCAATGCCTCATGACCTCACCGCAGCAATTCATGAAGTTGTCTCTTATATACCTCCCCGTGTTCTCGGCATTCATGCACATAATGATTGCGGTCTCGCGGTGGCCAACTCCCTGGCGGCCGTCCATGCGGGTGTCAGAATGGTGCACGGGACGATTAACGGATATGGAGAGAGGTGTGGAAACGCGGACCTTATCCCTATTATCGGGAACCTTCATCTGAAAATGAAGATGAGATGTCTCCCCGATACGTCCATTCGTGGATTGACGCATCTTTCGAACTATGTGAGTGACATCGCCAATATTCCTCCTCTCAATTCCAGGCCGTTCGTTGGCCGCAGCGCTTTTACCCACAAGGGCGGTATACATGTGGATGCTGTATTAAAAAACCCTGCCGCATATGAACACATTAATCCGGACCTGGTTGGAAATCATGAGCGGGTGCTCGTATCGGACCTGTCGGGAAAAAGCAATATTGCGTACAAGGCAAGAGAACTTGGTATCGACCTTGGTAATGAGGCGTCCGTAAACAAAAAAATTGTTCAACAGATTAAAATAATGGAAGACCAGGGGTATCATTTTGAATCTGCGGAAGGTTCCCTTTCCGTATTGATGAAAAAGATAAAAGGTGAGTTTAAAGACCCGTTTATTCTGGAAAGTTTCCAAGTCTTTAATGCGAAGACAAGAGATAACCCGCCCGTTACCCAGGCCTCGATTAAAATATCTGTTGAGGGTGAAGAGGAACTGACTGCCGCAGAGGGAAACGGCCCTGTCAATGCCCTGGATAATGCCCTCAGAAAAGCATTAACAAAATTTTACCCCCATATTAAAGATATGCACCTGGTTGATTTTAAAGTCAGGATTTTGGAAGGTTGCGAAGGAACCGCCGCGAAGGTGAGGGTTCTCATCGATTCTACCGATGGGGAAGATATCTGGAGTACCATAGGGGTATCAACAAATATCGTTGAAGCGAGCTGGCAGGCCCTTGTTGACAGTATTCAGTACAAATTGAGCAAAGACGGGGAGGATGCAAAAGGCAAGGGCTGAAAGCAATCCAACAAGTTCATTGATAATATGGTTTATTTCTGATAAATGTATAAGATTAAAGGTTGATGAACATACATGTATTTTTCCATTAACAGCCAGAATCCCCAGATGCGTCTGATAAGAAAGGCGATTGAGATCCTGCAGGATGGCGGGATAGTTATATATCCCACCGATACAGTCTACGGGATGGGGTGCGACCTTTTTAACAAAAGGGGAATCGAAAAGATTTATGAAATAAAAAGGAGAAGCAAAAAACAACCTTTAAGTTTTGTCTGTGCAGATTTGAAGGATATCAGCCGTTACGCCAGGGTATCTGATTATGCGTATAAAACCATGAGACGTCTCCTCCCTGGACCATACACATTTATTTTAGAGGCATCAAGGTTGGTCCCGAAGATAATCCTCCCGAAGAGGCAGACCACCGGTATCAGGGTACCGGATAATCAAATATGCCTCTCCCTCGTCGGAGAACTGGGACACCCCATCATAAGCACAAGCGTCACTGTCGAAGACGGCGATGTGTTGAGTAATCCTATTGAAATAAAGGAGAAGTTCGAACATTGTGTAGATTTGATTATCGATGGGGGGATCCTCATTCCTGAACCGTCTAGCGTGATCAGTCTCGTTGATGACAATATCGAGATTATCAGGGTCGGGAAAGGTGATGTATCCACACTCATGTAAACAACAAGGATATTTATGAAGAAGGTAATGTTAATCAATTCTGTTCATTCGGAACAGAGGCGCATGGCCATCGTGGAAAGTGGCAAGCTGGTCGAATACAACATCCAGATGACCGTCAAAGAACCCATCACAGGCAGCATCTATAAGGGTGTTGTAATGAAGGTAGAACGCGGTCTCCAGGCAGCGTTCGTAAATTACGGAGGCAAGAGGGACGGTTTTCTGCCCCTGCACGATGTCAGTCCTGCATATTTCACGGAGCAGAGCGGAAAAGGAACCGGCCAGGCAGGCCAGAAGTCTTTTCTGAAAGCCGGTCAGGAGGTGTTGGTTCAGGTCATAAGGGAAGAAAGTGAACGCAAAGGGGCTCTCCTCACAACGTATATATCAATGCCCGGAAGGTATTTGGTCTTGCTTCCGAACAAGGAGAGCAGCGGTATTTCACGGAAAATAGATGATGAAGAAGACCGCAAGAGACTGAAGACACTGATGGAACAAATTAAGGTCGATGAAGGGATTGGCTTCATCATCCGTACGGCGGGCATGAACAGAACGAAACAGGAGCTTTCGCGGGATTATCAGCTCCTTTCCAGGTTGTGGAAGGAGATTCAGAAAAGGGCAAACAACAGCTCCTCTTCACCGGCCCTCATTCATCAGGAAAGCAACTTCGGTGTATGCTCGCTCCGCGACTATTATACATCGGAGGTCGAAGAAATTCTCGTGGATGACGTTGAAACATATAGAAAAATGAGAGAATACTCCAAAGCCGTTGTGCCGAGAATTTTAAAATTGATCAAGCTCTATAAGGAAAAGACTCCCCTCTTTGATAAATATCGGCTTGAGGACCAGATACGTGTCATTTACCAGGACCGGGTAGAGTTAAAATCCGGCGGGTATATCATCATAAATCCCACGGAAGCAATGATTACGATTGACGTGAATTCGGGCCGGGCGTCAAACAAAAGAAACGTGGAAGAAACTGCCTTCAGAACCAACATGGAAGCGGCTGAGGAAATAGCAAGGCAACTTCGCTTGCGAGACCTCGGTGGATTGATCGTTATAGACTTTATCGATATGCGTGATCGGAAACATGAAGCCGATGTGGAAAAGGCTTTCAAAAAGGCTCTTCATGTTGACCGCTCAAGAATACAGATGTCCCGCATATCCAAGTTCGGGATTCTTGAACTCTCAAGGCAGAAAAAGCAATCGACCATCCAGGAGATAAGCTACACCGTATGCCCTTATTGTAAGGGACGCGGTGCAAGGCCGTCTCTGGAATATACAGCGCTGAGCGCCTTCAGGAAAATCGAATCCCAGGCAGTGAAAGGCGACTACGCTGCTCTCAAAGTGAAGCTCCCTTATGAAATAGCCGATTACCTTCTGAACCGGAAAAGAAACGAAATCGGTAAACTGGAAAACTCGCACGGCGTGTCCATTTATATCGCCGGAAGTCCCGACACACAATGGGATGAATTGAAAATCGAGTCTGTAGGCAGGAAGGTGGTTGAGGAAGCCGTTCCTGAGGATGAGAGCCGTCATGCAGTGATTGAAGCTAAACGGGATGAGCACATTGAAGCGGCAGAGGATTCATCAATCCAGGTCGAGGTCGAAGAGCCGCCGCAAAGGACGGAGGAGTCCGTGGAAACAGTTTCACAGGCTGTGGAAACGGTGCCTCAGCCTGTGAAAAAGAAACCGCGGCGGAGACCGAGATACAGAAAGAAGAAAGCTGACGAAAAAACCGTGGAAGCGGAATCTCCGCAGCTCCCCGATCAGGGTGTTCAGCCCACCGCATATCGTATCATAGAGAAGCCCCGTGACAGTGCGGTCCACGCTCCCGTTCTACCCGCTGAAACAAAAGAGGGAGGTGAAGACCTCCTCAACAGGCTTCGGAGGGTCTTTGAACAATTGGAGGAGTAGAATTATTAGGATTCGAGGGGTCAAGGGTTCGAGTGAGATGCATAAAAATACCTCCTCTCGCTTGACTCCTTGACCCCTTGAATCCTCGAACCCTAAAGCCATCGGCGTTAGCTGATGGTAGTTCACTTTTTCTTTCCCAGTTCCTGTGACCGGAGTGTTGCTGCCTCGACGGCCGCCATCAGTGTGGCCCTCAGCTTTCCCTCTTCCATGGCTTTCAAGCCGGCAATGGTTGTCCCTCCGGGAGAGGTAACCATGTCTCTCAGTTCTGCGGGATGTTTGTCGCCCTTCAAGCAGAGTTTCGCCGCGCCTAAAAGTGTCTGCGCCGCAAGCTTCAGGGCAACGTCCCTGCTGAGGCCCATATTGACGCCCCCGCCGGCAAGGGCATCAATGATGACAAATCCGTATGCAGGTCCACTCCCGCTCAATCCAGTCACCGCGTCCATGAGGTCTTCTTTCACAAAGACAGTAACCCCCAAAGCCTCGAATATATAGCGGGCCAGCGCCATATCTTCATCTGTAGCATTTGCGCCACCGGTTATGGCGGCTGCCCCTTCACCAATCATGGCAGGGGTATTCGGCATTACCCTGATGACGCGAACTCCCTTCTTGAGATATCCTTCTATATAGGGCGTGGAAATGCCCGCTGCAATGGAAATAATGAGTTTCCCCTTATCAAATGCACCGGCTGTTTCCTGCAGTATCTCCGCCATGTTCTGAGGCTTAACCGCCAGGATGATGATATCAGCATCCTTGACAGTATTTTTGTTGTCTTCAGTCGCGTTGACTCCGCATGTCTGTTTAAGATCTTCCCGCCGCTCCTTTGCAACATCCGATACAGTAACATTCCCCGCGGGTATCAAATCCCGGGATATAATGCCGCTGATGAGGGCGCTGCCCATCTTGCCTCCGCCGATAACACCGATCTTTTTAGTCTTCAGCATATCTTTCTTCTCCCCTGTTTTACCCTTTAAGAAGCTTCCAAAATTTCATTCAGTTTACGAATTTTCACAAGATTATCAATCTTTATTTGCACTCCACGCAAAATATATGATAGTCACAATGTAGTGTGTGCAGTGAGTATTTGCTGGAAAATGCCGAAGCTTTTAACAGGCAATTAACGACATTTGTTGAATCGCTGCCGCCAGTCTGATCTGTGAGAAATGAAGTAACTATATGAGTGAGTTGAAATACCTGTTGGGACCGATGCGGTTCAATTTTTTAATCCTAACCCCTGCCTGTGTACTACTGGGGCTTGGGACTGCCGTATGGACAGCGGGAACAGTGAGTGCCTCTCTTGCTGTTCTTACCCTTGTGGGAGCCCTGTGCGCGCATATCAGCGTGAACGCCTTTAATGAATATTTCGATTTCAAAAGCGGTCTGGATCTTACAACAAAACGGACTCCCTTTAGCGGCGGCACGGGAACCCTCCCGGCACATCCTGGTATAGCACATGGCACCTTACACATAGCATGGATTACATTCGCCATTACAGGGCTGATTGGCGTCTATTTCCTGTATATCAGGGGGTTATATCTTCTCCCCTTAGGCCTCCTTGGTTTATTTCTCATATTCGTGTACACTCCGTGGCTCACCCGTAACGCATTTTTATGCCTCATTGCACCCGGATTAGGATTTGGCCCCCTCATGGTCATGGGGACGGATTTTGTACTCACCGGCACATACTCAAAGACTGCGTTCATCGCGTCTCTGGTTCCGTTCTTCCTGGTTAATAATCTTCTCCTGTTAAATCAGTTTCCGGACGTGGAAGCGGACCGAAATATCGGCAGAAGGCATTTCCCCATAATGTTCGGTATACGTGCCAGCGCACTTGTCTATGGGGCTTTTCTCGTGTTTACTTATCTTTCCATTGTCGTCGGCGTGATGTATGACTTTTTACCAAAAGTCAGTCTCATAGGGTTATTCACCCTCGTGATTGCAGTACCTGCTTTTATCGGGGCGCTCCGGTACACGGAGAATGGGAAAAAGCTTGTCCCCTACATGACCATGAATGTAGTGATAAACATCGTGACTCCGGTACTGGTTGCTATTGGGTTGTTTATTGGGTAGCGGGTTGGTGGAAATCTGCCTGTGTACTCACTGCTTACAATATACATAGTGATTGAAAAAACAGCATTTCACTTTTCATAATGGAGAGGGAGAATTTATGTTTATATTGGAAAACTTCATCATTGCAGTGGCGAAGATCATTGATATCGCGCTTTCTATTTACATGTGGATCATAATCGCGAGAGCTGTTATTTCCTGGGTGAACCCGGATCCGTACAACCAGATCGTTCAGTTTCTCTACCGGGTTACGGAACCGGTCATGGCGCCCGTGCGGAGATGGCTTCCCATGAGAGGCATGGGTATCGATTTCTCACCCATCGTGATCATTCTGGTAATTTTTTTCCTTCAGAGTTTTCTCGTGAAAAGCATGATCGCACTGGCTGGGCATCTTAGGTGAAAAAAGGTGGTTTTCGTAAAAGAAACGGGAAATGGCGTCATTTTCCATATTCATGTAGTGCCTAAATCAGCAAAAAACGAATGTGCCGGAATACAGGGAGATGCCATTAAGCTTAAAATAACCGCTCCGCCAGTGGAAGGACAGGCGAATGACGCATGCATAAGGTTTTTGTCCGATCTTCTGGGCGTAAAGAAAAATCAGGTAACCATTATCAGCGGCCATAAATCGAGGAAGAAAACCGTTGCTATACAAGGAAAAGGGAAGAAGGAGATAGAAGCCGTTTTTTCTATCCCGCCATCCCTCCCCTTCATGAAGGAGGATTGAGGCGGATAGCTGCAAAGCCGAAATCACCCTTGCCCTTTTTTTAAAGAAGGGAATATTCGGAGACAATCCTCGCGGTTAAGAGGTTCTCCTCCCCAAGCTCCATTATGGAAGAAGAAAGCACCATACGAGGCACGGAAAATTCGAAGGTCGCCAGGGCGGCAGGTGTGGTTGGTCTCGCTACCATGCTCTCCCGCATATTCGGGTTCCTGAGGGACATGGTGGTCGCCGCGTTTTTTGGGGCGGGACTCACGACGGACGCGTTCTTCGTGGCTTTCAGAATTCCCAACATGCTGAGACGCCTTCTTGGTGAGGGTTCTCTCACCGTTTCCTTTGTGCCCGTCTTTACAGAGTACCTCAATAAAAAGTCAAAAGAAGAATCCTTAGAACTCGCCAATGTCGCCTTTACCACCCTTTCTATAATTCTGGTGATCGTTTCACTGGCAGGCGTTCTCCTTTCGCCCCTTATCGTGATGATAATGGCGCCCGGTTTTGTGAAGATACCGGCTCAGTATGACCTCGCGTTGTTCCTGACCCGTTTTATGTTCCCCTATATCTTTTTCCTTGCTCTCGTCGCGTTATGCATGGGTATCCTGAATTCGCTGCGTCACTTTGCCGCCCCGGCGCTCTCTCCCGTGATCCTTAACATCTGCATGATCCTCGCCGCTTTGCTCCTCAGAGACTTTTTTGAGGAGCCCATCATTGCCCTTGCCGTGGGGGTTATGATCGGGGGTGTGCTGCAGCTTGCCATGCAGTGGCCCTTTCTTTTAAAATTAGGTGTAAACCTGAAACCCAATTTTAACTTCAGGCACCCGGGCCTTAAACAAATCGGCCTCCTCATGTTGCCCGCGGCCTTCGGCGCAGCAATATACCAGATAAACATTTTCGTGAGCACTATCTTGGCTTCTCTCCTTCCCACGGGGAGTGTATCCTATCTCTACTATGCGGACAGAATTGTAGAGCTTCCTCTGGGTGTCTTCGCCATTGCTGTGGGGACGGCAGCCCTTCCCAGCTTTTCAGAGCAAGTGGCGAAGGGAGATTATCATGAATTGAAGAAAACACTCACCTTCACCATCCGGTTGATCCTTTTCGTTACCATACCCGCGACAGTCGCGCTGATAGCCTTGCGGGTTCCCATAATCTCCGTCCTTTTCCAGCGAGGCGCCTTTGATATTCAATCAACCCTGCTCACCGCCCAGGCTCTATTGTATTATTCCCTTGGCCTATGGGCATTTTCCGTTGTCAGGGTCATCGTGTCTGCGTTATATTCCCTGCAGGACGCGAAATCCCCCATGAAGGCGGCAATTGTAGCGCTCATTGTCAACGTTGTGTGCAGCGTAATTCTCATGTTTCCATTGAAGCACGGGGGACTCGCATTTGCCACATCAATTGCCACGGCCGTCAATGTCATCATGCTCTCCGTCATTCTCAGAAAGAAAATCGGTTCTTTCCTGAACCGGGAGTTTTATCATTCTGTTTTCAAGATATGCATGTCTTCCCTGGCGATGTTGGGGGTTATCCTCCTCATCGGAACGGTTTTCCCCTGGAGAGATCAAGGGGCATTGAAAGAAAGGCTTATGTACCTCACCCTTTGTGTTTCCGCAGGAATGGCTACATTTTTTGCTGCCTCCTGTGCAGTGAGGTGTTCAGAAATGACGATGATCATCGATGCGGTGAAAAGAAAACTAAGGGGTGCCAAAGTTCAATAAAAACAAGCAGCTCAGACCGGGGAAAGGATATTTAATATTGACTTCGGGGATATGAAGTGATAGGGAGGGCTTCTTCTTTTTTACGGGACAGGAAGAAAAGGCAGGCTACATCATGCTGGACATAAAATTTCTGAGACAGAATATCGATTTTGTTCGAAAAAAAATGCAGGAGAGAGGCCAGGAAGTTAACCTTGACGCGTTTGCCGATCTGGATGCAAAGAGGCGCACGATCCTGCAGGAAGTGGAAGCTCTGAGGAATGAGCGAAACACGGCCTCCAGAGAGATCGGCGAACGGAAAAAAAATAAGGCGGATGCTTCGGATCTCATCACCAGGATGGGTGAGGTTTCCGACAGGATCAAGGAACTGGATGAGTCTCTCAAAAAAATAGAAGAGGCCCTGCATAACGCCCTCATGATTGTACCGAATATACCCCATGAATCCGTCGTGTGCGGAACAAGCTCCGATGATAATCCGGTAATCCGCGTATGGGGGGAGAAGCCACACTTCGACTTCCCGCCGAAACCGCACTGGGATATAGGTGAAGATCTGTATATTCTTGATTTCGCGCGGGGCGCAAAGATTACCGGGGCCCGGTTCACCCTTTACAGGGGTCTGGGGGCAATGCTGGAGAGGGCCATCATAAACTTCATGCTTGATCTGCATACCTCGGAACATGGCTACACGGAGGTGTTAACTCCCTTCATGGTAAATGGTGAGAGCATGACGGGTACGGGACAGCTTCCGAAATTTGCCGAAGACCTGTTCAAGATTGACGGACTGGACTACTACCTCATCCCCACGGCCGAGGTGCCTGTCACAAATATCCACCGTGATGAAATTTTGAATGAAAAAGACCTTCCCGCGTATTATGTGGCATATTCACCGTGTTTCCGAGCGGAAGCGGGTTCATACGGAAAGGACACCCGGGGCTTGATCAGGCAGCACCAGTTCAACAAGGTAGAGCTCGTCAAATTCACCACGCCGGAGAGCTCTTACGAGGAACTGGAAAAGTTAACCATCAATGCCGAGGAGATTCTGAAAAGGCTGAACATTCATTACAGGACGGTCTGCCTCTGCACGGGAGATATGGGGTTTTCTTCCGCCAAGACCTATGACATCGAAGTATGGCTTCCCGGTCAGGATACGTATAGAGAGATATCCTCATGCAGTAATTTTGAAGATTTCCAGGCACGCAGGGCATCTATACGTTTCCGCCGCGAGGGCGGCGGCAAAGTGGAGTTTGTCCACACTCTTAACGGCTCCGGGCTAGCAGCGGGAAGGACCGTCGTAGCGGTTCTGGAAAATTTTCAGCAGGCGGATGGAAGCGTGATAATTCCGGAAGCCTTGAGGCCGTACATGAAAGGAATTGACAGGATTTCACCTGCGGGTTAATAAGAAGGGTAATTCTATAACGAACGTCATCACGGAGGGGTGGCCGAGTGGTCGATGGCGGCGGTCTTGAAAACCGTTAACCGAAAGGTTCACAGGTTCGAATCCTGTTCCCTCCGCCATAACGAGAAACAGGGTTTAGGGTATAGGGTTTAGGGTACAGGAAAAAATAGATGATTTATTCTGAATCCTAACCCCTATACCCTGACCCCTTAGAAGATTCGGAGAGATGCCAGAGAGGCCGAATGGGTTCGCCTGCTAAGCGAATGTATGCCCTAAAAGGTGTACCGGGGGTTCGAATCCCCCTCTCTCCGCCA
>CAZMBE010000036.1:0-27724 GCA_964564625.1 uncultured Syntrophaceae bacterium | reverse complement strand
ACATAGGCAATGTTTACAGGGACAAAGGTCAGCATGACCGTGCCCTGGAATACTACCTGAAGTCACAGTTTATTTCTGACAGGCTCGGGTTACAGAATACCACCAATTATGCCAATCTCATGTATACCGTGGCTAATCTGTACGAAAAAAAGGATCAACGTGACATGGCAGGGAGGTATTACAGGATGGCACACGATACATATGTGAGAGCTGACTATTCAGGGGAATGGAGAGACAGGGCTCTTAATAATGCAAGAAGGCTGGGGTACTGAAACCATACCAGAGGCATTACAGATATTAATCATAATCCAATACAGATCAAGAAGAAATACACAATTCACTCCCTAATAAAGATTTTTCAAAAAATCCGGTAGTGTTTGTTCAGAGGTGAAAGCGAGGGGTCAGCACAGCCCCATTTCATTGCTCATGAAAAATGGGCATCAACGGGATCAAACAAATGGAGAACTGCATTACCGTGGGACGGGAACTGATGGACAAAATTCCGGGAGATGTGGTGAGTTTTTCAAAGCGGTAAAATAGCGGTAATATATGAACAGGAAGATAAAAGAGACTTATCTTGAATATAGCTGATTGCTTGATTTTACTTGGTGCCCCCGGCGCGACTCGAACGCGCGGCACACGGATTAGGAATCCGTTGCTCTATCCGCCTGAGCTACGGGGGCACAGAGGGTGTGTTTGAATGTTGGGATGAGGGGTTTACCATGATTTCGACAAGAGTGTCAACCCTTGTATTGCATGCGTGGGTCAAAAGATTGCCACGCGCACAGCATACGCCCCGTTAGACTATAAATGTGTTTCGATAATGCACTCCGGACAGAATTTCGATAACTGCAAATATTCGGCGGAAACGCCTTCGAGGGCTTCTTCCGGGATAAGGCCGATCAGTTCAGATTCCAAAATGGAAATATTATACTGGGAGGCCTTATTCTTTACCGTATCAAAAACCTTTTTAAGTGATGTTATCCTGTAATTGGTGAGATTCATGGCTACCTGGACAATGTTTCTGCTCTGTAAGGGAACGCCGATGGCTCTTACGTATTGAAGCCCCCCGCCTGACTGCCTGATGGAACAGGCGATCTCTTTTGCCGCGTGAAGATCATCTGTGGCAAGGTTGATATTGAAGGCGATCAGCGGCTCTCTCGCTCCCACGGCTGTGGCGCCTCCCCTTGGGTTGAAAAAAGCCGGCCCTGCATCGGGAATCCACAGAGGATCTTCAAAATGTGTTCTCAATGCCTCATATTCGCCTTTTCTGACGTCAGGCAGTTCCCTTCTTCGGGGATCAAGAGCAGCCTCGCCGTAAAAGTATACGGGAATTTTATTTTTCTCTCCAAAAGCACGGCCAAACCGGTGTGCCGCATCCACGGCGTGTTTCATGGTCGCGCCTCTCAGGGGGACGAAGGGCACCACATCGACGGCACCGATCCGGGGATGGACGCCCCTGTGTTTTCGCATGTCTATCAGGTCTAGTGCCCGTGCACACACGGCTGCTGCTCCCCTCTCCACATCTTCAGGTTGCCCTATAAACGTGAGAACAGTCCGGTTATGGTCTGCGTCAATACAAACATCGAGGAGTTTCGCGCCTTCAACTCCGGAAAGCGCTGCCGCGATGCTCTCTATTTTATTTCTGTCCCTGCCTTCACTGATGTTGGGGACGCATTCGATGACTTTCATACGCTGTGATATTCAGGCCTTGTAAAAGTAAAAAAATGACCGGATATAACTTCTACGAGTTCATCAGACCTGGTGGATTGTCATCAGGGGCAGTTCGATACATGTCAGCTTACCTCCGTACACGGCGCCTGTATCAAGCCCGATTTTGTTTTTATTGATCAGGGGCGTGGTAAAAGAAAGGGGGGTGTGCCCAAAAACAACAATTTTTCCAAAGTCATAGGGTGAGTTGATGAACTGGTGCCGTATCCAGAGCAAATCATCCACGTGTTGCCTTTCCATGGGGATACCGGGTCTCAGACCGGCATGGACAAATATATAGTTATCTGTGCTGTAAAATGTCTGAAGGGTGGTGAAGAATTCCATGTGATCATCAGGCACGGTGAGGTGTTTCGTCCCCGCGCCGGTAATGCTATAGGATACTAATGTGTTTGTTCCCCCATTCTGCATGAAGAGATCTTCATCCCTGCCTTCAAGGTAGTAGTTGAGAAACATCTGTTCGTGGTTGCCCATCAGGCAGACAACATTTTTAATTCTCTTTCTGATATCGAGAATCGCGTTGACAACCCCTTTAGAATCATGACCCCTGTCGATATAGTCTCCGATGAAGACGAGCGTGTCATTCTCGGCATGTATATCAAGCGTTTCCATCATTTTATTGAGATGGGAGATACAACCATGAATATCCCCTATGGCAAATATCTTTTCCATTCAGAAGCTTCCAGTTCTATACGTTACGTCGCATCCTGTTCAAAGAGGGCATTTACAAATTCTTCACTTTTGAAGTTTTTCAAGTCGTCCAGCCCCTCTCCGATGCCGATATAACGAATGGGAATATTAAGTTCCCTTGCGATCCCTATGATTACGCCGCCCTTTGCCGTTCCATCCAGTTTCGTTAGTATAAGCCCCGAGACACCGATCTCATCGTGAAACATTTTTGCCTGGACAACGGCATTTTGTCCGGTCGTGGCATCAAGAACAAGGAGCGTCTCATGCGGAGCGCCGGGAAGTTCCCTTCCCATGATACGCTTCATTTTCTTAAGCTCCTCCATAAGGTTCACCTTCGTGTGAAGTCTGCCTGCGGTGTCGATAATCACAACATTGGCTTCTTTAGATTTTGCGGCGAGAATGGCATCGAAGACGATGGCAGAGGGGTCTGCGCCGGTCTTCTGTTTTATCAGAGGAACGTCCACCCTCTGGCTCCAGATTTCCAGTTGTTCAATGGCCGCGGCCCGGAATGTGTCGGCGGCGGCGAGCATGACAGACATGCCGTTCTTTTTCAGGTTGTGTGCCAGTTTCCCTATGGTTGTGGTTTTCCCTGTTCCGTTAACACCTACTACCATGATGGTAAAAAGCCCGTTTTGGGGTATCTGTAAAGGGGCTTCACTTTTTCTCAGGGTTTCCGCGATGGTGTCCTGCAGGACTTTTTTAAGCAGTTCCGCGTCTCCCAGTTCTTTTCTTTTTACCTGGTCCTTCATTTTTTCAATAAGTTCATACGTAAAGGCGGGGCCGACATCAGCAGTTATGAGCGTTTCCTCCAGTTCGTCAAAAAGGTTCTGGTCGATAACTCTCTTGCCTAAAAGGATTTCATCGATATTTTTGACGAAAGCCTTCCTTGTGCGGGCAATCCCTGCCTTTAATTTTTCAAAGAATCCCTTGTTCTCGCTGCCATTTCCCATTATCTAATCCGTTCTGAGACCTTCTACCAATATTCCCCCTGTCATTTCGATTGCAGAAAGAAATCATAAGATTCCTCGTCACTTTGTTCCTCGGCATGACATGAATGCAGTATAGTCAAAGGTATCTTTCAATAATTTAATCTTTTATAACCATTTTTGTCAGGAGATGTAAAGGGGGGAATGATGCCTGCGAGGAGTTAGTTCAACTGCTCATAGGGACAAGGAAACAGGAACAGGAATAATCGCCTTGTCGTCCATCACAAGAATCTTTTTCATATGGGAAACGCTTCCCATATTATGATTTTTTCAGTTTGGTGGGAGCACTCGACGTTGCCTGTCCTATTTTAAATTCAACTACGCTTTTTTTAGAGAGGATGAAGCCGGTGGTTGACTATCTTTTCTTGCATGCGAACCAGTTGTCGCCGGGACCACCAAAAGTTTTCATTTTGTCATATCCAATTCCACAACCAATATGTGTGCTGCACTTGGCGCATGCCGGTTTATTGCTGTTGCACCAGGTTTCACACTCCGCTTTGTTAGCCTCTGATGCGGTTTTGTACGCGGTTTTCTCGCAGGCGTGATAATTCTTGCTGCCGGGTCCTGTAAAGCTTATTATTCTCTTATATCCTGTCCCGCATGTGATATTATCATCGCATTTCACACACTGAGGCTTATGTGCTTTGCACCAGGTTTCACAAGCATCTTTGTTCGTCTCGTCGCCTCTGCATGCATGCCAGTGATCTGGTCCATTTTTGAACGTTACTATTGATTGATACCCGATGCCGCAACCGACCTGAGGGGAACACTTTTTACATAATTGCGGATGCTGGCTGCACCAGGCTTTACACAAACTTTCGTTGCTGCCTGCATACGATTCAAACGCGGTAATGAATAAAAAAGAAAATGTTAAAACCATACAGAAAATAAGTGTTTTTCTCATAGTTTCATCTCCCTTCCTGAGACAGATACTACACCCATGACTCGTTTAGCTTCTGAGACCTTTGAAAAACTACACTCTGTGTCATTGTGAGGAGCGAAGCGACGTGACAATCTTATGATTTATCAACGGCTTAAAAAGATTTCTCCCTTCGGTCGAAATGACAAAACGAGAGTTTTGCAAAGGTCTCCTTCTATTAATAAACAAACCTACCGGCTTCATCTTTTTTATAACATTTGGGTATGCATAAAAGAGAAAATATATTTCGTGATTTGTTCATGGTCTCACTCTCTGATCATATCATCTGTCAAGACTTGATGATAACCAACAGAGTGTTTCTTCTCTCTGTTATTGAGACTGCTTAAGGGGTACGTTTTGGTATCATAATAAAAGTTTGGTTTTTTTGATGTGTAGTGATAAGGGCTGCTTTTTCGTTGCGTCAAATATAGGGTTAAGCTCCTTATATGTCAAGGAAAAATAGCAACGGGATATTTTTGGCGCTGGAGGATAGAAAGCAGAAGAATACTTTTCGAGGGGGCTGCTATGAGAGTTACAGGCTTAATAATGCTTTTGGGAGTTAGTTCAGCGACACGGAAACCATGGTGGAAATGCCCTGTTTCTGCATGGTAACGCCGAATAGATATTCAGCAGCCTCCATGGTCCTTTTGTTGTGGGTAACCATGACTATCTGAGAACCTGCGGAGATGTCTTTCACAAGATTGCTGAAGAGGGATATGTTCGCGTCGTCAAGGGCGGCGTCGACCTCATCCATAACCAGAAATGGAACAGGTCGATATGTCAGAATGGCGAAAATCAGCGCAACGGCCGCGAGGGCCTTTTCACCACCCGATAACAGGCTGATGCTCTGCGCGCGCTTGCCGGGAATCAGAATATCAATATCAACGCCTGTTTCCAGCAGGTCTGTTTCATCAGTCAGCCTCAGCTCGCCTCTGCCGCCAGGGAAGATTCTGGCAAATACTTCTTTAAAACACTGATTGACTGCCTCAAAGGTTTCTGCGAACCGCTTGCGGGATATGGCATTAATTTTTGTTATGGTCGTCTGGAGGGCCTCCAGAGCAGTATTAAGATCTGCAACCTGGTTTGAAAGGAAATCGTAACGCTCTTTCAGATCTTTATATTCATTGACTGCCAGCAGATTCACTTCCCCGAAATTCTCTACGAATTGCCTGTCTTTGTTGAGCTTGCTGCTGAGTTCCCGTATGTATTCTTCATCAAAGCGTTGAAAATCGCGTACTAATGTCTCCAAATCCACGTAGTATTTATCCTCGATCCCTTTCCTTAAGCTATCCATCTGATAGCAGAACTCGCGGTACTCCATCTCCAGTTCCGAAGATTCTTTTATGATGTGGTCGTGAGTTTTCTTGACGTCTCTCAGTTTTATCTCCCCGTTTCTCAACAATGATTCTTTTTCCTGCTGTAAGATCTTTATTTCTGAAAGGGTACCTTCCACGTTCTCATGCTCGGAGTAACGTTGCTCGAGAAAATCCTGGTCTGCCGAGATTTGATTGGTAACCTGCTCAACTTCATGATCACTCTGCGTGAGCTCCCTGGTTCTCACGTCGATTTCATGGGCAGTGCTTTCCTTGTCCATTTCTAATCTCTCTATGGTCTTGAGATCAGCGGTTCTCTTTTCGTCAAGAGATGCCAGAAGAACTTTTTCCCTCGTAAGGCTTTTTTCCTGTTCTTCTGCCGTCATTTTCAGTCCTTCGTACTTTTCCTGGAGGAAAGAGATGGATTGGTTGTATGTGTTCTCTTTCGTTTCCGCGGAAACGACATCTCCTTTTATAGTGTCAATTTCTTCCAGAATGCCCGCTTCTTCTGACTGAAGGTTTTCATAACTGAAATCGAGTATTTTTATTCTCTGCTCAATCCCTTTTATTTCACCCTCACATCTTTCCCGGTCTTTTTGCGTGCCGTGGACCTGAAGCTCAAGGGTATGGATTTCCGATCTTAACTCGAGCAATTCTCCTTCCCATTGCTGGATGAGAGATACTGTCTCTTTTTTCTTTTTCGTTTCTTCTGCAAGCAACACGTGTAGCTGATTTACTTCTTCCTCCAACTCGGTGATCTCCCGCTTGTTGCGGAGGTGACTTTTTTCACCGTTCGTTTTGCTCCCACCGGTTACCACGCCGTGCGGGTTTATAATATCTCCTTCCGATGTAACGAATGTGCCTCGGAAACCGTTGCGCTCCCAGAGAGAAATTCCGCTCATCAGGGTTGGTATCAATAAGACGTCTCCGAGCAGATAATCGGCTATTTTTTCGAAGCCCTGTTGAACGTTCACCATGTCGATAAGCCTGACTGTTTCCTTGAGGTGTTCTGCTTCAGCGCCTGAATTATGATTCCTCACTTCGAGGGGGACAAAGCTGCCCCTCCCCAGAGATGAATTCTTCAGGTAGTCAATAGCATGTACGCCGTCTTTCTGGCTTTTCACCACGATATACTGAAGCTTCTCTCCCAGGACAGACTCGACCGCTGTTTCGTACTGTTCCGGAACATCGATAATATCTGCGACTAATCCCAGGAAGGTCTCATGAGGCAGAATATCGGTTCGATCCGATTTTTTCGCTTTCATAAGGGACTTCGTACCCTCGCTGCACCAGGCATAGCTTTCCTGCAGCTCTTTCAAGGATGAAAGACGCGACGATTTCCTCCCTGTGTCGTCCTTTTTTTCCGTGATATGTTCGTCAATCAGTTCCAGGTCATATTTCGCCTGTTCATACTCCTGAGAAACAAGTCTTTCCCTTTCTGCCAGCTGATTAAGCGTTTTTTCGTCTTTTTGTAATTCCGACGTCAGATGGTTACGTGTACGGTGGCTCGCAACAAGTCTTTCCCTGTTTTCATTTATTTCTCTGACGTCCCTCTCTTTACGTTTCCTGATATCTTCAACGCTCTTGGCGAGGCTCAGCAGTGAATTTTTCGCTTTCGCCTTTTCCGTCACGATGTCGATTAATTCTACCTTCTTTTCTTCCAGTTCTGTGTGTAAGGATTTGGCCGTTCCTTTGAGTGCTTCGAGGGTCATCTGGTTTTTCCGTACACTATTGCTTACATCCTGGATTTTCTCAGCGGATTCGCCGGCCCTTATAACAAGAGTTTCTGTCTCTCTCGATAGATTCTCCTTCTTGATATGGAGCAATTCGATTTCGGAGATGTTTTTCTGTTTTTGCGCGGCAATGTCTTTTATTTTATCCTTAAGGTATTTAATGCCTTGTTCCTTGCCGTTGATCGAGTTTTTGATTTCATAGAGTTTTGTCTGGTGCTCCGAAATGGATTCCTCTTTTTCAAGGACCTCTGCCTTAAGACCTTCAATGGAGGCCTCAATTTCCTGTAGGTGAGATTTGACTTCCAGTTCTCTTGCACTCAAAGAACTGCGTTTTTTCTCCTGCGTTTCCTTCTGTTCGGATAAACCTGTGTATGTTTGCAGTGCCAGCGTCAATTCTGCTTCTTTGATGTCCTTCTTCAGCGCTTTATACTGTTCCGCCCTTTTGGCCTGCCGCGACACGGCATTGAGCTGAGATTTGACCTCCCTGATAATATCATTCAATCGGAGTATGTTTTGTCTCGTCGCTTCCATTTTCCGGGAAGCTGCCTCTTTCCTGATTTTATATTTTGAAATTCCTGCAGCGTCTTCGATAAATTGTCTTCGTTCTTCCGGTTTCGCCTCAACGAGATCGGCAATGCTGTTCTGCTCTACGACGGAATATGTTCTGGTTCCCAGCCCCGTACTCAGGAAAAAATCCCTCACGTCGAGCAGCCTGCAGGGGACCTTGTTTATGGTGTATTCACTTTCGCCTTCCCGGAAGAGTTTCCGTGATATCATAACCTCGCTGCACTCTGCGTACGCCCCGGGAAACGGCCTCCCGTTACTTTCTAAGGTTATTGACACTTCTGCCATGCCGACGGGAGCTGCGTTTTCTGCGCCATGAAAGATGACGTCGTCCATCTTTTTCCCGCGCAACGCTTTCACCCTCTGTTCACCCATTACCCAACG
This sequence comes from uncultured Syntrophaceae bacterium, assembly GCA_964564625.1. Taxonomy (GTDB): domain Bacteria; phylum Desulfobacterota; class Syntrophia; order Syntrophales; family UBA2185; genus UBA2185. The sequence continues at coordinate 19,407 of CAZMBE010000036.1, read as the reverse complement.
GATCGCATCGACAATATTGCTCTTTCCGCATCCATTGGGACCGACAATGGCGGAGATCCCGTGAGAAAAATCGACGACAATCCTGTCCCGAAAAGATTTAAACCCGGCTATTTCCAGTTTCTTCAGTCTCATTCTATGCAAACCTGTAGAAAATAATCTTTTTGGATGCTAACAAAAGAAATGCTCCTTGTAAAGAAAAAATACCACTGAATGTAGTTAAAATATTTTGACCACAATATATAGTATCAACAGCGATGCATTTGTCAAAACGCTTTCTTCGTGCGGACAAACATGGTAGAAAATACGCTATATCTCCGGATACGTTGCTATTTTCTAACCCTTTTTACAACGTAATTACAGAAGAACCGCACAGGATAGTATCATGGATGAGGACAAATGGGAAAGAGCCTATACGGCATCAGGCATAACCAATGCGAATATTGTTGTGGGAAGGCTCGAAACTGAAGGAATACCCACCAGGCTGAAATATGAAGCGGTGGGAGCCATTTACGCAATCACGATTGATGGTCTCGGGGAAGTAGATGTCCTCGTACCCGCGAACTGTCTTGAAAAGGCACGGGAAGTCCTGTCACAAACGTATGATGATCAGGATATGGATTGGGAGCGCTCGTGACGCGTTGGGGATGTCATCGGAAACAGAGTGAAAAATCTTTCCTCAAAAGGGAGAAATTCCGGGTAGAGAATAACCGGAAAAGTTTCCGTCCGCAGAGGGAAACGCGTAAGGCGCGCGTTATCACTACAACATCATTTCAGAGTTGTTGGAATATCCCGTCAAGAGTGGTTCCGCAGCGGGGGCACGCTGTCCCTTTGAGAGTAAGTTTTTTGACATAAAAGCCGTAACGGTCTATGAGATGCTCCCCGCAGTGTGAGCATGTGGTATCCTCACCCTCATCTCCCGGCACGTTGCCGCTGTAAACGTATTTCAAACCGCTTGCCTTTCCGATTTCGACGGCCCTGTGGATGGCAGCGACGGGTGTCGGCGATAACGTGGTCATTTTGTATTGAGGGTGAAAGCGGCTGATATGCCAAGGCGTTTCCGCTCCTAGGGAACAGATAAATTCGGCAATGTGCCGCAGCTCATCATCACCATCATTTAAGGAGGGGATTACAAGGGTCGTCACCTCGACCCAGATTCCCAACGCTTTCATCTTTCTCAAGCTTTTCAGAACGGGCTCCAGGCGCGCCCCGCATCTTTTCCTGTAAAAATCATCACTGAATGATTTCAAGTCCACATTTGCCGCATGGAGGCATGGTGATATCGTCTCAAGTGCTTCTTCCGTCATGAACCCATTCGTGACAAAAACATTTTTTAATCCCTTATCATTGGCAATACATGCGATATCATAGGCGAATTCAAAATAGATGGTAGGTTCCGTGTAGGTGTAGGAAATGGTTCTCGATCCTGACTTCAGTGCTTTCTCTACAATGGAAGAAGGGGAGATATTTCTTCCCATGATGCTTCCGTTCTCATGCGGCATTTGGGAGATTTCATGGTTCTGGCAAAATATGCAGCGGAAATTGCAGCCGACTGTGGCGATGGAAAACGACTTTGATCCCGGATATACATGAAAGAGCGGTTTCTTTTCAACGGGATCCACATTTTCAGCGATCACTTTCCCATACACAAGGCTGTAAAGGATTCCGTTTCTGTTCTCCCTGACCCCGCAAATGCCCCTCTTGTCCGGTTCAATCTTACACCGGTGTGCGCAGAGGGTGCATTTCACCCGGCTGTTTTCTGCCTTTTCATAGAGCATTGCTTCCCGGATCAATTTCTTATCTCCCTCACAATTCCGGTCGCCGGTCGCCTTCTCCGCGGCTCCATCTCAAAAGGTTCCCGGATGATGTCCTGGAGTGTTCTATACGTAAAGGTTACAGGAAACGACATACCCCAAAAAGCGCCAAAGGGGTTTTTCATAATGGGAATTTTCTCTTCTATGCCGGTTGCAAACCGGTACCATTGATAGGGCAGAAAAACCACGCTTCCCCACTGGATACGGACACCCTGGAGATGGGTTCTGATCATACCGGTTAATTGGCCCATATGGAAAAACCTGGCGTTTCGGTACAAGGAGGGGTGGCTGGCGTTCTTATGTTTCCAGATTTTCCCCGCTATGGATAGTCTGTTTATGCCCCCTAGAAAAACCCTGCCGCGGCATACCCTGATTGCTTCTGATATCGCTATCTGGGGATCGTCCATGAATTCAAGAGCGCTTACTATGCTCACGATATCGAATTCGTTGTCGGGGAAGGGGAGGTCTTCCGCGTTTTCTAAATAAAGGTCCCCGCGATTTCCTAATTTCTGTTTTGCCATATCCAGCATGTGAGGTGACGTTTCCACACCTGTGATCTGGCAGCCTTTTTTCATAAAGAGGATGAGGTGCTCACCTGTTCCGCACCCCACATCCAACACCTTCTCGCCTACCCTGGGCGCGGCGAGATCGAGAATAAGGCTTTTTTCCCTCCCGTCGATGTAACGACCGGTAGGTGTTTTCAGCCAATCGTCATATGATTTAGCGATCTCCCTGTCAAAGATCATCAGGTACGCTCCCTTAACCACCAATAGAAGACATATCCGTCATACATTTTTTTCTATGGCCTTCATCACAGGAAATATCATGGTGCAGGGGCTTTTTTACGATTGCCCCCTGAATGAGTTCTCTCAGGTCCGCATCACTGCAGCCGCCACGGATCGGTCCTTTCAGATCGACTTCCTCGTCCGTGAGCAGGCATGCCCTGAGATGGCCATCCGCCATAAGCCGGAGCCGATTGCATGCATGGCAGAATTTATGGCTTAAGGGGCTGATAAATCCTATCTCTCCGGCGGCGCCGGCAATTCTGTAAATTTGCGCGGGCCCGTCCATTGAATTCTTTTTGCTATCTACAGTTTCAAGACGGTAATGCCTTTCGATGACTTCCTTGATGAGCATATTCGAGAGATACCGGCCATTATTATCGAGAGCGGCACGACCGATAGTCATTAATTCGATAAATCTGATCTGATAGGGTTTATGGAGGCTGAGGTTTGCAAAACTGACTATTTCATCGTCATTGAACCCTGTTATCGCCACAGTGTTTATTTTTATCGGGGCAAAACCGATTCTGTATACTTCCTCGATTCCCGCAAGCACTTTGCCAAGTTCGCCGCCCCTGGTAATTTGGGCATACTTTGCCGGGTCAAGAGAATCAAGGCTGATATTAATTCTTTTCATGCCTGCGGTGAAGAGTTTCCCAGCAAAAGCCTCTAAAAGTGTTCCGTTTGTTGTCAGGCTGACATCACGGATACCTTCCATGGCGTTGATAGAAGCGACAAAATCGACGACACCGCGCCTTACCAGAGGTTCCCCTCCCGTGATTCGTATTTTACTGATCCCCATATTTGCCGCGACGCCAATGATTCTTAATATTTCTTCGTACTTAAGAATATCATCATGGCCGAGAAGGGATACGCCTTCCTTGGGCATACAATAGCTGCATCTGAGATTGCACCTGTCTGTGATGGATACTCTCAGATAGTTAATTTCTCTGTTATATGTATCACGCATGAGATTCGCAATCCAGCTTTTGGTTCTCCAGACTTTCTATCGGTTGATTTTGTAACATACTTGTCGGGACATAGCAAGACATTCACTTTTACATGCTCTTTTGCTCTAACCAGTATATCATAAAGCTCTTGACACTGACCGATTTCTCTATTAGAAATCATCTTTCTTTATTAAGGATGGTGCCGGGACCTCATGAAGGTACCGGTGCGGGGAGAATGTATGAAAAAACTACCTATTACAAAAGCGGGATTCGAGAAACTGAAAAAGGAGCTGGAGTATATAAAAACGGTGTCTTTACCGGAAAACATAAGGGATATTGAAGTAGCAAGGGCACATGGGGATATCACTGAGAATGCGGAATATCAAGCCGCCAAGGAAAGGCAATCATTTTTACAGGGAAGGATACAGGAACTCGAAAACAATCTTTCCATGTCATATATTGTAACTCTAGATGGTGTGACAAGTGATAAGATTGTTTTTGGATCGACGGTTACTCTGGAGGATACAAACGCAGGTGGTGGGATAACGTATCAGCTTGTGGGACCATTTGAGTCAGATCTGAACGAGAATAAAATTTCCGTGACATCACCCATAGGAAAGGCGCTCATCGGGAAAAGCGTCGGCGATGAAATTACCGTCAAAACGCCGGGGGGTACTCGAGAATTTGAAGTTGTGGATGTTAATATTACAGTAACGAAAGAATAACAGCAGGGTATTGTAGAAATTATACAAGCCAGGTGTCAGAATGGGTTTTCATATCTTTCACTTGGCTTTTGTGCGTAACTGTCTGTGCACGTTCTGAGGACTTCACCGGCCCGGCGATGCGGCTGTTCAATTCGGAATCGTGTGTGGACGTTATTTTTTTCCCAATACCGTGCGGATGGTTTTTGCGATTTTGCTGGTTATGAAGGGTTTCATAACAACCTCGCAAATTCCTGTATCTTTGATCAGTTTTTCATTTATCATCTCGCTGAATCCGGTGCATATAACACATGGTATATCGGGGCGGATGACCATGCATTCTCTGGATAGTTCCATACCCGTAAGTTTTGGCATAGTCATATCCGTGATAAGCAGGTCAAAAGCCTCAGGTTCGGCTCGGAAGATCTCCAGGGCTTCGAGACTGTCCATCTTGGCGGTGACAGTATAGCCAAGGAACTGCAGCATATCTTTCCCTAAATTGACCAGGGCTTCCTCATCGTCCACAAAGAGAATCCGCTCCCGTCCGGTGGGTAGCCCCTCAATTGCTTCGACCTCTGGTGCGGTCTTTTGCTTAATCCTCGGAAGATACACGTGAAATGTGGATCCACACCCGGGTTCGCTGAAGACTGAGATCGATCCACCGTAACCCCTGACAATTCCCTGAACCACCGCCAACCCCAAACCCGTTCCTTCACCCAGCGCCTTAGTGGTGAAATACGGCTCGAAGATCCGCTCCATGACGGCAGAATCCATCCCATGACCTGTATCACTTACCGAAAGCCTTACATACGGCCCCGGTTTCAGATCGGGAGATTGAACGATAAGGTTGGCATCGACCTCAATCTCTGACATGATCACGGTTAAAATGCCCCCTTTTGCACGCATGGCATGAGCTGCGTTGGTGCAGAGGTTCATCAAAACCTGATGGATCTGCGTTGGATCGGCAAGAACGACGTTTCCTCCCGGAGGTGTTGAGATGTCCTGGTGAATTTCTATGGTTGTGGGCAGCGAGGAACGCAGGAGTTTGAGAACTTCTTTCAAGATGGGGGCTACCTGCACAGGTTTTCTTTCCTGTTCGGTCTGGCGGCTGAAGGTAAGAATCTGCTTCACCAGATCCCGTGCCCGTTCCCCTGCCTGGTGAACCCGCTCAATATAACGCCGGAGGTGGTCGTTCATCGTATGGTTTGTAAGTGCCAAGTCAGTGTATCCCATAATGGCGCCAAGGATGTTGTTAAAATCATGGGCGATTCCACCGGCAAGTGTTCCGATGGCCTCCATTTTCTGGGCCTGGCGAACCTGGGTTTCAAGCTTTTTGCGCTCAGTGATGTCTCTGCTGATTCCCAATACTCCAATAGCATTGCCTTCCTTATCGCGCAAAAAACTCGCAGTCACTTCAATCCAGATGGCTGATCCATCCTTACGGTATTGCACAAGTTCCAGCATCCGCGATCGTTTGGGGTCGATATCAGCATTTTTTTCAAGGGACGACTCCTCCTGAAAGACCTTTATTGCCCTGTCAAAGGAATCTGGGGGCAGAATGTCTTTCAGGGAGAGTGATTTAAATTCTCCCACGGTCCAGCCCTGCTGTTTCTCAACAGAAGGGCTGACATAGGTAAATCTTAAGTTCAGGTCCAGGGTCCAAATGATGTCCGAAGCGTTTTCTGCTAAAATACGGTACCGCTCCTCACTCTCACGTAAAGCCTCCTCTGCCCGCTTGCGTTCAGTTATATCCAACACCGTGAGGGTCAGTTCGGGGTATGTGTCAGAAGGAGTGATCATGGTTGAGCTCAACAAAACATCTATTATCTTGCCGTCCTTTTGTCGGAAACGGGTTTCTATACTTGCTGTTCCTCTCTTCTCAAGCTGATCATATAGCTCTGTGCTGACATGGTTGAAATCATCATCCGTAGGATAAAGAAGCCTTGTGCTCTTTCCGATGAGTTCATTTTCCGAATAGCCAAGCATGTTACAGAAGCGGGTGTTGACCTCCAGAAGGACCCTGTTTTTTACAACGCCTATGCCGGTGGGGGCAGCCCGGATAATACTTTGTATGCGGGCTTCCTTTTCCCGCAGCGCCTTTTCTGCATGCGCGCGTTCCCTGCGTACTTGCGCTTCCTTCAACTCCCGTTCTATAGCAGGGGCCAAACGCGTAAGATTGTCCTTCATGAGGTAGTCGTGTGCGCCCGCTTTCATCATGGCCACCGCAATGACTTCTCCTATTGTTCCCGACACAACGATAAAAGGAACATCGAGACCGCTCCCCTTGAGAATATCCAATGCCGCAGGAGCATTAAAGCGGGGCATTTTATAATCCGCAATAATGATGTCCCATGGTGTGTTTTCCAGGGATGCTTTCATTTCCGTGGCTGTTTCAACCCGTGCGTGGACTGGCGCGTACCCGCTGCGCTCCAGGTGACGAACGATCAATGCCGCATCACTTTCAGAATCGTCAACAATCAACACGTGCAATGGAGTATTCATTCTTCACCACCTCGCCGGGGGAGGCTCGTTCAAAACCAGCCAGTACAGGCTAAGGTGTCGAATGGCCTCCTCAAATTGTTTAAAATCTACGGGCTTACGAATATAACTGTTCGCTCTGCCGTCATAACATTCTAGTACGTCCTGCTCCTCATTGGAAGAGGTAAGGATCACGACCGGCAGGCGTCTCGTCCGCTCGTGTTCGCGTATACACCTCAAAACATCCAGACCACTTATCTTTGGCAGCTTCAAATCGAGGAGGATAACTGTCGGAAGGGGAGGTAAATCATCAATATCTTGGGAACCATCACCAAACAGGTAATCCAGGGCTTCCTGCCCGTCTTTGGCGATGACAACCTTGTTTGTAATGCGGCCTTTTTCAAAGGCCCGCTGTGTCAGCTCGATATCACTTACATTATCTTCAACCAGGAGTATGATTTTGTCCGGCATGGATACCTCCTTTATACTATGATGATTGAAGAAACATCCCTGTTTCTCTCACGCATGTCCCTGCGAAGCCATAGAGCAGAGATCGATACAGTGAAGGCTTAAGGTCCGCTCTCATTAAGAACAAAGTAAAAAGTTGCGCCTTTTCCCACTTCACCTTCCGCCCAGACCCGCCCCCCATGACGGTTCACGATGCGCCGTACCGTTGCAAGGCCGATACCGGTTCCGGGGAAGTCGGTTTCCTTATGCAATCGTTCAAATGCGCCGAAGAGCCTCCCCGCATAACTCATGTCGAAGCCCGCCCCGTTGTCACGGATATAGTAGACGGGTTGACCTTCCATTTCAGCCCGGCCGAACTCGATGCGTGCCGAAGGCTGCTTGCCGGTGAACTTCCATGCATTGCCAAGAAGGTTGGACATCATGACCTCAAAGAGCCTGACATCTCCTATAGCCGTTACGCGCGGTTGAATGATAAACTCAACCTGACGATCCGGCTCTTCGCTCTGCATCCGGGCAGCAATGGTGCGGGCCATGGCGGAGAGATTTACCTCCTCGCGCTGCGTGTCGGTGCGGGACAAGCGCGATAGCTGCAAGAGGGCGTCGATGAGCTTTCCCATGTGTTGCGTTTCCTGCCTCACAAATTTAAGATGCTTTTGGCCCCGCTCGTCGAGACTGTCCGCGCAATCTTCCAGAAGGGCGAGGCTCCAACCGTCAATGCCGCGTAACGGCGCGCGCAGGTCGTGGGAGATGGAGTAGGCAAATGATTCCAGTTCATTGTTGACAGCCGCGAGTTCTGCCGTGCGTGCGATGACCCGCTGTTCAAGCTCTTCGTTCAATCTGCGGATCTCTGCTTCCGCCTGTTTCCGCTCGGTGATGTCACGGATCACACTTATGAATGCCCGCGGCTCACCGGTCACAGTCCGCACTAATGAAGAGTTTACTTCCATAGGAATCAATGTTCCATTTCGCATACGCACCAGATATTCGTTTTTTTGCGAGGACCCTTCCCTGAGGGTATAACGGAAGTTGGCTGCGGCAAACGCTTTGCTGTCCTCGGAGAGAAGATCAAATACGGTATCCACCTCCTGAAGAAACTCATCGACGCTTGACGCACCATACACTTTGGCCGCCTGTGCGTTGGCGGTGAGAATCTTTCCACTAAGGGAGTACATCAAGATTGGATCTGGTGATGTTTCGATCAGTGTGCGGTATAGCTCTTCGCTTTCCCTGAGTGCTATCTCCGCCCGCTTGCGGTCCGTGATGTCACGGACGTTTGACAGGATGAAGTTCCCGTCGGGAAGCAATAATCTGGTCAGGAACACTTCCACATCGAATACGGAACCATCCTTCGGCCTTTTCGCCTTCCATTCGAAAAACTGGTTTTTACCGGATATTACCTTATTCCAGATTAGGAACCCATCATCTACAGGGTTCTCTGTGATCGAGTAGTCATGAATAATGTGCAAGTCAATTGCCTCTTCGCGACTGACCTTGTACATTTCAAGCATTTTATCATTAACATCTATCACTTTTCCATTGAGATCATGGATTATGATCGCATCATACCCGGTATTAAAAACTGTTCTCAGGTAATCTTGGGTACTCCTGAGTTCTCCTTCCATTCTCTTGCGCTCGGTGATGTCACGGACAATGGCCCACATGCCGGCCGGCTTGCCGGCTTCATTGCGTATCAGAAATGTTCTTAGTTCAACAGGGAAAACGGTCCCGTCTTTTCTCCGGTATTCCTTCTCGTAAACGTCGGAGTGCCCCCGTAACAAGACTTGCATTTCCACTATGCCCCTTTCAAATGCATGCCATTTTTCGGGAGTTATCTCTGGGTATGTTAATTGGAGAAGATCCTCTTCCGAGTACCCGAGCATGGACTGGTAGGCGCGGTTGGTCTCCTGTATGTGGCCATTCATATCAACACTGACAAAAGCTTCCATCATGGACTCGTGAAGACGGCGGTACCTTGTCTCACTCTCGTAGAGGGCTTCCTCTGCCCGCTTGCGTTCGGTAATGTCCATCGCATTCCCCAGGATGGCTTTTCTCCCATCGTAGTGAATTGACGTAACCGTTTCCATGATCCAGCGGATCTGTCCCTCCTTCGTTATGATCCTGAATTCATATGGCGACAGGTCTTCACCGGTGAGCATCCTCTTCACATTTACTCTGATTTTTTCTCGATCTTCAGGATAGATGATGCTGTCCGCATGTCTGCCGATGAGTTCTTCCGGTGTGTACCCGGCATATGAGGCAGCATTCTCGTTCAGGAACACGAAGAGGCCATCCTGAACCACATAGACACCCGCGAATGACTTTTCAACAAAATTCTTATACCGCTCCTCACTCTCCCGCAGCTTTTCCTCCGCCTGTTTGCGCTCGGTAATGTCTTCCAGGAGCGCCAGAACATAATCAACGGCGCCGTCATCACGGTGAACACATCCGACGGAAAGATTGGTAAAAATAACAGTCCCATCCTTGCGGATAAACCGCTTTTCCATGGAATAACCGTTGATTTCCCCGGCGAGAAGCTTGTCGAACCGGGCAATATCCGCAGCAAGGTCATCCGGATACGTCAGCTCCGCCCAGGTCATGTGCTCCAGTTCCGTGCGCGAATATCCCAGCATCTTGCAGAGCCTCTCATTAACCTGCAGCCAGCCCTTTTCAGGGGATGTGATTGCCATACCGACAAGCTGGCGCTCGAAAAAGAGCCGCATCCGCGCCTCGCTTTTTTTCAGGGCTTCTTCCGCCCGCCTTCGACGCAGAATGGCAACGCTCAGCATGAGAACAAGACCGCTTAGAACGATGAATAGTGCCGCAGTCGTTACTACAAGATACTTGTGCTTCTCATAGAATGAATCGGGCCGATTGATAATGACAGCGCCTTCGGGGAGGAGCGACAGGGGTATTTTAAATCTTTCCAGCTGACGGTGATCAAACATATACTGGTTCGCTTCCGATGCGCCAGTGACAATGATGCGGTCAGCACTTTCGCCATTTAGAATACGGAGCGCCAGATCTCCAGCGATCTTCCCCTGCCGGTATGCGTTTACCAGTTTACCCCCCACAATACCGTAGCCGAGATAGACCTCCCATAGTGAATAGGCGGGAACAGGGCTGTATTGGCATATCCATTGCGTTGTCTCACCATACATCAATTGTCGTCCTGTTTCGTCCGCGATCAGTCCGTTGATGAAAATGACTGAGCCTTTTTGCAGCTTTTCCAGGTTGACCTTCAATCGGGGCATCGGCAGGTCATCCCAGAAGGTAATTTTGAGATGGGGAGGGAGTGCAGGCAGGGAAGCAAGGAAGCTGTCGCGATTCGCTTTATCCGCCGCCACAGACGTTCTTCCGATGACTATAATTTCCTGTGTCCCCGGATGAAACCGGAGTGCCGCATCAACCGTTTCTGCAACCGATATGTCTTCAGCAACGCCTGTGATGCCCCTATGTTTTGAAATCGTGGATGGTTTAAAGTTGTTGATGCCGCAAAATACTAGTGGTGTATGAGGAAAGAGCTCGTCATGATGCTCAAGAGCAAATTCTAGGGCGGCATTGTCCGAGATGATTACCACATCCGCTGCGGAGCCCTTCACTTTGTACCTGATCAGTTCTCGAATGCGACGGCTGCCTTCAACATCTGTATGACGTCGGGCATCAAGGAATTCGGCATTCATTTGTATCGCATACCCACTGGCGGTAAACGAGTCTCGAATGCCCGCGAGTAGTGAATCGGTCCAGCTCAGACCCGAATGGTAGGAGTGAATGGCGAGAACATTGTAGTTTTTATGGCTTGTCTGAGGTTCCGCCAGTAGCGGTTGGAGCAGCAACAGTTGCACAAGGGCAATTGCCAGGAACAATCGAGAAAAATTCCCCATAGACAGCAACTCCTTTTGAATTCCGCGTGCTTTTGCTTGCTGAATGGGCGTCTGACTGGAGCACAATCTACCTTCACACGTGGTATGCTGCTTCAACTTAATGTTCCTGATAAGAAATATCCCCTTTGTGGGATCTATTGTATGGGATAAAGAGCGTGTAAGTCAACGAAAAAGGGCATACGGCCATATATACCGCAGGGGGATAGAGAGTGGATGACGCGGAACAATTCGTGAAAGGTTGTTGTGAAATTTTGCGGAGAAGGAATTGTTCTGATAGAAAATCGCTTTTTCGTGTATGGAGTAATGACAATATGAAGTGTAGTAAGAATAATAGCTGCACTATACCGTTACCCATGTCCGCCAATGAATTTTGCCGCCTGTTACTGTTCCAAGCTTCACAGGAAGCGTCAGCCTTCCATTGTATAACCTTTCTCATGAAAGAGCTTTATACAGGTATCCACCACATCAGGGTCATAGAGGGTACCCCTGTTCTTGGAAATCTCTTCCAACGCTTTTTCTATACCAAGGGAGGGACGGTAAGGGCGGTGCGACGCCATAGCTTCTACCACATCAGCAACGCATACGATTTTCGCCTCAAGAAGAATCTCATGACCCTTGAGACCCAGAGGATATCCGGAACCATTCAACTTCTCATGATGCTGAAGGACGATTGTGGAAATAGGCCAGGGAAAATCTATGTCCTTCAAGATTAAGTAACCAGCCTGAGGGTGAGTTTTTATCAAAGAGAATTCGACCTCTGTCAGCTTTGTCGGCTTACTGAGAATCTCTGCGGGAACAGCTAACTTGCCGACATCATGGATAGAGCCCGTCATACGGATTCCATCTATCTTGCTCTGCGGGAGCCCCATCTCCGTCGCAATCGTACGAGCGAGGGCCGCAACACGCTTCTGGTGACCAGCTGTATAGGGGTCTCTTGTCTCTACCACCACTGCCATTGCCTGGATAGTAGCGCCTAATGCTTCCCGAAGACGCGTCATACTCTGTTTGCGTTCTTCATCCACTTTTTTTCTCATGGCGATATCTTCCACAATACCTTCATAATACATCTGTCCATCTGTATCACGAACGCTGTTCATATTGATGGAAACCCAAAGCATCTCGCCGCCCTTCCGGTAAAACTGGACCTCAAAACCCTTTATGGGCCCGTACTCTTCAATCATCTGGATCAAGGTTTCATAGTCATCCGGATTCACATAGAGTTGACGGGGAATATCGGTTACCACATTAAATAGTTCTCTGGGTGAATCATAGCGCAACATGGATGCCAGCGCCTGATTTGCGATAATGAATCGCCCGTCGAATGTTGACCTGAAAATACCCTCCTGGGCATTTTCAAAAATGCTTCTATACTCAGCCTCGGCCTTGACCAGAGATTCTTCGGTCATCTTCTGTTCAGTAATATCACGAATGGTCTCAATAGCGCCGACAATATTACCGCCACTATCATACAAAGGACTCGCTTTCCCCCATAATATATGATCTTCCTCGTTCATGTTTACGACAGACTCTCCTAAAAGAATGGTGTCATCTCTCCTGATGAATTGATACGCCTCCTCAATTTCCTCGTCTTTTCTGAGTACGAGATCAATCAGTGACGGTCTGCGCTCCCCGTAAAATGGGAGATTATATTCATAATTTCCCTTGTCCAGGATATCGCCGGTTTTAATTCCTGTCATCTCTTCCATGGCCTTGTTCCACGCGATAACTTTTCCTTTCTTATTGATAGCGAAAGTGGCGTCGGGCAGAAAATTAAAAATATCATACAACCGTCGTTCCGATTCCCGCAGCGCCTTCTCTGCCTGTTTGCGAACAGTTACCTCCTGCTGAAGTTGAATATTTTGCTCTTCCAGTTGCTTTTGCAGATATCGCAAATCCAGGTGTGTCTTGACACGAGCCAGAACTTCAATAGCCCGAAAAGGCTTTGTGATATAATCAACCCCCCCCCGCTGTAAATCCTTTCACTATGTCCTCTGTTTCATCAAGGCCGCTAATGAAAATCACGGGGACCATGCAGCTTCGCTCGTCGGATTTTAAATGCTGGCACACTTTGTAGCCGTCCATATCCGGCATGTTCACATCCAGCAGGATCATATCCGGCACTTCATTAAATACCTCTTTTACAGCCGTGCGCCCGCTGGATGCGGTTCGTACCGCATAATTATTCATGTGGAGAATCTCTTCCAACATATTCAGCATTTCCTGGTCATCGTCTACAATAAGAATTCGGGGAGAAACTCCTTTCCCCACGACCCCTTCCGGTTTCCCGGACACGTTTTCTGATTCTTTCACTGTGCAACCTCTAATCTGTTCATTTGTTTCTTCAAAATTTGCCTCCTGATTGATGTGTGATGATTCTCACCAGAAAGGCATTAGGTATTGAGTCTAATTCGGAATAATTCCAAATATCTTTTATAAATACCTTTTATTTAATTGCTTGTCAAGACATTACATTGAAATGATCCGCAACGAGATAGTGTAACCATTGCCAGACTAAGTCATGAATGTTTGGTGGCATTTTGAGCATGGTGCTTTCGGGAGCACTTTTCATATCGAATCTTCGACCATCTGGGCGTAATGGATCAGACGAACGTAACCGCAAAAAAAAAGAGGGTTTTTCTCCTCCCAAATCCTAAGCAGGACATACAATCATTGTCAGCGATATCCGGATCCCGAGGTGAGACTCTTTTAATGTTTCATTGAGAAGCAGGATTTAGTAATGTGACTGATAACGGATGAACAAGAGAGGAATTCCTGCGAACGCAGGAGGAATATGTACCAGAAAGTCGGGGAAAAGGAGATGACGGAAAAAAAGCGTGTGATACGGAGACGCGCACGTCCGGTGATGGAACGGAAAATATCAATGAGCTGTTTTGCAGCAGTACCGCGAGGAGCCGAAGAGATCGCCGCTGCTGAGTTGCAGTCTTTGGATATTCAGGATGCAAGGGCGGGGCGGGGCGGTGTATCCTTTGTCACCAACCATGCCGGTCTGTATCGTGCCAATCTATGGCTGCGTACCGCCAGTCGGATATTGGTGACTATGGCCATATTTCCCTGTACATCGCCTGAGGACCTCTATGCCGGGGTGCACGAAATTGCCTGGCATGATTTAATAAGGCCTCCCATGACGCTTGCAGTGGACTGCACGTTACGGGATTCGGCCATCACCCATTCGGGATTTGTCGCTCTCAAGGCCAAGGATGCCATTGTCGATCGTATTCGCACGCATCGTGGCACCCGTCCCAGCGTGAACACATCGTCACCGGATGTTCGTATAAACATTCATCTGGCAAAAAATGTCTGTACCGTGTCTTTGGACAGTTCCGGCGATGCGCTTGACCGTCGCGGCTATCGTCTTGAGCGCACCGCGGCTCCCCTGCGGGAAACTCTGGCTGCCGCCATTATTGCTCTGACCAACTGGGACGGCACGACGCCCCTGGCCGATCCCATGTGTGGATCGGGTACTATTCCCATTGAAGCGGGGCTTTTCGCAGGACGGGTCGCTCCGGGACGCCGCCGGTCATTTGGTTTCCAGCGCTGGCTGGATTTCGACGCCGCATTATGGTATCGGATTTTAGCTGATGCTGAAAATGGTATTCAGAAACTGCCCGAAGGGCTCATTACGGGATATGACCGGGATCATCGCGCGCTTACTCTCGCACACCGCAACGCTGCTGCGGCAGGTTTTGAAGGGCAGATACACTTTATTCATTCGTCCCTGGATGACTTTAACCCGGATAGTGATAAGGGAGTGGTGATAATGAACCCGCCTTACGGAAAGAGGCTGGGGGAAGTTGAGAAACTCAGGAGTCTTTACGGTCAGATTGGTGATGTAATGAAGCGGCGGTGCCGGGGATGGACAGGTTTTATAGTGACTGGGAATCTGGAACTGGCAAAACACATCGGCCTCAAGGCATCACGCCGGTTTGTGTTATTCAACGGGCCGATTGAATGCCGTCTCCTCAGGTATGAGCTGTATTAAACAGAAAAGCCGGGAGCCAAATCGGAACTCCCGGCTTTCTTCATTCCGTATTTATTCTCAACCCTATTGCTTCTCGGCGACGCTGATCCTTGTGATGGCTCTGGCCAGGGCTATTCGCATAGTTTCAAATTCTACATCATCCTTGGACATCTTGGCGAGCTTGCCTTCCGCGTTGTCCTTTGCCCTCTTTGCCCTTTCTTTATCGATCAAATCCGCTCTTTCCGCGGTTTCTACCAGGATGGTCACTTTGTCGCCTGTAACTTCCGCATAGCCGGTGTTCAGTGCGTAATACGTTTTCTTACCTTCCCTGGTGAAGTTCAACTCACCGATATCAACGGCGCTGAGGAGCGCCGCGTGGCCTCTCAACACACCGAATTCACCCTCGGCACCGGGTATCGTCACATCTTCGACTTTGCCGCTGAATGCCATTTTCTCCGGCGTAACAATTTCCAACATCAACTCATCAGCCATGCTAAATCCTCCGGCCTCGTTACTCTGATAGTTTCTTTGCCGCCTCTACGACTTCATCAATGCCGCCTGCCATGTAGAAAGCCTGTTCAGGCAGGTCGTCGTGCTTCCCTTCCAGAATTTCCTTGAATCCTCTGACTGTTTCCGCAACAGGAACAAATTTACCTTCTCTGCCGGTGAACTGGGCGGCTACGAAGAAGGGCTGTGACAGGAATCTCTGAACCTTCCTTGCTCTGCTCACGGTTAATTTGTCCTCTTCCGAAAGTTCATCCATGCCCAGGATGGCGATAATGTCCTGGAGATCCTTGTATTTCTGCAAAGTCACCTGTACTTGCCTTGCAGTCTGATAGTGTTCTACGCCTAAGACAATCGGATCCAGAATACGGGATGTTGAATCGAGGGGGTCCACGGCAGGATAAATTCCAAGTTCCGTAAGAGGTCTCGACAACACGACGGTTCCATCAAGGTGCGCAAATGTCGTTGCGGGAGCAGGATCTGTAAGGTCGTCCGCAGGCACGTACACGCACTGGACGGCGGTAATGGATCCTTTTGTGGTTGAAGTGATTCTCTCCTGCAGGGCGCCCAGGTCCGTAGCCAGTGTGGGCTGATAACCCACCGCCGAAGGCATGCGGCCAAGGAGCGCTGAAACCTCTGATCCTGCCTGGGTAAACCGGAATATGTTGTCGACGAAGAGAAGAACGTCCTGCCCTTCTACATCTCTGAAGTATTCCGCCGCCGTCAAAGCCGTGAGGGCCACTCTTGCCCGTGCTCCCGGGGGTTCCGTCATCTGACCGTAAATCAAGGCGGCCTGTTTGATGACGCCTGACTCCATCATTTCCCGGTAGAGGTCATTCCCTTCGCGTGTCCTTTCACCGACGCCGGCAAACACGGAGATACCGCCGTGGTGCATGGCGATATTATTGATCATCTCCATCATGACAACGGTTTTCCCGACTCCTGCCCCTCCGAACATTCCCATTTTCCCGCCTCTGGGGAAGGGGACGAGAAGATCGATAACTTTGACACCCGTTTCCAGAACGTGAACCGATGTATCCTGTTCAATAAATGCCGGGGCTTCCCGGTGGATCGGTGAGTAATTTTTTGCCACCACGGGTCCCAGACCGTCGACCGGCCTGCCGACAACGTTCAGAATCCTGCCGAGACATTCCGGACCAACGGGGGCTTTTATGGGTGTGCCTAGATCCTTCGCTTTCATACCCCTGACAAGACCATCCGTGATATCCATGGCGATGCATCTGACGACATTGTCACCTAAATGCTGGGCAACTTCTATGATCAGATTATCTTCCGTTTCATCAATCGTGGGGTTGGTGATAGCGATAGCGTTTAAGATCTCCGGAAGCATTCCTTCATCAAACGCCACGTCGACTACCGGTCCTATTACCTGCACAACCGTTCCTATATTCATACCTGTCTCCTTAATCTATAGTGCGTAACTTTTTTTAACTCTTTGCCAGGGCTTCTGTACCGCCGACAATATCCATCAGCTCAGCCGTAATGGCAGACTGTCTTGCTTTATTCATTCTTAACGTGAGGTTCTGG
Organism: uncultured Syntrophaceae bacterium; assembly: GCA_964564625.1. Taxonomy (GTDB): domain Bacteria; phylum Desulfobacterota; class Syntrophia; order Syntrophales; family UBA2185; genus UBA2185. The sequence continues at coordinate 2,305 of CAZMBE010000036.1, read as the reverse complement.
ATCATTTCCTCGCAATTCTTCGTTGCGTTGTCCATCGCAACCATCCGCGCGCCGTTTTCCCCGGCGGATGTCTCCAAAAGTGCCCTGAAGACCAGGATACGGACGTACATGGGAAGAAGCTTTTCCAGTAACACCTCATCGGACGGTTCATAAATGTAATCGATCCGCATGTTGGGATCCACCTCTTCTTCCTTGCCGATTGGAGGCAAGGGAAAGAGCCTCACGACCACCGGCCTTTGCACCGCTAAATTCCTGAACTCATTGTAGATCACGTACAGTTCATCATACTCTTCCTTTTCAAAAGGAGGTATGATTTCATCGGATATTTTGACCGATAGCGTGATATCGAACTTCCCGAATACGTCGGGAAATGCATTAATAAGTTTCGCCTTTTTTCTGAAATAATCTCTTCCTTTCCTTCCCACGGCGATCAACTCTACCTCTTTGCCCTCTTTGACTTTGTCCCGAATGAATCTCTCCGTAGCTTTAATCAGATTGGTATTGAAGCCTCCGCAGAGACCTCTATCTGAAGTCATGCAGATTACCCTGAGTTTCTTCGGTTCCCTGACGGCCAAAAGGGGGTGATTGCTGGTGTCCACACGAAGCGCAAGGCTGCTGAGGACCTCCATGAATTTGATCGCATAGGGACGGAAATTCTCCATCCTCAACTGGGCAGCTTTCAGTTTCGAGGCAGCCACCATATTCATCGCCCTGGTGATCTGCTTTGTCTTCGAAACTGCTACAATTTTTCTTCTAATGTCCTTTAGTGCGGCCATTAATACTTCCTTTTCTTATGCATGTGGTCTGTTATTCAGAATTTTTTCTATTCTTTACCCGGTTACAAAGACTGAATCAAACTCTGTCAATACTGAACTGATCTTCTTTTCGAGGTCCGGGCTGAGCACCTTTTGTTCATCAACCTCCCGGTTGATCTCGGGATACTTGCTGGCAATAAAGCTCAGGAGCTGTGCTTCGTAATCCTTCAGCTTATCGACCGGATATTTATCCAGGAAGCCCCTCGTTCCGGCAAACAGGATGGCAACCTGTTGTGAGAGAGACCTTGGTTCGAACTGGGGCTGCTTCAAGATTTCCACAAGACGCACACCTCGCTCCAGCTGTGCCTGAGTCGCCTTGTCCAGGTCGCTTCCGAACTGGGCAAAAGCTGCCAGTTCACGGTACTGAGCGAGTTCAAGTTTCAGTCTCCCTGCTACCTGCTTCATGGCCTTCACCTGGGCGGCGCCACCGACGCGCGAAACCGAAAGCCCCACGTTGATCGCCGGACGAATACCGGAGAAGAACAGGCTTGGCTCGAGATACACCTGACCGTCGGTGATCGAAATAACGTTTGTCGGAATATACGCGGATACGTCACCTGCCTGGGTCTCAATAATGGGCAGGGCTGTAAGGGATCCGCCGCCAAGATCATCGCTCACACGAGCTGCGCGCTCCAGCAATCGGGAATGGTTGTAGAAAATGTCTCCAGGGAATGCCTCGCGTCCGGGAGGTCTTCTCAGAAGCAGAGAAATCTGCCGGTACGCCACCGCCTGCTTTGAAAGATCATCATATATGATCAGGGCGTCCTGTTTCCTGTCACGGAAATACTCGCCGATACTGCATCCTGCGTAGGCTGCAATGTACTGAAGAGTTGCCGGGTCACTGGCGCAAGCCGCGATGACACAGGTATATGGCATGGCGCCATTCCTCCGCAGGTTTTCCACTACCTGGGCTACCGTTGATTTCTTTTGACCGATGGCCACATAAATGCATTTAATGCCGGTATCCTTCTGTCTGATGATGGCGTCTACGCAAATAGCGGTTTTGCCGATCTGCCGATCGCCAATGATAAGTTCACGCTGACCCCTTCCGATCGGTGTCATGGCGTCGATCGCCTTGATGCCGGTATACATGGGGGTGTTCACGGGTTGACGCTTCACAACACCCGGGGCAATCATCTCTATTCGTCTAAACTCGTTGGTCTCAATGGGACCTTTGCCGTCAATCGGCGCACCGGTTCCATCAATAACCCTGCCAAGTACCGCCTCTCCCACAGGTACCTGGGCGATCCTGCCGGTTCTTTTTACAATGTCCCCTTCTTTGATATGGGTAACTTCACCGAGAACGGCGACACCCACATTGTCCGTTTCCAAATTGAGAACCATGCCGAGAATCCCACCCGGAAACTCCAATAATTCCATGGCCATCGCATTTTCCACGCCATAAACCCTGGCAATACCATCTCCTACGGAGAGAACTGTTCCGACTTCACTTACGTCCAGTTTCTTCTCATAGTCTCTGATCTGTTTGG
>CAZMBE010000035.1:0-28727 GCA_964564625.1 uncultured Syntrophaceae bacterium | reverse complement strand
GACTGGGATGTGCTGGAAAAGCTGATCGAGGAATTCCAGAATGCCAACATGAGAATGAAATATCTCTCCAAACCTGTTGTGACGGCTCCCGCGGGTATGGCCCTGGGCGGCGGGTGTGAAATTGCCATGCACGGAGCGAAATGTCAGCCCTGCGGAGAAACATATATAGGGCTCGTAGAAGTGGGTGTCGGTGTCATACCGGCAGGCGGTGGGTGCAAGGAGTTGATGGTCAGAATCACTGAAGGCATACCCGATGGCGCCATTGAGGCGGGATTAAATCTGCAGCATTTCTATTCCAAGGTTTTCGAAAATATTGCCATGGCGAAGGTTGCCACAAGCGCCGTGGAAGCCATGGAACTGGGATATGTACGAAAAACAGACACGATAAGCTTGAGCAGGGATCAGCAGATATGGGATGCGAAACAGGCTGTTCTCGGGCTTTCAAACTTTTACAAGAAAAGGGCGCCTGCCATGATTCCGGTTATGGGAGAAAACTTCCGGGGTATGTGCAGTTCCGTGGTGTACAACATGAGGCACGGGAATTTTATTTCAGACTATGATGCACAGATTGCGGGGAAGCTTGCCCATATTCTTTCCGGCGGGGATTGTCCCGAAGGTACGCTGGTTACGGAACAGGATATCCTGAACCTGGAGAGGGAGGCCTTTTTAAGCCTCTGTGGAGAGCAGAAGACCCAGGACAGGATCATGCATATGCTGAACACTGGCAAACCGTTGCGCAATTGAAAAGGGGGGTAATATCATGAGTGAAGCTGTTATTGTTGAATCAGTGAGAAGTCCGGGCGGGCGTTACCGGAGAGGCGGTCTTTCGAACACCCGGGGCGATGAGATAGGAATACAGGTAATGAAGGGGCTCCTTGGGAGGGTTCCCGCAATGAAACCTGAAGATGTGGATGATGTGATCTGCGGGTGCGCATTTCCCGAGGCCGAACAGGGCATGAACCTGGCAAAGGTTATCGCCATAGGGGCAGGGATTCCCATAAATGCCTGCGGTATGACCATCAACCGATTTTGCTCCTCAGGGTTGCAGGCCATCGCCGATGCGACAGCGAAGATCAGGGCGGGTTGGTCGGAGGTAATCATAGCCGGTGGATGCGAGACTATGTCCCATATACCCATGGGGGGCAGTATCTTCCGCCCCCATCCGGACTGGGGAGACTTGCCGAATGTGTATGTTTCCATGGGAATCACCGCGGAAAATGTCGCAGCGCATTACAAAATATCCCGTGAAGACCAGGACAGGTTCGGCATGGAGAGCAACCGCAGGGCCTACGAAGCGATCAAGGCGGGAAAATTTAAAGAAGAGATAATCCCGATCAAAGCCTATCGATATACCAAATCGAAGGATGGAAAAAGAACCAAAGAACAGGTCGTGTTTGACATGGATGACGGTGTGAGATGGCCGACGACGATGGAAGATCTTGCAAGGTTGAAATCACCGTTCAAACAGGGAGGATCCGTCACGGCCGGGAATTCATCCCAGATGACCGATGGCGCGGGATTTACACTGCTGATGAGTGAAGAGAAGGCGAAGTCATCAGGCCTGAAGCCTCTTGCTAAACTCACCCATTACGTAGTGGCAGGCTGCAAGCCGGAGGAAATGGGTATTGGGCCGGCCTTTGCAATTCCAAAGGTTCTTAAATTGGCGGGATTGACGACGAAGGATATCGATGTATTTGAGATTAACGAAGCCTTCGCCTGCCAGGCGCTCTATTCAATACGAGCTGTAGGAATCGAAGATAGACTGGCAGCAGGTGACATTAATCCAAATGGCGGCGCCATCGCTCTCGGTCATCCGTTGGGCGCCACGGGCGCCAAACTGACTGCCCAGCTCCTCTATGAATTGAAGCGGCGCAAAGCAAAGCGGGGTATGGTTTCCATGTGTATTGCGGGCGGCATGGGAGCGGCAGGCATCTTTGAAATGATGTAAAAATCCGGTTACCAGGGTGAAAAAAGGAAAAGCCATGGTTATCGTCGCCATGGCTTTTTTTACTGAATGGATTTCCATAAGCCTTTTTGTGAGGAGATTGACTATATCTTTTTCTTCTCTCTGACAATCCGGCATGTGTGATAATCACGTCAAATCGTGCTTGCGATATCCGATATCATTTATTTCTGAAATTCATATTTGAGTAAGCCGGGTTGATTTGCACCGCCGTCTCGTAATGGCTCTTTGCTTCCGCTGTTTTTCCCTGTTTTTCTAAAGCCAGTGCCAGGTAGTAATGGGCATAGGCGAACGAGGGTTGAAGCCTTAACGCCTCTCTGAAGTGAGGGATTGATGCCTGCCAGTTTTCCTGCTGATAAAAGAGCATGGCAAGATTCATGTGGGCCTGTATGTGATCTGGTTTAAGCTTGAGTGCAGCATTATATTCACTTATTGCCTGTTGGAATTCGCCCTTCCTGTAAAGGCACACCCCGAGATTGTTGTGAGCGCCTGCATTATCAGGTTTCAATCGGAGGGCTTTTCGGAACTCCCATATGGCCTCTTTGTATTTTCCCTTGTCCATTAAGGTTACTCCCAGGTTGTAATGACTGATGTAATGTGGTCTCGTGGTAGCAATGTTGCGGCGGAAGAGGGTTATGCCGTTCTGCCAGTACCGGAGCTGATCGATCGTGACGGTTGTGAATCCGACGATGGTTGCCAGTGCCAACGAGCCGAGGATAACCTGACGATAGCGGTAGTTTTTCACTATGTCGGCAGTTCCCCAGGCAGCCATGATGAAGAGTCCGATGAGAGGTATGTATGAATAGCGATCCGCCATCGCCTGGCTCCCGACCTGGACCAAGCCGATAACGGGCACCAATGTGCCGAGATACCACAACCAGCCCACGGGAAGATAAGGATAACGCCGCCCCCACCGTAATACCGCGACAGAAATACACACCAGCAACAAACCGGATAACACCACCTGCCACATGGGCCAAAAGCCCGGATGAGGGTAGAATGCCGAAAGATTGGAAGGTATGAACATTTTCACTAAATACCAGACATAGGATATGAGAATGTTCGCTACCCGCATATCAAGAGAAAGCCATTCAATAGGAAACATGGCGCCTGCCTGCCGCTGTGCAATCATGGTCATGATACTGACGGGGATTACCAACGCAAGAAGGGGAATTTTTTCATACATAAGACGCCAGGTGGAAGTAACATTGTTCTCGGATCGGGTCCATGTCTGGTTGCCGACAATGATATTGCCAGTTCGTTGCATTCCTGGGAAACGTCGGAGAGGCCAGTAATCCATTAATAAAAGGACAAAGGGAAGAGTCACCAGCATCGCTTTTGCCATGAGTCCCAGAGAAAATGAAAAAAGAATGATCAGATAGGTAAAAGATCCTGGTCTTTCCACATAGTGAACGTAGGAACTCATAGTCAGTATCCAAAAAAAAGTGCAGAGTACATCCTTACGCTCCGATATCCAGGCCACCGATTCCACGTGGAGCGGATGCAGGGCAAATAAAGCCGCCACGAAGGCGCTCTTCCATATACTCCCTGTCATGCGGCTGAAGAGGAAAAACAATAACAGCGTATTTGCGATATGGAACAGCAGATTTGTCCAGTGGTACCCGGCAGGGTTGAGTCCGTATAATTCATAATCCAGCATCAGTGACAGCCAGGTCAGGGGATACCAGTTGCCGGTATGAGTGGAAGTAAAGGCCCACTTCATGCTTTCAATGGTCAAACCATCCTGTACCCGTGGGTTGGTGAGAATGTACAGATCATCATCATAATGGATAAAGTCATAGTTTTTTACGGGCCAAAAGACAGCAAGGGTTATGAGGAGGAGAAGAAGGCATAGAGAAAGTTTAATGGAGGTGTCAGATACTCTCAGCAATGTTAAAGAATCTCCCATATTGATACAGTATTGTCATTCAGGGAGCCCTGACGCGCCATATGGCTCAGCAGATTTGGTGGTCCACAGCACCCTAAGTGTGTTATTTGAAACTGAATGGGTATCAATTCTTATTTTTCCATCTCGCGGATGTACTTAATCAGCATATAGTGCCGGATCTTTAAGCCCTGCTTCTCTGAATCCTTTTTTTCTCAAAAAGCAGCTGTCGCAGTATCCGCAGGCTTTCCCATCTGTTGAAGGATCATAACAACTGTGGGTAATGCTGTAATCGACGCCGAGCTGCGTTCCACGCCTGATAATATCACCTTTCGACATATGGATGAGAGGGGTCCTGATCATGACCCGGGTTTTGCCTTCGACGCCGGCTTTTGTAGCCAGGTTTGCCATGTGCTCAAACGCGGCGATGTATTCGGGACGGCAATCCGGATAACCGCTGTAATCGACGGCATTCACACCGATGAATATGTCTGATGCCTCAAGAACTTCTGCCCAGGCCAGGGCGTATGAGAGGAAAATGGTGTTTCGAGCCGGGACGTAGGTCATGGGTATGCCTGCGTTCATTTCTCGTTTATTGCGGCCTTTCGGCACTTCTATCTCGCCGGTCAGTGCCGACGCGCCGATTATTCTTAGATCAATATCCAGGACCAGATGCTTCCTCGCTCCGAAGAACGCAGCCGCTTTTTCCGCCGCTTCCACCTCCAGAGCATGACGCTGTCCGTAACGGAAGCTTAGACTGTAAATCTCATACCCTTCCGCTTTCGCGATGGCCAAAACAGTCGTTGAGTCAAGACCTCCGCTTGAAAGCACAACGGCTTTATGGTGATGAGCTGTATCAGACACCTCTCGCTTCAGCCCCCCAGATAATTTTGTGAAGCGGTATATTCATTCTTACATCTATGTGATCCGCCAATATCCATTCTGCCATGACTTTAGGATCCATCTGTCCATACACCGGAGAAAAAAGGGGCGGCTTCATTTCCGGGTTGTCTTTCATAAACCGGGACATAATGTTTTTCGCGTATAGGTAGTCTTCCCTGTTTCCGATGACAAATTTAATTTCGTCTTTACTGGAGAGTCTCTTCAGATTTTCGAAGTCGTTTTTTTTCTCTTCACCGCTGGAGGGGCATTTGATGTCAACTATCTTCACGCATCTCTTATCGATGAAGCTTATATCAAGGCTGCCGTTCGTTTCCAGCAATACTTCAAACCCCTTTTTCAGCAACCGATATATCAAAGAAGGAGTTTTTCCCTGGATAAGAGGTTCTCCCCCCGTGATTTGGACCAATTGGCATCGGTATGATGTTACCAGTTCAATAATGTCGTCAATGCTCACGTACTGTCCTTCATCATATGCATAGCGGGTGTCGCAGTATGAACAGCGGAGGTTGCAGCCGGTCAGTCTTACAAAGACACAAGGAAGTCCGGAATAGGATGATTCTCCCTGAATAGAGTAGAAAATCTCATTTACCCTTAACAATTATTCCTCCCAGTAACATACCCCTGAGCTTCTTGTTTCTGAGACTTTTACCTTCGAAACCTTTGCTGCGTCTGAATTTATTTCTTCACCGAGCTCGCGGTATAAAAATCTGGCGATGTTTTCAGAGGAGGGGTTCGTGTCTTTAAATTCCGGATGTTCGTTCAAATAGGAATGGTCAATATTCTTAATAATATCACGGATGGTCTGCTTGACGTTTCTAAAGTCAATGCTAATGCCGATGTCGTTCAATTCACGGCATCTCACGGAAACTTCCACAGTCCAGTTGTGCCCGTGTACCTGCCTGCAGTTGCCGTCATAACCGGCAAGAGAATGGGCGGCGGAAAATTCAGCTTCTACGCAAATTTCGAAAACTCCCGGCATGATGCTTCCTTTCTGGAATCACTCCCTGGCAATATCTTTTTTCCTCTGGTCCATCTTATAACAGCTTCCGGCAAATTGCTTCGCGTAACGTTTCATTTCCGAGGCAGCTTCCATAAGCTCACCGTGATGGGTAAATATCCTTCTCTCTGTATCTGTAATTCCTATGGAGATGCTCGTTACCGGGAATTTCATCGTATGGCCCTGGCGGTCCTTAGCCGTGATATAACCGGTATCCCAATCCCCGGGATCATAAAAACCTGCAACAACGCGGTCGAACTGTTCCACAATGGTCTGCGCTGCGTATTCGACCAGATCCGGCTTCATGATGATGATAAAATCATCTCCACCGATATGTCCCACAAAACAGCCCAACGACTGTGTGGACTTCACGACATTGAAAATGATTCTTCCGGTCATGCGGATGAGATCGTCCCCGCGTCCGAATCCATACCGGTCGTTGAAGGGCTTGAAGTTATCGAGATCGGCATAGGCGATGGAAAATATGTCCCTGTTGTCCAGTCTCCGCTGGATTTGTCGCACGATATAGAGATTTCCGGGAAGACGCGTGAGAGGATTGATTTCCGCCACCCTTTCGAGACGCAAAACGCCGAGCTTGACCCGTGCAAGGATATCCCGCTCTAAATCTTCCCTCCGGAGATAGTCTTCGAAGCGCATATTTTCCCATTCTGTGGGATCGACTTCATATGCAAAGACGGCAAGGATTGGCAAGTGGCTGAAGAGAGGATCTTCCTTAAGAAGATTAAGGAGTGACATGGCTCTTTCATCGCTGTTGCCAATTTCAACCACCACAAGGGCAGGTGTGTCATTATAGATAAAGTCAAGAGCCGAACGAATATCGCTGAAGGCCGCTGTTCGGTAGTGGTCTTTCAGCAACATGCTCACTGTTTTCTGAAGTTCCACATCACTCGCTATAATAATGACCACTTTCATGGTTTTAGCAGCACCTCTTCCGTAGCTTCAAGGGCTCCTTCCATCTCCCGGAAAATCTCGAGAATGTCCTGTTCGGAAAGTTCAAGCCTGTCAAAAGCGGCTTCGTTTACTACAGGCACTATTTGGTCTCCCGCAAATCCAAGCCCTCTTGCCTTTATCAGGATGTCCGCAAGATGCACAATTGCTGTCTCCACGGGAAAGGATTCTGCCGTCTGCGGCCGATGGTGGCAGAGAATCGCTTCGTTTAGTTTTTTAGGAAACCGCCACTTTTCGGAAAGTATGCCGCCAAGGGCGGGATGATTGTCGGCGAAGAAGCGTTTTTCTGCCTCTCCGATGAGAATGCCTTCCTCTGCGGCGCAAGCAAGAGCAGCCTCATATGAATCGGGGAATTCAAGAGCCATGACTACTTTGCCGATGTCATGAAGAAGGCCTGCAACATATGCTTCCTCCGGTTCCCGCAGTCCCTTTTTCTGCGCAATAATCCTCGCTGCGGCTGCGCACCCCATGGAATGTTCATAAAGGCCGGTCATTGCCTTTTGCATGAGTTCAAAGACGGAAATACCGAGAAGAAGCCCCTTGACGACATTGAGACCCAAAAGCATGATTGCATGAGATACGGAGGCGATTCTTCCAGGGAAACCGTACACGGCGGAGTTTACCATTTTGAGGATGCGGAATGTCATTGCGGGATCGGACTGCACAAAGTCAGAGACATTACTTAAGGAAACTTTAGGATTTTCTATAATCGCAGAAAGCTTCTTGAGTGTTTCCGGCACTGTGGGGAGATTGCCTATATTTTCAATCCGATGGCGGAGAATTTTTGAATCAATAATCTTATTCATAGAGCCTTCGTATGTGTCTTTCTGCAGCCCTTTTTATTGTTTCCATATGTGGATTTCCCATGGCTGTTTGGAAACGCTTTTCCAAAGCGGCAATCATATCATCCAGAGGAACATCCATTTCTGCTTTCCCTTCGATGAATACTGTTTCCCCCAACTCCATATCCTGGATACGCCTGATCCAGCTTTCTGTAAGCTCAGTACCTTCACTGAGAAGAACGATGCCTGCCCTGTTCAGGATGGGCTTCGCCAACCGCATTCCCTGCTGTAGCTTATCTGCATCGATCTTTATCATTATGGTTTTTCTCCTCATGTAAGTCGAAAAAAGGATAACAGGATGCTATGGGCCAATGGTTCATGTGTTTGTGGCATTTACGTGAATTCTCGATTGCTCGATCTCTTAAGTCCTGAAGATTCAGGCGACATTTACGGAGGTAATCCATTGTTATGAACCCGCTCGTAATGATACGGTCACGCCTTGCCGTTGCTTCCCAGGACATTGATGATTTTATGTTTGTAGAGCTCTTTCAATGCCTCGCGGGCGGGGCCTAAATATTTTCTCGGGTCGAATTCATCGGGTTTTTCATGGAAAACCTTTCTTATCGCCGCCGTGACAGCCAGTCTGCCGTCGGAATCGATATTGATTTTGCATACGGCCGATTTTGCCGCCCGCCGCAGCTGTTCTTCGGAAACCCCTGCGGTATTTTCCAGGCTGCCGCCGTACTTGTTGATTTCATCGACTATTTCCTGCGGTATGGATGAGGCGCCGTGCAAAACTATGGGGAACCCAGGAATCCTCTTTTCCACCTCTGCCAGAATGTCAAACCTTAATGGCGGCGGGGTTTCACCGGGTCTTACTTTGAATTTGAAGGCTCCATGGGATGTCCCGATGGAAATAGCAAGGGAATCAACACCGGTGTGCTTGACGAAATCTTCTACTTCCTCCGGTTTGGTGTAATGGCTGTGCAGAGAAGCAACTTCATCTTCCACCCCCGCAAGGACACCTAATTCCCCTTCTACACTCACCTCATATGCATGGGAAAAATCAACAACCTTTTTGGTAAGGGTTATGTTCTCCTCATAGGGCAAATGTGAACCGTCGATCATTACCGAAGAGAACCCGGTTTCAATGCAGGATTTGGCTAAATCAAAAGAATCGCCATGGTCGAGATGCAGGACAATGGGAACAGCGCGTCCCATGTGTTTGGCCACTTCCACGGCTCCTTTTGCCAGATATTGTAGAAGAGTCTGGTTCGCGTATTGGCGTGCTCCTTTTGAAACCTGCAGAATGACGGGCGATTCAGTTTCCACACTGGCGGAGATAATCGCCTGCAATTGTTCCAGGTTATTGAAATTAAATGCAGGTATGGCATAGCCTCCCTGTATGGCTTTTCGAAAAAGCTCTCTCGTATTCACCAAGCCTAATTCTTTATAATGCACCATAATTGTTCACTCTTCTAGTATGATTGCCTCCGCAGGGCAATCTTCTGCCGCGTCTTTTACCTGATCAACCAAGGCATCTTTTACGGTCGCCATTTTTACGACAGCGATATCATCATCTGCAAGTTCAAAAACTTCCGGGACACTTTCCGCACATAATCCGCATCCGGTACAAAGTTCCTTGTCCACACTGACTTTCATAGAATGCTCCTTTCTTTCAACGTTGGTTAATTTTCCTTTTAATGGTAACAAACGATTCGAGGATCAAAGGATTCAGGGGTTCCAGTCTTTGTTTTTATACAGAACTGATACTATTTTTCACAAACCTTGAAATCCTTATAGAGTTTATGCAGTTCACTCGAATCCTTGACCCTTTGAATCCTGAAGAAGCGATTGACTCTCAAAAATGCATCTTATCAAGTATACGAGAAAGGCACCACTGTGTCAAAGGGAAAGAGCTATGGGAAAAGATACCACGGGGATTGTTGACACACACGTGTATTTCCCCTATAGTATCGCAAATTTTTTTTAATCAATTGTTCGGGAAGGCTCATTTCATGAACAGATGTCCAGTCATAGGACTTAACATGTCGGTGGAACTTACAGATAAGTATGAAAAGGTAGGTTTACTGGTTCCCCTCGGTTATGTGGATGCCGTGGCCGGCGCCGGGGGGATCCCTCTCTGTCTGCCTCCCTGCCCGGAAACCTCAATAATAAGGCAATCGATTGCATTGTTGGACGGTATCGTCCTTATCGGCGGTGATGATTACCGGCCGGAGCACTATGGCGGGCATGTGCAGCCGGAGAATGAACTTATGCACGAACGTCGTGATCGCTATGATCTGGAACTGGCGAGGATGATTTTACAGGATACTGTGATGCCTGTACTTGGTATCTGCGGCGGTCATCAGCTTCTCAGCATCGTCCAGGGCGGCGCCCTGGTGCAGGATATCAGGACTGAATGGAATTTTAACGTCGAATATCCGCCTTTGCCGCATGCGAAGAAAGAACGAAATGAGAAACAGAATGAGAACTTTCGTCACCCCGTCCGTCTGGAGGAAGGCAGCCTTGTCGAACGGGTAGTGCAAATTCCTCTCGGCGGTATGCTTACGGCGAATTCAACGCATCATCAATCCGTGCATCCCGGGAGAGTGGGCGCGCACATGCGTGCGTCTGCCTGGTCGCCGGACGGCGTCATTGAAGCGATAGAACCGTCGCTTGATTCGCCCTGGGCACGTTCCGGCAGATTAGTGCTCGGTGTGCAGTGGCATCCGGAGCAATTGCAGAATGAAGCGCCGCACAGGAATATCTTTCGTGCCCTGATTGAGGCGGCACAGGATAAGTAAATAGTGACGAGTAAAGAGTGACGGATGAATAGAAACAAGATTCTTAACTCGTTCCTTGTCACTCGTCACTATTCACTTGGCACAATCTTTGTAGAGAATTTGCATGATGGAAAAAAATCCCTTCCGTGTGTTTACAATCTATCTCAGCGGGAAAATGCCCCTCATGTTTGTCCTTGGTTTCGCGTCAGGAATTCCCCTGGCTCTTACCGGCTCGACACTTTCCGCATGGATGGTGAAGGAAGGTGTGGATATTAAAACTATTGGATTATTCTCTCTTGTCGGATTGCCGTACGCGTTCAAATTTCTATGGTCGCCATTGATGGATCGATTCGTGCCTCCGTTTTTAGGGAGAAGGCGGGGATGGATGATCATCACTCAACTGTTACTGATCATCACGATTTCCTCGATGGGGTTTTATAATCCCGCTTCCACGCCCCTTCTTATCGCCGCCATGGCCCTCAGTCTTGCCTTTTTCAGCGCGAGCCAGGACATCGTCCTCGATGCGTACCGAACGGAGTATCTAAAGCCGGAAGAGAGAGGAGCCGGTGTAGGTGTATGGATCATGGGATACCGGATTGCCATCCTCATAAGCGGAGCCCTTGCCCTCATCCTGTCTGACCATCTGTCCTGGAAAATGGTCTATTTGATCATGGGCCTCTTCATGGTTGTCGGCTGCATTGCCACGGTGCTCGCACCCGAGCCGCTGAAGATTAATCCGGCAAGTGAGAGCATCGAGCCCCCGAAGAGCCTTTACGAGGCCGCCGTTCTTCCTTTCGTGGAATTCTTCAGGAGACCGGGGGCTCTTGAGGTTCTTCTTTTCATTATTCTTTACAAGCTCGGAGACATTGCGGCGGCCCAGATGACGACACCCTATATCCTGGGGCATATCGGCTTTTCAGGGACCGAACTGGGAACCATTTACAAGGGCTTCGGTATGGCGGCGACAATCGCGGGGGCCCTGATCGGCGGCGCGATCATGTCCAGATGGCCTTTGAAGAGGTCTCTTTTGATTTTTGGGGTGCTGCAGGGGATTTCCACGCTGATTTTTGCGCTTCTTGAATTTACCGGCCGTCAGGTATGGGCATTGAGCCTTGTTGTTGGAACAGAGAACTTGTGCGGAGGCATGGGGACCGCGGCATATACGGCCTTCCTCATGGGGTTATGCAACAAAAAGTTTACGGCTACCCAGTATGCCCTCCTGAGCAGCCTCATGGCAGTGGGGCGCTATGTAACCGGGGCTCCTACGGGATTCCTCGCCGATGCCGTGGGATGGGTGATGTTCTTCATCATCTGCACCGCCCTGGCGATCCCCGGATTGCTGTTGCTTCTGCGCTACAACAAATGGGCCGTTGAGTAAAGGATATTTCCCTGTTACTGAAACATGGAAGCCTTCATCGTGCCTGAACTGAACACATTTGGGTCCACTGTCACGTTTATCAGGGAGGGTTTCCCGGAATCGCGGGCACGTTCAAGGGCAGGGCGTATCTGGGAAGCTTCCGTGACGTGCTCACCGTGCCCGCCCATGGCTTCCACGATGCGGTCGTAGCGCAGGGGACTGAGGATATTTGCCACACCACCACGAATCTCGCCATATCGTACCACCTGCCCGTAGCGCACCTGATTCCATGCGGCATTGTTCGCTACCACTCCGATTACAGGCATGTTGAAGCGGATAAGGGTATCGAAATCAAAGCCGGTCAATCCAAACGCGCCATCTCCGAAAAGAACGATGACCTCCGTATCGGGGAAGGCCGCTTTCGCCGCAATGGCAAAGGGTGTTCCGACACCGAGGGTGCCGAGCGGACCGGGATCAAGCCAGTGACCGGGCTTGCACGGTGTTATGACGCTCGCGGACATGGTAACCACATCCCCCCCGTCGGCGATGAAGATGGTATTTTCGTCCATAAATTCATTTATTTCCCGCGCGAGACGAAGGGGGTGAATGGGTATGGCATCGGAGTGCAGAAAAGGCGTATCCTTTTCAGACAGATCCCTTTCGATCTTGCATAATTCCTCAAACCAGGGGCCGTAGTCAGCAGAGCGGGACAGCGCGGCGTGTATTTGCGTGAGCACCGCCTTCACGTCGCCCTGGATACCGATGTCAATGTCCCGGTTGTGTCCCAGTTCGCTGTAGTCAAGATCGATCTGAATTACTTTCGCGTCCTTCGAAATGCGTTTCCCGTAGGCAAGCCGGAAATCAAAGGGGGTGCCGATCACCATGACCACATCGGCCCTGGAAAGGGCGTGCCTGCGAGACCGGGTCATGAAAGTTGGACAATCTCCGGAGAGACATCCCCGTGCCGCGCCGTTCAGGTACGTGGGGATACGGGTTTTTTCGACAAACACAGACAGTGCTTCATCGGCGCGACAGTGCCAGACCTGGGTTCCCGCGATGATTGCCGGCCTCTCTGCGTTCGCCAGCAGCGCCGCAGCCTGTTCGATCAGCAGGGGATCACCGTGCAGACGTCCCTGTGAGCGGCAGTACACGGGAAAGGGAACGCTATTCAGATCCACGGAGGCGTCCAGGATGTCCATAGGAATTTCAAGAAAGACGGGCCCTGGGCGGCCGTTGAATGCCTCTCTGAGGGCGGAAGTGATAAATTCAGGGAGTCTCTCCGTGTCTGGACAGGAAGTTGATAATTTAGTAATGGGTTTCATGAGAGTAACATGGTCGAGTTCCTGCAGACCGCCTTTCATAAGCTGGCTTCGCGGCGCCTGTCCTCCGATACAGAGCATGGGTGTCTGGTTGCGGAAGGCGTTGGCAACACCCGTTACGGCGTCCGTCACACCGGGACCGGCAGTTACAACTGCCACACCGGGAATTCCGGTAAGCCTTGTCCATGCCTCCGCCGCATGGGCTGCTGTCTGTTCATGCCGCACGTCGATGATCCGAATGCCCTCATCCAGGCAACCATTGTAGACATCGATGATATGAACGCCGGAAAGGGTAAAAATGGTTGTTACACCGGCCCGCGCCAAGGTCTTTGCCACCAGTTGCCCGCCTGTAATATGCGACATGGTATTATCCTCCCTCCCATTTAGTTACAGAGTTGCAAAAAGGATTCGAGGGTTCGAGGATTCAAGGGTTCAAGTGGTTATTGCCTAAAAAATTTATCTATGAATATCCAGACAAAGTGGATATGATTTATGCCAATTCTTTAAATTCTCGTGGCTTCTTATCATTTCACTCGAATCCTCGACCCCTTGACCCCTCGAATCCTGGATAAGATAGCAGCTTTTTCGGAGATGAACTTCTTTAATATAAGGCAAGAGCACCCATGTGTCAAACGATTAGCGTCAGACGAGCAAGAAGGAAAATACCGCAAGGAGGAGCATGCTCTTCATTGTTACATCCAGACCCAAAATGGGTATCAAGAACAGGCTGCCGAAGAGTGAACCTAAACATCCCCCTATAAGATCTGCCGAATACAGAGGGGCGATAACACTTTGTTGGTCTTGAATATCATAAAGGCTTGTATGTGCGAAAATACCGGCAACGCTGAATCCCGCTGCTGCCAGAAGGACTGACGTCTGGATCAAACCAGTGGAAGCACTCATTGTTACTTTCGTTGTTATTACGACGCAGAGCAGGCAAAATCCTGCAAGCAGGCCGACACCATACCATCGTACATGTGCTTTTTTATCAAATATTCGGGCCGTCAGCATATGAACGATCAGTGCACCGAGAGCAAGGCCTGTCATGAAGCTCATGAGCAGAAACCCGATATCCTGGTAAAGCACGCCACACTTCACCTGGTAATAAAGAATAAGGATTGTTTCCAGAACCATCCCCAGGAAACCTGCAACGGCTACCAGCACAATGCAGCGCCAGGATGGAAGGAACCGGGAGAGCAGAAAAACAAGAGGCAGGATGATCCATACGAGCAATGGGTACAGTGATTTTGTATCGCCTTTTTCAGTGAATGAAGAAAAATCGATAAAGGAAATGCGGGGAAAGAACTTTGACAGCCAGATCATGAAGGCATACTGGTAACACACCGGTCTGACATCGGTGTTGGGCGGCGCCTGTTCATGATTCAGCAGATTGCTGATTTCAAAAAAACGGTCGTTTGTAAAGAGGTATCTGATATAGTTCGATGAGATCAACCTGGTTGCGATATTTCTCTCCTGAAGCCTGATGGACATGATCTCCGGTGTGTGGGGAAGAGGATCGCGGGAGGCGGTTACGACATTTGTTGTTCCCGGCAGAAACAGCGCTTCAGGGAAAACAGATGACAGAGCGACGTAAATACTCACCATGCGACGTGTCAGCGGAACTGTCCAGATATTTTCCGCCGAGCGCAGCCTGAACCCGAGAATACCCCCGGGATTCAGTTTTCCCGCGCACTGTTCGAAAAACTCTTTCGTATAAAAGCGGTTTGCCTGTCCCGACGCCGGTTCCGGCATGCCGACGAGGATAAGGTCATATGTGCCGCTGTCTCTGAGAAAACGACGGGGATCGGCAAACGTAAGGCGGACGCTGGATTCTTTGAGTGATGTCTGAATATCGCCGGGAAGGTGCCGTATTGACAGATTCAGCATAACCGGGTTAAGTTCAACATAGTCTATTCTTTCCGGCGTATGCTTCGCCATTTCCCGGATTATCCCTTCAACGCCTCCCCCTAAAATCAGAACATGCCGGGGACTCGGATGCTGGAGAGCAGTCAAATGGCAGAAATATTCAGCTTCAGTTCCCTCAGTCTCAAAGGCAAGGGCGTCATTTTCGAAAACCGAAATCTGATCATGGAGGCGACTTACAGTAATTCTGCCGTACGGTGAATCTCTGCTTTCGAGGAGATGAGGATGGTTCCATGAGTTCATTTCCCTGTCAATCAGAGGTGATGTCCACAGGAGCGTAACAAAAAGGGCGGCGAAAACCATTGCCGCCCTGCGCAAAAGAGAGACCTTGCCGCCCTTCAAGAAGAATAGTGGTGTGATGACGGCAATAAGACTACAGGCAAAGGCGATTGAGCAATTCTGTATCTCCCATGTGAGAAAAAGGGTTGCAAGCAACCCTCCGACCACACCTCCGGCGCTCTCGATAGAGTAGGCAATGGCTAGGGTCTTTTCGTGTGCCGTGTATATCTTTGCGGTCCACTGGAATAAAAGACCGGATAAAAGCCCCACGGGAAGGAGCGATAAGATTGCTACATTGAGTTGCTGAAGAAAGGGGAGATATGCACCGGGCACACCTCCAAAGAGCAGGCGGCTGGCGCGGATGAATACAACGTCGAGGGGAAGAGTGATCCCGAAGATAATAAATAGAAACGCAATATGGGCATGCGACGGTAGATGGGAACGGCGGCCGACAACTGCGCCCATGGCTGTCCAAAACAGCCAGATGCCGAGGGCAATGAGATAGATCAACTCAATCCCATAGAAGGCCACGTTTAATTCCCGAAGCAGCACGACCTGTCCGAGGATTGAAATCAGCCCGATGGAAAGGAGTGAAATGACCATGAGGATTATTGCCCCGCTTGGGAGTTGGGAGAAAAACCTCGCCTTTCGGAAAAAACTTCATTGTGATATTTCACTTAAATTCCCCTTCGCTAAACACTGTGGCCTGGAAGGTTGAAAATCGGACCCCTTTATTCCAGCAGCCCTCGCGTAACCCGGCCTTGAGACAGAGGTTATCGAGCATTTCTTTACGGCTCCATCCCTGTTCAGTAGCTACCTGGGGAAGAAATACGGCTGAAGGTCCCTCTTTATTCAGGAGGACGCCATCCCGCCCGACAACAATATCCCCGGCACCGGATATCTGTTTCATCGGCGTAAGCACCGATATTTCGATATCGATTTCATTCAGTTCATCGGGAGATAGCGGGCTGAATCGTCTGTCGTTCAATGCCGCCTGAATTGACATGGTTCCTACGAGCTTGCAGAGGGGTTCATCTCCCAGGATACGGCCGATGCATCCCCGCAATTCGCCTTTTTTCTTGAGGGTGACAAAAACTCCCCTTGGCTGCTGGAGGGTTGGATGGAAACCCCTGGCCAGCGGTACCGTGTCTGTCGAAAGGATCCGGGATATGGTCTCCCTGGCAAAGGCAAGGAGGACCTTTTTATCGGTCGGATGAAGCTCGCCGGGTACAAGTGATGATTGGTCCGATTTGTGAGCGCGTATTTCGGTTTCATCCGCAGCGAGTACAACAGCGCCATATCCGACAACACGTGAACGATCACCGATGGATGAATCCCCTGAATTGGCATAGCTGACCATTACTCCACGGGTAGCCCCTAAAGCTTTGGAGGCCGCCATTGCTGCCATGACGGGAGCTTCTCCGCAGGCGCTGGTCGAGAGTTGAGGAATGCGTCGATCCGTGTGAGACTGAATGGTTGAATGGAGAATCCCCGGGTCTAATTTTGTTATGGCATGGAGGGTTTCCTTGTCAACGTCATTCGCAGTTTTCGCATCAGGGTAGTGGGAGAGATCGGAGCTGGCGACGATGAGGGCTCTCTTGTGTTGCAAAACCTTTGCAAGGGCTTGACCGAAACGGATACACATCTGCACGTCCGGCGCACCGATGACAACGGGGACAATTCGCGCCTTGGGAAAGATGACCTGCACGAACGGCACTATCACTTCAATGGAATGTTCACGTTCATGGAGGGATTTGTCCAATACGCAATCGGTGGGATCTTCTGATCTCAGCGAGGAGACAACATCGCTGTCGATCAACGCCGCACCGAGGGGGGTGCGGAAACCTCCTCCCGGATACAGAGAAATTTTTTCAAAACCAGGATTTGTGTGGTTCGTTCCTAGTATGACAACAACATCATACTGCCCTCCGCTGACCTGTTTAAATCCGTCCGCGCATATCTGGCCTGAGAAGATGTAGCCGGCATGGGGGACAATGATTGCCACAGGCTTTGTAACCCTGGCCGGAATTGCATCGTCAAGGAATTTCTCAATGGCAAGCTTCAGCTTGACCGCGGAGTCAGTATAGAATTTACCCGCCACGACGGGTTCACGGATATCGGCATCAGCGCCTTTCTTTGCCTGACATGCCACGGCAAAACCGAGACCGATTACAAACAGCAGTAAGCACAACCTCAGTACCTTCATTTTCAGTAACCTCTTTTCATGTCCATACGCCGGCGATTTTCCTGTTACAGAATTTACAACGGCCGCCTTTCATGTTCATTTCCGTGATAAAAAAGCCATGCCGGTGTATGACGATTTTTTTGCACTTTGGGCAGTATGTATGATTTCCCGGATGACTCGGAACGTTCCCTACAAATGGATAATGCATGCCTCTGCCAAGGGCCATATCACGGGCGCGCTCCAGCGTCGCAAGCGGTGTGGGAGGGAGATTGAGCATCTGGTAATCAGGGTGAAAACGGGTGAAGTGAACGGGTACTTCAGGACCGACTTCTCCCAATATCCATGTTATCAGTTCCTGGAGCATCGTGTCCGAATCATTCAATGTTGGGACAACCAGGTTCACAATTTCGAGATGGACGCGGCTTTTCGCTATCTGTTTGATGCTTCTGAGTACGGGGCGCAATTCCGCGTTGCTTACGGTGCGATAAAAATGCTCGCTGTACCCCTTCAGATCTATCTTGACGGCGTCAAGAACCTTGCACATTTCCGCGAGAGGCGCTTCGTTCATAAATCCGCAGCTTATCAACACGGAACGAAGCCCACTCTTTTTACCGGCCCGGGCTATATCGGTCAGGTATTCCGTATAGACCGTCGGTTCGTTGTAGCTGAAGGCGATGACGCGCGCCTTTCTCTCGAATGCGGATCTGCTGATCGTCATAGGGGGTATATACGACACCCGATGATCCTCAGGCGAGGATTGCGAGAGTTCCCAGTTTTGACAAAATTTGCATTGAAAGGGACACCCCGATGTTCCTATGGTATATGCGTCCGCCCCCGGCAGGAAATGATAGAAGGGTTTTTTCTCAATGGGATCCACATGGATGGAGACAGGGCGGCCGTACACAAGACTCCGCAGTTCTCCGTTCACATTCATGCGTGTGCGGCACTTTCCCCGTTGGCCGGGTCTGATGACACAGCCGTGGGCGCAGAGGAGGCATTTCACGAATTTTTCCTTGTGGGTATGTCGTGTTCCTTTACTGCTTTCTGAACTGCCGTGGCATGCTGAACAATGAACGTTCGCTGCCGCAGGCGATGTCCAGTACCGTGCTCTTGGGGCCGACCGTATGATTTCATCCAGATAACTGCTGGAAATGGCGAGTACCGAATCGTTGCCGGACAACAACCTCTGCAGGAAAGGGTCGGACAAGATGATGCCGGCGCCGCCAAGCAGCGGGGCAACCTTCCCTAATTGTGTGAAAAACTCACGCCGTGAAATCATGGTATCCTTGATGCGTGTTCTCCTGGTTAAAACGACCAAGAGGTAGTGTTTGTGTACAGCATGGTGTTATTCAATGTGGAACAGAGTACCCTCACTTATCCTTCAGTATAAGAGAAATGACATTTGTAAGTCAATGAGAAGAAGAAAGATGAAGTTTCTCCATCTCTGGAGGGCTGGAAAGAAAAATATAGCGCACGGCGCTTCTATATGCGCGAATAAAAATTCAGGGGAATCCCAGCGCCTGATCCTGTTTTTGCAGGAGAATAAACCTTTGTTTTCAAAGTGTTCAGGTGGTATAATGCTATACAATTTGCGGTATCATACACCAGGGTAGAGGTTTTTCAAATGAGGAGATTCTCCGGGACAGTGACATTGATTACCGGCGCCTCGTCGGGCATCGGAGCGGCCCTTGCCTTGGAAGTGGCACGCCAGGGCGGTGACGTTGCACTGGTTGCGCGCCGCCTGGAACGATCGGAGGAGGTGGCGAGAGAAATAGAGGTGACAGGCAGGCGTGCCCTCGCAATACCCGGTGATGTAACCCTTAACGGGGATATCGAGCGGGCGGTGGAAAAAACAGAACATGATTTTGGCAGGATCGACTACGTCGTTGCCAATGCAGGATTCGGTATTGCCGGGCGCTTCGAAAAACTGAACGTTGAGGATTTCAGGCGTCAATTTGAAACAAATGTGTTTGGCGTTCTGAGAACTATTTACGCGACGAGGGAACTCCTTATTGCCTCCCGGGGCTGCCTATGTCTCATTGACAGTATCAACGGCTATATCGCAACGCCCCGCCTTTCAGCCTATTCGATGAGTAAATTCGCGATTCGTGGGCTTGCCGAATCGCTCCGCTATGAATTTCAGCCTCTCGGTGTTGGCGTTGTTCTCATTGTTCCCGGCTTTGTAAGAACGGAAATCCGCCAGGTCGATAAATGGGGCGTGTATCATCCGGAAATGGAGGACCGTGTGCCTTCGTGGTTCATGATATCCGCTGGAAAGGCGGCGCGCCAGATCGCGCAGGCGATGCACACGCGCCGGCGTGAAAAGGTCATTACCGGCCACGGCAGAATCGCCGTATACCTCCAGCGTCATTGCCCGGCATTAATGTCCGCGATTCTATCCCGACTGAGTGCGAAAAGGCTGATATGATTCATCTCTTGAAAAAAGCCAGAACCTTTTCCACGGGCAGACAATTCAGTACATGCTGTGGCTGACACCACCCGCGGCGGGCGACACCGATGCCAAACCGCATCAATTGCATCTGGTTCACCGTGTGGGCATCTGTGCCAATGGCAAGCATGACACCCTGCTCACGGGCCCGGTACGTGTGGATGTCTTTCAGATCGAGGCGGACAGGCATAGCATTGATCTCCAGCACTTTTTTGTATTTGGCCGCGGCATGAAAGACGGCTTCCGTGTTGACGGCCGTTGGTTCCCGCTCGCCGATAAGTCTGCATGTCGGGTGGGCGATAATGTCAATATGCGGGTTTTCTATGGCATGTATGATGCGCCGGGTTATCCGCTCCTCAGCCTGATTGAATGAAGAGTGAACAGCGGCGACGACGATGTCGAGATCGGCTAACACCGCATCCGGCATGTCCAGGGAACCGTCTGCCCGTATATCGACTTCAATGCCCGAAAGAATTCTAAAGCCCTCAATCTGTTGATTCAATCCCCGAATTTCCTGTATCTGTCTTCTCAGCCGTTCTTCGTTCAGGCCGCGGGCGATACCGCGTCCGCTGGAATGGTCCGTAATGACGATATAATGATGGCCAATGGCCTTCGCGGCACGCGCCATTTCTTCAATAGAGTGAGCGCCATCACTCCAGTGTGTGTGAACATGAAAATCACCCCTGATATCCGTGATATCCACGAGTCTGGGAATGTCATTTCCCTCTGCCAGTTCAATTTCTCCCTGGTCTTCCCTGATTTCCGGGGGAATGTACTGTAACCCGAGGCGCCCGTAAAAAGCCTCTTCCGTGGCAAATCTTTCCAGTATGCCCATCGCGGCATCTGTGATCCCGTATTCGCTCAATTTTAGACCTTTCTTCTGTTCCTTTGTGCGGAGAGAGATATTGTGCTGCGTGCTGCCTGTGAAATATTGGAGGAGAGAACCGAAGGAGTCGTGATCGACCATTCGCAAATCTGCCTGGAGCCTCGGAGGAATAATTATGCTTGCCTTGGTGGAGCCCTTGGCCAGAACCTCCTTTACCTGGGGCAGCGCAACAAATTCATTGATGACCATCTCCGGGTCATCGGCGGTTCCCATGATATCTATATCTCCGACGGTTTCCCGGAAACGCCGCAGGCTGCCTGCGGAGGTCATGTTTTTCACGCCGGGAAAGGTGCGAAGGATATGAATTATGTCCTCTACGACCGGCAGGGCCTCTCCAATAGGGATGCGCTGATCCTTGCGGTGCATGGTTTGAAGCTGGCGGAGTAAGTTCTGGGCGGTCTTGTCGCCCATCCTGAAAAGATGGGCGACTTTTCCCTCCCGTATTGCCTGTTCCAACTGCTCGGCTGATGATATCATCAGCTCCGTTGCCAGGCGGTGGGCAGTCTTCGGGCCTATTCCGGGAATTTCGAGAAGGTTGGTTATCCCTTCGGGAAACTCAGCCTTAAGGTTTTCATACGCTTCGAGTTTTCCCGAGTAAATGAGTTCGGCGCTTTTTTTCGCAATCGCCTCACCGATCCCAGGGATTTTCTGCAAGTCTTCTCCCCGTTCTACCATGGCGGACATTTCCTTCGGCAGGCGCTCGATTATTTGTGCCGCCCGACGATATGCCCGTATTTTAAAGATGTTTTCCTCCTTCAGTTCCAGGAGATCAGCCATATCCTGAAACACTCTGGCAATTTCTGAGTTCTTCATTGGAGTGTGATTTCTCCTTACTGTGAGGCAGTAACAGTGATCCAAGAAAAAAATCTAAGCGCAGATACGACCTGTTGCAGCGTAGTATACGTTAAATTCTTAATTTTTTCTATAGAGTGAAGTTTCATCAGCGCACTCATTACGATAGGCGGTCCTTTACGTTGAGATAAATTGGAAGAGATGATAAAGAGAAAAAAGCTGGTAGTTCCATCGTCCTTCGCGAGGGCGTGCGTCTCACCTGTTTCCAATTTTGAATCATGGGTGGAATCATGAAATGTTGTAAAGTGTTGGCTGTTGTTTTACTTCTGCTGATTTTTGTTCCGTTGATTGGCCATGGTTTTGAGAAGCATCCCCAACCACTCAACACATTCAGCGCTGTGTCAGATTATATTAAAAAGCATCATCGTCTGCCGGATAGCTTTATTACAAAAAAAGAGGCAAGAAAACTGGGGTGGGATCCGTCAAAAGGAAATCTCTGGACAGTTGCGCCCGGCAAAAGCATCGGCGGTGATGTATTCCATAACAGGGAGAAAAAACTTCCGAAGAAAAAAGGGCGCGTCTGGTATGAAGCGGATATTAACTACAACGGCGGCAAGCGGGGGAAGGACAGAATTCTATTTTCCAGCGATGGTCTGATCTACAAGACTGAGGACCACTATAGAACATATTCGAGGATGCATTAATGCGAAAAATTGTTTTCGATTCTATTCATGTGGAGAGTATTGGCGAGCTTCATCGTGACCTTGCGAAAAGTCTCGGTTTCCCGGGACATTACGGCATGAACCTCGATGCGCTCTATGATTGTCTGAGCGGAGAGATTGCATTGCCGCTCAGGGTAGTCTGGAAAAATTACCGCGTGACGCGCTCGAAGATAGGAAAAGACGCCGTAAGGGTTTTGAAAGTAATGAGAGATTTTGCCAGGGAAGAGCCGGGTTTTATCATAGAGGTTGAATAAATTTCAAAAAGGATTTGTCGTATGAATTACATTGTCGAAGCTCTTTTTTTCGTGGGAGGCCTTTGCCTGGGTGGCCTGGGCGCGTACATGATATTCAGATCGAAGCGTGCCACTCTTACGGAGAGAATCAGTAACAGGGACGCACAGATACAGGAGTTGCAGTCTGCTCTCGCGAAGGCAATGGAAGAGATGTCCCGTCTGCGTGAGGAACTCTCATCGCAGTCGGACAGACGTTCGGCAGCGGAAGAAAAGAATAGACGCATCCCTAATCTTGAATCATCCCTGGCAGCGAAAGAAACGAGGATCGCAGAACTGCACACGGAAAACGCGGATTTGAAAGTAAAGATATCGGAAACTGAAACGAGACTGGCGGAAGAGCGAAAAGACACGGAAGAAAAACTGAGACTCCTCGATGAGGCCAGGCAAAAACTGTCCGATGCGTTCAAGGCGCTTTCCGTGGATGCGCTCAAAAACAGCAACCAGTCGTTTCTTGAGCTGGCACGGGAGACACTGGGGAGATACCAGGAATCCGCGAAGGGTGATTTGCTCATCAGGCAGCAAGCCATCGATGAGCTTGTCAAACCATTGAAAGAGTCCCTGGATAACGTTGACGGAAAAATCAAAGAGATGGAACACGCCCGCACGACCGCGTATGTCTCTCTTACGGAACAGATAAAGTCGCTTGCCGTTACACAGAACGTACTCCAGGCTGAAACGTCAAACCTCGTCAGGGCGCTCCGCGCGCCCATCGTGCGCGGCCGCTGGGGAGAGATCCAGCTTAAGAGGGTTGTGGAACTTGCCGGCATGGTTGAATACTGTGATTTCTTGCAGCAGGAATCCGTGACGACAGAAGAAGGGCGTCTTCGCCCCGATATGATTATCAAACTTCCCAACAAGAACAACATTGTAGTGGATTCCAAGGCGCCCTTGCAGGCGTATCTCGAATCACTGGAAGCACAGGATGAAGCGATTCGGCTCGCAAAATTGAAGGAACACGCCCGCCATATCCGCGCGCACCTCACCAGTTTGGGGACAAAGACATACTGGGAACAATTCAAACCAACTCCTGAATTTGCCGTGCTTTTTCTGCCGGGGGAAACCTTCTTCAGCGCGGCCTTGGAGCAGGATCCGGCCTTAATTGAGTTCGGTGTCGATCAGCGGGTAATCCTGGCGACGCCGACAACCTTGATTGCTTTGCTGAAAGCGGTTGCGTATGGATGGCGCCAGGAGAAAATTGCTGAGAATGCACAGGAAATCAGCAATTTGGGAAAGACTCTCTATGACCGGATCAGGGTTCTGGCAGGGCATTTTTCCGAGATGGGAAAGAATCTGGATCGAACTGTGGATCTCTATAACAAAGCCGTCGGTTCCCTGGAAACGAGAGTCCTCGTCACCGCGAGAAAATTCAAGGAACTGGGGGCATCATCAGGGGATGACATTGAGGCGCTGGAAAACGTGGACAGGTCTTCGCGTTCGCTGCAATCATCTGAAATGTCGATTGATCCTGAAATCTTGGACGATAGCAACAGGTAAATTCATGAGGTATACAGTATGAAGGCTTCACAATGGAAAAATACGGGTTACTCTGAAAAGGCAATGTTTACGAAGAGAACTTTCCTTATCTCCATCATTATGTGTTGTCTGATGATGATGACAGAATCCCCTGCCAGGGCTGATCTCCCTTATACCCTTGAACCGCCGTCTTCCTCTTCAATTTTATCATCCGCGAAAATCACCGGGCCGCTGGATTTTTGCAGCGAGCCTGTACCCTTGAATGATCCCGAGATGCGGGAACGTCTCGAGAGGGAATTCCTGGTCATGGTGTGGAACCGCCCCCAGGTGATCCTCTGGATGAAACGGGCGGGCCGGTATATGCCGTATATCGAAGAAGCTTTAAGACAGAACAGGATGCCCGGGGACCTCAAGTACCTCGCGATCATAGAAAGTTCGCTCATGTCTCAGGGCACATCATCAAAAGGCGCGACGGGTTACTGGCAGTTCATGGAAGGTACGGGAAAGAGATATGGCCTGTCCATCGATGCCAACATGGATGAGCGGAGGAATTTCTATGCATCCACCAGAGCGGCCCTTCATTATCTCAGAGAGCTGCATGAGATGCTGGGTTCCTGGACCCTGGCGGCTGCCGCGTATAATATGGGTGAAGAAGGGCTTAAGGCTGAAATACTCATGCAGAAAACGAGCAACTATTATAGGCTCTATCTCCCCCAGGAGACACAGCGGTATATCTTCAGGGCCATATCCGTGAAGATGATTCTGTCCAATCCTGAGAAGTACGGCATCACGTTGGCGAAGGATGAGCTTTACCCGCCTCTGGAGTTCGATCGTGTGGAATTGCTCAACGAACAGGAAACACCGATTTCCCTCGTCGCCCAGGCTGCCGGGACATATTTCAAAGTGATTAAAGACCTGAATCCGGAGGTGAGAGGATATTATTTAGGGAAAGGGCGGCATGTTCTCCTGATACCCAAAGGTTCCGCTGAAGGTTTCCAGGAACAGTATCGGGAGCGTGTGAGGGAATGGGAAGCGTCGTGTAAGGAGAATATCCACGTGGTACAAAAAGGGGAAAATCTTTCTTTCATTGCCGCAAAATTCGGTGTTCCCCTACCCGCACTCCTTCGCTGGAACCGCCTGAGTGCTTCTCACGTAATAAAACCCGGCGACAGGCTTCTCGTTTTTCCGGGTGAGGGAACATCCACTAAATAAAAAGGTAGGCATCCCGACGGTCTGTGCAATCAAATGCTATTCCTGCCTTGACAATTGAAATTTCGTTACTATTAATTGTATAAGTTTGCAATTCAATCAATGGGCAGTCAATGCCCCGTTTCTTTCAATATCGTAAAAAAGCGGGAAAGTAATATCAATATACTCTACATAATATTATCAGGAGGTTAAGGAAGAATGAGATTTAAGCCATTAAACGATTATGTACTGGTTTTACATGTGAAAGTCGAAGAGAAGACGTCGGGGGGCATTATTATTCCCGATACAGCGAAGGAAAAACCGCAGGAAGGGAAAGTGGTTGCGGTTGGCCCAGGCAGAAAGAACCGTGACGGCGTGAGGATTGCCATGGAAGTGAAAACGGGAGACACCGTAATATTCGGTAAATACGCCGGGACGGAGATCAAGATCGATGGAGTTGATCACGTTATTATGAAAGAAGATGAAATATTCTGTATTAATGGTTAGGAAAGGAAGGTTATACATATGGCAGCAAAAGAGATAAAATATGATGCCGTTGCCCGTGAAAGGATCATGAAAGGAGTGGAGACTTTAGCGGGAGCGGTAAAGGTAACACTCGGTCCGAAAGGACGCAACGTGGTCATCGCAAAATCCTGGGGCGCCCCGACAATCACCAAAGACGGTGTGACGGTTGCGAAAGAAATCGAACTGGAAGATAAGTTTGAGAACATGGGCGCTCAGATGGTGAAAGAGGTAGCCTCCAAGACTTCTGATGTTGCCGGGGATGGCACCACTACCGCGACTATCCTGGCAGAGGCTGTGTACCGTGAAGGTTCCAAGCTTGTTGCAGCGGGAATGAACCCCATGTCCCTCAAAAGGGGAATCGACAAGGGCGTTGGGATTGTTGTGGATGAACTGAAGAAGATTTCAAAGCCCATAAAGGACAAAAAAGAGATTACCCAGATCGGTACCATTTCCGCCAATAATGATGCGACCATCGGTGAAATAATCTCTGAGGCCATGGAAAAGGTTGGGAAAGAGGGTGTCATTACTGTCGAAGAGGCAAAAGCCATGGAGACGTCCCTGGAGATTGTTGAGGGTATGCAGTTTGATCGGGGATACATCTCGCC
The DNA here is from genome assembly GCA_964564625.1 of uncultured Syntrophaceae bacterium. GTDB lineage: Bacteria > Desulfobacterota > Syntrophia > Syntrophales > UBA2185 > UBA2185. Next base: position 2,446 of record CAZMBE010000035.1, on the reverse strand, counting down.
GTACTTCGTGACGGATCCGGAGAAGATGGAGGTACATCTGGAAGACCCCTACATTCTCCTGAACGAGAAAAAGATCAGCACGATGAAAGATATGCTCCCCATATTGGAACAAATTGCAAAGATGGGGAGACCCTTACTGATTATTGCGGAGGATATAGAAGGAGAAGCTCTGGCAACGCTCGTTGTCAATAAAATCCGCGGTACTCTTAAATGTGTGGCAGTGAAGGCTCCCGGTTTTGGTGATCGGAGGAAAGCCATGCTGGAGGATATTGCCGTCCTGACGGGGGGAAAGGTTATTTCAGAAGACCTGGGAGTGAAACTAGAAAATATCACGGTAAAAGAGTTGGGGACCTGCAAGCGTCTCACTATTGACAAGGAAAACACAACCATCGTCGACGGTGGGGGAAAGAAAGCGGACATTGAAGGCAGGGTCAAACAGATTCGTGTCCAGATTGACGATACGACATCAAGTTATGACAAGGAAAAATTGCAGGAGCGCCTGGCGAAACTGGTGGGCGGTGTGGCGGTGATTAAAGTAGGTGCGGCGACGGAATTTGAGATGAAGGAAAAAAAGGCCCGCGTTGAGGATGCCTTGAACGCGACACGGGCCGCTGTCGAGGAAGGCATTGTGCCGGGCGGCGGTGTTGCATATCTGCGAAGCATGGCGGCGCTGAAGAAAGCCAAAATCGCCGAGGATGAACAGCACGGGTTAAATATTGTAAAAAGGGTCCTGGAAGAACCGGCACGACAGATTGCCGTGAATGCAGGTTTCGAAGGTTCGATTGTGGTAGAAAAAGTGAAGGCGGGCAAAGACGATTTTGGTTTTGATGCAGAGAACGGTAACTATGTGAACATGACAAAGGCAGGGATTATCGATCCAACAAAGGTATCCCGGTTCGCCCTTCAGAATGCCGCGTCAGTAGCTTCTCTCCTTCTCACCACGGAGGCTATGGTCGCCGAGAAACCAAAAAAGAAGGCAGCGCCCGCGATGCCGGGAGGAATGCCCGACATGGGAGATTATGATTACTAACTGAAGACGGGCACAAAGTCCAAGGGCAAAATCCCCCCTCGTTCCCTCCTTTTGGTAAGGACGGGTCAGGGGGGATTTTCGTTCGCCAAATCTTTTGCAGCCTTGAGTAATCCTTTGAGAAGAGCAGACATCGTATAAAAATCCAGGGTATCAATAGTATCATGTTCTGTGTGGTAGTTGGGATTTCGATAAAATGCCGTATCTGTAATCATCACGGCCGGATATCCCATTTTCCAGAAGGATCGATGGTCTGAAAAATCGACACCGGGAACAAAACTTACGGAAGTGAGGGTTTCAACGGGGATACCGGAAGCGGTTTTTAAAGAAATTTTTACCTTATCCACCAGGCTTCTCGAACTCAGATTTCCCACAACGGCGATAAAATTTGGGGTAGATGGGTACATGAGGCTCATCAAGGGCAGAGGGAATGTCTGACCGCCCTTCTTTTCCGAGAAATACCCCAACATCTCGAGGCAAATCATAGACTTAATGTTTTCATTCCTGGCTTTTGCCTCTTTTGCATATACATAGCTCCCCATGTGTTCAGTTCTGAACACGGGTGGTTCTTCCAGAAAGAAAAAAATCAGCTTTAATGTCCTTCCCGGGGAAAAGCTTTTCAAGGCCCGGCACATTTCTAAAAGAACGGCAACGGCGCTCGCATTGTCATCGGCGCCGGGTGTACCATACACGGTATCATAGTGAGCGCCGATAATGACCGTTTCATGCGGATAGTGAATGCCGGGTATGGAAACGATTATATTACTGTATGTTTTCCCTTCGTAGTCGTGGTTTTGCAACGTGGGTGTATATCCGAAATTTTTAAGACACGAGACAATGTAAAGTTTTGTGTCTTCAATTTTATCGTATTCGTATACGCTTCTTGAACCGATGTTGACGCTTAAATGTTCAACATGTGTGTAGAGGCGGTGAATCTCTCCATCCTGAGTTGTATCCGGCCTGGTAATGTTTACGGAGGAAGCAGAACGTATTTTCAGGACGGAATAGATAAGAAATGCGGCAAGAAGAACAATTATGACTATAATAGAAACGATCATTTTTTTCATCATTGTAAAATAAATCGCCGGTAACTCTTTAACCCCTTAAAAATCCCTCCCACCCACCCTTTGCCAAAGGGAGGAGTTTGATGATTTCCTCCTTGCGAAAGGGAGAACTGAATAATTTCCCCCTTTGAAAAAGGGGGAACGGGGGGGGATTTTTTATTGTTCATATAATAAATTATAATTTAAAAGAAAAATAGGGAAAATTATTAATACGCCCGATCACTGTTTTTCTCTTGAAAAGGTTTTCTCATTAGGATATAGGAGCCATGTAGTGGGCGGTTAACTCAGGGGGAGAGTGCTACCTTCACACGGTAGAAGTCGCTGGTTCAAATCCAGCACCGCCTACCAATGAAAT
>CAZMBE010000034.1:27621-30349 GCA_964564625.1 uncultured Syntrophaceae bacterium | reverse complement strand
AGGGGCATAGACTCGGCTGCCCACAGGGGCGCTCTCGCCGGCGGGGGAAGAACGATTGCCGTGCTGGGATGCGGCCTCGATGTCGCCTACCCTCCCGAAAATGAGAAGCTCCTGGGCGAAATCGCGCGTCACGGAGCGGTCATCACTGAATTTCCCTTTGGTACACCACCGAACGCGCCAAACTTCCCCGCGAGAAACAGGATTATCAGTGGTGTGTCCCTTGGCGTAGTTGTCGTAGAAGCGAACGAGAAGAGCGGTTCCCTCATTACCGCCAGGCTCGCCCTCGAACAGGGACGGGAGGTCTTCGCCGTACCCGGCGCTATCGATTCAGCGGGATCACGGGGCACGCATAAACTGATTAAACAGGGAGCAACACTTATTGAGAGTGTGGATGATATTCTGGATGAAATCCTTCCCCAAGTGGAAAATACCGCGAAAGGTCCCCTTCATGGGGGGGACAACAGCGATAATTCCCATTGTACGGACAGCCGCGAAAAGGAAACAACACAGGAATCAAAAGTTTTTGGCGGATTGACCGATAACGAAAACAGCGTAGTAAAGGTTATATCTTCGGGCGCCGCGGATGTAGACGGCATAATAAGTGCTGCAAATTTAAAGGCTCCTGACGTGTTAAATATTTTGTTGACTCTTGAGCTAAGAGGGATTATCAAGCAGCTTCCCGGAAAAAAGTACATAGTTAAGGAGTAATCATGCCATCTTCCCTTGTGATCGTTGAATCACCGACGAAGGTAAAAACCATAAAAAAATATCTCGGCCCGGATTTTGATGTCCTGGCCTCGATGGGCCATATTAAGGACCTCCCCAAAAGCAAGCTGGGAATAGATTTAGACAGCAACTTTGAAGCCACCTACAATGTAATTGACGCCAGGAAAAAGGTTGTTGGCAACATGAAAAAAGCGGCGAAGGGGGCGCAGCATATCTACCTGGCTCCTGACCCGGACAGGGAAGGAGAGGCGATCGCCTGGCACATCGCCGAAGAGATAGGCGCAAAAAACAAGGACATCCGACGCGTACTCTTCAATGATCTCACGAAACGAACTGTTCTCGAAGCGCTGCAAAATCCCCTGGATCTTGATCCACACAAGTACGATGCTCAGCAGACGCGCCGCATCCTCGACCGGCTTGTGGGTTACAAGATAAGCCCTATTTTGTGGGACAAGGTAAAGCGCGGCCTGAGCGCGGGCCGGGTGCAGTCCGTAGCGGTGAGAATCATCTGCGACAGGGAAGAGGAAATCCGGAAATTCGTCCCGGAAGAGTACTGGCACATCACCGCCAGCCTTGAAGGGGCGAATCCCCCACCTTTTGACGCACGCCTGATAAAGATCGACGGGAAAAAGGCGCAGGTCAAAAATGAGGCCCAATCGGGAGAAATCACAGATTATCTGAAAACGGCGCCTTTCATCGTGGCAAAACAGGAAAAAAAAGAAGTGCGAAAATCCTCAATGCCGCCATTCACCACGAGCAAATTGCAGCAGGAAGCCTCACGATGGCTTCGCTTTCCCGCAAAAAAAACCATGAGCGTCGCCCAGAAGCTCTATGAGGGGATAGAGATAGGGAAGGAAGGCTCCGTGGGGCTTATCACGTATATGAGGACAGATTCCGTCCGAACTGCCGATGATGCCATCAAGGACATAAGAAACTACATCGGGGAAAATTACGATGCCGCGTATCTTCCTCCTAAACCTCGAATCTTCAAAAACGCCGCCACGGCCCAGGACGCGCACGAGGCAATACGGCCTTCATCCATGGCCTACAGACCCCTTGATATAAAATCGTATCTCAGCAATGACGAGTTTCGCCTCTACCAGCTCATATGGAACCGTTTTGTTGCAAGCCAGATGAACCCGGCTATTTATGACCAGACCATTATTGATATTGCGGCGGGAAATTACCAGTTTCGCGCTCAGGGATCGGTAATGAAATTCCCCGGCTTCACGATCGTCTACACGGAAGGCAAAGAAAACGGAGAATCCGAAGATGAATTCGGCAAAACCCTGCCGGAAGTGTCAGTGGGCGAAACCTTGCGGCTCCTCTCGCTCAAACCGGAACAGAAATTCACCCAGCCGCCGCCGCGATTTTCCGAAGCATCCCTCGTCAGGGAACTGGAAGAAAAGGGCATTGGCAGGCCAAGCACCTACGCCGCCATTCTGAGCACAATCCAGGATAGAGAGTACGTCCGCCTGGAAAAAGGAAGATTTTTCCCGACAGACCTGGGCATGCTGGTAACGGAACTCCTGGTGAAAAATTTCCCCAAAATACTGGATGTCGAATTCACAGCATCACTGGAAAATCAGTTGGACGCGATCGAGGAAGGAAAGACAAACAAATCAGATACATTAGATGGTTTCTATGCGTCCTTTAAAAACGAACTCGCGAATGCCGAGCTTCACATGCGGAATGTCAAAAGGGAAGAAACCCCCACAGACCTTGTATGCGATAAATGCGGCAGCCCCATGGTAATCAAATGGGGGAAAAAAGGCAGATTTGTCGCCTGCTCCAATTATCCCGCCTGCAAAAACACCATGAACGTGCCTCAGGGCGACCAGGAAAACAACAAGCGAGAATCCTCGGTCACGGATGTACTATGCAGCCAGTGCGGGAAAAACATGGTCATCAAGGAGGGGAGATTCGGCAAGTTTATGGGATGCTCCGGCTATCCCGAATGCAAGAATACCATGCCTCTCAGCCTTGGAATACCATGTCCCGA
>CAZMBE010000034.1:9957-27521 GCA_964564625.1 uncultured Syntrophaceae bacterium | reverse complement strand
AAAAATGACCCAGGATAAACCCATAATCGTCATCGGCGGTGGCCTTGCCGGCTGCGAGGCCGCGTGGCAGCTATTGAACAGGGGCCACAAGGTAACTCTTTATGAGATGAAGCCTGCCCTCTTCTCTCCGGCCCATACATCGCCCCATCTGGCAGAGCTCGTATGCAGCAATTCCCTCCGTTCCAATATGCCGGAAAATGCCGTGGGACTGCTCAAAGAAGAAATGCGCGTCATGAACTCCCTCATTATCGAGGCGGCTGACAGGACGGAGGTTCCGGCGGGGAAGGCCCTGGCGGTAGACAGGACACGCTTTTCACTCCATATCGAAGAAAAACTCTTTTCCCACTCGGGACTGAACGTCATCAGGGAAGAGGCGCGGGAAATCCCCCATGACCATTTGGTCATCATTGCCACAGGGCCTCTCACATCCGATGCCTTGGCCGGCGCTATAGCAGCTCTGACCGGCAGCGACTACCTCTACTTCTATGACGCCATTTCCCCCATCATTGAGGGAGACTCTATTGATCACGCGAAGGTATTCAGGGCATCGAGATATTCCGGTGAGACAGGCGACTACCTGAACTGCCCCCTCAATAAAGAAGAATATGAAAAATTCTGGGAGGCATTGATACATGGAGAAGAGGTTCCGCTGAAACCCTTTGAAAAAATGAAATTCTTCAGCGGATGCATGCCGATCGAGATCCTTGCCGGGAGCGGCAAAGCCACTCTTTCCTTCGGGCCGATGAAGCCGGTTGGATTAACAGACCCGAAGACTGGAAAACAGCCCTATGCCGTGGTGCAGCTGCGGCAGGAGGACCGGGATGGTATACTTTTCAACATGGTGGGCTTTCAGACGAAACTGACCTGGCCGGAACAGCGGCGGATACTGAGAATGATCCCCGGTCTTGAAAACGCGGAGTTCGCGCGATATGGCAGCATTCACCGAAATACGTTCATCAACTCCCCTGCCCTTCTCAGACACACGCTGCAACTGCGCGGGAGTGACAATATTTTTTTTGCCGGACAGATCACGGGCGTTGAAGGTTACGTTGAATCATCCGCGATCGGCCTCATCGCGGGATTGAGCGCGGCGTGCCTGCTCTCCGGGACCACGATGGTACCGCCGCCTGCAACATCAGCCCTTGGCTCCCTGCTCTCCTACATCATGAATGCCGATCAAAAGACCTTTCAACCGATGAACATCAATTTCGGACTTTTCCCTCCCCTCCCCGGGAAGATCTCCAAAAAAGACAGGGGATGGCATTACGCGCAAAGGGCCCTGGAAGCGATACAAGAGTGGAAGAAAAATTTCATTATGCCTTTGTCTCTAAGTAATACTCTTTGATCCTGGATATATACGTTCTTGTTTCCCTGGGCAACCTGCCCGGATACTTCTCAACATTACCCATTCCCCAATTATACGCGGCAAGGGCTCGATCAATATCACCGCCATATCGGTCAAGGAGACCCTTCAAATAGCGGGTCCCCCCCATCACGTTCTCGTAAGGATCGTAGGGATCTTTCACGCCAAGATCGCGAGCTGTCGCGGGCATAAGCTGCATCAGTCCCTTTGCCCCTTTGGGCGAGGTGCTGTGAGAGTTAAAATTGCTTTCCGCCTTGATGACTCCCCGTATCAAATCGGGATCGACATTGAATCTATCGGCGGCATGGTCTATAATTTCATTGATATGGCCTTTCGGCTGCGTTGGAGTCTCGTCATTATTTTGACATGAGTGCTGGATTTTTGACGCTAATGGAACCGGCAGCATTCCTCTTACATTCTTATTCATTAATCCGAAGAATGAGCTATAAATGTCACGATCTCTTTTTTCTTCGGACATTACACTAAATAATTTTTCATGCATTTGCATATTCATCCTGAGCATGATCATGCAGATCTTTTCTCTGTCCAGAGCTGTACCTGAAGTAATGGCACTTTTCAAAACAGCGTCAAATGGTCTTGTACCAGCGCTGCCCGCGTGAGCCAGCATCCCCGATTCACGCTCCTTGATTTCCTTGAACGCTGAAGGCGTGATGTCAGGAGTATTCTGTACTGGAATAGACATAATGAACTCCAAATCATGAGTGACATATACACTATCAAAACCTGTGCCAACTAAACGACACTGCACGTAAATAAAGAACATAATACTCTTGACAAAACGATTTTTTTGCCTCATACGAATGATGTTTCATTACATAGGAATACGGAATGGCTAAACGACGGCTGGTAATAGAAAATATCGGAAAGCAAAGGCAGGTTCGCATACAATGAAAGATGAAGACAAGACAAAAAATGAACTCATTGAAGAATTAGATTTCACACGCAGGCGGGTTGCAAAACTGGAACAAGTGGAAGCGAACCGGAAAGACGCGAGGAGGGAGCTTTCAGAAAGAATGGGACATTACTTCGCGCTTGTTGACCAGCCGGAAGATGCTATCTTCGTTACTTTTGACAGAAAGTTTGAATTTATTAATGAGCGCTTTGAGAACCTCTTTGGCGTGAAGGCCGACGAAGTATGTGCCACTGATTTCAACCCCATGGACCTTGTTGCTCCCGAGAGTCGCAGTTTTGTACTGGAACAGATAAAGAAAGGTTCACAGGGTGCATTCTCATCGATAAAGTTTGAATTTACGGCTATCACAAAAGATGGCCGAAAAATAGAATGTGAAACAACTTTGATCTTTATACCATATAAATGGGGGATTGCCATGCATGGAATCCTTCACAACATAACAGTGCGCAAGCGCATTGATGACGAACTGCAGAGAGAACGCAATGATTTACAGTTAGTTCTCAATTCCATACCCACTAGTGTTTACTATACAGATCGAAATCATCGCTTCATCCAGATCAATGAAGCATTTTCAAAATCACTAGGCCTACCAATGGAAGCAATTCTTGGAAGGACGATCGCGGAAATCTTCCCAAACCTTCCGATGCATCAGGTAACGCTCTATCAGGAAGAAAACAACTACGTTATATCAACAGGCCAATCAAAACGAGGTATTATAGAGATGTATCCTTCCTCCCGCGGACACCGCTGGATTCAAACTGACAAGATGTCATACCGGGGAAATGATGGTTCTGTTATAGGTGTCATCAGTTTATCCGTCGACATCAGCGAGTTTAGAGAAACAGAGGAGAAGCTCTGGTACCTTAGTTTTCATGATGTACTTACAGGCCTTTATAATCGCGCTTATTTTGAAGAGGAAATCGTCAGGCATGAGCTTGGCAGGCTGTTCCCGATCACTATCATCGTTATTACCCTGGATAACCTTATACCTGTTAACAAGAGCTATGGACTTGAAGCCGGAAATGAACTCCTGAAGCGTATAGCTCAGATAATGAAAGTGTTTCGTACCGAAGATATCGTTGCACGTATCGGAGGCAACAAATTCGCCGCCATATTACCTCTGTCAGATGAAACAATCGGCGAAAGTGCAATAAGCCGTCTGAAAAATACCCTCGCGGTCCAATCAAACAAGTTTCAGGATCCTCAGCCCGTTATATCCTTCGGAGTAGCCACTGGAATAAAAGGATGCCGTTTGTCCGACATCCTCAGACAAGCAGAAGAGAGTACTCATAAGGGATAGTAATTAAATACGCAATAGGGTCCAAGGGGTCAAGGGTTCAAGTGCCCCTTGAACCCTTGAATAATTTACTTGATTTTTCCTACCTTATCGACTGAAGTGTCGACCTTGCCACATCGGCGCCTTCAAAGTCAGAGCTCAACTTGAGTGCCCCCTCAAGTTCCTTTTTTGCGAGATCAAGATTCCCGTTCTTATGGTACGCCATACCCAAATGGTACTTTATCATAGGCTGATTCGTAACCTTTTCATTTGCCTCTTTCAGATAGACAATGGCTCTACTCGGAATGTTCTTTTTGTAATAGATCCATCCCAGAGTATCCGACACATGAGGATCATCCGGCACCAGTTCCTTCGCTTTCTGGGCCAGATTGAGTGCTTCGTCTATATTCCCGCCCTTCTCCGCATAAATATACGCAAGATTGTTTGCCGCGGGCGCGAAATTGGGATTCACTTTTAAAACATTCAGATAGTGTTCTTTTGCCTTGTCATAGTTTTTCTCACTCTCATAAATCATTCCCAGGGCCATATGGGCGGCAAGAGAACTTGGCGCTTTTTCAACAGTCTTGGAGTATACGGTTTTTGCCTTGTCCAACATTCTCTGGCGCATATAAAAGTTTGCGAGAGAAATATGAAGGGCTGGAATGTTTTCATTCATCTCAATAGCTTTTTTAAAGTATTTCTCTGCATTTGACGTATCTCTGTAAGCCTCGTAAATGCCCGCCAGTATATTATACAGATAGGGATTTTGAGGCGAGATATTCACCTGTTCGACAACCCTGTCAAACGCCTTTCTGTGATCTTTTTTATTCATATGAACCATTACGATGTGCTGTAGCGGTTCTATATAATTGGGTTGCAGCGATAACGCTTTTTCAAACTTTACCAGGGCCTCTTTTTCTTTTTTCTGCATGAGCAGTATCCGGCCCATTTGCGTGTATCCTACGGGATTACCAGGCGCAATTTTTATCATTTCCTCAAAGCTTTTCAACGCGCCGGGGGTATTTTTTTTCAGCATATATGCATTACCAATGACGAGGTATGCTTGTACACTCTTTGGATGGTCCCTTAACACCGCCTTTGCATCATCAAGAGCCCGATCATAAGCCCCTTCCCTCATACTTATATCAGCGAACAGAAGCCTTGGCTCCTGCCACTTAGGACTCAACCGTATGGCTTCTGCCAGAGCGGCTTTCGCCTGCCGAACATCCCTGTTTCCAAAATGGGCCATCGCGAGAAGGTAGTGACCCATGGGGAATCTGGGATTATCTGTTAAGTAAGCCTGGAACAGGTTTTGCGCCTCATTAAATTGGTTCCTGCTCAAAAGAATCCTTCCTTTCAAAAGCAGTCCTTCCTGGCTTTTCGGATTAATCTGAAAAATCTTTTCGGTAATCTCCAGGCCTTCATCATATTTCCGATCGTCAATGTAAAAAGCGGCCAGTCTGGCCAAAGCCTGGACATTTTTTGAATCCTTATCTACAGCTCCTTTAAATGCAGCTTCAGCCTTATCTTTTTTAGCCAATGCAAGATAGAAATTCCCCAGATGCAGGAGGATGGTAACATCATTCGGCGATAAATCAGAGCTTTTCAAAAATTGTTTTTCCGCCTCCTCAGGCCTGTTCGCGGCGGCATAAAAATTACCCATAGACATATATGCTTTCGCGTCATTCGGCGCAATCTTAACACTTTCGAGATATTGATTTTCAGCAAGTTCCATTTTCCCCGTGCGTAGATAGAAATCTGCCAGGGAATACCGGGCCTTTAGATTTTTCTCATCGACTTTAACGGCAGCCTTGAGCATCTCTTCCGCTTGTGAAAAATCCTTTTTAATAATGTACAAGTTAGCCAAGTGGAGGAACGCTTCCAGTTTTTTATCTCCGCCGACAGCTTTTTTTGCTTCTGCGATAGCGTCTTCAATTTTCTTTTCAGCAATATATACGCTGCTCAACAACAGATGGGCCGATGAATTGTTTACATCTTTTGCCAGGACGATCTCTGCCTGTTCTCTGGCCTTTGTGAGATTTCCCGAAAGAAGGTACAGACTGCCTAATTGATTCTGGGCTTCAAGCATACCTGGATCAAGTTCAACCGTTTTTGAAGTTTCTGAAAATGCCTCTCTGAATAATCCTGCCTTAAGATATGCCTGGCTCAATTTGTAATGTGCCCTTGCATCCTGCGGATTAAGATGAATGACATTCTTAAATTCTAAAATTGCTTCCTGTATTTTGTTTTCTGAAAAGTACTGTTCGCCCTTTTTCATGTGCCGTTCTGTTTTGGCTTCTTTTGAACAACCTGGCAATGATAAAACAAGAAGACATACAAAGATAAGAGAACCAAAGAGCCACCGATTTTTTTTGCTACATTGCATTATCAAACTCCTTCACTTTTTGGACGACAAGGGTAAAGCCTGTCCTGCTGGCACCATCAAAGTTGAACATGGAGCAGACATTTCACACATTTACTTTCCACAAATATGTATTATACATAGTCTTACATGATCCTTTTGAAAAAGGTCTTATTCTTGCTTTACGGTTCTGTATCATACTGAAGTTGTTTGCATATTTCAAGACATATATTCATTCGACGTTACCGCAAAAAATTACTCGACATATACTTTTTTTTGATATATTAACTCATATCATTAATAATTATGTAAAAATCTTTTATTTGTAAAAATCTTTTACTCTTGAAATAAATTAAAAAAAAACAAACAATACATTTCATATTATCCACGATCACGTATTACAGTCACTCCAGGGGTTAGATACATGAGAAAAAATGACATGATGTGTATGAAATTGGCATTAATATTGCTAATCTGTTTGCTGCCTTCTTTGGTTTATTCCCAACAGGGTAAGGGGTCTTCGGCCCCGCCAAAATCACGGGGCGAGATTGCTACGGACAGCGATCAATACATTATCGGCCCGGAAGATGTGCTTAATATATTTGTCTGGCGTGAGGAAGCCTTATCAAGAACCGTTCCGGTGAGGATGGATGGGAAAATTTCACTCCCCCTTGTCGATGATATTCAGGCCGCAGAATTGACGCCGCTTCAACTGAAAGAGGTTATAATTAACAAGCTGAGGGGTTTCATTGATAACCCTACCGTTTCCGTGACCGTCATGGAAGCAAACAGTTTTAAGATTTATGTATCCGGTGAGGTTAAAACTCCCGGTGTTGTCCGGCTCCGCAGCGATACTACATTGGTCCAGCTCATGACTATGATAGGAGGTTTTACAGATTGGGCCAACCGAAAGAAGATTTTGATCATCAGGAAGGAAAAAGGCACAGAAAAAAGGATCATAGCCAATTATCAAAGAATAATCGATGGCAAAGAGCCAGATGTGATTGTGAAAAGAGGAGATCTTATAATTGTAAAATAATGTTTACGGTAGACATGCGAAACATCTGTCAGGAGGCTTTTCGACAGATTTTACAGGAGTGAATTATGCAAATATTTTTCTTTCTTATTGCGTTTCTGGTAACATACTTTCCCATCTCCGCCTTCGCCCAGCCAGGAGTTCCTGGACCCGGCTTTCACCCTTACATTTCCGTGGTTGAAGAATACAATGACAATATCAATCTCACATCCACAAATAAGCAGGACGATTTTATCACTACGGTCAGACCGGGACTGAAGTACACGAATATGGATGACGCGGCCGGGATAGAACTGGATTACAGTGCGGGATTTGTCTTCTATGGAAAAGAAACTGACAATAACTATGTCAGTCACAACGGTTCCTTAAGTGCCAAATACCTGACAAAAAGTCACTTTAATTTTTACTTGAGAGACTACTTTATTCGTTCCGATGAGCAGAGGGAGATGGAATACTTTACCACGATTGAGCAAAACCAGTATGTGCTCGCCAAAAGAGAGGAAAAGGCCGTCTACTGGCGGAACGTCGTAGCGCCGACTGTTGAGTACCAATTCGGTCGGGAGGACCGCATAGGTGTTAATTACCGCAATAATATCTACAGGACACAAAGCAAAACCGGCGAGGACAGCCAGGAGAATTACATTAATCCTTATATCGAATATTGGTTCGATGGGAAAAATGGCCTTCACCTTGAGTATGGCTACCTCCTCGGCGATTTCGACCGTAGCGATGATATGACTGGTCACATGGCAAATGCCCGTTACACATACCGCGTAACCTCAAAAACATCGATCTTCGGCGGATACACATTTACGCGGCGCACTTTCGATTCTCCTTCCAGTGACTATGATGTACATGACCCCTTCGTGGGTTTCACGTATGCATTCAGTCCGACACTCAGCGCCTCCGCCCAAGTGGGATACTTCTGGAAAGAACCGGAGGTCGGCACCGGAACGGATGGTGTCAGTTACAGGGCCAATATTACAAATCGAGGTGATACTCGCACGACCTATACGTTCAGCTTGCAGGGTGGATATACAGAAGATTATTTCACTTCAGAAAATCTTGGATTTAACAAATATCATCGATTGACAGGTTCGTTGACCCACTTTCCGGCTAAAAGTGCATCTCTCGGTTTTTTCGGAAGTGTGGAACGGGTTGAATACTCGGACGGAGAAAGAAAAGACTGGATTTGGGGAATTGGCGGTAATGCCTCCTACTCACCGCTGAGATGGCTGACAATATCCTTAGAGGTTTCACACAGGGAAAACAATTCCGATATTGACATCCATGATTACGAGGAAAACAGGGCAATAGTTAGATTAACCGCAATGTACTAAAGCTTGATTCCCGCATGCGCGGGAATGACAAAAAAATAAGAGAAAACAATTATGATAAACTCATCAAGATCTTATAATATAGACGATTACATGGAAATTTTGCAAAGGAGAATTTGGTATCTGATTATTCCATTTCTGCTCGTTATGGTTGGCACCGTTCTCTATGCAAAGTTTACCCCGAGGATATATAAGGCATCGACACTAATTGCTGTTACACCGCAAAAAGTGCCGGAGTCGTTTGTCCACCCAACAGTAACATCCGGCATTGAAGAGCGCCTTCATTCCATAGCCCAGGAAGTCACGAGCAGGACACGCCTTGAACAGGTTATCAATGAATTCCGCCTTTATCATGATGAAAGCAATACTCGTACCCTTGAAGAAGTTGTAGAGTTCATGAGGAAAAATATTATAGTAGAATTGCCCACTAAGAGAAACGAAAAAGGTTATTTTTCGATTGGCTTTATGGGTAAGGATCCAAATACGGTCACTACCGTTGCAAACAGGCTCGCTTCCCTTTTTATCGAGGAAAATTTGAAAATGAGGGAACAGCAGGCAGTGGGTACGACAGAATTTTTAACAACTGAATTAGCCGCCAAAAAGGCGAAGTTAGAAGAACTGGAGGCAGCCGTTAGCCAGTACAAGAGCAAACACATGGGTGAACTGCCGGAACAGCGGGATGCCAACCTGAGAATTTTGGAACAGACCCAAAATCAATACCAGAGAGTTGGAGAAAATATGAGAGCCGCTCAGGACCGGAAACTATTTCTCCAGAAGCAGCTTTCTGAACTTGAATCAGGAACAGCGCTGTCAGATCCTGGAATCATGGGAAGAGATAAAGGATTACCACTACCCTCCGAGTCAGAAATTACTTTAAAGAAAAACCTTGATGATTTAAGAGCACGCTACACGGAAAACCACCCCGATGTAAAAGCGATTAAGAAAAAACTGGCTGATTTAGAAACAAAAAAGGATATATATACTATTAGAAGTGACCCAAGATACCGGGAGTTAAAGAACCAGTTGTCAATAAACGATGGGTATATCAAACGGCTCCAAAGGGAAGAAGAAATCGTAGGATCACAGATTAACCGTTACAGAGGGCGTATTGAAAGTGTACCCGCACGGGAGCAGGAGATGGCCTCCCTTTTTCGGGAATATCAGAACATGAAGGAATCGTACGAAACTCTTTTGAGAAAAAGCCAGGATGCCCAGCAGGCGGAAAATCTTGAACGTCGACAGAAGGGAGAGCAGTTCCGCGTAATTGATCCGGCGCGAGTGCCGGAAACGCCCTTCTCTCCTAACATACCGAAAGTCCTTTTGATCGGGTTGGTAATTAGCATCGGCTGCAGTTTTGGCGCGGCTCTTATTCGGGAACAGTTGGATCGATCATTCCACGATGCGGGAGATGTGGAAGTTACTCTCGGACTTCGGGTTCTGGCAACAATTCCGAAAATTGAAGAAATAGTGACGTAACCATTTCATATGTATGAAAAATTCTTTGGCTTTAAAGAAAAGCCGTTTAATATAACACCCGATCCTAAGTTTGTATATTTTAGCGAGATACACAAAGAAGCCTTCGCGCACCTCAGATATGCAATCAAGGAAGGGAAGCTGTTTATCGTTATTACCGGAGAAGTTGGTACGGGGAAAACAACTCTTGTACATACACTATTAAATAAGATGGAGCAGAATGTCCGTACCGCACACATTTTCAATCCCGTTATGGATCCGGAGGACTTCCTCAATTATATATGCGAAGATTTTGGATTAACTTCGAACGGCTTAAAGACACGAGGACAAAATTTGGCATTATTGCATAATTTTCTTCTCAATTGCTTCGCTCAAAATGAGCGGGTATTTTTAATAATCGATGAGGCACAAAGTCTTGATACGAAACTGCTTGAAGAGGTGCGTTTGCTCACTAATTTGGAAAGTGGCAAAAACAAATTGCTCCATGTCATTTTCCTGGGACAGCCGGAATTGAATGAGACGTTGGCTGACACAAAATTTCGGGCACTAAAACAGAGGATCACAAACAGATATCATCTGTCTGCTCTGAATTTTACGGACACGGGAGAATATATACTTCACAGGCTAAAGAAAGCAGGCGCCCGGAATCTTTCCATATTTGATAAAGGAGCTATAAAAGCGATATACAAATACTCAAGAGGCATACCCAGGGTGATCAATATAGTGTGTGACAACGCTTTACTTACCGCATTTTCAATGGATCAAAAGCACGTTGGGAAATCAATTGTTAAAGAAGTAATCAGGGATTTAGAAGGTTCTGCCTCGTTTCTAAAGAGGACATTTTTTCATTTTAAAAAAAAATGGTAATATTAACAAATAAACTTGTCTTGAGGCCAAACAACTATGGGTAAAATGTTTGAAGCGCTGCAGAAAGCAGAGAAGGTAAGAACACGGGAACCTTTAGAAGATTTAACCAAAACTGCGGTTGATGACACTGTATTAGATACCAAACTGGTTTCTTTTTTTCAGCCCGGTTCCATCGTTGCTGAGCAGTTTCGCAAGCTGAGAACATACCTTTTTAATCCTACTCAGCAAAATCAACCGAAAACGATCCTTGTAACGAGCGCTTTCAGCGGGGAGGGAAAAAGTCTCATAGCTATAAACCTTGCTATCAGTATCGCCATTGAATTGCACAGTCATGCTTTGTTGATCGACTGCGATCTGCGGAATCCTACACTTTCACGATGGTTTGGCTTGCAAGAGGCAAAAGGTCTATCCGATTACCTGCTGGGGCAGGCGGAATTGCCCGAACTCATGGTCAAAACCCAGGTCGATAAACTCAGCCTTCTCTGCGGCGGGAGTTCCCAGGAGAACCCCGTTGAACTGATCGGATCAAAAAGAATGGCAGCGTTAGTAAATGAATTAAAATCCCGATACGATGACCGGTATATCATTTTAGACTCATCACCGATTCTTGCCACGACAGAACCAAACGTCCTTGATAAAATAATTGACGGCATTCTCTTTGTAATAAGGGCGGGTGAAACACCAAGGGAATCTGTACAGCAGGCCATCAAATTGCTCAAATCAGAGAAAATTATGGGCGTTGTGTTAAATGATTTGGAGTTTAAATCTACTGCTCTCAATTCACAGTATTTTGGCACTAACCGTTACTTCTATGGTTATAACTATGGCTACGCAAAGCAAAATCAACCCAAAAAATTGGGTGAGAAAATCATATCGCTTCTGAAAAAACCGAATGAGCTACTCAATAGAAAATCATAAAGAGGCCTTTACATGATTTCCTATTTCTCAATTCGGTAATCTGCAAAACTATGTACGGAGCCTTCCAGCCTTCGTGATAACCTTTTGTATATCTTTATTATTGAATCCTCAATGCGAAGCACCAGAGTCAGGTTCTCGCAATTATATACTCTGCGATATTTCAAAGGTACTGCATAAATGTTTTGATGTAGTAATCTTTCATTTGTAAAAATCTTTTACTCTTGAAATATATTTAAAAAAAGCAAACAATACGTTCCAGATTAACCGTGATTACTTATTAACGAAACTCACATCGTATAAGCAACATAAAGACTGAGAGCATATTTTACTGGTTGTGTTATGAATTCACCGGGATCAAACAGCAGAAGAACAACGGACTCTTTTCATAAATCATCAAAGCCTGTGTGTAAAAATACAGCTGAAGGGGATCATACATTTTACGATACGTCCCAATTTCATAATTTGCTCCGCATTGAGAGAAAACGAACCGAACGTTCTAAAAAGCCCTTCCTGCTCATGCTTCTTGATTTTTCGGATTTGCATAAAAGGGAGCATCCTGATTACTATGAAATAATAAAATCTATTCTTTTTACGTGTTCAAGAGAAACAGATATACGGGGATGGTACAAACACAATACAATAATTGGCATCATCTTCACAGAAATAGCATCTATCGATCAAAGCTCGATAGAAACAATATTTCGCAAGCTTCATGGCAGAATCATCGGCGCTATAGATGCGGAATGGGTAACAACGATCAAAGTATCATTCCATGTATTTCCTGAAGTAAACGGAACTTCCATGATCAACAGCGGTTTATTTAATATAGCCCTTTACCCCGATCTCTCAAAACCCTCTATCTCCAGGCAGGCAACCTCATCGATGAAAAAGCTGATGGACATTACTATTAGCGCGTGTGCCCTTCTGGTTTTTGCACCTATGTTTCTGATCATTGCCGCATCCATTAAACTAACCTCTGAGGGTCCGGTTTTTTTCAAGCAGAAAAGAATGGGATTAAACGGAAAGACGTTTACATTCCTGAAATTCCGCTCCATGTACACAAACAGCGATCACAATCGCCACAAAGATTACATCAAAAAATTTATTGGTGAAGGTAAGGATAACGAGAATGCCCCCGGAGTATACAAATTACGCAACGATCCGCGTATTACACCTGTTGGCAATATTTTGAGAAAAACAAGCCTTGATGAGTTACCTCAATTCATAAATGTTCTGAAGGGTGATATGTCACTTGTTGGGCCGCGGCCTCCTATCCCTTACGAATTCGAACTTTATGACATTTGGCATAAGCGGAGATTGCTCTCCGTCAAACCAGGAATCACAGGGCTGTGGCAGGTCACAGGAAGAAGCAGCACTACCTTTGATGATATGGTTCGTCTTGATCTTAAATACATCAATGAGTGGTCGTTGTTGCTCGATATCAAGCTTCTTCTCAAGACCCCCTGGGTTATACTCACTGGCAAAGGAGCATATTAGAATTATGGAGACATTATTTCGACCAAAGGGAGAAATCCTCGTCCCAACCAAAGGGAGGGATCTTAATGATTTTTCGCTTTGCTCGGAATTAAAAAGTACACGCATGATAGGCTTGATACAGGGGATTCCAGAAAGATTTCTTAGTCAATAGATTCCTTCGAAAAGGACATATTAGGTAAAGTATTGAGGAGTTAAGAATGATTCGCGTAGGTATAATCGGATATGGTTACTGGGGACCTAACCTCGTCAGAAACTTCAGTGCTGCTGAAGGTTCCGAGGTGCACATGGTATGCGACATGAACCAACAGTCACTAAAAAAACTACGGAAGTTGTATCCTGACATTAATGCTACTACAGATAGTGACGCATTAATCAAAAATCCCGATATTGACGTTGTGGTCATAGCAACACCTGTTTTCACTCACTATGAGTTTACAAAAAAAGCCTTAGAAGAGGGCAAGAATGTCTTCGTGGAAAAACCATTTACCTACACCAGTGTTGAAGCCGAAGAGCTAATTGAGCTTGCCGAGAAAAAGAGTTTGAAAATCATGGTTGACCACACATTCCTCTATACGGGGGCGGTAAGAAAGATTAAACAGCTTGTTGAAGACAATGTATTGGGCAATATTTTTTACTATGACTCCGTCAGGGTTAATTTAGGCCTGTTCCAGCATGACATCAATGTGGTGTGGGATCTCGCCCCACATGATATTTCTATTATGGAACATGTAATCGGAGAAACACCGCAGGCTGTAGTAGCAACCGGGGCAGGACATTTTGACAGGGGGCTGGAAGATGTGGCGTACCTGACAATTTTTTTCAAGAAAAATATCATTGCCCACATTAACGTGAATTGGCTTTCTCCTGTAAAAGTGAGGACCACCTTGATTGGCGGCGAGAAGAAAATGCTTGTTTGGAATGATATAGAGCCGGATGAAAAAATTAAAATATATGACAAAGGTGTCCAGGTAAAAACCAAGGAAGGCAAATATAATCTTTTAGTTTCCTATCGCTCCGGAGACATGTGGGCGCCGCGCATTGAACAGACGGAAGCTCTCAGGCTTATGGTTGAAAAGTTTGTCGATTATATAAGCAACGGCGGGAAAGTCATAAATGACGGCATTGCTGGTATGCGTGTTGTTAAACTGCTGGAAGCATCCAACAAGTCGTTAAGAAACAAGGGGGAGATGGTATATTTATGAACTATCTCTGCGTAGCTGATGATGTAAAAATGGGAACAAATGTTAAGCTTTCAAAGTTTATCAATCTCTATGGATGCACAATAGGTGATAACACAAAGATCGGTGCCTTCGTTGAAATACAAAAAAACGCCGTAATTGGCAAAAACTGCAAGATCTCCAGCCACACTTTCATCTGTGAGGGAGTTACAATCGAGGACGATGTTTTTATTGGCCATAATGTCGCCTTCATCAACGATTCTTACCCGAGGGCAACGTCACAAGACGGCATACTGCAAACAGAGGCTGACTGGACTGTCGAAACAACTTTAGTGAAGAGAGGCGCCTCGATCGGTTCGGGATCCACTATACTAGCCAAAGTTACTATCGGCGAATATTCAATTGTCGGTGCAGGCAGTGTCGTCACAAAAAACGTCCCCCCGCATACAATAGTTGCCGGTAATCCCGCTAAATTTTTCAGGAGGTTAGAAAAAACCTGATTCTGCACCACAGTACGACCATAACGTACGTGGATATAATTATGTTTCTCTTGTGCATTAATTGAGGCTAAATGAATCATCTGGCAGAATAATATGTATGGCATAATGTATGCATGAATTTACACATGATATTGAGTGATTTTGTGCGATGAGATCAACCATAACCATCGAAAAAAGTATTCTTGACAGGCTGCTGAAAGAAACGAAAGCAAGAACGAAGGCGGCAGCGGTCAAGATTGCCATAAATGAATATTTAAAGCGCAGAAAGATTGAAGAGATTATGGCAATGAAGGGAAAGCTGATGTTTGATTCTAACGGGGAAAAAATTAAACGTCATGAGGGCTGAAAAAGTCTTAATAGATACTTCCATCTGGATCGAATATTTTCAAAACCGCTCACATGTGCTCTCGAAGCGTGTTGATGAATATTTATCTCAAAGCAAAGTGTGTGTTCCGAGAGTTGTAATTGCCGAGCTGATCCAGAACTCTCGATCCAGGAAGGAAACTTCCATTATAGAAAGGTTTATTGAGGCATTTAATATAGTTGACCAAAATGATGAGACATGGATTAAGGCCGGGCATCTCTCACATCAGTTAAAAAAAGAGGGGAAAAACGTCAATTTGCTAGATTGTTATCTCGCTGTGATCGCGATAGACAATGATTGTCAGATTTTGACACTGGGCCGGCACTTCGAAGATATTAGGAACATACTGGACATTCAGCTACTCACATTGGAATAATGAGTACAGATTAAAAAAGGGAAACTCAATAGCAGATAGCTCATGGTTACCCGCTTATACGGGGAAGAGCTTCACGCCTTCATGGCACCAAAGAGCGCGTGATAATAATACCTTTGTAATTCCTGACAAAAGCAGTATTACAAAGCCAATCATGGATTCCCGCTGTAGTTCTCTGAAGCGGGGATGAAATGATAAGTCAATTGTGGAACAGGGTACTCACTGTATAGTGAACAAATGTTACTCAATTATAAATTTCCTTCGATCCTTTGTAATCGAGAGAGCGGAGCTGTATCTATTAGACGCTCCCCCGTCATTCCCGATTTTCGGCCTCTAACCCTATTTTTATATGATCCGCATTATAAACCCTCTTGCGCATGAATCCTGGAATAGCAAACTTTTTTCCCATGAAGATTACTCCTTCTTCCATACCGCCACCTGGGCTAAAATTCTCTATGAGTCCTATAACTATAAACCAATGTATTTCATTATGAATCATGAGAATCACTCACCCGCCATGATACCTTTCATGGAAGTAAACAGCCCTTTGACAGGCAAAAGAGGAGTTTCTTTACCTTTTACTGATTACTGCGAACCCATAGTCTCCAATAACGACGAGTTTGCAGAACTATTCAACCATATTGCTAATTACGGTAAAAAAAATGGATGGAAATTCATGGAAATGAGGGGAGGACAGAAATTCTTTGATCACCATGAACCATCAGAGTACCATTGGGGCCACACCCTCGATTTGACACAAGGTATCAAAAAGATTTTTTCGAACTTACGGGATTCCACAAGAAGGAGCATAAAAAAAGCAGAAAAAGAAGAAGTAACAGTTGAAATCACGAATTCACTGAATGCCATAAATGAATTCTACCGACTTAACTCTTTAACCAGAAGGGTTCATGGTCTTCCTCCTCAACCCTATTATTTTTTTAAAACAGTTTATGAGGAAATCATATCGAAACAAGAGGGATTTATTTCCATTGCAAAATATGGAGGCACTGCAATTGCCGGAAACGTGTACTTCCATCATGGAAAAAATGTAATATTCAAGTACGGTGCATCAGACAAAATTTATCATCATCTTAGGCCAAATAATCTTGTCATGTGGGAATCCATCAAATGGTGCTGCGAAAAAGGACACAAGACTTTGTGCTTTGGTAAAACCGAACCTGATAATGATGGGCTAAGACAGTTCAAAACGGGCTGGGGAGCAGAAGAATATATTATTAAATATTATAAATACGACTTTCGCAATAATTCTTTTGTGAAAACTCCTCCTCAAGTATCAACATTCCAGCACAAGTTTTTCAATAGCCTGCCCATATTTGTACTGAATGCCCTTGGAACACTTCTCTACAAGCACATGGGCTAATTTAATATGTTTTACTTGAGTTTTCCCCTGTATTTTTTACATCGGTGTAATCAAAAGAGCAAAGCTTTACCTAATGAGCACCAGCCAGTCTTGACCGACATGATCGGAAATTCAAAATATTACCTGGTTCCTTGTACCTTTTTCTTAAATCTATTCTTTATTGGAGGCAAACATGAAAGTCCCCTTTCTTGATCTCAAGGCACAGTATCTTACAATTAAAGAGGAAATCAACGTTGCCCTCAGTGCCGTATTGGAGAGTACCGCTTTTGCCGGTGGACCATTCGTGTCCCAATTCGAGCAAGAGTTCTCAAAATTTTGTGACTGCAAACATGTCATTGGTGTCGGAAACGGCACAGATGCCTTGTGGATCAGCCTCCTGGCTTTGGGTGTTGGTGCCGGCGATCAAGTTATCACAGTGCCTAATACATTTATCGCCACCGCTGAAGCGATAACATATTGCGGCGCCAAGCCTGTCTTCGTAGATGTTGATGAAAAAACCTATACAATGAATCCCTCCTTAATAGAAGCAGCCATTACACCGAGCACGAAGGCGATAATTCCTGTACACCTTTTTGGGCAAACCGCGGATATGGACCCAATCCTGGCAATCGCCAAAGAGCACAACCTGTATGTGATCGAAGATGCCTGCCAAGCCCATGGCGCAGAATACAAAGGCAGAAAGGCAGGTTCCATGGGAAACACTGG
>CAZMBE010000034.1:0-9857 GCA_964564625.1 uncultured Syntrophaceae bacterium | reverse complement strand
AGGAATACAACGAACTGCTTTCTCCACTGAGTGATATCATCAAACCTTACTCAGCAGATTACGCGAAGCATGTCTATCATATTTACGCCATTCGCGCGAAAGACAGAGACAGGCTTATGACCTATCTTTCAGAACAGGGAATCTCAACCGGCATTCATTATCCCGGTTCCATTCATCTTCAGAAGGCTTATTCCTTTTTAGGTCTCAATAAAGGAAGATATCCAGTTGCAGAGCGGTGCGCCCTGGAATTCGTATCGCTCCCCATGTTCCCGGAATTGACATCTGAACAGATCGCCTACATAGTTGACGCAATAAAACAATTTCCCTTGAGCACTTGAATCTTTTTACCTTGATCCTTGCACCTTGTTCCGAAACATTTGCATAATTAAGATTGAGAGCATAGAACATGAAGGAAGAAAAATGAGGCCAAACGCAGCGCAGGTTGTAAGCAATGATTTGGATTATATTTGTGGCAATTTACAGGAGGAGTTTGGCCAGTTGTCGGGAAAAACTCTGCTTTTGACGGGAGGAGCAGGGTTCCTTGGCTATTATCTCATTCAGGCCGTTCTGCATTGGAACAAAGGACAAGGGCAATCACAAAGTATTCAGCTTACGGTATTCGACAACTATATGCGTGGAGTTCCGGAATGGCTCCTCAGATTACAAGATGACAGGAATCTCACCTTGGTACGTCATGATATGATCAATCCCCTTCCGAACGACATGGAAGATTATCAGTACATTATTCACGCAGCAGGCATAGCTTCACCGATTTACTACAGGAAGCATCCGATTGAGACGATGGATGCCAACATTCATGGTTTACGAGAGCTCCTGGATTATGCCCGCCGGCAAACCAGTAAAGGGGAAGTTGTTTTGGGCTTTCTGTACTATTCGAGCAGCGAGATCTATGGAGACCCGACGCCTGAAAACATTCCTACCCCGGAAACTTACCGTGGCAATGTATCCTGCACAGGGCCTCGGGCCTGTTATGATGAGTCGAAACGTTATGGAGAAACGCTATGCGTAAATTTCGCACGGCAGTACGATTTACCGATTAAGGTTGCCCGGCCGTTTAACAATTACGGACCGGGATTAAAAATAACGGATAGGCGTGTAGTACCTGATTTCGCTAAAGACGTGCTATCGGGAAGAGATATCATTATGCTCTCTGATGGCGCTCCGAAGCGGACATTTTGTTACATAGCCGACGCCATTGTCGGCTACTACAAGATTCTGGTTAAAGGCCTGAAGGGAGAATCCTACAATATTGGTGTTGAAGAGCCGGAGATCTCCATCGCCGAGTTAGCAGAAAGAATTGTAAGTATAGCCAGAGATATTTACGACTATGACGGTAAAGTTATTCGCCGGGATAGCGGCGATAAAGAGTACCTCGTGGACAACCCGAACCGTCGCTGCCCACAGATAAAGAAAGCACGAACCGAACTGGGATACAATCCTTCTATTTCACTGGAAGAGGGATTGAGGCGCACACTCATTTGGTACTATGACAACAGGGTGGCTGAGGAAGCATGATGAGAGTCTCTGTAGCGGGCACAGGGTATGTAGGACTTGTCACTGGCGCTTGCCTGGCTAGCCAGGGTCACCACGTCCTCTGTGTTGATACCGATCCTAAGAAAATCGATGAGATAAACGCGGCAAATCCCCCGTTTTATGAAACCGGTCTCAAGAGTCTCCTGGAGAAAACGATAGGCAAGAACCTCTTCGCCACGACCAACCTTCATAAATCCATCCTCGACTCAGAAATTACATTTATTACCGTCGGTACGCCTTTTGACGGGAAAGAAATTGACCTTACCTATGTGAAAGAGGTCTCTGTTCAAATAGGGGTGGGACTCAAGGATAAGCCCGGATATCACGCGGTTGTCGTTAAAAGTACCGTGGTGCCCGGGACTAGCGATGAGGTGGTCTTGCCGATTCTTGAGGATAAGTCGGGGAAAACAGCGGGCAGGGACTTCGGTGTGGGAATGAACCCTGAGTTCCTCACGGAAGGGCAGGCAGTCGCTGATTTCATGAATCCTGACCGCATCGTCCTTGGCGCCAATGAAGATAGGACTATGGAGTTACTTAGAAACTTGTATTCCACCTTTGTGGGTGTTCCAATGATTAGAACCAACTGCAGGACGGCGGAGATGATAAAGTATGCGTCGAACGCATTGCTGGCCCTTCAGATTTCCTACGCGAACGAAATCGCCAATCTCTGCTCAGCTCTTGGTTCGATTGATGTTGTGGACGTTATGAAGGGAGTCCATGCATCATATTACCTGTGTCCAAAGACAGGATATGGGAGCAGAATCACGGCGCCAATTGCTTCGTTTATTGAAGCGGGTTGCGGTTTTGGGGGAAGTTGTCTCCCAAAAGATGTGAAAGCTCTGATCGCCCATGCGGAGAAACACGGAAGCCCGATGCCTTTATTGAACGCCGTTATCGAAACTAACCGACGCCAGCCGATGGAAGTCATTCGGCTGCTCGGGAAGCATTTCTCATCGCTGATGAATGTTCGCATAACGATACTCGGTCTTTCTTTTAAGCCGGATACTGATGATATGCGGGAATCTCCTGCGATTCCGATCGTCCAGGCACTCCTACAGAAGGGTGCTATTCTGAAGGCTTATGACCCTGTTGCCGGCCATGAGGCGCGAAAACTTTTTCACTCTGATCAATTGTCTCTTTGTGAAACGCTCGAAGAGGCTATTGTGGGGGCAGATGGTGTCGTGTTGGTGACACGCTGGGAACAATTTCGACAGGTCCCAGAGCTAATCACAAAAATGAACCCTTGCGCGGTTCTTGTGGATGGACGTCGCATGCTGGACAAAGGGCTTTTAAACCGCTACGAAGGGATTGGTTTGTAATCGAATGATATTCCAAGAGACAAAATTGAAGGGGGCATACATTCTCGATCTTGAACGGAGAGAGGATCACAGGGGTTTCTTTGCTCGTTGCTGGTGTATGAAAGAATTTGAGGATCACGGATTGAACACTCAATTTGTGCAAATTAATGTTGGATTCAGCGTGAAAAAGGGTACCTTGCGAGGTATGCACTATCAAAACGAGCCTTATCAAGAAGTCAAGGTAGTGCGCTGTACTATGGGTGCTATTTATGATGTGATTGTTGATTTACGGAGAAATTCCCCGACTTATAAACAATGGATCGGGCTCGAATTGACCTCCGAAAACCGTAGGATGATCTATGTCCCAGAAGGTTTCGCACACGGATATCAAACCCTGAATGATAACACGGAGATCTACTACCTGACGTCGCAGTTCTTCGCCCCTGAATTTGCGCACGGCAATCGCTACAACGATCCATCTTTTGGAATCAAATGGCCTGTTCCTGTCGAATGTATTTCCGACAGTGACCGTTCATGGCCGGATTTAGTGGTTTAGACTATTTAATTTATTTGTAAGGAGTACAGCAACATGATTATTGTCGATACCGCCCTGGAAAAACGGGAAATATCCGGCAATCCGATCCACGTGGGCCTTGTTGGAGCAGGTTATATGGGTCGGGGAATTGCCCTTCAATTCATGACACCTTTGACCGGCATGAGATTGGTTGCCATTTCCAACCGCAGGCTTTCCGAAGCGGTAAGAGCATACAAACAGGCTGGAGTGGAGTCTGTGGAAACCGTTGAAAACATTGCCGCACTGGAATCGGCAATTGCCAAACGACGTTATTGCGTTACCGATAATCCAGAATTACTTTGTGAGGCCGGCAACATCGACGCTATTATCGAGGCGACAGGAGAAATCGATTTTGGAGCGCGTATAGTACTAAAAGCGATCAAACACGATAAACATGTCATTTTGATGAATGCCGAGTTGGATGCGACTTTAGGACCTATCCTTAAGGTCCGCGCGGATCGAGCCGGTGTGGTGATCACAAATACCGATGGAGACGAACCGGGAGTGGCGATGAACCTCTATCGATTCGTCAAGACGGCTGGTTTTAAGCCGGTGCTTGCCGGCAATCTCAAGGGTATGATCGATCATTACCGGACGCCCGATACACAGCGGGAGTTTGCGGAGAAACACAAACAGAAAGCCGTAATGATCACCTCGTTTGCGGATGGGACGAAACTCTCAATGGAGACGACGGTTCTGGCGAATGCTACAGGGTTTATGGTCGGAAAACGAGGGATGTTCGGGTATCATTGTGCCCACGTAAGGGACATAGTAAAGCTTTTCCCCGCTGAACTTTTTGCCAATGGAGGACTGGTGGACTATGTCCTCGGCGCTGAACCCCATACTGGGGCCTTTGTCCTCTGTCATAGTGATAATCCAATCAGGAGACAGTATATGACCTATTTCAAGATGGGGGACGGCCCTTTCTATGTGTTTTATACCCCTTATCACTTGCCACATGTGCAGATAGCTACAACTGTTGCCCGTGCTGTCCTGTTTCACGATGCCACGGTCGCGCCATTAGGACGACCCATGTGTGAGGTCATCGCGGTTGCCAAGAGAAATCTTAAGAAGGGCGAAGTGCTTGATGGAATAGGAGGTTTCACCTGCTATGGCGTGATTGACAACCATAGTGTGTGCCGGAGGGAAAACCTTCTACCGATGGGAATTTCCGAAGCGTGCCGCCTGAAAGCTGATGTTAGAATGGATCAAGCGATTGTCTATTCTGACGTCGAGCTGCCCGGAAATAGACTCTGTGACATTCTGAGAACTGAGCAAAACTCGCACTTTGCCTTGGAGTAGAAAAATTGGAGTAGAAAAAGAGGAGTGTTGAGATGAAAGTTGTTTTGTTTTGTGGAGGTCTGGGAATGAGGTTGAGGGAGTATTCTGAAAGCATCCCCAAGCCAATGGTTCAGATCGGGTACCGACCGATCTTGTGGCATATTATGAAGTACTATGCCCACTATGGGCATAGAGATTTTATTCTCTGTCTTGGACACAGAGGAGATGTAATCAAAAACTATTTTCTGAATTACAATGAATGCATCTCGAATGATTTCGTGTTATCCAAAGGTACTAAAGATATAAAACTTCAAAACCGTGACATAGACGATTGGACTATCACATTTGCAGACACCGGGCTAAACTGCAACATCGGTCAAAGGCTAGTTGCCATAAAAAAGTATCTGGAAGGAGAAGAAGTCTTTTTGGCCAATTACGCAGATGGCCTGACGGATTTGCACCTCCCCAAGTTGATTGATCATTTCAAGGCGAGGGACAAAGTTGGAATCTTTTTAGCGGTAAAGCCCAAACACAGCTTCCATGTGGTTTCGTTAAGGAACCAAGACGAGGTGTCTGAAATCCAGCATCTGTCTGATTCCGAAGTTTTGATAAATGGCGGGTTTTTTGTTTTCAAGAAGGATCTTTTTAATTATATCAACAATGGCGAGGAACTTGTCAATGAGCCTTTCCAGAGGCTCATTGACAGAGGTGAACTGATTGCCTATAAGCACGACGGGTTTTGGGCGTCGATGGATACATTTAAGGACAAACAGCAACTGGAGGAGCTCTACCAAGATGGAAACCCACCCTGGCTAGTCTGGAATTCGAAAAACCATTAGTATACGGACAAACTCTACACCATACTGTAGAGAGAATCAGGGGGCTACTCCAAGGTATACGATAGCATGGGAGCCAGACTAACAATTTGATTAACAACCGAGGTTAAATGACAAAACAGAGTCTTAAAATAGCAATTCTTGGTGCCGGAGTGTCAGGATTTGGAGCTTCTCACAGGCTCCGGAACGAAGGCATAGATACGGTGTTGTATGAGAAAGAATCATACCACGGCGGGCGTTCAGCCTCCCACTTAATGGACGGCTACATTTTTGATGAAGGCCCTCATGTATCCTACACAAAGGATGAACGCCTCCGTAGACTCTTTGCTGAAAGCGTCCAGAACCGATACGATGAAGGAATCGCACAGGTCAACAATTACTGGCAAGGATATTGGATAACACATCCGGCAATTACCAACCTGCATGGTTTACCGTCTGAACTAATGGTGAACATCTTGCGCGACTTCATCGGGCGTCCGAACGGTAGTCCAGACTTAATTCGAAACTACGAAGACTGGCTGATTGCAAGTTACGGTCGTACATATGCGGAAACTTTTCCGATGCAGTATACTCGAAAGTTTCACACTACAAACGCAAATAATATGACTACAGACTGGGTAGGGCCGCGTTTGTATCAAGCCAAACTGGAAGAAGTACTCCTTGGAGCAATTTCGCCGCACGCACCCAATATTCATTACGTACAGGATTACCGATATCCGGCACAGAACGGCTTCGTCTCATTCTTCGATTTGTTCAGGACCAACTCTCACATTTTCCAGAATTATCGTGTGACAAAGATTGATCCGAAGGCCAGGAAACTCACTTTTGCTCATGGTGAAGTTGTTCGTTATGACCACCTCATCTCCTCTATAGCTCTTCCTGAACTCATTCCTTTGATCGTCAATGCACCAAACGATGTTATCAAAGCATCGCGAGACTTGGCCTGCACCTGTCTTGTCTTGGTCAATATAGGAGTAGCCCGCCCGGATGTGTCCTCTGCAAACTGGACATATTTCTATGATGATGACATGCCGTTTAGCCGGGTTAGCTTCCAAAGGAACATTTCACCTTCCACTGTGCCGGAGGGAATGAGCGCTATTCAGTGTGAGGTGTACTTTTCCAGAAAGTACAAGCCACTGACTCAACCACCGGAGGCGTATATCGAACCGGTCGTCGATGGACTCCGTCGTTGCGGACTGCTCAGAGAGGATGACAAGATTCTCCTGAGAAAGGCAATGTTCATTCCCTACGCTAACATCATCTTTGATTTGGATCGCCCCACCGCGTTGCGAACCGTGCATGGATTCTTGGACGACATAGGCATTGCCCATTGCGGTCGATATGGTGACTGGGGATACTTGTGGACGGACATGTCTTTTTTTAGCGGTGAGACTGCCGCACAACGAATACTCGATCGGATCACGTCTTAGCTCCTGCCAGGTTCAATCAATATCTTATTTGCTACATGAGGCAGCGCTGAAGTTTCCAACTAAAAGAAATGACGAAAATTGTGGTGTGACCAGAATGAAGCAGACATTATGCCGGCATTCCTGTGAACGCATAGAGGGCTAAGGAGGATCTGTAACTTAAATGTTGAAGATCAGCATCGACAATAATTCTCAAAAGAGGATACTGTGCCTCGGGGCTCATTGTGACGACATTGAAATAGGATCTGGAGGAACGATTTCAAAATTAATTGTCTCAACAAGAGAAGTCAACATTTACTGGGTAGTTTTTAGTTCTGATGAAAGTCGGGCAGGTGAAGCGTTGAGAAGTGCAAATGGTTTTTTAAGAGGTGTGAAAAACAAAAATATCATTATACACCGATTCAGAAACGGATTCTTCCCATATCTGGGAGCCGAAATAAAGGAGTATTTTGAACGGTTGAAGAAAGAGTTCTCCCCGGATATCGTTTTTACCCATTACAGAAAAGACTTGCATCAGGATCACAGAACTATTTCTGAATTGACCTGGAATACTTTCAGGGATCACCTGATTCTCGAATATGAAATCCCGAAATTCGACGGTGATTTGGGGTCTCCTAATTTTTTCGTCCATCTTGATAAATCGGACTGCCGAAAAAAGATTACAAAAATCCTTAACTACTACAGTTCACAGTTGGACAAGAAATGGTTCACACAGGATACCTTCTGGTCAATTCTACGGTTACGGGGAATTGAGTCAAACGCTCCTGGAAAATATGCAGAAGCTTTCTATTGTCGTAAGATTATATTATAAGCAATTGGAATCGAGTCGAAAAAGATTCCAACCTTTGACAAATCTATCCACAGAAGCAACTGGAATGACAGGGTAACTGATGAAAATATTCGAATGGCTGGATGAACTTTGGCGCTACCGCGAATTATTCTATTTCTTGGTTTGGCGTGATATTAAAGTACGCTATAAACAGACTCTCCTCGGTGTAGTTTGGGTAGTAATTCAGCCTTTTGCTGCTATGGTTATCTTCACGGTGTTTTTTGGAAAATTAGCCAAGATGCCAAGCGAAGGAGTTCCATATGCTATTTTTTCATATGCCGCCTTGGTCCCGTGGACATACTTTTCATCAGCCGTTGGGCGCTCTGGAAACAGTCTGATCCACAACATGAATCTGATAACAAAAGTATATTTCCCCAGAATTGCTCTCGTCGTTTCATCAACAGTGAGCGGTTTGATTGACTATGGCGTTTCCTTCGTGGTGCTTCTTGGACTAATGCAATACTTTGGTATACAGATAGGATGGAAGATTCTTTTGGTCCCTCTTCTCACGATTGTTCTTGTTATATTGTCTCTTGGTATAGGAATGATACTGTCTTCATTAAATGTTAAGTACCGAGATATAGGTCATATTATCCCTTTCATGATGCAGTTGTTACTCTTTGTATCGCCGATCATCTATCCAATAAGCATGATTCCTGAAAGGTATCGAGGCTTGGCAAGCCTGAACCCTTTGTGCGGGATCATAAACGGCTTTCGATCTGCGATCCTACCGTCTCACCAGGTGAATTGGCAGGAATTGTCGGTTTCTTTGGCAATTACCATGTTACTCCTGGTGATTGGGTTGATCTACTTTAGAAATACTGAACGTGATTTTGCTGATATTATATAACACTAAGCGAGACATTTCTTTATGCACGATGCCATAGTAGTAAAAGACCTATCGAAAAAGTTCCTAATAGGAAAATATAGATCACAGAACATGTTGCGTGAAGCACTGGTTAACATGGTGAGAAATGTTCTACGTAAACGCCGTGCAAATGAGAACATCATCTGGGCCTTGAAAGAAGTGTCCATGTCCGTTCAGAAGGGAGAAATTGTTGGTATTATTGGACGTAACGGAGCAGGCAAGAGCACCCTCCTGAAGGTTCTTTCAAAGATTATGTACCCAACTTCGGGGAGAATAGCGGTGCAGGGCAAGATCGGATCCTTGTTGGAGGTGGGGACAGGTTTTCATGACGAGCTTTCCGGGTTGGAGAACGTGTATCTGAATGGCTCTATTCTTGGCATGACCAAAAAAGAAATAAAGTCTAAGCTCGATGAGATCATAGCATTTGCAGATGTCGAAAAATTCATAGACACCCCTATCAAACACTATTCCTCGGGGATGAGGCTGCGATTGGGTTTTGCTGTTGCTGCCCATTTAGATACGGATGTTCTGTTGGTCGATGAGATTCTATCAGTTGGGGATGTGGGATTTCAGAAGAAATGTACCGACAAGATAAGTAATCTCCGTGAGGGAGGGAGGACAATAATCTATGTGTCTCATCAGATGGCGTCTGTTGAAAATCTGTGTTCTCGGGTCATATGGATTGATGAAGGAAGGATCCGTGAGGATGGCAACACCAAAGAAGTCATAAAGCACTACATGGCCACTTTTGCAGGAGTCCCCGAAGAAGGATTTGATTTGCGGGAAGTGAAGAACCGCATCGGCAATGGATGGATAAAGTATACCGGGATTGAGTTTTTGAACATGGAGAGAAGGCCTACAGATGTTATTCAAAGTGGAGACAGCCTCGTTGTCAGGCTCTATTATCATGCTGAAAAACAAGTAAACAACAATATTGCCTTTGGAATCCAATTCTATACAGACTATGGAGCATTGGTCACTACAGTGGATAGTTCTTTTGCGGGCAACGAGATATCGATGTTGCCTGAAGGAGATGGGTACATTGAGGCGGAAATTAACTCTCTCTATCTTATGCCGGCGCGCTACTACCTCTCACTTTGGATTGATAATAACAGCGGCATCATTTTCGACTGTTTGGAACATAGCATAAAGCTCGATGTTGAGGTGTCTGATTTTTATGGATCAGGTTT
>CAZMBE010000033.1:0-31140 GCA_964564625.1 uncultured Syntrophaceae bacterium | reverse complement strand
AAACTTACAATATCACAACACATACTCTTATACATGAACTCATGGTAGGAGGAAGAACTTCTCTAATCTTGATACTGTTAGTAACGTCACGTCCTGACTTTCACAGATTAGCCCTGCTTTTCTTATTTGCTTTTTTCTGTTGTTTCCATGAGGACAAGGGCTGTCTTCGTGCCAAGTGAAAATGCCTCTTTCACGCTTCCCTTAACCTTGATTTTTTCGCCCTTTGCAGGCAGTGTTCTATCCGTCACAACTGAAATCTCACCGGAACTGTCACGCACAACAAAATATTTTACAAAGAACAGCGAGAAGGTTTCCGTTACTTCGCCGGAAATGGTAACTTCTTTTCCGGCGTAGTCTCTTGGATGGCTATTAATATCACCAATCTTCGTAATACCGATTCCGCAGTAGACGGTGACAATGACGAGAACGCACACCACGACACAACCGGCTGGAAATTTAACGGTATTCACTTTTTTCATACTTGATTGCCTCCCTCTACTAAAAATGAATAGCTTTCCATATATATCAGCCACAGGGAAATTACACAATGGTCTATCGATTATCGAGTGAAATGTCGGGCAGATGAGCAGAACAAGAAAAAAAGATGGCCGGAAGTTGCACGTACTATAACCTTATTTTCTTATGTGCTTTACAGTGTGATGCCCGGCAGTGCCGTTGTGTGGTTTTCGCAATACTGTGCCCTAAAAAATCCCGAATGGTGGAGAGAGCGGTGTCGGCATTCAACACCTGTACGGCATCCGCATGGATTACTTTATTATAGATTTAAAACAAAAAATAGTGTATCGCCTGCATTGTTGTTCCTCACAAGATCCTCACATTGCAGATGATTTTGAATGGTGGAAACACCATACTGTGAAGAGGTATGATCGCATTTTTACATTAAATTTATTTTTAAGGAGAACACAAAAATGGCGGAGAAAAACCTTGTCTACCGCGGTAAGTCAAAAGATGTTTTTAACATAACGGACGGATCACACAAGGGAAAGTACAGATTTGTTTTTACGGACAGAGCAACAGGTTACATAGAAAACGGCAAAACCATTTTCGACCCGGGATATGATACCGTTGTCGGCGACATTCCCGGAAAAGGCGCCATTGCGTGCAGGTTTGCCACTCATTTTTTTACATTGCTGAAAGGAAAAGGCGTCCCGACACATTACATTGATACAGTCAACGAAAATGAAATGGTCGTGGAACCGGCGATACCGCTCTCCATGCAGCCGGAATCGCCGGAATTTTCCGGATCGGCTCCGCTGTTGAATCTCGAATTCACCTGGAGGAATAACGCGACGGGAAGCTTCTGGAGAAGATACCCTTTTGTGAGGCCCTGTAAGAATCTTCATAAAATAGTCGAGGCGTGGACCAAGGGAGACAGCGATATCCTGATTACGCTGGAGGCCCTGGAAGAAACAGGCGCGCTGACCAAAAAGGAGATCGCGCAGAGTGTGGAGCTTGTTAAGAACATCGCCGAAATCGTTTCTCAGGAATTTACATCAAAGAGCCTTCATGTAATCGATGGCAAGTTCGAATTAGGCAGGCTGAAATACGGGGACGGGAAAATCGTGCTCATCGACGAAATATCGCCCGATGTCTTGCGTGTGTGCCGGGGATTTAATCCGGACAAGGCCGGAAATTGCACGTTGTTCACGCAATGCGCGACTACGAATTATTCTGACGGCAAAAGGACAATTAAAAACAAAAATCAGGTTTCAGCCGCCGAATTCATCGATATTTTTCTGTAGCAGCCTCGATATTCTCAATTCGTTCGTCCGGCAGATGCTTACGATTTTGTTACAAAGATTGGTGGGCCGCCACAACCGGACTACAAAACGAACAGGAGGGGTAAAATTTTTCCGGGAAGCCTTTTCATTACGTGAAGACCCACCTCCTTATCTCCATTTGATGCAGAGGAGCACTGTATCGACATTCTTTACTGACAAGGGTTTGGTTTTTATTTACAGACAGCTTGCGCCGC
Source organism: uncultured Syntrophaceae bacterium (assembly GCA_964564625.1). Lineage (GTDB taxonomy): Bacteria > Desulfobacterota > Syntrophia > Syntrophales > UBA2185 > UBA2185. Next base: position 29,144 of record CAZMBE010000033.1, on the reverse strand, counting down.
GTAGTAGCCGCAAAGACCGTGAACGCCTCCACCGGGAGGGGTCGATGAAGAACATATAAAGATGTTTTTAGCCGATGTTCTGTAGGGAGAAAGAGTCACAACGGGCCGGGTATAAAGTTGCCCTAAATCCTGCATGCCTCCGTTGATGTCCCCTCCCACATAGTTTGGGTTGTATATCTCCATGGCCGCCGCCGACATGGTGCTTTTATCCAGTATGATCTCCCGGAATCCCGGCGCATATCGTTCTATCCTGCCTTCGATGAGTTCAGTAACATCTTCCCCTGATCCATGGGGGACATGGCAGTAAGCCCATGCGGTATGTTTGCCATCGGGAGCGCGGGAGGGATCAAAGAGGCTCTGCTGGGCTATCACGAGATATGGGAATGAATACATCCTCCCCATGCCTACATGGCGTAGTGAAGAGTCAATTTCCTCATAGGAGTTCCCCAGGTGAATGGTACCGGCCTTCTTACATATATTCACCTTCCAGGGGATTGGCTCCTTAAGAGCCCAATCCACTTTACACACACCCGGCCCGTAGCGGAACGCGGCAAGTTTTTTCCGATACTTTTCAGACAGACCGAGGTCTGTGATAGTAAGCAGTTGGCGAGGAGTTACATCAAAGAAATAATATTTTGCCTTTGGCAGATCATGAAAAGAATGGACAGTCTTTCCGGTTACTATTTCCCCTCCTTTATGGCTTAAATAACCCGCGAGAGCATCAGCCAGTTTCTGTGAGCCCCCTTTTATGATCGGCCACCCTATGGCATGGGCCAAAGTTGCTAATACGATGCCAAAGGCTGCTGTTGCCGGTTTATCGAGAGGTATCATGCCGTGCGAGGCTAAGCCCGCGAAGAGGGCGCGTGTCTGCTCCCGTTTGAATTTTTTTTTCACAAGGCATTTGACAGAGCGAAGTCCATTCATGGCGAAGAATCCCATTAAAAAAGGATTTTTAGGGAAATGAAGAGGCGCCAGAATGTCAGATAATATTGCTTCATGATTTTCCACAAAGGGGGCGAGAAGGTCTTTGTATGCGTTGCCGTCAGCACCCAGGGCATCGCTGGTGATGTCCAATGAACGGTGAAGGAAGAGGGCTGATCCGTCCTCGAAGGGATGAGCAAGCGGTATTTCCGGTTGTATCCAGGAAAGGCCGTAGGTATGCAGTTCAAGGTGACGAAAGAAGGGAGAAAAAATGGCCAGCGGGTGGACAGCGGAACAGATATCATGGATGAAATTGGGAAGCGTGATCTCCGCAGAGCGAACACCGCCGCCTATGGTTTCCCTTGATTCCAGCAAAAGGACATCATTGAATTCATTGATAAGTGTAATTGCTGCAGAGAGACCATTCGGTCCTGCACCCACAACAACGGCATCGTAACAGTCTCGTTTAGGCATCGATGATTTGCTATCCTACCACGGCATCTTATTGGAAGATTCACATCCTTTTCAGCATATAGAATGGCATGTATAAAGAAGATCGAACGGCCGCGCTGTACCAAAGATTCTTATATTCTCTCCACTGAACGTGTGGGTCGATGAGGGTGTCCTGCTGTGAGAGTTCTCCCTGAACACCAAGACGGAGTGCCAGATTGCCGAGGGTTTTATGCCAGAACTGGTCCTCTTGCTTCGCGGCTCCTGATCGTAAGCCAATCTCCATCAGCGGATCACTGGCCCTGAAAACCGGATGTACCTGAATAATCGTGTCTGCTTTTTCCTTAAAACTACTGAAGGTGATCCAGCCGGAAAGGATATGACCCTGAATAGTTATGAAACTGAAGGATGTATCATCAGCGTAAATGACCATTAATCCCGTTGCCAACACGAGACCGCCTGGGAGGGTCAGATTGAGAACGGCCGCTGTGCCGGGCATGATGGGAGACTTGCCGGAGGCAAAAAAACGGTTTCCCGTGGGCCAGAAACTGGGAAATTCAGACCTCCACAGGGATATTATTTGCTCTGGTTCGAGGTTTGTCTCCTTCACGCGCAGCCGATATTTCTTGTCCCAAAGCCGACCGAAGCCCTGAACAGGACTTGTAGTTTGCCTGCCTTCGACGTTGATGTTCATGACGTCCGCGGGGATGTCCTTCAACGATATACGTTCAACAGACCTTGCCCACCCAGGCGCAAGCGGTCCCTGGTAGTGTGGGTAAGTACCGATAGCACGGATGATTCTTTCCGAACCACTTAAACTTTGCAATGCTTCCTTCTCGTTATCAAAGAGGGCAATAGCTTCATCGAGACGGGTGAGATGAAAGACATCGCGAAATGGATCTTTAAGACCGCAGGCGGCCACGGTGAGATGGTGCTGATGCGCCCTGGATGTGAAAATGGCCAGTGAACTTGCCCCTTCCGTGTCCATGTGGAGAAGATCAGACAAATTCAAAAGGATATTTTTAGATTTGTCAATGGCATCTCCCAACCTCAGCGACATTTCGCTGTTGCAGGCGCTATCCATAACCCCGCGAATATCCAGTACCACAATGTTATTACCGGGCATTCTTGTTTCAATACTACACCCCTTTTCACCCCTGAAAAAATCGCTGGTATGCATTCCTTTTGATGACGTGTCATCGAATTCCATAATCACACCATGTCCCACAGGTTAGGGGTTTGACGCGAGCGGGTGGAGGATCTCTGCCAGGCATTCCCGTTGAGGGCATACGCAAAGCGTATGCGTTATACGGCATCCCTTTCCCAGTAATTACATTCGGCCTGAATGTATTTCCTGATTTTGATAAGAACTTTTTCCCTTGGTGGAAGTATACGAATAATGGCTTTGTCTGTCAATGGAATCATGGCGCCAGGATGTGCAGGTTACCTGACTTTCTGGGTGCCGAACCCGGCTTCGGACTCCGTAGATGTTTGAGTGATCTTATGGCTCTTCACGACGCCATTGTCATCAAAGAGAATAATAAGGTTGTTCGTGATTTTCGTCGCCCCGCCGTACAAAGGTATGCTGGACTTGCTTAGCTCCGACCATGTATAGAAAAACATCCTTTCATTATTCAAGGTCTTCGTGGGGGGGCCGAATTCAAGCACCACATCCGACTTTGTGGTCTTGCCATCGATTATGCTGCTTGCTACTTTTTCCTCATCGATCGATGCTCCTTGCTTTACACTCTTGAAGCCACAGGCAGTGAGAGCCACAAGCACACATGCTATACACAGGAACAGGGAAGACCTTTTCATTATTCCGATCCTTTCAGTATTTGTTTATAGATTATTACTACCTCAGAGAAACGGATATTTCAAGTATTAATGAGAAAAAGGGGAGACGCTTCCATATTCGCGGCCATTAACAGGACCTTTTCAGTTACGAAAACTTCCTGAATACCACGCCTTGTACACAGGCTGAATGGCTCTGCGGTGTTTGTGTATTCGCGCTAAGGTGCGGGACGAGGCTTGTAAGGGAGAGCCCATTCCGGCATGTTTGACAGAATGCTGAAATTATTCTATATGATTTCTCAAGGGAGAACTATGCCGTCCTGGATCATCATTGCTTTTATTATACTGGGAAGTCTCGTCGCACTCAAATTGCTGTTTGCCTTTTCCCTTGTGTCCGTGTTCCCCATAACTCAAGGCGCAATGTTCCACCCGTCAGCGCGTGTCAGGGTGAGGACATTCCTGGATCATGTACCAATGGAGGCCGGTGACCTTCTTGTCGACATCGGCTGCGGGGATGGAAGGGTTCTCAGGGAAGCGAAGAGGCGGTATGGTATCAGGGCGCTGGGTTTCGAGGTGAATCCTGTTGCCTATACACTGGCGAGGCTCCGCACCCTCGGGATGGAAGGAATTGACATACGGTGGCGAAATTTCTGGAATGTGAATATCCGGGATGCCGATGTAGTATTTTGCTATCTCTTTCCCGACGTCATGGGGAGGCTTGCAGAAAAACTTGAAGCGGAACTTCGTCCGGGGACCAGAGTTATTTCCTGCAATTTTCCCCTTCCCGGATGGCGGCATTCAGAGGTGCTGTATCCCGAATCTTCCCTCCATGGAGATCCTATTTATTGTTACCATTTCCCGCAAGCCTTGCATTCCCCGGATACATTGGAAGATTGAAGTTCTCCGCAGTAAATTACGGAGAATCTTCGATCCGTAAGGAAATATAATTTTAACCATTCGCTCGCTTACCCCGCAGCAAGCTACGGGGAATGCGCTCGCTGCAGGATTCACTGTCTACTATGACGCCTCACATTCATATCGGAACGTCAGGCTGGAACTATGACCACTGGAGGGGCAGCTTTTATCCCCCGGATTGCCCAAAATCCAAATGGCTTCAGCACTACACTGAAAACTTTACAACCGTTGAGGTGAATGCCACATTCTACGGGCAGCCTAAACCGGAAACCTTCAGAACGTGGCGACGCGCTACTCCTGACGGGTTTCTGTGGGCTGTCAAAGCCAACCGATATATTACGCACATCAAACGGCTGCGGGATGCGCATGAGCCTCTGAAGAGATTTTTCGGTGCGGCACTATTGCTGAAAGAAAAGCTCGGTCCCGTCCTCTTTCAGCTTCCACCTGGTCTCGACTTTCATGAACGTATTTTTGACAGCTTTTGTGAAGATCTCGAGCACTACAATCATCCCTGCGCTCTCGAGGTCCGCCATGCAAGCTGGCTTGCCGACAGGGTTCTGGCAAGGCTTGAAAACAGGCGAATTGCGTTCTGCATATCCGACACCGCGGGTCGTTATCCCTATGGCGAAGCGGTGACGGCCGACTTTGTCTATATCCGTCTCCATGGGTCGCGAAAACTCTATATGTCGGAGTATACAGAGGAGGAACTGCACATGTGGGTTCAAAAGATCAGAAAGTGGAACAAAGATACTTACGTCTATTTTGACAATGATTTCGCCGGGCACGCTCCGAAAAACGCCGCGAGGGTGAAGGAGATATTAGCCTCCTTCCTGCCAGCGCCCCGTGTCATAATCAAGGAGCTGGAACGGCCGGAATAATCCCTTGTACGTCATGGAACTCAGCCCGCGTATGTAATAACCAAGATAATAGTATTTCAGCCCATTGTCACGGGCCCACTCAATCTCCTTCATGATGGAGAAGGTTCCGGGGGAGAAGAAATGGAATTGCGGATCAAAAGAGAAGTAGATTGTGGAAAGTGATGTTTTACCAAGATCGAGAAAACCATTCCCTGCCAGCTTACCGTTTATGAACAACGCGGATACGAGTGTCGGGACAGGCGACACAAAAAACCCATCGATGTACTCATCCAGATCACTGGGTTCTCTGTTGTAACGAACATGCAGGAACTTGTTGTAGACGTCTAAGCTTTTCCTGATGTACCTGAGCGCGAAATCTTTTGCCTCGAAGACATGAAATTCAGTCGAAACATTTTTTTTGAGGATGCGAAGCTGACTTTTCGACGGTTTGAATGCGTCTACGCTGAGACGAATGGGAAGACAGCGCCGGCAATTGCTGCAGCTGTTGCGATAAAAATACCATGAATTATGCCGCCAGCCCCACGCAAGGTATTCGTCGGTAAGTTCGGGCGGTAGACGTACGTTCCATAACAGTGCTTCTTCAATGGAGGCTGCCATGTCCGGAAAGTAGGAACATCGCCTGGCGGTTACAACGCTCAGCTCTTTGAGGAAATCTCCCATTCACGTCTCATCCACTTTCATTTTTTGTATGACCTCGAAAAGCTTTTCCGCGGACACCTCTTCCGGGGGTATCGGCTTTCCGAATTCGAGGGAAATGCGACTCCACTTTCTTTTGAAAGGCCTTCGCTCATTACCGCTCTCCTTCTTGCTGAAGTAGCTGCCCCAGAGGCCGTTCAGACAGGCAGGCACCACCGGGACGGGTGTCCGGTGAACAATTTTTTCTATGCCCGGCCGGAACTCGTGCATTTTGCCGTCGCGAGTCAGCTTTCCCTCGGGGAAAATACACACGACCTCGCCGCTTTCAAGCTCTGCGGCAATTTTATCGAACGCTGAGTTCATTACTTCACTATCTTCGTGGGCGCTGGCGATGGGAATAACCTTGCTGTCCTTAAATATACGGTTCATAAATGGCATATCGAAATATTTATAGTACATTACGAACCGGGCGGGTCTCGGGCAACCGCTCGCGATGACAAAACCGTCGATGAAGGTCACATGGTTGCAGGCGATCACGAAGGGACCTTCAAGGGGCAGATTCTCACGTCCGCTCACTTTGAGACGGTAGAATATATTGGTAACACTCCAGGCCAGGAAGCGCAACAAAAACTCGGGAATCAGCGTGTAGATATAGACCGCCACAATGATGTTCATTATGGAAAAAACGAGGAATATCTGGGGGTATGTGAGGTTATAATGATACAGGGCGGCGAGAAAAAGAGAGGAAACTACCATAAAGAAGGAGTTTGTAATATTGTTTCCGGCGATGACGCGGGATCGTGTCTCCCTGCGTGATTTCTGCTGGATGAAGGTGTAAAGCGGTACGGTGAAGAAGCCGCCGGACACGGCAAGCAGGAAGACATCGAGAGATATCCTTCTTCCGTAATCTGTATTGAGAAAATCCGCCACCGTCATAAGGCCACCGGATGCGGTCAATGATGGCTGCCCCGCTATAAAAAGATCAAAGGTGAACAAAGAAAGCCCGAAAGAACCGATCGGGACGAGCCCCAGTTCTGTTCTCTTGAAGCTCAGCCGCTCGCAGAGTATGGAGCCGACGCCAATGCCAATGGAAAAGAGCGCGAGGAACAGCGTGACCACCGATTCCTTTGCGTGGAGAAAGTCCTTGCAGTAGACGGGGATGATCGAAAGCATGGCAATTCCGATAAACCAGAACCAGGAGATTCCCAGTATGGAATTGAAAATGCTTTCCACTTTTCTCGTAATGCCCAGAATCTCGATGCTCGTGGTTATGGGGTTCAAATTGATTTTAAGCTCCGGTATGGCCGGCGCAACATTACGGATTGCAAGGCAGACGAGAAATCCTAACACGGCGATGGCGATCACTGCGATCCCTGTTACCCATGTGCCGCCGTCCATGGAGATGAGCTGCACTCCCAGAATGGAGCCCAGGAGGATGGCAATGAAGGTTCCCGTTTCCACGTAGGCGTTGCCCGTAATAAGTTCATCACTTTGAAGGAGATGCGGCAGGATGCTGTATTTCACGGGACCGAAGAACGTTGACTGGAGTCCCATGAAAAAGAGCGTAACCAAAAGCAGAATGAGGTTTTCATAGATGAAGCCCATCATTCCCAGGATCATAATTACGATCTCAAGGGCTTTTACGATACGGATGATCAGGTCTTTGGAAAACTTGTCCGCTATCTGGCCCGCAATTGCGGAGAAGAGAAAAAACGGCAGGATAAATATACCGCCGGAAAGTGACACCATCTGCTCAGGTGATATGCCGCCGATGGAATAAGCCTTGTAGGCAATTAGAATCCCGATGGCGTTTTTAAATACATTGTCGTTGAATGCGCCGCAAAACTGGGTATAGAAAAAAGGCCAGAATCCCCGTGCTCTGAATGTGTGTAGGCTCACTATCAATGTCCTGACGAGTGATGCGATTATTCCTTTTTCTCAAACAAAATGTTTTTTAAAGATGATTCGTGTTTCTGCAGCTCGGCGGCGTGTTTTTTGAAATCATCAAGATTTTCCAAATTAATTTTGTGCTCAAAGGCCTTGGTATAAATAGAAATCTCAAAAGTCGAATCATGGAAACTGTAATTTTCAATTCTTTTTTTAAAGGGTTTTTCTGAAATAAATGGGGGCGGTAAATTCTTAATCACGAAACCAGCAGGAAATGTGAACACGTATTTTTCCATGTTGTAGAATGAGGTCCTGAAGCTGATCGGGTATTTTCGCTCTTGTGCCGATGTGATATCGCGGTATGAATCGACACGCACTGTATTTGTAAGGGCCATTGTCTTTTCGTCTAATCTTTGGGCCAGGTTTTTGTAAATTCCTTTAAGTTTTATTACAAGAGGAACTTCTGTGTCCGTAAAGCTGCCAAAAGTAAGCTCTTTGACTTCTACGCCTCGTCTTTCAAACAGTTTTTTCCTCTGCTCCGGGGACAGATATTTATGGAAATATCTCGATGCCTCGGCGGCTTTTCCGGAAAAGGTCAGCGTTAAATCCACATCGGCATCTCCTTCACGGTTGATGGTGCTTTTTAATTCAAGATTTGTAAAATCTTTCTTGTCGTCCGTCTGCGGTGTTTTCATAAAGCGGTAACTGCCATCGTAATGAATAACAAGAATGTTCATTGGACGGGCAAAGGGTACAGAGTCGAAAGCGGCCGCCTCATTGGTGGCGTCGAGCCAATAGTATCTATTGCCTGACGGGACCACGGCAATTACATGATTAAAAACTTGAAGAGACGGCATTGATTCATCAAAAGATTCACCGTGTGCGGGAACCAGCGCCGGAAAGCCTTTGACGCCGGCGATGGTAAGCATGGTAAGGAGGAGTGTTGTCTTGTCCTTGCAGTCTCCATATCTCTTTTTAAAAATCTCTCGAGCGGCATGAGGTTTGTGGGTGTAAGGACCGAGCAGAACTGCCACATATCTGATTTTCTGTGAAACAAAATTAAAAATTGCCTTGATTTTTTCTTCGTCGGTATTTTTATCTTTCACTAATTGTTTCGTGAATGTTTCCAAATCTCCATCAACTTGCATTTGGTCTTTTACCATTGATATGTACCAATGGGAGATGGTTTTCCAGCTATCCAGAGTCCACATGGTAAATTGAGGGAATGTATCCCTGTCTGTTATATGAGGCATGCGGGGTTCAGGTATTATTTCCTTTTGCTTGGTGCTGGTAAAAACGTACTTTTTCTTATTGCCACTATGGGTGATAAGTGGATCGATGGTCGTGTTGAATTTCTTGTATTTGAGCTCGATATTTGCTGGTAACACTACTTCTATGATGTCTTCTTCCATGGGTATGAAGGTTTGACAGAAAAATGTGGTGAAAAAATCGAAAGGGATGAGTGGCTTCAGATTTCTTACTTCATACGCGTATTCAATTACACAGCCGTTTTCCACTGCCGGCATGGTAAACCTTCTTTGTTTGATATCTGTATAAAACTCAAAACTCGCATATTGTGAAGAATCATGCATGTCTTTTACATTGAGAGGAACAACCCGCCCGTCAGGTTTTATGGTGTTGGCAAAGAGTACTTTCGCCTCCTGGTACCCCTGCCGGTAGGGAATTGACACAGATGTATAGCGGTTTCCCCTCTCACTGAAGATTTTATATCTTCGTAAATGCCTGTTCACGCTGGTGCCGTCGGTAAAATATTCCACGTATCCATAAGAAAGCAAAAGATCAGCCCCTGCATTGGGATATTCTTCCGCCCTGGGTGTTTCTCTCAAATACGCTTTCACATCGTCTGATGTAATGCTTTTTAAATCCGGACCTGTAGCGCAGGAAACAACACACAAAGCGATAACTACAAGAAGTACTTTCAAAACTTGCATATACTCGCGCCCTTATGTTAGTTGATAGAGACTATGCGTGGCTCATATTGCAAGGGAGTCGCTCGAGGGGCATAAAATCCCGCTGGTTGTATGGATACTATGAACGCCGGAGGGGACATCCCATGCCAGTGAAGGTAAACAAAAAGATACATTATGTCAAAGAAAAAGTGGGAAAAATGACCGCGCAATGCGACAGGTGATGCATATCAGGTCAGCGCTTCTATCGTAAGTGTCTGGCCTAAGACATCATTCGCTTTTTGCAGATTGTCGTATGAGGAATATACGGCAACCACTGCGGAATCGATAGCCGCAGCGAAGTAGCGGGATGCGGCGTCCTGCAGTTGCTCCGGTGTCATATCGAGGATACTGTTCCGGAATTTCAGACGGTCATCGTCCGAAAGGCCGGTAAAGGCGCGAATCATGGCGATGTATCCGCGGCTCGAAGGATCCATGGGTTTGTCAAGGGAACCTATGGTTCCTATGATGGTTTTCTCAAGTTCTTCCCGTGAAGTTTTGTTTCTGGATATATAATCCATTGCGTCACGATACACCTGCAGGGTGTTCACAATGTTGGGGTCCCTGTAGGAGAGCAGGGCAAAGGTGCCGCTCATCGGATCATATTGTGACATACCCCCGTAGGCTCCCCCCTGGACCCTGATATGTTTGTACAGATATCCGCTTGACAATTGTCTGGCCATCATGAACAGGCAGGCCGAAAGGGGGTCAGCGTAGGCCGGAGCGGAGAGAACTTTCGCCACGTACGAGACCTGGGCGGGTATGGAAATCCCGGTGTTGACGGGAGAGAAAGCGGGGATACTCGGATTTCCCATGCCGCCATTCGCTGATAAGCGTCTCACCAAATCGGCAACACCTTCGGAAAGAAGGGCGATGCCTTCGGGGTCGGCGGTGACATTGATGCACAACCTGTCTTTTCGGAAAGCTGTGTCTTGCAGGGAAGAAAGTTTTACGCGTAGATCATCTTTTGTCGCATTAAACTGATCAACGACATGGTTGACAAATTTAAGCTGTGTCCTGCCGTGCCACTGTTCATCCCTGTATGCCGGAACGGAGAGCGCCGAACCGGCGGATCTCCGCGCAAAAGCGTGGCCGGACGGAATAATGGACGCGTGGAGGTTATTTTTCCTTTCCGCGATAAGTTCGCGCATCCTGGATTCATCCGACATATCGGCCGCCGTCAGAATGTCCGCAATGATGTTCACGGCGTCCCCGATATTTCGATAGAGGGCCTTGATGCGAAAGATCATCTTCTGCCAGCTCTGCCGTCCGTCTACTGCCAGGCCTGCCGACAGGTGATAGCTGATTCCCCCCGTCTTCAACACGATACGCTTGGCCATTTCTTCGTAGTCCAAGCCTGCCGCGCCCATGTTGATGACCAGCTTTCCGAGGAGCGGGAGGTATGGATGAAGTTCTTCCGGTACGTCGGATATGTCAAATGCAAGATCGAGGTACGCAATGCCATTGGTAAATGTTTCATGCACCATGGCGGGGACATTTTCGATTGATGTCTTTTCCGTGGGGATTTTTTCTATTGTACGGGAGATATCTCTGATGCTGAGTTTCGGCAGTTTTTCCGAAGCCCCCGGCGGATCCGGCTCAGCCTGGAACTTTTTCAGGGCAGAAGCATTTTGCCGGATGGCATCAAGATCGTCGCGGGAGAGCGATTCCTTGAGCCGCTTCATCTTTTCTTTCAATGCCGCGTCTTGTTCTGACTGGTACGTCTTGCTTGGCTCCATGACGGAAAGCAGGCGGTGGGGATTATTCAGAAACCATGTCTGCACGATTTTCTGAAAAAGATGTGGATCATCCTGCCACTTCTTCCGGATGTCTTCAATGATGCGGGGGAAATTCAAACCTTCAAGGGGGTCACCGTCGTAAAGCCAGGTGTGGTATGCCCTGCCCATGAGTACAATCCCGTACGGATAGGTGCTGCGGATAATCTCCTTGCCGTGGAATTCGATCTGGTGAAGAGTACCCTCGATCAGTTCCCGGTCAAAGCCGGATATTGCGAGTTTCCGTAATGTATCCATGATCAATGCTTCGATGGCCCCGGCTTTATCAGGATCTGTGCCCCGCAATCCTACGGCGAATGCGATCTGCTTCAGATCACGCTCCACTCCGGTAATGGGAGAAAGATCTTCACCAAACCCCGAATCGATGAGGGCCTTGCGGAGAGGACCGGCAGCGCTTCCCACGAGCATACCTGATGTGATCTGAAGGAGGATGGCCGTTTCATAATCGGTATTTTCCGCCATCATCCAGGCGGCATTGACGACAGTTTTCCCCGCGGGATTATCCTCTTTCCCTATAGGATAGGTGCCGTTGATGGAACATGGTTTTTGCCATCGTGCCTGACTTTTAATGGTTGAATCGATCTCTACACGATCTAAACCAGCCAGCATTTCCGCCAGGAACGCCAGATGATCTGTTATCGGTATATTACCGTAAAGGAAAAAGCGCGCGTTCGTCGGTGAATAGTAGGTGTGATGAAATGCCTTGAACTGTTCGTACGTGAGCAGCGGTATCTCCTCCGGATTTCCTCCTGAATCAAATGTGTATGGAGTGTCCGGGTACAGGTTTTCCTGGATAACTTTATACATGAGTGCGTCGGGGGAGGAATAGGCACCCTTCATTTCATTATAGACGATTCCGGAGATCGTAAGGTCGCTTGAGGTATCATCCGGATTTACAAACTCGAGGTGGTGGCCTTCCTGAGAGAAGGTTTCTTTCAAGAGCCTTGGGTTGAGTACCAGGTCGGTATACACACGCGCCAGGTTGAAGTAATCAGCCCGTACCTGACTCGCTACGGGATAAATAGTTTTGTCCGGGTAGGTGAACGCGTTGATGAAGGTCTGGAGAGTTCCCCGGATCAGTTCATTGAAAACGTCCTTGAGTGGATATTGTTGGGAGCCGGCGAGCACTGAGTGTTCCAGAATGTGAGGCACCCCGGTGGAATCCGTGGGCGGTGTACGAAATCCGATTGAGTAGAGATTTTCACGGTCGTCACAGTGCAGGTGGAGGACCTTCGCGCCGGTTTTTTCATGTTCCGCTTCATACGCGGTTATTCTTATTTCCGGGATTTGCTCAACACGGAGGACGCGAAAACCGTGAAGTGGAGCCCCCATGGCAAGTGTGGGTGCCGGGCAGCGTGTGGATTTTTTCATTGTATCACTTCCGAATCAGAGTGTATTATACCCAGCCGCGAAGCTTCATGGCTTCCACGACGCGCTCGACGGCAACAACGTAGGCGGCCTGCCTCATATTAATATTGTACTTCCTGGAGGCGTTGAGCACTGAGTGGTACGCCGTCGTCATTTTTTTGTCAAGACGTTTGTGCACGTCTTCCATTTCCCAATAGTACATATAGGCGTTCTGTACCATTTCGAAGTATGATACGGTAACACCTCCGGCGTTGCCCAGAAAGTCCGGTATCACGTGGACGCCGTTCTTGTTGAGAATCTCATCGGCATCAATGGCGGTTGGCCCGCTGGCCAGTTCGGCAATAATCTTCGCTTTGATTCGCGGGGCGTTTCGTTTCGTTATGACATTTTCCACAGCCGCGGGGATGAGAATGTCAACATCGATTTCCAAGATTTCTTCGTTGGAGATCGGTTTTGTGCCGGGCAAATGAACCACGGAGGACGTTCTCTTCTTATGGCCCGCTGCCGCACCAGGATCCAAGCCATCCTTGCGATAGATTCCCCCTTTCGAGTCGCTCACCGCGATCACTTTGCAGCCGAGGACTGATGTGGCGAGCCTTGCCGCATGGCATCCTACATTGCCGAATCCCTGAACCGCGACTGTTGCACGGGAAAGATCGATGCCGCGTTCTTTGGCTGCTTCACGAATCGCGCACAGACCGCCCCGTGCCGCCGCGTCTCTGCGCCCTTCGGAACCGCCGAGGCTGGTCGGTTTGCCTGTTATAACACCGAACTGATTCTGTCCGCAGAGTTTTGAATACTCATCGACCATCCAGGCCATGATTTGCGGGTTTGTATAGACGTCGGGAGCGGGAACATCTTTCTCCGGGCCGATGATCTGCCACACCCTGTCCACGTATGTCCTGCTCAGGCGCTCCAGCTCGCCCTGGGTCAGTTCATTGGGATTGCACACAACACCACCCTTTCCACCTCCGAGCGGCAGATCAAGGAGCGCACACTTCCATGTCATCCAGGCTGCATGGGCTCGAACATTATCGATAGATTCCTGGGGATGAAACCGTATGCCTCCCTTGGTGGGGCCTTTCGCATCGTTATACTGAACTCTGAATGCGGTGAATACTTTTATTGAACCATCATCCATGCGGACAGGGAGCGATACATGAAGTTCCCGCATGGGCACGCGCAATACGGCATGTACGCCAGGATCCAGATTTAAAATCCTCGCGCATTGATCCAGTTGCCTTTGGGCAATGGTGAATGGATTTGTCGTTATCATGAAAACATCATTCCCCGGGTATCGGCATGATTTATTGTCTCTCTCACTTTGCATGGTGCGTGGATGGAGAATAGTAGTGATTATTGATTATTGTTTTCACTATATCAAAAAAACCTTGTGGACAGAAGGGATATTTATTGGAAAATGGGGACCGCCACCAATTAATTCAACAGTCTTTTAATTAGCGGCTGTCCCTTATAAATCCGGTCAAAATTAAGGTTACCTTTCAATCCGATTGGGGGGCGAACACAGTTGAACTGTTAATTATGAGCAATTTGATATATACTATGCAAGGAGGAACTAAATATGAAACCATTGGCAAGAACTTTGATATATTTCTCAATAATATTTTTATTCATAACGGGATTCAACAATATTACTGCGGGAGAATCGCTCTCAAAAACTGTCGCAATAAAGGGATATGATTCTGTTGCGTATTTTACGGAAGGAAAACCGGTAAAAGGTGAAGAACGCTATACGCTCCAGTGGAAGGGCATGGTTTGGTATTTCACGAATAACGAAAACAAAGATCTGTTCGTGAATAACCCGGGAAAATATACCCCACAGTATGATGGATATTGTGCCTGGGCAATGACGGAAGCGAGGAAAGCGGCAACTGATCCGGAATATTGGAAGATAGTGAACGGCAAACTTTATCTTAATTGCAACAAAGCAGCACATGAAAGATGGAGCAGGGACATCCCGGGTAATATTAAAAAGGCTGATGAGAACTGGCTGAAGTTTTCTGCTTCGAAATGATCGTTTCAGCGTCAATTCCATTTTTATGAGAACATGAAGGAAATTGGACAGGGAAATTGGGGGAGCCGGAAATGCGACTCAAACCTTAAGCGGATTGAAATTAACAACCGGTTGCAGCCGACCGCATACAGCCGCGACGTTTCAGCTCTCTATTTGTGACGCGGTTTGCAATCAGATTTTTTCGTTTTGGCGATAATTTTATTCAGGGAGATAGTATGATGAGAGCAAAGCAATGTGTTGTTGTGTGTATCATGTGTGCCCTTGTTCTTGCATCCTGCTTCAGCGCGAAAGAAACATACGGGAAGGCAGGGAGTGACAATAAGATGGTAATTTACCAGGTGGTATGGAACGGCGATAACGTCAAGGGCAACCTCTTTGTGAATGACTTCCTCATCGCCAGTTTGAGCGGGACCCAGGGCTTCGGCACTGCGCCGTTGAATGTCTGGCTGGTCGGGGAAAATGAAGTACGGGTGGAATTAAAAAAGGCCGATACCTCAAAAGCATCACATTTTAAGTTTGGCGTTTCTCAATTCATTCACGGGGATGTCGCAGCGACAACCGACCGCGGCAATCTGCTCTCAGTCGAAAAAAAGGACAAAGATTTTTCCGGTTCAAAGAATGTGAAAATCAGCAGGAAGTTTACATCATCCCTGAATTTCAGCAGCCGTTTTATCGGGACAGAAACGATGAAGGAAAAAGAGGTCATCGACTATGCGAAGAAGATTTATGGCCTCGTGAAGAAAAAGGACGCCGCCGGCCTCGAGAAAGAATTTGCCGTGAAAATTGAGGATTATACAAAAGCCTTTCCGGTTCATACGTACGGCGAGTTTAAATCGTCTCTGCTCGGCGAGCTGCTTGAGGGCACGCTGGAGAAAGTGAATCCGGGCAGGCTCAGAGCGAAAAAAACCGGCCCGGGGGGCAATACCTGGCACGTTGTTGAAGGGGACAAGGAACTAATAAGGAAGAAGTCACCCGGCGACAGCTCCATCAGCGAAATGGCCATTTATATCGGCGTCGTGAACGGTGCGTTAAAGGTGATCAGATAACGCGAACCTGCTGCGGCTGGGATGAAAGTCCCCCGCAGTGCTCATCCGGGAAGATGAAGCCCCTTTACGTGAAAGCGCGAAGGGGCTTCCATATTCTTGCGTGCTTATTTGCTGATCTCCCACGTTCCGGTGCAGTTTTTGGACTGTGACGTGGAGATGTATATGCCCTTGCCGACCGTTTTGCCGGCACTTGAGCTTGCTCGTATGAAGCCGGAGAACATAACGGTATCACCCGGTTTTGACGCTTTTGCTTCAATTCGGCAACAGCCTTTGCTGGTGGGAATCACCGAACCGGTAAAATCCATTTGTGTGCCGTCCGGATCTGTAATGGTGCCGGTGATTTTTGTGCTGCAGATGCGGTCCTGTTTAATGTCCATGGTGAATTTTCTCGTTTCCGGTTTTCCGTAACAGCAATAGGTGTCGGTATGAACGCCGGCATATTTACCCGCAATACAGCATTTTTGTATAGGTGATAATGGAACAGTTTTCTCGCCTGCCGCACACAGGACAGCACTTGAAAATATAAGAGTAAAACATAAGACCACTGCAAACAAAACTTTTTTCTTCATGGTATCCTCCCTAAGATAATTTTTGTGGATAGGTAGGTCGTTGACAATATATCGCCATGACACTTGTTGGACCTACCTGTAATGATTCAATGATAGAGGTACAGCCGCTTGCATATTGTGGAAGCCACTTTCAACCGCATGAGTATAAGAATGGGGACATTGTATGTCAATAAAAAACTTGAGATGCAAGACAATGAACCTCTCCTTACAAAAAACCTGCCGATGCATTTTAATGATATATGGTTAGTATATGTACCTGATTATGGATACAATCGTTGATCAGAATTCAACTTAAGTGCTGACAAAAACAAATTAGCCGATCGTTATGCGTCAGCATACCTCCTGGGTGGAGCATTGGTGATAATTTTGTTCAATGTGTTCATTCCACATATTATTGCGACAGTTGCACTATCTCAATATGCGCCGGGTGTAATATCAGGGATACTCTTCAAAATACCGGTCACGCTGTATCTGTTGCGCAGGGAAATGAGGAAGGAATGCTTCACTCCACGAGCATTGGTCCTCGGTACGATTGTGTTTGCAGTCATAGCGGGAACATTGTTGCCGGTCTCTTTCGCGGTTGGGAGGTTGATCGACAGTCTTGTATAGGCTTGCCGTTTCACCGGGGGTCGTGAAGGAATTGACCCCGTAAAGAAATGATCGGCAAAAAAACTGCGGCATATATGGATAGTGAGCGCCCTGATGTAAGTGATTATGATGAAATTTTCATTCATTTGATTTACGAAATTCGAAAATTGGTTGATACTCAGAAGCCTGAGGGAAAGAAGAAACCTAAATGGTTCATAGTGTTTGATAAGATAATAACAGGACAACAGTGAGGAAAACCATTGAATCCAGCCGCTCTCCATGCTATGCAAGGCTCCGGCTGGTTTATTCGTTCACTGTCTATAGAACCATGAAAAAGATCATTTTAGCATGCATTTTACTACTCGTTGGGTGTTCGATATATGCCCAGGAACACAGTTCCTGGGCAGTATTTTGGAATGACGATTCAACGCTAATAGGATTTAAGGATCAAAATGGCCATGTAAGAATTGAACCCCGATATACGGGCTTTACTACCGCAAGAAAATTCGAAAAAATAATTGCTGTTATGGAACAAACGAGTAGTAAGCAAACGATGTTCTATCTCACAAAATCCGGAAAAATAGTAGGAAGGGACAATATCTATATCATCGATAATGGTCCGGATTGTGAAAGTGAAGGGTTTATACGATTTCGAGACAGGAAAACGGATAAAGTCGGCATGTACAATGGCAAAGGTGAAATTGTCATACCCGCAGAATATAATGATTTAACCAATGTGAGAAATGGATTCGTGGCAGCATTGAAAGGTGCTGAGAAAAAATATTCGGATGGAAACAAAGACTCTGGGTGTAACCATTTCAGCTGGGTGGGAGGGAAAGAATATCTCATCGATACCAATAACCAAATAATCATAGATAACTTTACATATACCTCGAGTTTAAACTTCTTCTCAATAAAAATCGAAAATGAGCCTGTCCAGGACACTAATCGACAAAGCTTCCCTGGTACTGATGATAGATATTATTCATTCATTGACTACAAAAAGGAATTTCAAGCATGGCTTAATTTTGCGATACTTCATTCGTTCTCAAAGGAAAAGCTAATAGAAAATTCGTACAAAGAAATTTATATCTGGGAAGAACCGAACGGTTGGAAACCTGAAGTTAGCAGGGTGCTTATAGAGAGAAATTATGCACTCATCAAGAGCAGATTGGCTGAGTTAAACAAGGAAAAAACAGATTATTTCATTTCGATGGACGGACTTAATCCATTTATTTATGAATCATCTGAATTCGGCACTTTCTTTAACAACTGTGGTGAAGCAAAAGAGTGGAAATATCCAGTTATGAGTGTCATTATTAATCATAAAACCGGGAGTGATTTTAGCCAAGACCATTTTGAATTTCTGAGAACAGAAAGTGGATACAAATTGATAAGTATGACAATCAGAAATGGAAAATTGAAATAACAACAGGTAACCTAAACATCAAGCGGATGCACCCTATCAGTGGTGCCGCTTATTTTTTTGTTGGGCATAGACCGAGAAAAAGGAGGAACATCATGAAGATGAAGAATCGGGCGTTCGCTTTGGTAATCGTTTTGCTGACAATTTTTTGTTTCTGCGCGGTTTCGCACGGTGAGGAGTATAAGGAAACTGACCTCCCCTTCAATGTAGTGGATCTCATGATCGAGAAGGGAGGAAACTACTCGGAAAAGGTTGAGAATGACGGGGTACGGTTGAGCTGCTCTGGAATCTCCCTAAAAGCCTTGAAACTCGGAGACCACGAGATCCCTCTGAAGTCAACTGCTGTTACGTCCGATTGCCTGATAAAAACGAAAAATTACGGAAACCTTCAGATAAAAATTAGTTTCGTGAGGCATTCCTATAGCATCTTTGTGACACCGAAACAGGAGAAGCAACTCAAGAAGCTGGCACTGATGAAGCAGTAGTAAGTCAGGGAAAAACTTATGATGAAACTTGCTAATTCAATGTAACATGAAAAGAAGTAATACCCCTACAATAAAATCCGGCAGACACGATACAGTCCGCGCCGCTGGTTCAGGTGTTGTATGGGAAATGGAATGGATGCATACCGGAAAGAGGCGGAAAAATTCTCTTAGGGCAATTCAGGCCTTTTGCCATCCTTATGGATTAAGCCCCTATGCGTGAAAAGCGCCATGGGGCTTAATGCATGTTATGCGAAAAGGCGCGGCAGAGCAACTCCCGCTGCTTCCCGGACAGTTTCGTTATATATAGATGACATCTCATTTGGTTCGGGGTTGATTTCGATGCAGCGGGCGCCGCTTTCCCTGGCGACTTTCGGGAAACCCGCGGCGGGCCAGACCACTCCAGATGTGCCGATGCTGATGAACAGGTCGCACTGCCTGATCACGATGGTGGCGTCTGTGATGACGTCCTGATCGAGCATGTCTCCGAACCATGTAATGTCCGGCCGGAGCCAGGAGCCGCATTGTTCACACTGGCATCTTTTATATGTTTCGCCGCTATCCTCGAAAATTCCATGGGCAGGACACCGTACGCGCCACAGGCTTCCATGTAATTCAATGACTTTCTTGCTGCCTGCGCGCTGATGCATCCCGTCAATATTTTGCGTGACTACGATTACCTGGGGGTGCTTTTTTTCCAATTCTGCAATGCTATAGTGTCCCGCATGGGGTGTGCATGTCAATACCGCTTGCCTTCTCAGTTGATGGAATTTAAGGACTTTCTCCGGGTCACCGTCAAATGCCTCCTGACACGCGTATTCTTCCCAGTTGTACTGGCTCCATACCCCCCCTCTGCCGCGATAGGTGGGGACGCCGCTTTCAGCAGACATGCCTGCTCCGGTAAAAAAAACAATGCTTTTATAGGTATCCGGTTGAATAGGTATCATGTATGGTTCCTCCTCCAGTTATTTTCTGTAGCATATCAATTTTCTCAGAAGTGAGCATCTTTCATTTTTTGCCTCATCGCAGAAACCACTGATGTACGAACGCTCCCATTAACCATGTGCCGAAACTCACGCCAAGAACAATACTGATAGGATAGTGTTTTATGAAACAGAAATAGGCAGCCAGGAAAAACAGGATGCTGGGCAGAATCCCCCAGAGGGCAGCTTTTGTAAAATCTTCCATCAGTTTGAAATTACCGGGATTGTCTGAATATATCCAGACGAGAATGATAACGCTTACCAGGGGCATTGTGGCGATCAGCCCGCTAAGGGTGGGGAACTTTCGTCCGATCTGTGTACACACAATGATTATAATAACACTTATGAGCAATTTTATAAAATACTCCATATCCCCTCCCATGAGACGGTTGAGAAATCTGCCTTTCATTTCGATTCCGCCGGATTTCTAAACATGGCGTTCGGATTTATCATAGGGTTGTACGCGCAGGCAGAGCAATAATACACGGGCCAGACGCATCCACACCCGGAGCCTATCAGTTCAAAACGGGAGCAATGTTCACATATCAGCATTTCGCAACCTGGGCATTTTGCAAAAACCTTTGCATTATTGCATATCCCGCACATATCTTTATTTTCCATACGATTTCCCTGCTCTACAGGTAATGAGGAATAGTAATTTTTTATTGCGTAAGAACACAAGGAAACATTTAATCCAAGAAGTAGACGCTGGAAATGAACATAATTCCATCATGTTGCATTGTAGTTCAATAACCGCGAGAATCTCATCCATGGAGTTTTTTAAGTACCCATGCCATGTTCTGCCCGAGCGATGTCATGGTCTGAATGCCTTTTTTTTTAATTCATCAAACACCACATTGATAAGAATTGCCGTATTGCCATCCTTGCGGGCGCTCCCGTTTATCCCTACAACCTTCATTGCGCACCTCCTTTGTTGTTATAATTCAAACAGATCGCGGGGAGTTCTCGTTAAAATTTCGTTGCCTCCCTGTGTAATAAGAACCATGTCCTCCAGCTTCACGACCCCGGCAGACTCATCCATCATGTGCATATCCAGGGCAATTACATAGCCATTATCCACCGTGGAATGATCGTATTCCGACGGAATGGGAGGTTCGTTCAGTTCCAGGCCGATCCCGTGGCCAATGAGACGTGACCTCTTGCCCCGGCCGAAATTCTGGAACTGTCCTTCCCGGCCAAGCTCCTGCGCTCTATTGACGGCCATTCGGTAAATATCGCTGCACTTCATTCCCGGTCTTATATGATGGATGAGATGGTCGGCGATGGACTTCAAATCAGCATACATGGACATGGCGGCTTCACCGGTCTTGCCAAGAGAGTAGGTTCTCGTCTGGTCAGCGTGATACCCCTCAACCATTACAGGTATGTCAACCATAACAAGGTCTCCTTTCACTATCCTTTTTCGTGAAGGCCCTGCAGGTACAGCCGGGCTGAGTCCCACACCGGTGATTGTATAGACAACGCCGCTGATCCTGAAAAGATTTTCCCCCGAGGAAATGGGACCCCGGCTCATGAAAAAATCCGGCTGCCGGATAAAGAAGATGCCTTCATGACCTGCCAGGCGATGGGCGTTCTCAACAGCAGCGGCAAGTTCCAGCTCTGTGATTCCCTCGTGCAAGGCGGCAAGGACAGCTTCGTGCCCCCGGTGAATGGAAACACAGGCTTTTCTGATTTTTTCAATTTCTGACGGGTCTTTTGTTTTTCTCTGCTCCAGAATGACGGGTGTAATGTTCACAAATTCACAATCGGGGAGTATTTTTTTAAACTGACGGTAGTGCTCCACCGTCATTACGTCAAGTTCAGTTCCCATGCGGGAAGCTTCTTGTTTTAGGTCATGAAAAACCTTTTTGAAAATGGTGTCCAGGCGGCGTTCCTCTTCGATTTTTTCTTTATCGATGAATACGTCATTGCAGGCGAAATCATAGCCGCTCCGTATGAACAGACGGAAATCATCAGGGAGAACCATGAGGTATGATGGCTGTGCAGTCCCCGTGTAATAGAAAACATCCCGTGAGTAGAAGATCAGCGCAGCCGACAGTTTCTGTTCTGACAGATTTTTCTGCAAAAGCGAAATCCGATCATATGGCGCCATCATTAACCTCCTGTTTCCTCACATCAGGCTGGTAAAAATATACAACGTTTCTGCAATTTACCATAGTAAAAAATCCTTTCTTCTTGACGTAGCATATCCTTGTTTCTATACTCAATCAACGAACAAAGGAGTTTCATACGAAATGGCCATTATAGAGACCAGGGCTCTCGCGAAATCATACGGCAGGATACAGGCTGTTCGGGGTATTGACCTCTCCATAGAGAAAGGCGAGATATTCGGCCTCCTCGGTCCCAACGGCGCGGGCAAAACCACGACCATCGGGATGCTCTGTACTATTGTTCGCCCGACTTCGGGCAGCGCCTCAATCGCCGGTTATGACATAGAGAAGAAGCCTGCGGAGGTTCGGCGCAATGTAGGCATTGTCTTCCAGGATCTTACCCTGGACACTATTCTTACCGGCATCGAAAACCTTGAGCTCCACGCCCGTCTGTATGGCGTTCCCAAAGATGTCCGGAAGGAGAGGATAAAGGAGATGCTGGAGCTCGTCGATCTGCAGGATCGCGCTCATGACATCACACGTACGTACTCAGGCGGAATGCGGCGGCGGCTTGAGTTGGTTCGCGGTCTTTTGCATCGGCCGGCGGTGCTTTTCCTCGACGAGCCTACGCTGGGGCTCGACCCGCAGACACGGGCACGCATATGGGATTATATAAAGAAGATGGCGGTAAACGAGGGCATCACCGTCGTGCTCACCACCCATTACATGGAGGAGGCGGAGCAGGTCTGCGACCGTGTGGGAATCATCGATTACGGACGTATCATCGCCCTCGGCACTCCTGAGGAACTGAAGGATTTACTGGGGGGGTATATGGTTGTCATGCGTGTGCAGGATCCTCCTCTTGACGCTCTTCGCGGCCTGCCTTATGTCTCGGGAGTGACAGTGAACGGCGGTATGGTGGAGGTTACCATGAAAGAGGCCCATCTCCACCTGCCCGACCTTCTCTCGAGAATACAGAACGTGGAGTCAGTGGAGACAAGGGCGCCCACGCTCAACGATGTATTCATTAAGCTGACCGGACGGGATATACGGGAAGAGTACACAGAGGATACCGGAGGCTGGGTTGAATCCGCGGCTCGATATCGCCAGAGAGGGAATTGATCTCATGCATGAGGAATATTTCAAAAGAGAACTGCGGGGCATATACGCTGTTTGGTGGCGTGAGTTCAAGATTTTTCAACGGGAAAAGAGCCGGGTGGTCGCCAGTGTTGTCCAGCCACTGCTGTGGCTTTTCCTTTTCGGGAGCGGTGTGGGAGCCAGTTTCAGCGTTGGCGGAGTCAACTACCGGGATTACATATACCCGGGGATCCTCTCAATGTCGGTGCTCTTCGGATCGGTTTTTTTCGGACTCTACATTATCTGGGACCGGAAGATAGACGTGCTGAAAGCTGTACTTGTCGCGCCGGTGTCGCGCGTGAGTATTTTCTTTGGAAAGGTACTCGGTGGCTGCACTGACATCACCATCCAGGTACTGATACTCTTTACCTTCTCTTTTTTGTTTCCTGCCGTTAATCTGTGGGGAATCCCCCTCGCCCTGTCCATTCTGCTCATCACTTCAATCGCCATGGTTTCCCTGGGGCTTGCCATCGGTTCCTTATTTGAGAGCCTGGAAGGTTTTCAGCTTGTCGCAACATTTGTGGTATTTCCCCTCTTCTTCCTTTCCGGCGCCCTCTTTCCGGTCGACGAACGGCTCCCCATATGGCTACAGGGGGCTGTAAAGCTGAATCCCCTGACCTATACCGTTGACGGAGTCCGGTACGCCCTCCTCGGGCTCAATAACTTTCCCCTTTACGCGGATATCGGGATCATTGTATTCTTCGCGCTATTGATGATTATTATAGGAAGCATCCTGTTCAGCAGGATGAAGTGATGGTAACAATCAAAGAGCAGTCATTGGGCAAAAATCTACGGTGTAACTATGACGGGACACAATTTAAAAAAATACTGTGACGCCGCGTTAAAAGGCGGCGCCACCAATGTGAAACAAATCCATACGGGAAGTGTGGTCACCGCGCCCTGGGTACGGTTGAAATGCCATTTTGGATGTGGAGGATACGGGTATAGTTACTGCTGCCCACCCCATAGCCCGACCGCGGAGGAGACAAGAAAAATCCTTGATTCCTATGAACGAGCCCTCCTCTTCCATGTGGAAGCTCCTGCCTCTCCGGCGAGGGAGAAGATGCTGAAAAAATATCGCAGGATGTTGATCGACCTGGAAGGGGAGATGTTCAAGGATGGATTCTATAAAGCCTTTGTATTCCTGGTTGGACCCTGTGATCTCTGCCGGGAATGCGGCACTGTCAAGGGGACGCCATGTAGCCATGGATGGATGGCGAGACCGTCCATGGAAGCTTGCGGTATCGATGTATTCCAGACGGCCAGGAATAACGGATTCTTTATTCAGACATTGAGGGAAGAAACGGAAACGCGCAACATCTACTGTCTCATGCTGGTGGATTGATCATTACATCATCACCCTTGATTATTCAGGAGACGTGCTTTGGACATGACAAAAATGCACATAGAACTTCCCCAGGACAAATACATAAAGGCTGGATCGATCAATACGCGTTACTGGACTTTCGGAGAAGGGGAAACAAATGTTGTCCTCATCCACGGCCTTGGTGCGTCGGCAGACATCTGGATGCACAACATCCACGCCCTGTCCGAAAGTTATACAATATACGTTCCGGACCTGGCAGGCTTCGGCCGTTCGGACATTCCTGCCGCATCCTTTACCCCCGTTCATTATGTTCAATTTATGCATGATTTTCTCGACGCCCTGAACATTGATCGAGCAGTTCTCATTGGCCAGTCTCTTGGCGGCGGTGTAGCCCTGCAGTACACAATCCGGTTTCCTCACAAGGTGGAGAAACTGGTGCTGATTGACAATGCGGGTTTCGGAAGGGATGTCATATGGACGCTTAGGTTGATGTCCTTCCCCGCCCTCGGGGAGCTTATGTCATTTCCGACCAGGATGAGTGTGAAGATATTTTTCCAGCTGGCCGTTCGGAATCCTGCCGTCATTACCAAACAATTTGTTGATATTTTCTACGAACATTTTTCCCGTCCCGGACAGCAGGCGTTCATGTTGCGGGTGATACGGTCAATCATTGATTTCCATGGAGCGAGGCAAGAAGTCCTCTCGGAAGTATTAGAGAATCTTCCGAACATAACCAAGCCCACTCTCATTGTATGGGGTGAACACGATCGCGTTTTCCCTCTCACGCACGCGTACTACGGAAAAGAGAAAATCCCGAGGGCTACCCTGCACATCTTTCCTGACTGCGGGCACATTCCGTTCTTTGAACAGCCGGACGTATTTAACACGCTCGTGCATGATTTTTTACGCGGCTCAGTGTGATGTAAACCTATAGCGACAGCATGCCATCTATGGAAAATCTCATAACAGCAGCGTAGACATTTCATAAAGTTTCCTCCCGAATACAAATTCATGAGCGGCTGGCACACTCCCGTGCCACATTTTATTATAGCTTTGAATAAGTAGTATAGAACAACTAAAGGTATGCGAGTGAATCTACAATCGGGAATAACCTGATTTATGATGACGAAAACTCTTATTAAAACTTTCCTCTTGCGCTTCCATTACATTTAGGATAGAAATGACCGTTATTATTTTAGACAGGATACTCTCCTATCCTGCGCTTTTCCATCCTTAGGTGTCCTATTATAGCCACTTTATAAACTCATCTCAGCCATGGAGGAGGTTCATGATGGCAGAGCTTGACCGTGCGATTGTTCTGGAGAAGTGCCCGACCGGCATCAGGGGTTTTGACGAGATCAGCAACGGCGGACTGCCGAAGGGTCGCCCCACCCTGATCTGCGGGAGCGCCGGCTGCGGGAAGACCGTGTTTGCTATGGAGTTTCTTCTCAGGGGCGCCATCCAGTACAGGGAGCCGGGTGTCTTCGTCTCCTTCGAGGAATCCCCCAAAGACCTGGCCCAGAACTTTTCCTCCCTGGGTTATGACCTGAACGACATGATCGCCCGCAAGCTAATCGCTATGGACCATATCTATATTGAGAGAAGCGAGATCGAGGAGACGGGCGAATATGACCTTGAAGGTCTCTTTATCCGCCTGGCTCATGCCATCGATTCGATCAAGGCGAAGCGGATCGTTCTCGATACCATCGAATCCCTCTTTTCAGGACTGACTAATGTCGGGATTCTGCGGGCGGAGCTTCGCAGGCTCTTCCACTGGCTGAAAGACCGGGGAATCACGGCCGTCGTGACGGGGGAGAGCGGGGAAAACAGCATGACCCGTTACGGCCTTGAGGAATACGTGGCCGATTGCGTGATCCTCCTCGACTTCCGGGTCAGGGAGCAGATCTCCACCCGACGTTTACGCATCATCAAGTACCGGGGCTCTGCGCACGGCGCCGACGAGTATCCTTTCCTCATCGAGAAGACCGGCATCTCTATCCTGCCGGTTACATCTCTGGGCCTCGACCACACAGTTTCCAACGAGCGCATCCCCTCAGGCATCCCGCGGCTGGACAACATGCTTGCCGGGAAAGGTTTCTACCGTGGCAGCACCATCCTCATATCCGGCACGACAGGCACGGGTAAGACCAGCTTCGCGGCCAAGTTTACCGAGGCCGCATGCAGGCGGGGGGAACGGTGCCTCTACCTCGCCTTCGAGGAATCAGCCAACCAGATCATCCGCAACATGAAGTCCATCGGCACAGAACTCGCGCCCTGGGTGAAAAAGGGGATGCTCAAGTTTTACGCGAGCCGTCCTTCCCTTTATGGACTGGAGATGCACCTTGTCACGATCCATAACCTGGTCACTGAGTTCAAGCCCCAGATAGTAATCGTGGACCCGGTAAGCAACCTGACTGCCGTGGGCACCTCCATCGAGGTTAAATCGGTACTCACGCGCCTTTTCGATTACCTGAAGGCGACCCATGTCACCACGTTTCTCACGGATCTGGTCCATTTTGGAAACAGCCTGGAGCGGACGAATGATGAGATCTCATCCCTCATCGACACCTGGGTTCTTCTGCGTGATATCGAAATCAACGGGGAGCGCAACCGCGGCCTGTATATCCTGAAATCCCGGGGTATGGCGCACTCCAACCAGATCCGTGAAGTCCTGCTCAACGACCGCGGTATCGAACTTGTAGACGTCTATCTTGGTTCGGGGGGAGTCCTGACAGGGAGCGCACGAGCAGCGCAGGAGGCAAAGGAAAAGGCAGAGGCAAGGGACTACCAGACTGGGGTGGAACGGAGAATGCGCGAGCAGGAGCGCAAACAAAAGGTTCTGAGGGCCAAGATCGAGGCCCTGCGCGCCGAGTATGATGTGGAGTCCGAGGAACTTCAGATTATGGCTGCGCAAGGGATGAAAAAGAGCGATGATTCGAGCGCTGATCGGGCAGAGATGGTGCGCCTCCGCAAGGCGGATGATTCAACGGTCAAGAGAGCCACGCCAAAAAAGAGACCAAAAGGAGACTGAGATGATGGATACACCAAGGAGAAAAGCTATATCAGTTAAAAAAAACTCTTCCGAAGAGGTCTGGATACTGAGGTTGTATGTGGCGGGGCAGACGCCGAAGTCCATCAAAGCTTTCGCGAATC
Source organism: uncultured Syntrophaceae bacterium (assembly GCA_964564625.1). GTDB lineage: Bacteria > Desulfobacterota > Syntrophia > Syntrophales > UBA2185 > UBA2185. The sequence continues at coordinate 1,675 of CAZMBE010000033.1, read as the reverse complement.
TCAAACAGATCTGCGATGAGTACCTTGCCGGCAAGTATCGCATCGAGGTCGTAGACCTCCTGAAGAATCCTACGCTCGCGAAAGGAGACCAGATCCTCGCTGTCCCGACCCTGGTGAGGCAACTCCCTCCGCCAGTGAAAAAGCTTATTGGAGATCTGGCCAACACGGAACGTGTATTAGTCGGGCTCGACATTAAGCCTGCTGTAAAAGCTGCCAAATAAATGCATGGAGCAATGCTGATGATCAAGGAGAAGATCAAGACAAGCACCCGGGAATTTGAAAAAGCTCTGAAAATGTCCAAAGAGGAAAAATACAGTTTGCGCCTTTATGTCTCTGGGATAACCCCCAAATCAACGAAGGCGATCACGAATGTGAAGGAGGTTTGCGAAAACTATCTCAAAGGCCGTTACGAACTCGAGATTATCGATATTTATCAACAGCCTAAGCTTGCCCAGGGTGAGCAGATCATCGCAGTTCCTACATTGATCAAGAAGCTCCCTCTGCCGCTTCGCAGACTCATCGGCGATATGGCGGACATGGAAAAGTTCCTTGTAGGGATTGATTTGAAGCCGAAAAAATCATGAAAAAGGTTCCGCGCAAATCTCAAAAAACACGTGAGAAAGAGCTCCTGGAAAGAGTGGAAGACCTGGAGCTACGTCTGGCGGAAGCGGAAGAGACCCTCCGAGCGATCCGTAGTGGCGAGGTGGACGCCCTCGCCATCGAAACTGCGACGGGCATACAGATCTTCACGCTGAAGGGCGCTGATTATCCTTACCGCATGATCGTGGAGAATGTAAGCGAAGGCGCCGTCACTCTGCTGCCCGATGGGGCAATCACCTATGCGAACCAGCGCTTTGCGGATATGCTTGGTCTTGCACTCGAAAAGGTAATGGGTTCTTTCTTTCATTACTTCGTCCACGAAAGCGCGAAGGAGAGCTTTCTCAGACTCCTGGGGGATAGCTTGGCTGGGAAACAAAAGGGTGAGTTCCTCCTCAGTACTGCGTGTGGTGATTATCTTCCCGTCGCTGTCTCCACAAATCCTCTCACAATAGAAGAACAGATGTCGGTCAGTGTAGTTATCACTGACCTTACCGAACAGAAGAAAAGAGAAGATTTGCTGGACTTTGAAGTCAGAAAGCGGACCGCCGAGTTAGAGAAAGTTACAGCAGAGCTGAAGGTGCAGAACTTGGAACTGCTGTCCATTCAGCAGCAACTCGAAGAGGACCAGAGGGATGCGGCGGAGATTGACGCAATCTTCATGGCGCAAAATGATACCGTGCTCTTGTATGATACGGCGATGAACGTGCGGCGCGTAAATCCGCCCTTTCTCGCGATTTACGGCTTTGACCCTGTCGGTCTTAATGTCAAGGACGTCGTCGGGCGTGTTTCAGCAAGATTCCTGGATGGACAGCCGTTAATATTGGAGGAACAACCCACTCTACGGGCACTCCATGGTGAAAAAGTCACTGGCGCATTGTTTATGGTAACGCGGGCTGATGGTACTGACACTGTGGTCGAGACATCTTCAGCGCCGATATGGGCAGGAAACCACATCGTGGGTTCAGTAACGGTATGGCACGACATCACCGATCTGAAACAGTCCGAGGAGGCCCTGCGCGAGAGCGAAGCCCGCTTCCGGCTTCTCTCAACAACAGCGGGAAGGCTATTGGGTGCA